>CAZEGK010000005.1:0-81686 GCA_964512205.1 uncultured bacterium | reverse complement strand
GAGACACAGAGAGTGAAAAGAGATAAATACTCTACTCTCTCTTACTCTCGTGCCTCCGTGCCTCTGTGGTTAATTTTTTATTCTCTCTCACTCTCCTCACCTTGCACTACACAAAAAAATCAAGAAATGCACGGATTTTGCTCGGCACTATCTTGTGCGGGCTATAGCTTGCATAAATAGGCTGCTCAGGCTCATTGTAGTCACCAAGTATTTCAACAAGAGTGCCTTCTTTGAGCTCTTTTGCAACGGCATAGTGATGTAATTTTACGATGCCGATGCCGGCTACAGCACAGTTTTTCATAGCCATCGTATCATTTAGCAAAAGGTAGGGCTCTATAAAGAGCTCCTCGTTATCTGAAAACCTTGTTATATGAACGGGTGTTCGCAGCGTATGGTTTATATAGCGGTGCTTTCGTAAATCATCTGGCACCTTTGGGATGCCAAATTCCTTGAGATAGCCTGGACTTGCTGCAAAGACATAGCGCGTTCGGCTAATAGTTTTTTGGATAGAATGAAGAGAGATAGGACGGCTCATTCCTATCACGATGTCAATATCTTCTCGCTCTAAGTCGGGAAAGCGCTCAAGCAGCTCTATAGTAAGTGAGATCTTAGGATATGTAGCTAAAAAGTCTTTTAGCCTCGGAATAATGTGCATATGAGCAAAGTGGTGCTGTGCTGCAACTTTTAGCCTGCCAAACGGCTCTTGCTGCATCTCCTCTGCAAGCATCTCCATTTGAGCCATCTCTTCGACTATCTTTTTTGCTTTTTCAAAGTAAATTGCGCCGGCATCTGTTAGAGAGAGTTTTCTTGTCGAGCGATAAAGCAGTGTAAAGCCAAGCTCTTCTTCTAGCATACTCACCTGTTTGCTTACTGCTGCAGAGGATATTTTGAGCAGTTTAGCACAGGCTGCAAAACTGCCCTCCTCAAATACGCGCACAAAAGTAGCTATTCGTTCAAATTTACTCATTGTTAACCTATGGTTAATAAACATCAACTTTTAGGTATATTATCAATATTTAGCTCATTTATTACAATAGGTGAAAAAAGGAGAATAAGGATGAATAGTGTAGTTTCACAGCAGTTTTTTAAAGAGGTTTTCCCTCACTATATGGGCTTTGTTTTATCGAGAGGTATTTACACAGCTGCAAAGCTTCAGGTAGCTGAGGCGCTCCAAGATGGGCCTCTTACAGTAGATGCAATAGCGAGCAAAAAAAATATATATCACCCAAGGCAGCTTGACCGGCTGCTTAGCTTTTTAGCATCGAAGAATATATTTATCAAAGAGGGTGCAGGGCTCTACAGAAATAATGAGCTTTCAGAGGACCTCCTTCAGGCCCGCTCAGGAAACAAAATTATTTCACACCAAGATAGACGATGGAAGGCGCTTGGAGATGGAGAACTTTCTGCCCTTCAGGATGATTCCGTTGAAATGAAGCGGCCTATTGAAAAACTGAGCCGCCTCTACCTTCTTTCACGAGCCATCTACCTCGCCTGCAAAAATAACCTCTTTAGCGATGAGCGCATAAAGCGGCACATAGATGAAGTCGGGATAACAGAGGCCCACTTTGTAGAAGCAAAATGCAAAGCATTCATACTCCATGAAACCAAAGAGCGCTGGAATGCCCTTGGCTCACTTGAAGAAGCGATAACAAATGGCATTGTCCCGTTTGAGAAAACAAATAAAATGGCCTTCTTTGAGTACATCCATTCGCTTGATCGAGCGACAGTTAGACTATTTGATGATGCCATGACCTTTGTGACAGAGTACGAAAGCTCAAGCCTACTTCCCGCTCTTGCTGATTGCATCAAAGCAAAATGCGTAGTGGCAGATATCGGCGGCGGCAAGGGCTACTTTATAGAACAGCTCGTACAAAAGTATCCAGAAACAAGCGGCATACTCTTTGACCTTCCTAAAACATTGCAGGACGTAGAAGCATCCAGTTATGTACAAGTAGTTGCCGGCAGCTTCTTTGATAGCGTGCCAAAGGCAGATCTCTACCACTTTAAACGCGTGCTGCATGACTGGGACGATGAAAGTGTAGGCAATATCCTAAAATGCGTACATAGATCAAGTGACGATCATGCAAGACTTATACTCCACGAAATGGTGCTCCCCCAAGAAGAGGCGCTTTTATTTGATACGCTCTTTATGGCCTGCATTCCCGGCAGGCAGCGAACAAAAGAGGACTTTTGCAAGCTACTTACAGCAAGCGGCTGGAAAGTTCAGGCGATACGGTCAACAGGCTGCTGGCTTACCCAGATCATCGCCTCTAAATAAAAGAAGACTTACCACAGAGATAGCAGTTTTGCATCTCTCTGTGGTACTGTTATAAAAGCCACCTTGTTCCAAGCTCAATCCATAGAGGCATGGTAAAGATACTTGCAACAGACGTTGCAAGAAGAACGATAAAGGCCACTTGTGTGCTTTGACCAAATTGTTTTGCTAAAACTATAGGCAGCATAGCTGCAGGCTGCGCAGCCTCAACGATCATTACCCGTTTTAGCTCTAAGGACATTGGAATCAGCCAAACAAGTGCAAAGTAGCAAAGCGGAAAAAGCATAACCCGTATCGCAAGAGAGGTAAAGACAAGCCTAATGCCATCTGTCCAGCCAGTATTTTTGTGCGCATCATACATGAGAGAGCCTACGAGCATCAGTGCCATGGGAATCGAGGCCTGACCAAGTAGCTGCGTCGTTTTAAAGACAAAACTTGGGACATGTTCATCAAGGTCAAAATAGGTCAAAAAGAGGCAGGCTGTGATTGCACAAAGAGGAGCATTTAAGAGTCTCTTAAGCGTTTGTTTTACAGAGACTGTCTTGCTGATTACAACAATACCAAAGGACCAAATCGCAAGGTCAATGCCGATATTATGGACAAATAATACGCCAAGCGTTTCCCTATCATAGAGCGCCAGGATAAGAGGAATTGGCAAAAAACCAAAATTATTTATTGCATTAGCAAGGAGATAGCTTCTTTTCTCGCCCTCATTTTTGAGCTTTGCAACTCGTATAAGTAAAAATCCCAGCATAAAGCCTATGACTACAGAACAAAATCCCATTACGGGAGGGAGAAAGATATTTTCTACATTGTCAAGTGC
This sequence comes from uncultured bacterium, assembly GCA_964512205.1. Taxonomy (GTDB): domain Bacteria; phylum Chlamydiota; class Chlamydiia; order Chlamydiales; family FEN-1388; genus SZAS-7. The sequence continues at coordinate 78,588 of CAZEGK010000005.1, read as the reverse complement.
TGGATTTTTGAGCATCGCGTTGACGACAAGCGATGGATAGAGTATGTTGATCACAAGCCACATGACATTCATATCGACCTGGTCTGAAAGGCGCCCCTTCTTTCGAAGATATGCCCCTAAGAATGTGACGAGAAAGACGGAAATTGCCGTGGCGACAACGCTAAAAAATGGATCAGAGAACATATCCTAACTATATATGAAACCAACATTTCGCGAAATGATGGGCATACTTCCTACAGGTATTCACCCACATAAGGATGGCCTTGCTTTTGACCTGTATGACGAGGCTATGCTTGACACTTTAGAACAGCAGTATCAACAAAAAATCTCTTTCCTACAAAAGAAAGCGCCTTCAAAGATTCCCTCCATCGTCCATTTTATCTGGCTTGGTCCAAAACCCTTTCCTAAAGAATCTATCGTCAACGTTGAATCATGGAAGCGCTATAATCCTACTTGGGAGCTCTATTTTTGGACCGATGATAAAGAGCGCAACGTTCCAATCAAAGGGATGCAAAAGAGGCTTCTATCTGAGTATGACTTTAAGGCCATGGCTCCCCTCATCAACCTCTCCTCGAACTGGGGAGAAAAATCAGATCTCATGCGCTATGCGATCCTAGAAGAGCTAGGAGGCTTTTATTCAGATCACGATAGCGAAATTTTAACTTCATTCGAACCATTTCTCCAATTCGATAGCGTAATATGCTGCGAAGAGCCTGCCTGGCGTGGAGGCATTGGGGCAAGCCATATCCTCTTTCAAAATGGCCTCTTTGGTGTAGCGCCACATCATCCAGTACTGCAGCGTGCCATGTATCATGTAGATCGAATATGGCATGAGTTAGATGCAAACTACCCAGATGGCGACAAGCCAACTGCCTCATGGAAGGTCTTAAGACGTACATTTGACCCCTTTACATTAGCTGTAAAAGAAAACGTACGTAGCAATATTTCAGGCAACGACCTCATCTTGCCAACATGCTCCTTTTTTCCAAATAGGATCCTCTCCGAAGAAGACATACAAAGGTTTATAAAATGCGGTGTCATCTACTCCCTCCATAAATATGCAGGACTTTGGGCAGATGGCGCATGGGGAGATATCCACCTATAATTGGTTGACCTAAATAGTTTTCAGAGCAAAAGACTGTCCCACCCTTGTGATCAAAGGATAATTTTATCCAAATTTTATCTAAAATTAATCAAATCTTTACATTCTAATCCTACGCTGAAAAGTGCTTTCCAAAAATGGAAAAATGGAAAAAGATACTTAGGTGTAACCTTAAAATTGGAGAATACATGAAAAGACTTGGATTTATACTACTTACTGCTACTCTTGCAGTAGGGACACTTGCAGCTGTAGAGACTCGCGTGCCACGAAACCCAATGGCAGATAAGCAGCAGATTAACCTCTACAGTAAAATGGCAAAGCTTGCAGAAAAGAACAAACGATTTGCAGGCGGAAAAAATGCTCCTGAAAGCCGCCTCGAGGCTGATCTTGCAGAGCGCGGCTGCGGCTATTATGGCGCATCCTATGGAATACCACTTGCTCCACACTTTGTGCGAGAAATTGATCCTATAGGCGCTCACGTTACGATTGAAGATGGATCTCTCTGGACAGTAAGCATGGAAGACGAGTGGATTGTACGAAATTGGTATGGAAGATGCGAGCTTAGCATCCAGCCAAACTCACTTAGCTTCTGGAATAAATTAACAAATACCCGTCCTGCATATAAATATCGCCTCGTAAATCTTTATACTGGCGAATCTGTTGCAGCAAATCTTTCCCTAGGGCCTTTGGCATTTGATCCAAATACACGTCAGATCGCAACAATAGACTACTATAGAGGCGAAATATTTTTGACAAATGGCCAAATTTGGAAGGTGGATCTTACAGGGCCATGCCAAGAGATCCTTAATCACTGGTATGCAGGTAATGCTGTTATCGCCGGCACTAATGACACCTGGTACTCCCTCGGAAATCCACATATCCTTATCTGCGTCGAAGATGACAACTGGCTCCCTGCGGTTAGAATCTACTAAAAATACTAATGGACAGGAGCCCGCTCCTGTCCACCCCTAAAAACAAAAGGAATTTTTATGTCTATCCCAGCAATTTCAACAAATAGCCACGTTCATCAGCTAGATCTTCAAGAGGAATGCAAAAGATCCTGTAAAGCAGCAGATTTTCGCATCTCAACAATGGTTGGCCACTTCTTTGTAACCTGTGCTGTCGTCTCAGGCATCGCCTTTGCAGCATCAGGAGCACCAGCTGCCCTTGCTTCCTTTATTATCTGCCTTGTTTCAGCATCTGCCTGCTACTTTCCCGATGAGATTGGAAGATCAACAATTATATTTAGCGATAGATACTATGGCAGACGAGCTGTGTATATACCCCCGCCACCACCAAGACCAATTATTGTACAACAACCAATACTTGTAGATCCTCGCCAAAGACTTCCAGTGGGAAGCACTTTAGGTGGCCCAAGACATGTCGTGGGCGGAAACCACATGTTTTAAAGAGAATAGATTAAAAAAATCCGAGAGGGTCCATTGACTTTAGTTTAGTCTACGGCCCGTCTCGGACTTGGTCTCGAAATTATTATGCTTCTCGAGGGGCGAAGGCGCTTGAATCAAGCGCAACGCCCATGGCATGCATACCGCAGTCTACATAGAGTACAACCCCTGTTACTGCAGAAGAAAGCGGCGAAACAAGAAAGACTGCAGATGTTGCAACTTCCTCAGGCTCTATAGGCCTTTGCAAGGGAGAATTAATCGCCGTATACTCAATCATACGTTGAATAAAGCCAATCGCCTTAGCAGCCCTGGATCCATACGGACCTGCAGAGATAGCGTTGACCCGGATACCATATCGGCGTCCTGCTTCATAGGCAAGCGTTTTGGTATCGCTTTCAAGGGCAGCTTTTGCCGAGCTCATACCGCCACCATATCCTGGTATTACAGTCTCTGATGCAATGTAGGTAAGTGAAAGTGCTGCACCACCGCGGCTCATAATAGGAGCAAAGTGCGCAAGAAGACTTACGAATGAGTAAGATGATGAGCTCATAGCAGCAAGATAGCCTTTGCGGCTTGTCTCTAAAAGTGATTTTTGCACTTCAGGTGCATTTGCTAGAGAGTGGATGAGAATATCAATCTGACCAAAGTCTGCTTTTACAGCTTCTGCAACTTCAGCAATTGTATAGCCGCTAGCTTCTTTATAGCGCTTATTTTCTCTGATCTCTTCTGGAATATCTTCCGGCCTATCAAATGTTGCATCGAGTGGATAGACCTTTGCAAATTCTAGCATCGAGCCATCTGAGAGTTTTCGTGACTCATCAAACTTGCCGCTTGCGAGGCTTTGCGTAAAAATTTTCATCATCGGAGTCCACGTACCGACTAAAATCTCGCAACCAGCTTCTGCTAAGGCTTTAGCAATAGCCCAGCCAAAACCAACGTCGTCACCGACGCCTGCAATAAAAGCTCTTTTTCCTCGAAGATCGAGTGATAGCATATATGACTCCTTTTTTGGGATAAATGATAGCGGCTTATCTTTAAAAAGGCAAGGGACCTCAAGGATCAAAGACTTATTTAATTTTTAATTATCTTAACTACCGTATTTGCTTCGCCGCGAAGTGCTCTTAGGAAAATTTGGATGTCGCCTGCCGCGTAGCGGCCGCCAAATCGTGAGCCGCGGATGATGTGGCCAACAAACTGGCCGTCACCTGAGACTACTTCAAACTGAAGTCCAAATCTCTTGCCGCCAATCGTTACTTCTAAGGAATCGGTAAGCTGAAAGCAGGTAGCTGTGGTCCCATTAACTTTTACTTTGTTGTCAGGATGATCTGTAAGTGAGATAACGAGCGCTTTTGCTTTTTCTTTTTCTTCTAAAAAGACTTCAGCCGCTATTTCAAAAGTCAGCTCTGATGGGCTATAGCCAAAAGGTGCTTGGATGGCAAGCGAATAGGGTCCGACAGCCATGTAGTAGGGAAAAAAGCCTGGCATCTCCTCAGGCCTTTGCTTGCCAAAGATTGTCGAATAGGCAGCATCATCAAAGTGGTGCACATTCCAACAAACGCGATCATTTTTTCCCTGCAGGCTGTGAGGGAATGTTTGTTTGCTTAGTTCATGATCTGCTGTAAGAAGTGCTCCATAGAGTGGATAGTTCGTAATTCGATCAAGCCTTCCGGAAAAAAGATTTAAAGCTGCTAAAAATTTCGGATAGGCCTGGTGCATCTTATAAGCGGGACCTACATACTGTCCTGTTGGATCATGCCAGATAGCTGATAGGTAGTCCCAAAATGGTTTCCACTCGCTAGTTGGATCAAGCTGGTACGCTAAAATAAGCTCTGCAAGGGCCTCTGGATCTCCCCAGGTACGAAGATCTGTCATATCGCTTAAGACTCTATCATTTCGAGCCCATACAGGAAATTTTACCTCCTGCCCTACCTTTTCTAGAAATTGCTCTGTACGCACCATAGCAGATTCCAGGCGAGCTTTACATGCCTCCCCTAAGATCTGGCGAAATTCCTTTAAAATCCACCGCTTTACACGCAAAATTCTATACGCCTGCAAGTGATCATGGCAATAGGGAAAGTCACTTACTACAAGCGGATAGTTACCAACAGATGGAATCTCGCTAAAGTTTTGTTGAAAGTAAAGGAGATGTTCAAGAAGTTTTTTTGCCTCTAACACATTTTCATGTGTTTTCGAGCGAAAGAGCGCAAGGCAAAAAAGAAAGTTATCATAGATGGGTACTACATCGCCTTGTGCGATAAAGCCGGATTCTTTTTGTTCTTTTTTTGCCTGCACGAGCACCCGCTCGTGAAATGTGCGTAAATTATCGTCTTTCATAGGCGAAAAAGTATACTGCTTACACCGTTTAAAATATACTAATTAATCCGAAACCGCCTCGTACGCTTATTCTTTACAGCAAAAGCGTATCGCCTGTCCAATGCCCTGAATAATTCCAAAATCTTTTGCAGAAGGCGCTATGATATCTGCAAGATTGATAACTTCTGGCGGTGCATCTGCCATAACGACTGCAACATCTGCTCGCTTTAGCATAGATATATCGTTATGGTCATCTCCGCATGCTATTACTCGGGGAGCCTTGCCCAGATGATCTAGGCAGATTTCAAGAGCTGCTCCTTTAGATGCATTTTTGTGCGTTACCTGAACAATTGCAAATCCATCGTTATAGGAATCCTTCATCATAGGAGCATTTAGGGAGCGCTTTTCACCGATCATAGAAGATATTTTTTTTGCTGTATGCGGCAAGCAAAAAAGACGCATTGCAGCAAAGGTATCTGTTGGAAGATCCATCACATTCTCTACTTCTGTCCAGTCATCAGACAATGCTTTTGCCCTTGCAAAAAGATGCCTTTCAAGCACATGCGAGGCATGTTTTCGATAGAGAAAGGAGCGGTTTTTTTGACCGGGGGCGGTATAAAATGCAACGCCTATGTCCTCATCCTTTATTAGCTGCACGATCTGAAAGCAAAGCTCAAACGGAAGATAGAATTTTTTGATCACCTCTTTTTCCGGAAAGGTCATTGTAAAAGCGCCATTAAAAGAGGAAAGATAAAAATCAAATGGCAGCTGATCCAAAAGCCTAACGCTCCAATCAAGCGTTCTTCCCGTAACAAACAGAAATTTCCACCTGTCGGTATGTAGCTCTTTGAGAAATGAGACGACATTTGGATCGACATGCTCTCGTACTGCGGTGAGCGTGCCGTCGATGTCTATTGCAATTAAACCTTTTGTCTTCATAGACTACAAGATGTACCAAAAATAGGGATTTATGAAAAAGAGTGCTTTGTATCTTCTGCTTTTTCTCTTTGGATCGTTTGCTCCTGCAATCTGCGAAGAAATGCCAGACAACTTTACACGCTGGGAGCAAGAAAATCGTGACCGCGAGCAGGAGGAAGAGGGAAAATATGGCGCATTATGGAACAAAACGCTCATGCTTCTCATCGTAGTTCTTCTCGTCCTCTTTTTGGGAACATGGTACCTTAAAAAATTTAGCACCTTTCGCATAAAAGATGCGGGAAAAGATGCCCGTATACAGCTTCTAGAAAAGCGCGTCATTTCACCAAAGGCTGTCGTCTACCTTCTTTCTATCGATGGCCATAAGATTGCGCTCTCTGAAACATCAGCAGGTGTCCAGCTTCTCGGCGAAATCAAATCAGATTGATCTAATTTACTCTCTTGCGTAGATTGTCTTGCTGAAAATTGGAGATCTTATGTTTCGCTTTCTTCTCATAGCACAACTCTTTACAACATGCCTTTTTGCTCAGCCTCCTTTTATTATCGGCATTGCCGGCGGTACAGGTTCCGGAAAATCAACCCTTGCAAAAAGACTGCAGGAAACACTTGGCATCAAAGTATGCGTCATAGAGCAGGACTGCTACTATAAAGATCTTTCTGACCTTCCCCTATCCGAGCGCGAAAAGACAAATTTTGACCACCCTAACTCTATCGATTTTGAAAAACTCTACACCGATGTCCTTGCACTAAAGCAGGGAAAATCTATTTCAAAACCACTCTACAGTTTTAAAACACATTGCAGAACAGAGGGACATGAAACCGTAGAATGCGGCGATGTTCTCGTTGTTGAGGGCATACTAATCTTTGCAGATGAGCGCCTTAGAAACCTCTTTGACCTAAAAATCTTTGTAGAAACAGAAGATGATGTACGGATTTTACGCAGAATTGAGCGCGATATTTTGGAGCGCGGAAGAGATCTTACCGGTGTTATTTACCAATACCTTACTACTGTAAAGCCAATGCATACACTTTTTGTAAAACCATCTATGAACTATGCAGATGTGATTATACCTGGAGAGTCAGACACGACAAGCGTCGTAAAACTTATTCTTGCTGGCCTTCAAAAACTTACCTACGATCGCAAAGTCGCTTGCGACGGCTAGCATTTTAGCAAATGCGTACTACAACGGTGCAAGGCAAGAGAACTTGCTTTTTAAAGAGAGAGAGGAGATACTAGATTTCTATGAAATACATTGCAATTTTACTTGTCATTCTTACAACGAGCTGTTACAGAATGCCTGAAGAGGGTGAAGTAAGCACCTTGCCAGACACAAACAATCCCAATATCACCCGGCACAAAGAAAAGGTCTTGATGCCAGGCTTTGAATATTAATTTAGAGGAATACATGAAAGTTAATGAACACAACCTCCTTCAATCTCTCAAAGCGTTAAACATTGATGCAAAGGTACAGCCGGAGACTAAGCAGATTTACTTTATCTTCGAGCATGAAAAGGCGCAGTTTCCACTTTTCATTCGCGAACTTCATGATGGTGAGCTTATTCAAGTGCTCAGCTTTATCCCAATAACAGTCCAAAAAGAGCATGCTATCGACCTTGGCAGGCTGCTCCATATGCTTAATAAAGAGCTTGATATGCCAGGATTTTGCCTTGATGAGTCATCGATGACTGTGTTTTATCGTCTTATGATGCCAACGCTTAAAAAAGAATTTCATCCGGAGCTTCTAGAGGCGCTCATCAATACCTCACAGATGGTATGTAAATCTTTTGCAACAGTAATCGAAGCACTCGCTTCCGGTGCTATGAGCCTCGATGAAATCTTGAAAAAGGCCCATGAGTTAAAAGCTTCCCAGTAAGTATGAGCTATCGTCCTATTTTTTTTGATACGGAAACGACTGGAACCAATCCTAAAGGCGATAGGATCGTAGAGCTTGCTGCTTACGATCCTGTCCGTGAACGCTCGTTTGAGATGCTCATAAATCCAGGTATTGCTATCCCTCCAGAAACGACAAGAGTTCACCAAATCACGGACGAAATGGTAAAGGATGCAAAAAGTTTTCGCGAAGTTGCTGAGGAGTTCATACTCTTTTGCGAGGGAAAAGTGGCGCTCATTGCACATAATGGCGAAAGCTTTGATGTCCCATTCCTGCAGCATGAATGCAAGCGCAATGACCTTGAGCTCCCAGGCCACTGGCTCTATATCGATTCGCTCAAATGGTCACGGCGCTACAGAAAAGACCTTCCACGACATAGCCTGCAGTTTTTACGCCAGACCTATGGCATAGCGGCAAATCAGGCCCATAGAGCCCTTAATGACGTCATGGTACTCTATGATGTGTTTAAAGCGATGACAGATGATCTTTCCATAGAAGAAATCGCTACCCTTCTTGGAAAAAATCAAGTAGCCCTTCCAGTTCAAGCGACAGCACAACCCACACCAGAGCGAGTGTTACAACTGTTTTAATTACTTATGAATATAGCATATTCCCCTTGCCCTAATGATACCTATATCTTTGATGCTTGGATAAATGGCAAAATCCCGACTGCAATAAAGCCAACACCTATCTTGGCAGATGTGCAGCAGCTTAATGCCTGGGCCTACCAAGGGCTCTATCCAGTGACAAAACTCTCCTGCTTTACATTTGGCAAGGTGACAGATAAATATCACCTGTTACCATCAGGTGCGGCCATTAGCACGAGCGGCCCCAAGATCATTGCTAAAGAGTCTTTTAACATAAAAGACCTTGCCAATATGCGAATACTTGTTCCTGGCCTCGATACTACAGCTTACCTCCTTCTTCGAATCCTTTGCCCAGATGCAAAAGAGATCGGCGTTGCACGATATGATGAAATCCCGCTTAAACTTGAAGCAAACGAAGCAGACTGCGGCCTCATCATTCACGAAACGAGAGCAAGCGTTGAGAGCCTCGGCTTTGTCACCATCTGCGATTTGGGAGAGCTTTTTAGCAAAAATTTTGGCTACGCCTGTCCGCTTGGTATGGTAGTTGCAAAAAAAGAGGCCTATCGAGAAGCAGCTAGGGCACTCAGAGAATCAATCCAGTATGCTCTCGACAATCCTGAAAGCTCCTTCGACTATGTCAGGCGACATAGCCAGCATAAAGATAAGCAGACAATACAGCAGCATATCGACACATACGTGACTCCTGATACCGTGCAGATAACAGAAAATGGCATGCGCGCCATTCAAACGCTCTTTCAATTGGGTGTAGAACTTAAATTATTGCCGAAAGAGTCGCTAAAGTTTTATGAAACTGATCACTTTTGCTACCTATAGAGAAGCTGAAGCTACTCTTCAGCTCTTTAATGCAAAGCAAGAAACTGAAACTCTCTATACCTCTCCCATCGGTCTCATCGCCATCACTGGCATGGGGCCTTATAATACAGCAAATTTTCTTAAAACCATCCATCATCCAATCTCTCATATACTAAATATTGGTCTTGCCGGGGCTTTAAAAGAAGAGCTTCTTGCAGAAAGTATCTATTCGATTGGCATCTGTTCGCACCACGGAAGCAATCTAGCTCCTTTAGTTCTTAAAAATGAAGGACTTCATCTTGCAACATGCGATGTTCCGCAGTATACTACTTTGCTACAAGATAGATATGATCTTGTTGATATGGAGGGCTACTCAGTGGCCGCATTTGCAAAAGCACACTCGATTCCCTGCGAAATAATAAAACTCATCTCTGATCACTGCACTCATATGACTGCACAAAAGATCAGAGCTAATATGAAACACTACTCAGAAATAATAGCTAACTTTTTAAAAATAGGATATACATAATGATACGAGCCTTATTTTTCTTGCTGCTGTTTACTACAGCACTCCTGAGAGCAGAAGATCCAATCATCTATCTCACCTGGAGACATGACCCAACCTCTACAATGCAACTGATGTGGATCACAAAAAAATCAGAGACAAAAGACATCGTCTCCTACAAAAAAAAAGATGCAAATTCCTGGCATGAAACAAAAGGCTCTCATAGTGCACTTCCTGCTGGAAGCTCCTATATAATTCATAAGGCTGAGCTTAAGGATCTCGATGCAAATACGATCTACAGCTTTCATCTTGGAAATAAAGAGAAAACTCACCTCTTTAGAACCATGCCAAAAGATCTCTCCTCTCCTATACGTTTTATCACAGGCGGCGATGCCTACCACAGCAACCTCGATCGCTTTAAGGCAATGTGCAAGCAGGCAGCTAAAGAAAATCCACGCTTTGCCATTTTAGGTGGCGATATTGCCTATTCTGCATCAAAAAACGGAGGAGAAAACTGGAAGAAGTGGCATAACTTTTTTCTCAGCTGGCATAAGCTCATGCGCGATAAAGATGGCTGCCTTATCCCACTTCTCACAACTATTGGCAACCACGAGGTAACCGGAAGCTTTGACCGCTCAATGAAAGAAGCACCTTTCTATTATTCCTTCTTCGAAAAAGCGACCTACGATGTTCGCTTTGGCTCCTACCTTCATCTTACCTTTTTAGATACCGGCCATACGCAAAAAATTGCGGGCAAGCAAACTGATTGGCTAAAGAAGGTGCTCCAAAAAAATCAAAAGCAGCTTCATAAGTTTTGTGTCTATCACGTAGGTGCCTACCCATCTTCCAGAAGCGAAAGCTCCTCTTCTTGCAAAAACGTACGAAAGATGTGGGTGCCGCTCTTTGAAAAGTACAAAGTTGATGCCTGCTTTGAAAGCCACGACCATGCCTACAAGCGTACACATCCACTTCTTAAGGGCAAAAAAGATCAAAATGGCGTCGTCTATCTTGGCGATGGCAGTTGGGGCGTAAAGCCAAGAAAGCCAGAGGCTCGTCCCTATCTTGCCCATAAGGCAGGAAAGCAGCAGGCGCTTGTTGTTGAGATTTCAAAAGATATGCGAAAGTATTGGGCTGTAGATACCCGAGGTAAAATGATCGATTACTACGAACAAAACGTGAGGAAATAACAATGTTTTTAGCTTGTATCCTCTCGATGTGCTGCATCAATGAACCAGTTGTGGCAATGCGCGAAAAAGAGACCCAAAACTCGCCTGTGGTATCACAGGCGCTCTATTCTGAACAGGTGCATATACTTGAAGAATCAGAAACGTGGGCAAAGATTCAGACAGCAGTCGATGGCTACATAGGGTGGGTGCCAAAGAGTGCCGTCACAAAAAATGTGGCTTTCATAGAAAATCAGGCAAAAGTAGTGCGCCTTGCTGCCCATCTATACCATATAAAAGATACAGAGTATGGCCCAATTCTTACTTTGCCATATGGAAGCCTTCTCGAGGTCATCGATAGCGAAGATTTTCGCTGGCTAGAAATAAAAACAATAGATGGCAAAAAAGGCTTTATCCAGAAAGGAGATGTTACGCTAAAGCAATCAGTCGCACTTTCTATGGAAGAGATGCTCGCAAAGAGCCATCAATTTTTAGGCCTTCCCTATACATGGGGAGGAAGATCTAGCTTTGGCTATGACTGCTCAGGATTTATCCAGATGCTCTTTCGCGAAATGCATATCTATCTACCAAGAGAATCAAAAGATCAATATATTGATGAGCGATTCGAGCATACATCCTATGAGGCGCTAAAACCAGGTGATCTCATCTTCTGGGGCCTTAGCGAGGATAAAATCCGCCATGTGGGACTCTATTTAGGCGATGATAGCTTTATTCACGCAAGTGCCAGAGAAAACAAGCCCTACCTTCGCATCTCAAAGCTACAGGATCTAGAATGGAATGGATCAGGGCAAGGCAAAGCAGCCTATGCCTACAGAGCCTTTAAAACCCTAAAATAAAAAAATCACCGCTGAGAACGGAAGATCGCAGAGAAAAAAACATTTAATATTTTCTCTCTGCGTTCTTTGCGATCTCTCGAGTGATTTTCTTTAAAATTTAAGCTGTTGGCGCCTCGAGTCTCTTGGAACCAATTAGCTTGTAGGCAATGTTTACAAGGCTTAGTACTAAAAGTGCTGGGTAAAGAACCTGCACGATCGGCCCTAAAAGCTTAAATATTCCCTGAAACTCTAATGTAGAGATTACAAGCGTCACAAATAAAGTGACGATAAGCGCTGTTCTATAGGAGATCTTATCTTTTAGAACTTCTTTTTGGAAGAATTCAGAAAAGACGGCAGCTAGAGCAATAGCAGTTGTTAAGCAGGCCATAACGACGGCAACGCAGGTAACGATACCGGCAGATGGTCCAAGAACTTCTAAGGCAACAGTTCCTAAAAGCATCTCTGCAGACACCCCTACAAGCTTTGTGCTGTGAAGTGCAGCAACTGTGCTCATGCCGACATAGACGAGGGCAAGTAAAAAGGCGCCAAACCCTGCAGCTATCAATGCATTTTTTATTACAAGCTTCCTATTAAGCACGCCGTCGATGTGGCTGATGTTTCGAAGTGCGCCTATAACTACCCCGCAGAAGAAAAAGGAGGCCAAAAGATCCATTGTATAGTAGCCATTCTTTAGCCCATACATAAAGGAATCAAATGGAAGATAGGTAGAGGGCTGAAGCTCTCCTGGCTGCTTTATAAAGCCCATCACGACAATAAGGCCTATGGCAAAAAGGAAAAACGGAGTCAAAATCCAGCCTACAAAGTCGATCACTCGACTTTTTTTGATACTTGTCGCATAGATCAAAACGCAGCAGATGAGGCCGAAAAGCACAACCCCAATCTCAGGGAAAAACATCTTCATAGTAGAGTAGGAAAGGGCTATGCAGCGGGGCATGCACCCAAGAGGGCCAATAAGGGCCATAATAATCACAGAAATGGCAATACCTGGCCATTTGCCAAGTCTAGAAAAGAAATCCTTATAGTTACCATCGTAGAGCGCCATTGCAAATACCCCGGTAAAAGGGATACCTACAGCAGTGATGACAAGTCCAATCATAGCAAAGAGAGAGTTTTCGGTAGTAGCTTGGCCCACAATAAGTGGAAAAACCACATTACCTGCACCAAAAAACATAGAAAACATGGCCATTCCAACAGAAAACAGTGCAACACTTCGCTTCATTTATCCTTCCTAATAGTAGTGAAACTACAAGTATACCAAACAAATAATTTTAAATGCAAGAGGAAAAATGTGTTGCCGAATATCAATTTTATTGTTATCCCTGAAGCACGGAAATAAAAATTTCCAGTATTAACAGTAAAAAATAGGAGTCTATATGACTATAAGAGTAGACGACGCGCTACATTTAGCTGCTGGGCAGCTATACATGTGTCAGGCACCAAAGGTTCCAGTACCTTCAAAGTTCGTAGAACAAATTGTTCGCGGCAATTTTGAATCGAAAAAAGTGCAGGTTACTCCCTCTGCACTTTCATTTGTAGATTATACAAATGACGCAGTAGATTCATTCAATGCAATTCTAGATCGTATCCAAGACGAGGAATCTACCAATCGTCTTACAGATTTCTGGAATAAGACAGTAGAGGAAGCGACTGACGAGCAAAAGCAAGTTGCTGCTAAGACTGTTCTTAGCCAATTGCTCTTTCTTGCTGATGAAGAATGTGAGGAATTAAAATCTATTCTTACTAGTGAAGCTCCAAGCAACGCTCTTGCAACGCATTTTCAAAAGCGATTTGCTGAAATATTCAAAGAAGCATCTGATAAAGTAGTACAGATTCAAACCGTAAAGCTCGCTGAAAAAGCATCCGTAGAAGCAAACCTTCTTGCAAGATGCGCAGCCTACACACTTGTAACATCGACAGGATTTCTTAATAGTGGACTTATTCCTGATGTTATAAAGGCACTTGGTAATAAACAGCCCTTTATTGCAAAAATGCTTGATGTTTTTATGCAAAATCCAGCCCTGTTGGATAGCGTAGAAGAGCCAGAAGAAGATGAGACTCCAGCACTCCTCTCGGGAATGAGGTTTGGTGCAAAGGAAGCTGTACTTTCAGCATGCCTTACGCCAAATAGCACAAAATCACTCGTAGCTACTACAAGCTCGCTTCTTAGAGAAGTAGATATGAGCCGTTTTATTACACAGCTAAATGCTATACTCAAAGATGGAAGCTTCTCAAAAACATTTGAAGGCTTACCTAATACCGTCGTGGTAGAATGTGATTATACAAAGAATCCACTTCTCAATCACACCTTTAAGGCAGCAACTACAGGTGAAGTCGAAGACAACAACTGGTATAACAATAACTGCCTCTGGAACGTACAGGGCATGGTAAATGCCTGCACAGAGCTCGGATTAAAGAAAGTCATGGAAGATGAGTGTAAAAAAGCACTTACTATCCTTGGTGGAGAAAAACCAGCTCGCCGCTTTTCAGTAACTGTCTTAGATATTATTAAGACTTTAGCAGGTGAGAATCAGGATGATGTTAAGGCGGCATCGTATGCCTTCCTAAGCGCCTACTCAAACCCGCTTCTTGATGCCTGGCATCAGATGACAGAAACACTTACTCAAGTACGGGCAGAAAATAGACACTTTGCACGCGTACATAGCGCCGTAAGCAACGTGCTTGCTTCGCAATTTACAGATGACAAAGTATTTGCAACATTTAAAGAAAAGCTAGAAACTGCATTAGTTACTAAAGCAAAAGATGTACAAGAATTTAGAAGTAAAGTCGCAAGCGCTCTTCCAGAGGGCAGCGAAAAGATCGTTGAATTCATTGGCAAAAAGCAGTTTCTATCAGCTGTTGGCTCATGGGACAAAGTAGAAGGTCCTGTCGTAGATGATGTGGTGCGTCTTTTTGATGACACTTCTAAAAAAGCATTTACTGTAGCTTCTCCAAAAGAGCTTGCTACTGCAATTGAAGCCGCCGTTAAAGAAGAAAAAGAAGGTATGCGCCTTATGCTTTCTTCTTCAAAGGGACCTCTCGAGTATGTGGCCTTTAAAGCGCCTCATTGGAGCACAGTTTCAAGAGAAGTCAACGGCAAGCTTAAAGATGAAGCAGAAAGAACAGCACTTATTAGCTGGATACGAGAAAATCATCTCGTCGAAGGCGTAAGAGATCTTTTTGATGAATCTGTGGCAACCATGGGCAAAAAATGGGATAATAAGAAGTTCCGTGAAGAGCTCCAAAATCGCCTCTCTCACCTAGTAGAAGTTGAAAAGCTTGCAAGCGTCAAAGAAGCAATCGACACCTATATCCTTGATTCCACTAAGGATCGATTTGTCGCATTTGGCAAAACAGCAAGTAATGAAACTGTCGGCCTCTTCTGGGATCCATATGCAACAGCTGTAGCTGTTGGAATGATCTCAAAAGACCACCTCGTCCGCCTGCCCGATTCTTGGGTAAATGGCAAATGGGAATTCTGCCACGCTCCTGTAGCGTAACAGAATAGCTTTCGCATCAAGGCCCGCATAGACTACTACAGTTTATGCGGGCTCATTTTTTTCACGAAAAAAGAGACAGTTTGCAAGGCTACTTTGGTCGCTATAGTCCTTGAGGTCCCTTCGCTTTTTTAGTAGAGATCATAACTCAAAAGCCTGCACTCAATCCCGCCATTGTTTAAAACAACTCTCTTGGAGGTTTTGAGACCAACCCACTTTGCAAGTTCTAGAGATCCTGTAAAGAGGGCAGCTTTTGCCGGTTTTTTTGTTTTTTGCTTAAAGAAATCGCCAAGGTCCTGATAAAGGTCTTTGAGCGCTTCTTCCTCGCTTAGGCGCTTGCCATAGGGCGGGTTTACAATGACAAAGGTTGGATTATAGGGAAGCTCGCATGTGCGAAAATCGCTATTTTTCACCTGTATCCAGCGGTCAAATTTGGATTGATGAATGGCGCGCTTTAGTATCTGATAGGTTTTTACAGATTCCTCAATACCCAAAAATTTGCCCTGTTCGAGCTTTACGATTTTAGCTTTTGCTTCTTCCTTAGTCTTCTCCCATGCATCTTCAGAAAAATCAGGATGGAGGAAGAAACCAAAGGAGCGCCTATAAAGGCCGGGTGCTGTATTTGAAGCGATCATCGCAGCTTCAATCAAAAACGTACCAGAACCTGCACATGGGTCTATGAGATAATCCTCTGCAGAGTAGCCGCCAAGTATGAGGAGCGCTGCTGCAAGATTTTCTCTAAGTGGAGCTTCTCCACCCTCTACCCTATAGCCACGTTGATGAAGCGGAGGATTAGAGGTATCAAAGCTAATCGTTGCTTTATCATCTACAATATAAAGATGAAAGCCAAGATCTGGCCTCAGCGTATCGACACTTGGCCTAGAGCCAATTGTAGCCTTAAGCTGATCGCAGATGGCATCCTTTACAGTTTGCGCAGCAAAGAGGCTATTGGTAAGATTTCTATGCATCACAAAGGAATCTATTGCAAAGGTTGGCATCTTCTTGAAAAATGGATACCAATTAACGGCAAGAGCGCCTTTGTAGAGGTCATTTTTATCTCTGCAGCGAAACTCGGCAAGCGGAAGAAGCACTCGAGATGCTGTGCGAAGATGAAGGTTTAGCGTATAGACATCTTGCATGCCGGTAAAGGGCACAAACACACCCGCTCTTCCTTTTGTGTAGGAAAGGCCCAGCGCTTCTACTTCTTTACCTACGACATCTTCGAGTCCAGGAATACAGCTTATAAAGAGTTTATTATTATCCATTGTGCAAAAAGAGTATGATGTCGCCATCTTTTACGATGTATTCTTTACCTTCATAACGGGCTTTTCCAGCTTCCTTTGCGCCCACACGGCCATGGTAGTGCACAAAGTCAGTGTAGTTGATCACTTCAGCGCGAGCAAAGCCCTTTTGAATATCTGTATGGATTTTTCCAGCAGCTTCTTGGGCATTCATACCCTTGTTGATCGTCCATGCACGCGTTTCAATCTCCCCTGTCGTCAAGAAGGTAATGAGTCCGAGCATATCAAAAGATGCATGTACTAAACGCTGGAGGCCTGATTCTTTGAGACCAAGCGAGTCTAAAAATTCTTTTCTTTCTTCCATCGGAAGCTGTGCAATTTCTTCTTCTAACCTTGCGCAGATTGGAATTACTTTATTGCCCTCTTTTTCTGCATATTCGCGAACCATCTGTACGTACTTGTTTTCCATGCTTGGAAGGTCATTTTCGCCAACGTTTGCTGCATAAAGCACCTTTTTTTGTGATAAAAATGGATAGGGTGCTAAAGCTATCGCCTCTTCTGGAGTAAGCTCAAGAGTTCGCACCGGCTTACTTGCATCAAGGTGCGCTTTTACCTTTAAAAGCACATCATATGCAGGCTGAAGCTCTTTTTTGGTTTTTACCTGCTTTTCAAGCTTCTGGAGGCTATTTTCACAAGATGATAGGTCTGCGAGGATAAGTTCGAGGTTGATAATCTCAATATCTTCGATAGGATCAACTCTTCCTTTAACGTGGATGACATCAGATGACTCAAAGCAGCGTACAACGTGCACGATGGCATCTGTTGCTCTGATGTGAGAAAGGAAGGCATTTCCCAACCCTTCACCCTTAGATGCACCCTCCACAAGCCCTGCAATATCTACAAAGCCGCATGTGGCATAGATAAGCCTGTTGGTTTTAGAGATTTTTGATAACACTTCGAGTCGAGGATCGATAACCTCTACCTCTCCAACGTTTGGATCGATAGTACAAAAAGGATAGTTAGCTGCAGGCGCTTGATTCGCCGTAACAGCGTTAAAAAGAGTGGATTTGCCTACATTTGGCAATCCGACAATACCGCACGATAAACCGGGCATAGAAAATCCTACTAAAAAGCCATTATAATAGAGAAGTTAAGAGTTAATCTCAAACCAAAACAAGGGACATAAGGGACTTTGACATCTGTCCCTTATGTCTTTTCAGCCTTGTTATTATTATAAATTTAACTTGACACTCCCAATGAATAAGATTATACTTAAATTAGGTTGGGGTGCTACGTTTATGCCCTCATGCCATAAAGAGGGGCAGGCTTATGGCCGAAAAAACCGAAAAGGCGACGCCGAAGAAGCTACGCGACGCAAAGAAAAAAGGGCAGATTGCTAAGTCTCAGGACTTTCCAGCCGCTTTTACCTTTGTTGTCTCCGTTATGGCTACCCTTTTTCTCTCAAGCTACCTCTTCCAAGAGATGTCAGCAGTACTTATCTCAACATTTAAAGCCACTTCCGACCCAGACCTTGGCAATGTAATCACCTCTTGGTTTATGCAGGCATTTTATGTCATTTTCACCTGTAGTATGCCGATTATGGTGGCCGTTGCCTTTGCAGGCACTGTTGTTACCTTCTTGATTCAAGGACCCGTCTTTGCCCCTGAGGTCTTTAAGTTTGATATCAAAAAATTTAACCCTGTAGACAACCTTAAGGCAAAGTTTAAGATGAAGACCTTTGTGGAGCTGTTAAAATCGCTCCTTAAGATCTTTATTGCTACCTACATCGTCTATCAGGTCGTCTACTCAAGCCTTCCTGTCCTAATAAAGACTGCAGGACTTCCTCTTGTAGCCTCGGTACAGATCTTCGTATACTTCCTGGAACAGGTTGTAATGAAGGTAGGCCTTTTCTTTGCTGCCGTCTCAATTTTTGACCTTGCCTATCAAAAGCATGCCTTCGGCAAGGAAATGATGATGGAAAAATTTGAGGTAAAGCAAGAGTATAAAGATACAGAAGGTAACCCCGAAATTAAGGGTAAACGTAAACAAATAGCTCACGAGATCGCCTTTGGCGAAGGTCCTGGTGCCGGCGCTGCCCGAGCAAAAGCCGTCGTCACAAACCCTACCCACCTTGCTATTGCCTTAGGTTTTGATAAAGATCTTGACGCCGCCCCCTACATTTTAGCCATGGGACGAGACTATTTAGCTGAAAAAATCATCAAAATAGCAGAAGATAATAAAGTTCCTATTGTGCGCAATATTCCCTTAGCGCATAAGCTATGGGAAGAGAGCAAACTCTATGAGTACATCCCCGAGGACTCCTATGAACCGGTAGCTGAGATCCTTAGGTGGATTGCATCTCTTGAAATGGATGCTAATGTCACCGGTTCACCAACTTTGCAAATGTAAGATAAAGAAAAGATGCGAACTATACTACTTAAAATTAGGCAGATTCTCGATGGTGTAACCGCGCGCCTTGGCGGAGATAGATCTCTAGACACCGTCCAACGCTCATCAGACCTTGCGCTAGCCTTTGTGCTTATAGCTATTTTGGCAATGTTGATCCTGCCTCTTCCCCCAGATGTAATCGACTACCTCATTGCCTTTAACCTTACAGCATCCGTTGCGCTCTTGATGATTGCGCTCTATATCCCGAGTGCTGTTCACCTTTCAATATTCCCATCGCTTCTGCTCTTTACAACGCTCTATCGTCTGTCGCTCGATATTGCGGCAACGAGACAGATTTTGCTTCATGCCGACGCGGGTAAGGTTATCTACTCCTTCGGACAGTTTGTCGTGGGAGGTAACTTCGTCGTGGGCGGCGTTATCTTCTTAATTATTACCCTCGTTAACTTTATCGTTATCGTTAAAGGTGCTGAGCGCGTTGCGGAAGTTGCAGCCCGCTTTACCTTGGATGCTATGCCTGGTAAGCAGATGAGTATTGATGCTGACATGAGAGCCGGCACAATCGATAATAACCAGGCTAGAGAGAGAAGACTTGCCCTCCAGAAAGAATCGCAACTCTACGGTGCGATGGATGGTGCGATGAAGTTCGTTAAGGGTGATGCTATCGCAGGTATCATCATTACTGTCGTAAACGTCTGCGGTGGTTTGATCATCGGTATGACTCAAATGGGAATGACAGCTGGAGAAGCTGCCGGTACCTTTGCCATACTTTCTATCGGAAACGGCCTTGTATCACAGATCCCCGCGCTCCTCATCTCCATCACTGCCGGTATCGTTACAACACGCGTATCAAGTGACAAAAAGGACTCAAACCTCGGTGCTGAAATCTCTGGCCAGCTCTTTAAGCAGCCTAAAGCGATTATGATTTCAGCAGGTATTGTCATGGGCCTTGGCGTAGTACCTGGCTTTCCAATTGCGCCGTTTACGCTTCTTGCCGCAGGTCTTGGCCTACTTGGCTATGCCCTCTGGTCGCAAGAGCAGCAAGACACAGGCGCCGCAACTGCAGGCACGGTAGCAACTCCTGGCTCTCCTATGCCCTCTGCCACTTTAGAGTCTGCAGCAGTAGAGACCCCTGTCCGCGGCCATAAGGCTATAACCGGCGGAGGTATCGACTCCTATGCACTTACCCTACCCGTCGTCCTTGAAGTAGGCAAGGGCCTAACCATAGACATCCAAAAAAGCGGCAAAAGCTCAAGTTTTATCGATCAGATGATCCCAAAGATGAGACAGGCGCTCTATGCAGATCTTGGCGTTCGCTTTCCTGGCGTTCACGTCCGTACAGACTCTCCAAACGTCGGCCCAGATGAGTACCTCATTCACCTTAACGAAGTTCCTGTTGTTCGCGGAAAGGTTGTAGAAAACTTCTATCTTACCAATGAAAACGAGGAAAACCTAAAGCGCTACAACCTCCCCTTTGTAAGCTATAAAAACTCATTAGGACTGCCCTCCCTTTGGGTTGAATATAAGTACAAAGAGGTACTTGATAAAGCAGGTATCCGCTCGTGGAACTCACTCGAGGTGATGATTTTGCACCTCTCTTATTTCTTTAGACACTATGCAAATGAGTTCTTAGGCATCCAGGAAATGAAGTCGATGCTTGAATTTATGGAAAAGTCCTTTCCGGATCTCGTCCGCGAAGTTACAAGACTTATTCCACTGCAAAAGCTTACCGATATCTTTAAGCGCCTTACCCAAGAGCAGATATCGATCAAAGACCTTCGTACGGTCTTAGAATCGCTTTCCGAATGGGCACAGACTGAAAAAGACCCAGTTCTTCTTACAGAATATGTGCGCTCATCCCTTAAGCGCTATATTAGCTACCGCTATTCACAAGGCCAATCTGTACTATCTGTCTATGTCCTTGATCCAGAGATCGAAGACCTTGTTCGCGGAGCTATCAAACAGACCTCTGCCGGTTCATACCTTGCCCTTGACCCAGACTCTGTACAGCTTATTTTGCAAGCCGTGCGCACAACGGTAACAGCACCGCCGCCTGGCGGCCAGCATCCAGTAATACTGACTGCTATCGACGTGCGAAGATTCGTCCGCAAGCTTATAGAGCTTGAATTTCCTGATATTTCTGTCGTCTCCTACCAAGAGATCGTTCCTGAAATACGAATTCAGCCTCTAGGACGTATCCAGATATCATAATATGGGAGTATAAGCTATGCCTGGCGACATTTCAGACATACTCAAGCAGGGGCTCTCCTCCCAGGATATTGACGTCGAACAGATCCTTGCCAAGGCAGAACTTGAGATTGCCCAAACGGAAGTCGCCCAGCAGGTTGAGACTGAAGACACACTAAAAAACGTCTTTGAAGAGGGTGTAAACCCTCTTTCTCGAGGCCTTGAAAAGACCAATAAGAGCCTCGATGACAATAAAGTTCGACTCAAAAAGACAGAGCTTGAAAAGCTAGAAGCCCGCGTCGTCTCCGTAAAAGATAGTGAAGAGGCGGCAGATAAATTCACCCGGCAAAACCCGGAATTTAAAAAACCGATACTCCTCCTCCTTCTTGATAAGGTCAAAAACTGTAAATCAAAAGAAGAATTGCTCGACATCCTCAAACAGTTTTATCCCGATCCTACCCTTGCTGATGAGGCGCTGCAGTTTCTTTTAGAAACTACCCTTGGCGATCTTAAACAAATTGTAGAAGATGCAAAGCAGCTACATGAAGAGACCTTTGGCCGCGAGATCAAAGCTGGCCAAAACATTGCTGAAGAGGTAGAAAAATATGTATCAGCTGGCCTTGGCGCACCAACGCGCCTGCGCGACATGTATCGCGATATTACAGGAAATCCACGCGATCCTGTGGTACTCTTCTTAGAGTTTTCTGACCGCTTTCCCTATAAAGAACTTCGCAAAGTGCTCGGCTTTCTCTTCCACTCACTTGGCGCAGACCTTAAGAGTCAGGGCCCCTCAATTGAACCAGGCCTTCTCCACAGATTACTCCAGGAAGTACGATCGCTACAGGCAGTTCTTGGCGTCTACCAATTCTTTAAAGCACGTACGAAGCTCATCGGCTTCTTATTTGAACGAGAAGGCATGGAGCAGCCAAAAAACCTAACCTTTGAGCAGCTTGCAAAACAGTTCGTACTCCTTCTACAAGAGCGCTATCCGACAGGGGATAAAGTGCTGCAGATGGCAGGAAAACTTGGCATCGACAAGTGGATTCTTGCTAAAATTATTGTCTTTAGCCAGTTGAGAGATGCCATTCGCGAAGTTGCGCTTAACCAGCTTTATAGAAGCGTGCAGCATAGAGATGAGCTCTATAATGCGATACTAGAAGCCCTAGAAGCTCTCGAAGAAGAGCTTGATGAATATCGCGAAAAAGAAGAAGAGGAAAGAGAGCGCGAGCAAAGCCCAGAAGAATAAGGAGTGAAGGTACACTATGAAAGAACAGTTTGCAACCATACTCGATGATCTTGGCAGATTACTAAATATTAAACTTTCTCCCGATAGCCACGGCGCCTGTCAGATAAAGCAAATATCTGGCCTGATGGTGCATATGGAACCAGATAGCTCAGGTGAAAGGCTTATGTTTGTTGCAGACCTAGGCACGCCCCCTCCTGGCCGCTACAGGGAAAACCTCTTTAAAGAAGCCCTAAAAGCAAACGGCCTTCCAATGCCACGTCAGGGCATATTTTCCTACAGCAAAAAGAAAGATTCCCTCGTTCTCTTCGATTCGCTTCTCATGAATGAACTTTCTGCCCAAAAAATAGCAGACTTTCTCACACCATTCATTCAAAAAGCAGACCTTTGGAAAGCTGCCATTCCAAAAGGTGAAGTTCCTTCCTACACAGGCAATGAACTTTCCTTTGGCAAGACGCAAGGTGGAAGCGGTATGTTTGGACTTTAAGGGACATAAAGGACAAAAACGACCAAAAGGACATAAAGGACATATGCTACAGTCCTTTTTGTCTTTTTTTCTTGTAGATAAATCAAATCACTCTTATATCGAAGTTGCGATGAATAATCGTTTATAAAACTCTAACTCTGAGGAGAACTTATGTTTTTTCTAGGTGACATTGCTCTTATGCTTGAGCTCTTTGGTTTCTGCATTGCACTCGTACTTTTACACAAAGCAAATCATGACTGTCATGGTGAAACAAGAAGAGAAAGCGCAGGCCTTATTCGCGCAGCAGGCACTATCCTTCTTATCGGCTCGCTCATCCTTGCAGGATGCACATCTATGGGCATCTACAAGCGCCGCGCGTTCATGAACAAAGAAATGATGAAAGATTCAACTATGAGAAAAGACCACACTCCACCGACTGAATAATGAACTACCTATCCGGCTCCTCATCTTTGGAGCCGGATTACGCATGGGGTTATATGAAAAATCGCCACGGCTTTGCTCTCCCACTCTCCAGCATTAGGGTAAACAATGGACACGGCATTGGTGAATACCTCGACTTAATACCCCTTATAGATTGGTGCAAAGAGACTCATTTTGAGATCATACAGCTTCTTCCACTGAATGATTCAGGCCACGACCCAAGCCCATACTCTGCCCATAGCGCAATGGCGCTACACCCCATATACCTATCTCTTGATATAAAAGCAGCAGATAGCAACTCAAAGCGCGTCAATTATCAAGAAATACTGAAGGCAAAAGAAACCTTCCTAAAAAGCTACATCAAAGAGATTTTGCCGGATCTTACCAAAAGAAAAGCGTACAGAGACTTTTTACAAGAAAAATGGCTCGACGGCTATGCACGATATAAAACACTAAAAGCAATAAACGATGAAAAAGCGTGGTGGGATTGGAGTGATATTCCTTCAGAGCTTCCGGAAGATATTGTAGAGCATCATAAAGCAGTCCAATTTCTCTGCTTTGAACAGATGCAGGAAGTAAAAAAACGGGCAGACGAAGTAGGCATAGCTATCAAAGGCGATATTCCAATACTTATAAATAGGGACTCAGCAGATGTTTGGCAGCACCCAGAACTCTTTAACCTCGACTATGCAGCAGGTGCTCCTCCAGATTATTACAGTGAAGATGGGCAGTATTGGGGCTTTCCCCTCTATCGATGGGATATACTTGAAAAAAGCAATTTTCAGTGGTGGAAAGAGCGTCTTAAAGTAGCTGAAAAGCTCTACCAGATGTATAGGCTTGACCATATCGTAGGATTTTATCGCATCTGGGCAATACCTGAAGGGGTAAGTGCAAAATTTGGCCACTTTGAACCAGATGATTCCCTCAAATGGGTGCCGCAAGGCAGCAAGATCATGAACACACTACTTGAAACAAGTCCTATGATTCCCATTGGAGAAGATCTCGGGGACGTTCCAACAGAAGTGCGAAAATCGCTTGCAGAACTTGGCATCGCAGGCACTAAAGTGATGCGCTGGGAGCGCAATTGGCAAGGCGATAAGAGCTTTATAGACCCTAAAGCCTATCCGCAACTTAGCATGACAAGCCTATCTACACATGATTCTGAACCTTTAGAAGTTTGGTGGGATAGCTTTCCCGAAGATGCAGAAAGCTTCTGCAAAGCTTGCAACATCCCCTACACCGCCCTTTTGACCCCTGAAACAAGAAAAGCTGTTTTAGAGGCAAGTCATACAAGTGGAAGCCGCTACCACATTAACTTACTCTTTGAATATCTCGATGTTTTTGATGATCTCACCTGGCAAGATCCAAATGATGATCGCATCAATATTCCGGGAAAAGTGCTCGATCGGAACTGGACCTACAGAATGCTTCCGACACTCGATCAAATCATCGCCCATAATGACTTAAAAGCGCTCATGCAGTCTCTTGCAAATTAAACTAGGAGTTGAAAAGCACAATTCCTACGCGGTCTATGTGCTCGATGAGGTCTTGATTATCGATACTGGTATAATCGATAATATCAAACTGGTATGGAAGAAGTGTTTCTTGATTTAGGTAGGTACTTAGCTGCAATACAGTTTGCGAAAGATCCTTTCCCTTTAATGCAATATCTACATCTGATCCAGGACGGAAATTGCCCTTTGCACGAGATCCAAAAAGTATTGCCTGTTCTATATTGGGAAAGCGCCTCAAAGCGTCATATAACGTATCTAAGTCTTGTTGCAATAATCCATACATAGTTCAGCTTTCCGACTGCTCCTTGAGAAATATGTAGGCCTGTTTGATCGCTGGAAAATAGGATTTGCAGATACGTGTAATTGCCGCTTTTGCTTGTTCTTCATTGTAGGTATGCGTAAGAAGATTTCTCTGTTCAAGCATTTCCATCCAAACATGGCCTTCCTTAAGGTAGTTACTTTGAAAGGCCTGTTTAATGGTGTCTCGAGGTGACAATACAGTAAAAGAGTGTAAAGTAAGGTAATCTTTCAATGTTTTCCACGTAAGTTCGAAAGTAAATTCAAAACTCTGTACAAGACCTGCTGCCTCTAATTCATTGAATGTTTGACGCTGTACAGCTCGCTCTAAAAATTGATATGCCTTTGTCAGATTATGGAATCGCTGTTTCCAGCGCACGTCTAGAGTCATCCTACCTACCTTTTGTGTGTGAGTATATAGCCTCCCCCAAAAACTGGCCAGATAAAATATCTGTTGATAAAATTTTATATTTATAGTTAGGATCCAAAAAAGTTCATTTTTTTAGGAGGCCCATGAAAAACGCCCTACTAGCTACTCTTGCAACACTCGGACTCGCTACCTCCTGCTGCTGCGATTCAGTCCATGAAGATATTGGCGATGTAGAATTAGTGCATCCACCTTGCCACGATTTTCACGATGGCACAGACGATGAATATAATCATCCTTAAGGAGCCTATCTATGAAAAAACTCACACTACTAGTAGCTGTTCTTTTTACCTCCTGCTGCTGCAGGGAGACAACAACAATCCATGAAGATTGGCCAGTTGATCATGTAGAATATGTAGAGCCCTATCATGAAAGAATCTACGAAAACAACTACTACGAAGATAACCATTACAACCACCATGACTATCATGGACATCACAGGTAATAATTTCAGTTCATCTAAATTACCTTGAGTCAAGTGTTGTAAAACAGGTCTAAATAATAAAATATAGGGTTTTGGTTTTAATTTGTTATAAATCATCATTTTAGTTATAATATTTGCTTTTAAATGATGAAATTATAATGAGTATCAATCCCCCAAGTAGCGACTGGAGAAGTCCACTAAAAGTTCAAGAGCCAACAGCAAAACCGCAAAATGCCGTTCCTACAAAGCTCTTTTTCACTGAGCCAGAAGAAACTAGTTCCCTTACAGAAATTTATAAGCATGAACTAGACAAGCCTCCTTTTGAAGATAACGGCCAGTTTTTTATTGTTCGCGATATGGTATCTGCCATTAATGATGTAATAAAAAGCCGTCCTGCATCATCAGTCACCTCCAGCTGGATAGAACGGGTTACCAAGGTATTGCAAGAGCCTATTTTTGATAAAAAAATGGCAGAGCTTGGCATGATTTTGTTCTATTTGAGTAAAGATAGCCATAACTTCAATGCCCTGTTTCATACGCCTTGCCTCATGGACTTTCGCGCACAAGAGCTTAAGCAGGAAGTAGAAAGCTATATCCAAAATAACGCTGGCAACTCCCGCTTTCCTTGCATACCATCTGGTAAAACGCACTACCTCATGCGCGCCTTTGCTCATATGGTACTTAGCACAAACTATATATCGAATAGAACTGTCTACAATCGAGGCGGCCTTATTGCAATTCGAGAATTTCTTACTGCCCCTTCGTACCAAATTGCAAAATTTCTCCAGCCAGAACACATAGACCATATTATTGCTATAGTAAACGAGCTCCTTTCAAGTCGCAAAAACTACGAAGCACTCTTTACTCAAAATGTTCAGGTAGCCGATTCCCTCCAAGATCTCATACGCATAGATCTAAAGCTTACAAAAAATCATCCTATTCACTCAGTACTTGTACTCTATGACTGTTTAATGGCACTTTTTGCAGATGTCCGCCAGTTTGACTACGGCAACTGCTATGCCGTTGGAGCGCTCATTTATGCCACTGAAAATCACACACATAAAACAGTATCAAAAATGGTAGAATGGCTACATACTGGCTATTTTAACTTAGAGGGACAAAACATTCCTATACGCTCTCTTGTTGAGGGAAGATCGGACTTTTGTAAAGACTTTGACACTTCAGTAAATGCAAAAAGCGCGCTCGCCTCTCAGCCCGTAGGCCACATTCTCAGTACACTTTCCTTGAAATCCCCAAAAACAGAGGCGAAAGAGCAACCACTTTGCGAAACAGTTGCCTCAGTTCTAAAAGCAAATCATGCTGATGATCAGATGAGATATGTTGCACAGCTCTATAACGGCTACAAATATAATATGCTTGCTGAGATGTTGATTGCGCTCTTAGAATTTGCCACAAACTCATCAAGTGCAAGTTATGCTCGAAGCTTATTTGTGAGCTCCATAGTATTTGCTGCGCTTTCGGGTGATAGCGTTCCTCGAGATAAGAGAGACACGCTTAGGACAGCTCTTAAAGATAAAATTTGGTTCCAAAGCGGCCATGAGAAAATCCGCAGGGTAAATCAGGGCACATTTCAAATCGGTATTCACGAAATTGTACGATATGATGGAAACTCCGATCTGTTCCATGATACTCTTAGTGATTCCCGTCGAGCATATTTTCTTGATTCAAAAGGAAAATTTAGGATACTTCGATCGATAACAGACCTTAAAGCTGCCATTCAATCTGTGATGCAGGAGATTGGGCTTACTGATAAAATTGATGATAAAACATTCAGGCGTCAGATCGCCTCTTTCTGTGAAGATCAAATATCTACAAATAAATCTGTTCCTGCAAAGCATTTAGAAACTGCAGATCTTCTTATTTTTCGAAATATAGGTGGTAGAGAGGAAGAAGTTTTAGAGATCACCTTTGGAATCAAAGTGCAAACACATATTGTTCCTGCTTCAAATACCCCATATAAATTTTTAGACAACCTCTTTACTCTTATCAAAGCACTCGGCAAAGAGACGCTCGCTCCCCACCCAAGAATTTTAATTTCAGGAAACACACATACTTGGACCATCAACCCCAGCTGCTGGAAGCTCTTTTTTGAATCAAAGAATACATTTTACGGATTTGTACAAAGGCACATTTTTATACCCGCTGAAAAACGCCTTAGTAGCCAGATCCCGAAAGCGAGAGTACAAGCTATTATTGATAGGGCAGGCAAGGATGGCAAACAAAAAGCAACCATGACTGACTTTTTTGCAGCTTTCCAATCACTCACATTTCGCAACATGCGACGGGAACTTACCGAACAATTTGGCATGAACTCAAGTAATATACGCACAATTGTTGATGAGGAGTTTTCAACTATATCGCTAACTAAACAGCAACTTACTCGCGTCTTAAAGAAGTTGAATATCACTGTAGATAGCCAAACTTATTACAGGATTGCTGAAAAGATTGTGCCACAAAACTCCCTTTCCTTTAAGCTTGCCCTAGAGCTAAGAAACATATTGATCGAAGAAAAAATCGCTGTTATTGATCCTAATTCTATAGAAGTGGCGATCTGCCTTGCAGCTCAAATGCCTCTACCCTTTACCATCGGTGATTCCAACTGGGTCGACATGCCAAAAGAAGACTTTGGTCACGTACACTTTTGCACCCATTTTAGCTTTTGGGATCACACTCTAAACTATTACACAAAAAGGGATACTCTTGAAAGCGAGCAGTCTTATTATCGCTTCAAGAGCATTTCGCTACGTCATCCTAAAGAAGGAGTTTGAGCTCCAAAGGCCCCTATTTGCTACGCTCTTTCATCCATTTTGTTGCATGACTAAGTAGATGAGGAAGGACGCGCCCTACAATGCTTGAATGGCCTTCACCGTGGACAACAAAGTGGCGCTCACCCTGATCAATGATGGGAAGTTCTGATGTAGGAGGATGTATGTGCGTCTCCTCTGTTGTCATATAGTAGCTAAAGTCCCTTTCGACTCCTTGAGGGAGAGGCACCCTTTGGGCATCGAGTGTTTGCTTTGAGACCTCGCTTCCATATTTGAGCTCTTCCATAATCTCGGGTGTATAACCAAGTATTTTTGATATGCCATATTCGTGGACAGTATTCATGACTCCAGATCCATAGTTTGCTCCCGCAATAGCTGAAACAAGAATTGGAGTTTTTGGCGCACTTTCTCTTAGCTTTGTCTCAATGTAGGCAACGATTCTTGCACCATTTGAAGTACCGAGAAGGCTTATTGGTTTTCCGGGATTTTTCTCTATATAATCCTCTACCACTTTGAGAATGGGCTCTGCCGCATCAGCAACCCTGCAATTTCCACCCTTTGGAACAATCATAATTGCTTGATCTGCAGCATCATGCAACTCATCGAGTGCATCTGCATATGCATTCCATGCAGAGGGCTGGCCCTTAAGCCCATGAACCATTACATAAAGCCCTTGGCTCCCTTCTTTCCATTCAGGAGGCCCATTTAGAGGATTGACATGATAGGGATGCTGGCTTCCAAGCACTGACTTAACTACTGAAGGTATCTTATAGACCGCATCGGCAGCGGATCGTCCAAGAGAATAGACACTATCAGTAAATTGACGAGTAAGAGAGCGACAGTCGCTAAATTTGCCGTCAAATATCTGCTGAGGTGGAGCATCGACATCAAATGGTTCTACGCTCTCACAAAGAGGATTTTCTACGACCTCTACAGTTTCTTTAAAAATTTCAGCAGGAACTTCTGAGGTGTCAGACGGAATAATGGTGTGGGAGGGGCAAGATGCAAAGGTAATGCGCTCTCCGAGTGCGTTTCCAGAGGATGGCTCATGATCAAATGTGCCTCGATGCCTAGCAACTAGCGGTACAGCAATAACACCAAGCGCAGGAGCTGCTATGATCATAGCGACAAGCGCTAGTACGCAAATAGTCTTTAGTCTTGAAGGCCCCTCCTCTACTTCCGGCTTCTTTTCAGGGGGAACCTCAGGCTGATTCGGGAGTTTATCAATACTACTCATCTCATACCTCTTACCCATAATATAATATAAATTTGACTTTATATCACTACATTTTTAAAATAATAAATATAGGAGATATTATGGCTATTTCAGGTAACTTACCCGAGAATTACGGTCAGCAGCCAGTAGAGGCAGCAAAAGGACTTCCTGTTTCCCCCGAATCACTCCTTTCGTCCCTCAAAGCAGGCCGCTGCTGGATAGAGGTAACAAACAATCGTCCTCACATTCATAAAGATGCTGAATTTTTTGAAGAAATAGGCACCCACGATAGACAAACCGCCGCCTATATCACCTCTCTGATCAGTGATGTACTCGATCCCGATGTTGAGGTACGATCAGAGGACATCCAAAAGGTATTTGAACTTGCTGAGTTCTTTGATAAAACTATTTATGAAAGGGAATCCTTTGCTCATAGAAGCATAGTAGCAGAGGCAAATGAGCCCATGGAAGAGATCCATCGGTATGTGCGAGCTCATAAAACCGCTGCTGCCTTAAAAATCGATGAACGCTTTTTTATTTCACACCCTGATGCATTTAAATTTATCCAAGATAATGTGCTGATGTACCGGATTGATGGCAGCTATGTAGAGCGCGGCATGGGGCCTAAGATCGATGAGGATCTCGATCTTGTATTTCCCGTAAATCATGGCACTCATTTAGAGCCTCACGTAGTTTGGACAAGATGGCAAGATATCCCCGTAGATAGTCATAACAAAGTAAAATGGGGATATGGACCCTTTGGGTTTGAACCAGGAGTTCATCCAATAACTCCCGCTAAGATAACACCTATTCGACTTGTCGATATGCCGCCTGATGTCGAGATAAAACCTGGGCAAGCGTTAATGGAAATCGTCACTTCAAAAGGTGAAAAAACGCTTGCGGGATTTATCCAAAAGATTATGAAGGGTGGTCCTGGACATAGCTGGATACGCGTCTATGAACCAGAGCTTGATCGTAACGGGCGCCCTACAGGAAAGTGCTTTCAATATAGCTTTGGCGCAGGAATTGGAACTAAGCAGCCTAGAATGTTTTCCCCTGATGTTCGCGAATTTAAGGGGGATAAAACCTTTACTGCACGTGTCATGATGCAATCAGATACTTGGTCTAGCGTAAAGCAAAGTGTAGAAAACCTGCAGCAGGCATATCTTAAACACGCATTTGTAGATAAAAACACACACCAGGTCTATGAAGAGCTCAAAGAAGGAACATGTGTAAATTTTGCTCTCTACACATTTGGACTTGCCTACAAAGAAGCCTACGGCAAAGCCCTGAATGTTGACGGCAACACCGTTTGGCAGACGCACATTTTTATTCCTCTAAAAAATATTAGCAAAGAGTCAGGCCTTTCTTCACTGCTCAGCAGAGTCGTTCCTGTTGCAGCATCTCGCCTTACAAGCGTACTCATGGAGGGCTATATGCCCTGGGTATTAATTGACCAATTAGAAAAACGAGTAGATCAGAGCACAGGCATGCTAGATACAAACATGCATGAAGAATAGATGCTAAGCTCCGCGAGGGTCTGTTCTGTGGATTATGTCTGAGACGCTTTTTTGATTAAACCCCTTAAAACCCTCTTTTCTCTCGAGATTTTCAAGGTGGCTTCCGAGCGCGCCCTGTTCTTTAAAACGATCTCTTTGCTCTTTAGTGATGAGATTTTTTGAAAAGAGTTCATGTAACCGCTTTTCATCCACCCTCCAGACCTCACCTACTGTAAAAGCTTGCCTAAGATAGGGAAGATTGGTAAATGGGGCCATGACGCTAACGCCATTTTCTGAGAGATCTTCTGTCAGCTTATCAAAGTCAAATTGCGCTTCAAGATGGTGCATGCCGGCTTTTAGAATTGACTCTCCATGAAGGGCGCACCAAAGGCCTATTGTGCCAAGCTCTGCACGCTCTTCAAAGGGAAGATGAGCAAAATCGATATGAAGTTCATCTGGCGCTAGGTCTACATCCAAAAAGAGGACAAGACGCGCCGTATTATGCTCCATAACTTGCGCTCCCCAACCAGCTTCTTTTCCGGCATAAAAGCGCTCTCTTGCATGAAAACCTAAAATTTCAAACATGCGAACAAGTGAGCGAAAGTGTTTTCGAGAAGATCTGAAGGTGTGGTGATCATGGTTTGCCCAGCCCATTCCAAGGCTATCTTGCCTATTTTTTTGTATCTGCCCAGCCCGATTTTTTGCCTGCCAGTAGCGCCGTTCGATATCAAGGACAATCCATGCAGCCATGCCCTGTCCCACACTTTCGACAAGCTCTTCAGCTATGGCAATTGCAGCCTGTATAGAACTATCTTCATTATCAAGTAAACGAGGCCTCGTCTGCCACTTTTCATAGGCAGCAAGAATCTTATCAACTTCACCTTCTCTTAGACCTATAGGCTCCATTGACAAAACGCCTCGCCTTTCGACGACAGAAACTGTAACCCCATCCTCTTTTGAGATGTATGCCCTCCTAAAAGGAGCATATGGAGACCCCTCTATCCACGAAGAGAGCCCTTGGCACATGAGAAAATCGGCAATGCTTTCAACACTAATTCCTACCCCAATAAAGGGATGCGCCGTGTCTTTTACCATGATGAGGGGAAGCTTTGCTCCTGGATGCACAAAAACGCGATATGATGGCGTTGCAACTTCTGAGATGAAGCCTGCTTTTTCAAGCTCTTTTTGAAGCTCTCTACTATCGCCAAGCTCAATATGATCGACAAAATCTAAAAGCCGTGTGCTACAAGTGCTGTAGAGTCTTTTTTCAAATTCTTTTAAAAAGGGGTTTTTTGAGGTACAGCTCTCTAGTGTCCTCACAAAAAGTGCTTCAGCCTCCGGCTGGCACTTCCAAAAAAATGGCATTTCACTTTCTTTTGACATATAAACGACACGCTAACGAATCGCCAAAATAAATGCCAGTATAATCGCTAGTCTTTTGCGATCATATTCGCTGTTTTTGCCAAGGCTTTTATTACAAGGTTTCGTAGATCTGGAATGTTGGCTTCCTCAGCTAATTCTGATAATGCTCGACATACATCATGAGAAAGCATGCTGTCTTTCTGAAGGATATCCTGCACTTTTTTAAAAACTCTACCAACATGAGACTCGGTAACGACTGTGAGACGAACCACTTCGCAGCATTTGCCCAATGCCTTTTTTGACCCAAAACTTGTAAGAATTTTTATTACCTCTACAGCACACTCTTCCGTAAATGTATTTTGCTTTATATATATAGAAGGATTAATTGTCATAAAATAATTATACCAAATACAATAATAATTATCAACTAAAATATATAGTTTTTAACTCGTTTTTAAAAAAACAATCGATAGTAAATTTTGCACGAGAAATAAAAGTGACTCCCCTGTTATGGTTTTTGCCCAAAACAGGAGAGGAATTATGAACTGTACACATACATGCAGCTGTGAACACCAAACGTTTGAACAAAATAAAAAAGACCTCCCCAATCAAATTGTAACAAATGTGCTTATTGGCGCACTTGGAGCAACGCTCATCGCCCGAAGCGCCGAATCCATTCAAAATCCAGGCGCGTTCATTTTTCAGGTTGCGATCTTATCAGGTATGGAGGCCATGCTTTGTCATGTCTCTTCAGGAATATTTAGACGCTCGGCTAACTTCTTAGAGCCAATTAGTTCAGTCGCCATTGTAGGTGGATTAACATATAAAGTGATGTCCGGTATCTATAAAGTAGAGCTTTCAGCAGACGCGCATACTGCTATGATCGGCTCTGTAGCATTCTATGCTCTTTTTCGCGGAACATGGAGGTTTGCAACCATGCAGCATGTTTCTATTCCCTTTAGCGATCTTATAAAACCATCCGCATCTGGCATAACATCTCTCTTTAAAACCGTCGTTGCAGCTCCTGTAAAATGGGCAGCAAACAAAGTAAACTTACTATGGCAAACCCAATCTGAAGAAGCACGTGCAAAAAAGCTGGCCTGAACATAACACTAGCCCTATCAGCTTAGTAGCCTCACTATGAATGCATTGACAGATCAACTTTCTCGCGTAACGGTTACTGGTGATGGACAAGAATTTTTACGCGAGCTTGTCAATAGCAGAACACGTCCTACGTGGGTGTTTCACACTGTCAAAGGACCACATCGCGCATTTTACGTTTCACAATTCATTGCAAAGGAGCTCCAAAACTGTACAGATGAAACAGTCTTTCAAGTGGGCATCACCATTTTGCTAGAAACATACACCCTTGCCGAAAAATGGCTAAAAAAGCTCTTTCCTTCTAACCAGCCAGAAGAGCTTACACAACGTATTATGGCTGTTATTCAACGTACTGCTCATGGCAAAAAGATAGCTGAGCAGTTTGCTCGCATACCTCTTGCAAGCCGAACAGATGCTGCTCAGATAGCAATTTTTGCCACTCTTGCACTCGAATATAAACAGCTTCGAACAAAAGAATATTATAAGAAAGATCAATACGGCCTTCCCTATAGCCTGCACCTTGATGTAAAGAGACAGGCCTATTGTATTCTTTCAAAAGGCACAGTGCAAGATTCAGATAAAAGTGGCACATCCAAACGTGTAACTCATGCTTTTGAAGTGCCCTTCTCTCTTAAACAGCCAGTCGTTGATATGGCACAAAGCGTAAATAAGGATGCAAAACCACTTCTTAACAAGGAGTATGCCCTTCAAAGGGAACTGTTTGCATATGATCCAGAAGGCATCTGCCCTATCTATTCTATGTGGAATTACCAAAAGGGAAAAATAAAAAAATCAAGTGCTATTTTAGCGCTTTTGGCAGAGAGCTTTGGCGACTATTTTAAGAGAGTCTCCCGAAAGGAGCAAATTGCTGCTACAAAAGAGCTCTTAAGAGCCGTAGCAAAGATGCATGAAAGGGGCTATATTCATGGAGATCTCGATGAGAGCAATATACGCTGCAAAGGCTCAAATGTGCGTATCGTCGATTTTGGCTTTACCTTTCAGATGATTGGAGAGGATCAACAAGAGCTTAAAGGTCTTTTCCCTGATGGTTTTTATGGACGGATAGACCGTACTGCTCCAGAATTTCTTGGCCAAATGCGATTTAAAGGCGACTACACGAAGGTAGAGATGTGGGTTATTGGATTCATACTTCTTTCGCTTCTCAAGGAACGTCCAAATTTTGAGTGTGAAGCACTACCCAAAGTCAAATATCCCGAGCGCGCACGTTTAATTAATAAAAGCTTACAAATGATGCAGGCATTTGGTCCAACTGCCGATGAAAAAGATCCCTTCAAGCTCTTTGCCTATACGCTACTCTCCTACGACCACGTAAAGCGTCCGACTGCAAGAGAGGCGCTTGAGATACTTGACAGCATGTAGATTAATCAAAACGATTTAAAGGCTCTTGTGGAACACTTGTGAGTATTTCATCAAGCCAATCTGGATTGTCGGGCTGCATAGCGAGATTAGAAAATGGCGCGTCAAAGGGTTCACTTGAAGGTGCTTCATGCATTTTTACTGATGGAACATCATTTGATTGAATAGATGCAAGTGAAGCAAAAACTTCTGAGATAATCTGCCTGGATTCTTCTTGAGCATTTGGATGATTGCTTTTGAAATGATCTAGAAGTGCATCTTTGAAGGTTTTTGCCGCTTCTTTTGCCACTTCATAAGAGTTTTGAGCGACAACTAGCGAATGTTGTGTTGTCTCACTTTTTGGTTTTTTTCGTTGTTCCTTCGGAGCTGCAAAAAGGGCTTGATCAACCCAAAAGCATTGAGATTGCTCTATCACTCGCTTAAGTTTATCTCCAAGGTGCAATTGAGCGTGATCTTTTGAATGATGGTTATCTGAGCTTAATACGAAAAGATCAATAACTAGGTACTTTACTACAACATCATGAACTTGCACCGCTATATTTAAAAACGTTTTATTGTCAGAAGAGATGAATTTAATCTTTCTGTTTCCAAACCCAAAAGAACACTCTCCCTGAATTGTTTTCCACTTTGTATTGATCTTAAATTTTGAATGTATCGCCTTATGCTCTGTTATATCTTCATTTACTTTCGCTTCCTCTCTAGATGTTGGAACACCTTCATAAAATAGGACCTTAATCCTTGCGGGGTCGATCTCTTCTGGCAATAAACCTTTAAAATCTTTGTATCTAATCTCAAAAAGCAGCTTGTATCGCAAATCGCTAATAAAAGGTTTAGGCACTAAATAGCTACCAGTTTCAATGGAGCACTTTTTAACCACATCATTATAAGGCACTCTTAGAACATCTTTTCCAGTAATGGTAATTGCGTAGTTTGAAGGAGCGTACATTATTATCCTTTAAAAATAGAAAGAATTATAACAAACTGAAAGATATTTTGTTATAATGTAATTACGCACCCCAATGTCCCTAGGCAGTGTGACCTACCTAGGGTTAAGAAATACTACGGAACGAGCGAGAGGTTATAGTACTTATTGCCACCTACTGGGTAGGAAGATAAAGTACCTGCATCAACTGGGCGAGTGCCTGAAAAGTTGATATCATAGTTTGTAAACTCTGATGGCTCTTCTCCGCAGTTAAATGCACTGTTATTTACCCATGCACTTGTAGTCGGGTCGGCATCATCTTGGTAGCAAGAAAGAGAGCAGTTATCCACTTCATTTTCCTGAATAACGCCTAGAGTACTAAAGCCAGGAGGATTGTCATCTATTCCTGTAAGCAGAATGCCTCTATCACAATCACTTACACTATTTTGGAGCACTACTGGCCGAGTAACTGACTGCAGGAGTATGCCGGCAGATAAGGGACTACCCTCTCCACTTGTACTACGCACATCAGAAATGCGACAGCGTTTAATAAGGTAATCGTTATTTTGTGAATAGAGCCCAGGTTCAGCAATAGATGATGTATCGAGGAGTGCTCCAGATATTCCTGCTACAACTCCGGAATCTGTGCCCCCTTGAATACGCTCTGCTATACAATCCTGAAGAACAATATTTGTCATAACTGACTGCTCTCCAGTAAATGTTGCATTTGTAGCTCTAAAGTCATAGCCAATAGCTTCATACACCCCAGTTATGTCGCTTGTAACACAGTTTGAAAATGTTACATTGCGAACATCGCCAAATTCAGGAGCGTGGTCAAAATTAAAGTTTTCAATTTCGAATCCAGCTACTATATTTACATAGGGTGAATCTGATTGGATGTTACATGCCTGGCAATTTTCAAATGTTAAATTGCGATCAACTCTTGTTTGAAATCCGCAACACTGCATAACCCCTGCAAAAATGCCCGATTCGACTGTTGTGTTATTTCTTGTACCATTAAATTGACAATTAATAAATTTCATTCCATTTGCCTGGAAAGTATCTTCGCCTGCGGAAGCGTGAGCACCTGCGACAAAAAACGCAACTTGCGGACCTGCGACAGTGTTATTAAATTGGCAATTCTCATAAAGGGCATTGTAGTTTTCGCTAAGATTGGCTCCTTGTACAATAAATGTCGCCTCGCCATACGTATCATTAAATTGGCAATTAGCAACATAGACATTAGCAGATATTTCCAGGTTGAGTCCCCCTACTTGATTGAAGGAAGGAGCGGGATCAAAATCCTTTGTGCCATTACCTTGACAATCAAACATTTGGATATTTCTTCCCAAGTATGTATGAGCAAATGTGCCAAAAATATCTACTTGAGTTGTTAAATCATTTGCTTGGGTATTTTTTACAACAAGGTTGTCAACTGTATAAAACTGCAGGGCGCCATTACCCAGGCAGTTGTTCACGTTGCATCCTTCTACTATAACGTTTCTGTATGCTACCGGTAAATCTGCACTTGTTGGATCTATTCCTGCAGATGAATCAAGGTCGATCCCTGATGCAAAGTCAAAAGATGGTGATGATCCGCACTGCAAAATATTTAGGCCTATAAAGCTAAGGTCTTGGAAGGCTACCTGATCAAAGCTTTCATCATCAAAGCTTGCGTTGTAGCAAAAGACGCCAATCGCAGTGAAATCTCTGATTGTTCCATTTAAAACAGTGATGTTTTGAAGCACATTGTTTGGATCTTCATAGTTATACCCCTCACCAATTTGCACACCATAGGCATTTGCTGTATCGTTTGCCTGGCTGAGTGTAAAACCTCGAAGATCTAGCCGTACATTGCTTGCAAGAATTGCAATTGCCGGAGTGAACTCGTCAACTGGTGCAAAGGCAACATTAGCACCAAGGCAGTAGTTACCGGGCTCTGTAATTACATACGTCACTGTGAGATTGCCCTCATCATCCATAAAATCAGATGGCTCTATAACAGTGCATGTGCAGCTGCAGTCTACGAGGTGATTCACGATATCAAGGATTTCGCGATCTACCTGAAGATCGGCTCTTGTTATGAGATCAATCTGACTTGCGATACTAAGGGTTGTCTGGTCTACAACCAAATCTTGCACCGTTGTCCGATCGATCTTCTTTAAGAGCTTGTTTTGCTTTTTGCAGCAAGAATCAGATGAAGATGAGCTCTCTTTTGCAGCAAAAAGCTGTCCTACAGCAAGAAGAGCTACGAGGAAATAATTTTTTATATTCATGGCTTCTCCTTATCTCTCTATATTTTTAGGTGGTTGAGGCATGCGATGCGCATACACTTCTCTCATTACAGCTCTTGCAGTATCAAGGTCATACATATAGTTTCCATCATTCATGCCCTTGACAACTGCTCGAAGCTCGAGAGATGCCTTATTACTCACCTTTGCATAATAAGCAGCGATCTGCTTTTGGTGATGTTTAAGATTGAACTTTTTATCTTGCGCTTCCTGCACAGTCATACTGCGAGCAGATATCGAGCCAAAACAGGCCATAAAAAGGCCAGTGGCAAGTACCATTTTATTCATAAAGACTCCTTTGTTATATAAGACATTTGAGGACACCAGCACTTATATAAGCTATCTAAATTTTTTACCACATATCTCTTTGGAGCTTTTGCGCTGTTGCATCACAAGCACATCATATTGTTGAAAATGATGATTTGTTAAGAGAGATGGCTTGCGTGAAATTAGCCATTAATAAAAAAGCCTCATGCAGACGTCTGCATGAGGCTTTTTTGTGCTTATGGAACAAGCGACAGGTTGTAGTACTTATTGCCACCTACTGGATAGGTAGTTAAAGTACCTGCATCTACCGGACGAACACCTGCAAAGTTGATGTTGTAGTTTGTAAACTGTGTCGGCTCATCTCCGCAGTTAAAAGCATTGTTGTTCACCCATGCACTTAACGTTGTAGGTGCATCATCTTGATAGCAAGAAATGGAGCAGTTATCTACTTCGTTATTTTGGATAAGACCATTTTGGCTATATCCAGGTATGTAGACTATTGCATAATAGGTAGTATCACAGACGAGATTAGAAATTGGATTGCCTCCATTGCAATCATAAAAAATCTCATCGCCTGGCTTCCAACCGAGTGTATTTAAATCAACTGAAGGCCGTAGATAATCCCTAGTGAGATCAATAGTGGCAGCACTAGGTGCTATCACTACATTGTTAGCGCGAGTGAGATTACCAAAATCCTGTGCGGGAGCTGCTGCAGGAATGGTAGTTAGATCAATAAACAAAGGCGGAAGATGGAGTGCATCAGCCTCAGTTGCTGCTAATTGAAATAGATCGGAAGGGAAGATTGAATCAGATCCAGTCAATAAAATGCCTCTATCACAATCACTAACACTATTATTGATGATAGTGGGTCGTTTTGCAAATTCACATACTATACCCGCAGACAATTCACTTGGCTCTTCCGGGTTACTTCGTACATCAGACACTCTGCACCCATCAATTGACACATTAAACATCTCTGCAAATGGTCCTGAAACAACCAATCCAAGCCCAGTAAAAATACCTGCAACTCGCTGAGATGTTGTTGTGCTGTGTATTCGTTCTGCAATGCACCCTTCAAATACTAAATCGGAAAGAGTTGACTGCTCACCAAATCTATTAAATGCCGAAGTAAAGAGACGGTAACCGATAGATTGTCGACTACTTTCAATATCACTTACAACGCAATTAATGAATGTTATGTTCGCACTATTGGCAAATGGGGGCAGAGGATCTTGTGCATTTGTTCCAAGGCCAAATCCAAAAGCATCAGACAGTGCTTCGTTAACGTTATTGCATGCTTGGCAGCTTTCAAATATCATGTTTCGCTGAGGAAAGGCTAAAATGCCTGTAACTTGGCTTGATATAACGTTACTTGGCGAAACTCGAGCACCATTAAACTGACAGTTCAGAAACTTTACACCGTTAGAAGATGTTTCCTGAAGAGGATCATCAGAGAGATGAACACCGTTGATGATAACAGCTGAGTCGCCTCCTCTCGGGTTGTTAAACTGACAATTTTCATAAATGGCATTTTGATTATTTGATAAAATAATATTTCCTACTACAAAACCTGATTCACCAAAACAGTCATTAAACTGACAATTTTTTAAATATACACCTGTAGAATATATTATTTGAGTGCCAACTACACTTTCATCTAGAGAAGTAATTTTATTTCCTTGGCAATCAAACATCTGCAAATTGCGCGCTACAATAAAATAGGCGGCGGTAAATCCAAATACAGCACTATCACTATTTACGTCGTTTGCTTGCGTATCTTTAACCATAAGATTATCACACGTATACACATTTACTGCAGCATTGCCTAAACATTGATTCAGCAGGCAGTTATCAATAATCACATTTTTGTATGCAACTGGTAGATCCAAGTCATAAAGCGTTATATCAGCTACAGAATCAAGGTCAATCCCTGATGCAAAGTCAAAAGATGGCGAGGATCCACAATCAAGAATATTTAGGCTTAGGAAGTGTAAATCTTGAAATGCAAGCTCTCCTGCACCACCATCAAAACTCCCATTGTAGCAAAAAATGCCTATAGCCGTGAAGTTTGTGATACTACCGTTAGTTACTGTAATATTTTGAAGTACATTATCAGGGTCGTTATAAGAATAACCCTCTCCTATCTGCACACCATATGCATTCGGTGTATCATTTGCTTGACTAAGCGTAAACCCACGCAAATCCAACCGCACATCATTGGCTAAAATGTTTATGGCAGGAGTGAACTCATCAACTGGTGCAAAGCCAATATCTGTTCCTAAGCAATAGCTTCCTGGCTCTGTAATTACATACGTCACTGTGAGATTGCCCTCATCATCCATAAAATCAGATGGCTCTATAACAGTGCATGTGCAGCTGCAGTCTACGAGGTGATTCACGATATCAAGGATTTCGCGATCTACCTGAAGATCGGCTCTTGTTATGAGATCAATCTGACTTGCGATACTAAGGGTTGTCTGGTCTACAACCAAATCTTGCACCGTTGTCCGATCGATCTTCTTTAAGAGCTTGTTTTGCTTTTTGCAGCAAGAATCAGATGAAGATGAGCTCTCTTTTGCAGCAAAAAGCTGTCCTACAGCAAGAAGAGCTACGAGGAAATAATTTTTTATATTCATGGCTTCTCCTTATCTCTCTATATTTTTAGGTGGTTGAGGCATGCGATGCGCATACACTTCTCTCATTACAGCTCTTGCAGTATCAAGGTCATACATATAGTTTCCATCATTCATGCCCTTGACAACTGCTCGAAGCTCGAGAGATGCCTTATTACTCACCTTTGCATAATAAGCAGCGATCTGCTTTTGGTGATGTTTAAGATTGAACTTTTTATCTTGCGCTTCCTGCACAGTCATACTGCGAGCAGATATCGAGCCAAAACAGGCCATAAAAAGGCCAGTGGCAAGTACCATTTTATTCATAAAGACTCCGTTGTTATATAAGACTTTTGACAAACATAAGCACTTATAAAAGCCATCTAAATTTTTTACAAGATGTTACGAGCTACTTGAATGCTTTTTTTTCTCGCATAAAATGTGTTTGAGGATTTCACTACCTCTTAAGCCTATCATCTGGGCAGAGGCTGTTGTATTGATGTCAGGAATAACTGGACAGATAGAGTTATCAAAGACATAGCAGTTTTTAGTACCATGCACGCGTCCATTGCCATCTACAACGCCGCCCGCACTCAAAGGGGCCATTTTACAGTGAGAGGTAAAGTGGCGGGAGTCTTTATCGAGATTCGTGTTATTTTTTATGTAGGCTTCTACGGATTGATTGCTATAGTTATCCAAAATGACTGCATTGATAGGATCTTGCAATACAGGCTTATAATAAATTGAGAGCGGGTTGACAAGAGATAACTGTGTGAGCAGATCGCGTATATAGACTTGAATGACGCTCTTCATATTTGCAAAATCTACAGGATTTTGGTACACATTGTCACTTGCTGCTGCTATCTGGAAGGGATTATCGCTCTGTATGTTTACGCTTCCCTCACTCTTTGGATTTAACAGCTCAAATCCGATTAAAAGGAGCGGCAAGTTTTGTGTAGCAGGGCTTGCAGGTACATAATCAAACAGTATCTGCAGCATTCGCGGATCAGATGCACTGCCTCCTACTTCTGGTAGATAGACATTGTGGATGGCAAAGGCATAGGGCGCACCAGGAGGTATGCCGCTCACATCAGGGTCAGCAATCATCGTTATTGTAAGTAAGGGATGATTTTGAAGGTGCTTTCCAACATTTTCATTAATAAAAACGGGTTTGATACCAGCCTTTTTTAAAACGCTTCTTGGTCCAATACCCGATAGCTGCAAAATCTTACTACTATTGATGCCGCTAGCAAGCACAACAGCTTTTCGTGCACGTGCTTCAAAGAGTTTTCCATCTTTAATAAATTTTACTGCCTTGGCTGTTCCATGCTTTGTAAACTCAATGTTAGTAACTACAGCATCAAAGAGCACTCGCAGCTTATGGCCATTTACTCCATGACCATCATGAGTCATCACATCACTATCTAAAAAGGCCGTTGCGCTACTTACTCGCTTAGTTCCCGTTGAGTTAATGAGCCACTGCGTACGAGTATCGAGGCAGTTTTCAACATTTGGATCGTTGTAGTCTACGACGACCGGAATGCCAGGAAAGACCGCCTGAGTTACGGGCAATAACACATCCCTTGTTAAATCAGATACTGTAGGAGTCTGCAAGATATTTACAGGCCCAGTAGTGCCTCTTGCCATTGGAGTCGCTGTCAGCCCCTGATAATTTTCAAGCTTTTTGAAGGTTTTGAGGATGTTATTTAGGCTCCAGTTTTTGCTACGGGCGATCCCCTCCCAACGAGAATAGACAGCATTAGAGCCTCTGCCATAGTAGAGTCCATTAACAGAAGATCCACCTCCAAGCATCATGCCGGTTATCCAGTCACCACCTACTCTGCCATTGAGCATAGGCTGAGGAATGGTCTGTCTCCAGCCCCACCAGTAGTACTTATAGCCATC
This sequence comes from uncultured bacterium, assembly GCA_964512205.1. Taxonomy (GTDB): domain Bacteria; phylum Chlamydiota; class Chlamydiia; order Chlamydiales; family FEN-1388; genus SZAS-7. The sequence goes on along the minus strand of CAZEGK010000005.1, from coordinate 35,536 downwards.
TGTTGCAGGAAGAAGGAGTGCAGGAAGACCAACGGCTTCGATTTCCGGATCGTTTGTACGATTAGCTCCTGCCTCTATTCCTAAGACAGAAAAACGTCCATCTTCAGAGAGCTGGTTCATCAATACGCAGCCTGCAGCACCACCACCGAGGACGATAATATCTGCCTCGTAGTGATCTGCCAAAAGAGTTCCACTAACAACAAAGAGCGCAAAGATACATTTGAAATTCATGCCAGGTCTCCTTTATATAAAGGATCGCATTATCTTTTTTAGCCTCATATCTGTAAACAAAAGTATGTAAAAGCTGCTATTTAGACAAAGAGTGATTCGTGAGGATTGAGTTCTTCCTCAAGCTGAAAGCGGTCTTTGTGGGTAAGAAGGAGGTAGTCGACGCAGTTGAGGGAAGCGAGACTTGCGACAAGTTCTTCATCTGGTGCTTTGCCCATGATGGCGACGACAAGTTCTTGCTTTGTAGCGCTTGCTGCATGGCGAACTGATTTTAGCAAGGAGGCATCTAGCTCCCTTTCGGCATTAAGGCCAAAGAGGAAACATTTTCCACCATGAAGTGCTTGGCGAAGGGCTGCTACGTGCTCTTCGTCAAAGATTTTGTGATTTGCATGTTGCTCGATGAGACGACGAGCAACCTCTGAAAGTGTAACTCTAGTACAGCCAACGCGCTCAACAGCCACTTGAGCTGCAATATTTGCAAGCTGCGTCGCTTCATCAAGCGATAGCTTATTTGCAAGGGCGCAGGCAAGCATCGCAAGGACGGTGTCACCGGCTCCCGTTACATCCTTTACCTCTCGAGGTTCAACAGGAAAATCCTCCTGCCTTCCCTCTGGATAAAAGAGCGAGATACCAGCTTCAGAACGTGTGATGAGCAATGTATCGACGGAGACTTTTTTAAATATATCTTTAGCGACATCAAGAAGCGTTTTGCATCTCGGATCAGCAGAAGCTAGAGCCTCTGAAAGATTTGGTTTAAGGATAGTAGATCCAGCATAGCGTGTAAAATCTGTTCCCTTGGGATCAGAAATCACAGGGATAGCATGCTTTTTTGCGGCCTGTATCAAGGCTTGCAAGAGCTTTGGCGTTAAAAAGCCCTTTGCGTAGTCAGAGATTGCAACAAGGTCTACATGAGCAAGAAGCTTTGGCAGTAGCCCGATCACCTCTCGCTCTGTTTCTTGAGAGAGCTCTTTTGGCATCTCATGGTCTATACGTACAATCTGCTGGCTTGAGGCAATAACTCGCGTTTTATGAGGAGTATGAAAGCCTCTTTCAGTCACTAAGCCCTCTACACTCGCACCCTCTTCTAGTAGGGATGTCACAAGATGGCGGCCTGCGTCATCATCACCTACTCTTCCAAGGCAGACTACCTTCATCCCCATTGAGATAAGGTTCAAAATAACGTTTCCGGCACCTCCAGCTCGCTCTTCTGTGCGCTCTACAAGTACCACAGGGACAGGAGCTTCAGGCGATATACGCTTTGCCTTTCCAAACGTATATCTATCAAGCAGAAGATCCCCTGCTACAAGCACACGCTTTGGCTGCAGGCTATTGAAAACTTTGGTTAGTGTTACCATCGAGCGCTCTTTAGCAGGTAATTTGAAATATAGTCTTCGACAGCATCTTCAAATGGCATGCAAATGGCCTTATCACCAAGTGTCTTTTTGGTTTTTGCCATGTCTGCCTGCGTAAAATATTGATACTTTCCTTTGAGATCTGCGGGCATTTCGGTATAGCTGATTGCTACAGGCTTGCCAAGTGCTTTAAAGACAGCTTTTGCAAGTCTATTCCACGATATAGCCTCGCCCATGCCAATATTATAGATGCCGCCAGCACTATTATTAAGGAAGGAGCAGGTCATTTTGGCTGCATCTTTTACATAAATAAAGTCACGCTTTTGCTCGCCATGCTCATAGATATCTGGCTGATCCGACGCAAAGAGTCGTATAACCCCATGCTCCTTAACTTCCGGCACCATGCGAACGATAGCAGAGGACATACGGCCTTTATGATATTCATTGGGGCCATAAACGTTAAAATATTTGAGTCCTACAAGCCTATCTAAAACACCCTCATTTTTTGCCCAAAGATCAAACAGATGTTTGGAAAAACCATACATATTGAGAGGTTTTAGCTCTAAAAGCTCGTCCTCATTATCTGTAAAGCCAAGATCGCCATCGCCATATGTTGCGGCAGATGAGGCGTAAATGAATCTAATGCCATGTTTTAGGGCATATTCGGCAAGACGGCGCGTATATCGGTAGTTGTTTTCAAGAAGATAGTTTGCGTCGAGTTCAACCGTGCTGGAACATGCGCCAAGGTGTATGATGGCTTCAATTTCTGACTCCTTTCCGATAAGCCACTCAAACAAAGTAGACTTATGGAGGACATCAGAGAGGCTTTTACCAACAAGGTTCTTCCACTTTTCAGTAGAAGCTAGGTTGTCGACGACAACAATGTTCGTAAAGCCCTGATCATTAAGGTAACGGACTACGGACGAGCCTATAAAGCCCGCCCCGCCCGTTACGATAATAGATTTACTGTTGCTGTTCAGCTTGTGGTTCTTCATGTGCTGTCTCATGAGGAGTGCCCTCTGCTAGCACTTTAACGTGGATAAGCGCCTCAACACCTTCTTTAAGGCGAAGAGTAATATCATGAACGCCAGTTTCCTTGATAGCATGCTTAAGAGGAATAGCTTTCTTCTCGACTTCGATGCCAGCTTGTTCTTTAATAAGATGGATGATATCCATAACAGATACGCTACCATACATATGGCCATCGTGATCCACTTTTACTTCTACAACAAAAGCTGTGCCATTAAGGCGAGCTGCGATGTCTTCAGAAGCTTTGCGATCTTCGAGAGCTTTTACTCGGCGCTCTTCTCTAAGGCGAGCCTGGCGGCGAACTGCGTTTGCATTCGCGACAAGAGCAAGCTTCTTTGGAAGAAGAAAGTTAAAAGCATAGCCTGGTTTTACATTGACGATTTCGCCCTTGTTGCCAAGGTTATCAACGTCTTCTAGTAATAAAATTTTAGTTGCCATTTGTATATCCCTTTATCATTAATTTTCTGCGACAAACGGAAGCAAAGCTATATGACGCGCTTGCTTAATAGCCTTTGCCAAACGTCGTTGAAAATAGGCAGAAACACCGGTTATGCGGCGTGGCAAAATTTTGCCTCTTTCTGTAATGAATTTTGAAAGTGTGTCGATATCTTTGTAATCGACATCTTCAAAACCTGCGATTTGAAATGGGCAGCGCTTGCGCTTTCTTGCTTTAGGATCTACAGGATCCGCTGACATCCTTTTTTTAGGAGCAAATTTTTGACTCATCATTGACATAGATTTTTCCCTTCTTAGAGTTCAGGAAGTTGTTTAAACTTAATCTCATCCATCACCTTATCCGTTTGGATAGTGAGAAAGCGGAGGAGATTTTCGTTAAGGTGATATTCCTGCCAGAGGTCGTTCATGTCGCTTGTTGGCAGGCGGAAATAGACGAGGTAGTAATACCCCTCTTTTTGGCGATTGATTTCATACGCAAGACGGCGTCTTCCTTGGTCGTGGACCTTTACGATCTCGCCGCCACGGTTTGTAATGCCGCTTTTGATTTTTTCAAAGGCGTGGTTACGTGTATCATCGCTGATATGCGCATTAAGCACGTACATGCCTTCATAAAGCATTTGCTTTTCTTGTTGTTGTTTCATAGGGTTTCCTTATTTAACTCATAATTAACCACCGAGACACTAATCTCTCTGACTCTGTGGTGATCATTTATATCACGCAATCACTCTGTTGACATCGTTTGCTACCCGAGCGAAGTCTTCTGTAAAAAGGCGCTTTATATAGGTCGCCGCCTCTTTACAAACTTCTGGAAGAGCCTTCATCTCCTCCTGGCTAAAACCTCCAAGGACGTGGTCTACTTGTGAGGCCCTGTCCGGTCTTCCTATGCCTATCCTTAGCCTTGCAAAATGCTTTGTACCAAGGTGAAGCTCTAGGCTCTTTAAGCCATTATGGCCGCCAGATCCACCAAACGCTCTCAAGCGCATCTGCCCAAAGGGCAGATCCATGTCATCGACTACTACGAGCACTTTGTTCGGAGTAATCTGGAAGTAACGGAGCAACTTCTGCACCGCCCTTCCACTTTCGTTCATATATGTTGCCGGCAGAAGAAGCTCTACGCCATCTACCTTTGTACGCCATCCTTCAAACCTTGCATCCTTTCGAAACTGCGTGCCATACATCTCAGCTAGTGACTGAAGCACTAAGAAGCCCATGTTATGGCGAGTCAGTTCATATTCTTTGCCAGGATTGCCCAGACCTACAATTGCAAGCATTTGTTACTTTTTCATTACGCTCACTACAATCTCGGTCGGCTTCACAAGCGCGCGCACACCTTGCGGGATCTTAAGATCAGATACGCGTCTGTTTTGATTGAGACCAAGTTCCTTCACGTCGATTTCGAAGTGTGAAGGAATATTTTTTGGCAGGCAGCGAACACGTACGTGGCGCATAAGTGAGCGAAGATAACCGCCCAATTTTACACCCTGGCAGTCTACCTGGTTAAGGCACTCTACAGGCACCTTTACATCCACGAGCGCGTCATCATGAAGCTCTTGAAAATCAAGGTGCATCACTTCGTATGATGTTGGGTTATACTGGATTTCTTTAATAACTGCACGGCGAGCCTTGCCTTTGCCAGCTTTTAATGAAAAAACTGTCGTTGGCAAAAAGCCTGGACGCATATTGCGCAAAATTGTCTTAAATTCCTCTAAACCGCAGCTTGCGATGTCTGCTGGCTTGCCCTTTGAGTAAATGCAAACAGGAATCTGATTATCGCGGCGAAGCTGCTTTGCTTCTCCTTTTGTTTTACCCGATCTTTCTACGATCTGGAGCTCTTGTTCCATGAATCCTCCAACAAATTCAAAATTAAATTTTTTATCAACACTCAGTCACTTCGATCACGGAGAAATTTTGAGAAGAGTGAGAAAATACAATCTCGCTATCCCATAATTCTCACTGATCTCTGTGATCTCAGTGGTTACCTTTTATAATTCTCAAAACGTTCTTTCTGCAAAGAGAGGGCAGTAGCAAAGAGATTTGCCACCGATAGTACAACTATTTTTGGACACGCAAGCACATTTTGGTCTAGCTTGATGCTATCTGTTACATACAGCCTTTCAATCGGGCTGTTTGAGATGAGTTCGATTGCTTCTTCAACAAAGAGGCCGTGCGAGACTACACCAATAATGCTTTTTGCGCCCTTCCCTTGGCAGACGTTAGCTGCTGACGTTAGCGTTCCGGCCGTAGAACATACATCGTCAGCGAGAAGAACGATCTTATCTTTTACCTCTCCCATTAGAGAGAGATGTGAGACCTTGTGTGCATCTATTCGACGCTTGTCAATCAATGCTAGAGGACTTGAAAGTTCTCTAGCAAGCTTCGAAACAAGCTTTGCACTGCCAAGATCTGGCCCTACTACAACTAAATTACTCATTTTGTTAAGCGCTTCAGCAAAAATTGCTTTTGCACTTAAGTGCTCTACGGGGAAATCGTAAAAACTTTTTACGAGTTCTGCATGCAGATCCATTGTGATCAGGCCATCTACTCCTGCAAGCTTTAAAAAGTCTGCAAAGAGCCTTGCGGCGACTGACGCTCCCCCATCTTCTTGCATGCTTTGTCTTGAATAGGCAAGGTAAGGGCAGACTAGCACAATTCTCTCTGCACTACCTCTTCGTAGGGCATCAACGAGCAGTAATGTTTCTATCAACAACTCATTTGGCTGCTTTGCTATGGACTGAAGGACAAACACTTGTTTGCCTGCTACCGAGCTCTGCAGCTGGACTCGCATTTCGCCATCCGGAAAACGAGCTATTGCTACTGGAAGTAGATCGATCCCCACCTTCTTACTGAGTACTTCAGCAAGTTCAGGATGCGATGAGCCGGCGATTATAACCGATTCGCTCTTCAATAGAACCTCTTCACAGTCAAATTGGGGTGGAAGGATTCGAACCTCCGCATGGCGGTACCAAAAACCGCTGCCTTACCACTTGGCGACACCCCAGAAAAAATCGACTTAAAGAGTACTCAATAATCCCATTTTTCGGCAAGATAAAAGCATGATATGCGGTCAAATACCTGATACAGTAGACTCTAGAGGCTGGAGTCTCACTCCGTTTGAGCGAAGTGAAGGCTTTCACCGTGACTACAATATAAAGCTTCGAGGAGATCGAAAAGTCTCCCAATATACCCTTCCAATATCACTTAAAGTGGGTTTTGCTGCTGCCTCTGCACTCTTAAGTATGTGGGAGCCGCTTTTTATCCCAATTACTGGAATATTTGCCTATTTTTCCATTAAAACAGCACGTGAGCGAAGCAGAATCAAACAAGCTAATTACCAAATATTTCAATTAAAAAAGAAAGTTTTCGATTTATATGAAGTTATGAGGATTATTAGATCTCAAAATAGCTCCCTCGCCTTTATCTCAGGCTATTCAGAAGTAAAAAAGGAGGCAAAACACCTTATCAAGACATGGGATGAGTTCCCTCTAGCGGATAGGGATATAGATACTGTAAAAGAAGAGATCCTTATCAAGCTTAAAGAGCTCTCAAACTGCTCTAAAAAGCAAATTAATAGCATTAAAGTAAGCGTTCAAGCTTCACTTAAAAAAATGACAGAAATCGGCCATACCCAAGGGCCTATTGCGAAGCTTATAGAACAGACAGAAAAACAGATTGGAGGAATGCTGGCAGTGATACAGTAAATGACACAAGGGACGACACGACGGTCCCTTGTGTTAATGTTTTTTAGAACTGAGGCATATTTGCAGCAAGGTTAACACGCTCTCTAAACTGAATCCACTCAGCATTGATTGCGACCTTTCTTTGAACTAACTCTGCCTGTTTTTCCAGCGGCATTCGGCAGCAGAACATCGTGCCACGGCCCTCTTCACGGCACACTTCACTGTAGCGCGCAATAAAATCCTTGATCTCGCATGAATGCTCTTCTGGAATGATGCCATTGGTAACAAGTGCATCTACCTGATGAATGCCAAATGCTTTATCTAGATTTTTTTCTCTTAGATTTTTAACAATATTTTTGACCGTTTCTGGATTTGCGTAGTTATCAGATTGATCCCAGCGATAAAGGCTAAAGAATATTGCTCCAATAAGAAGCAGTGGAAGCCCAACTCCTACAGCTATACCAGCTACAGCGGGATGTATTGACATGGTAGCGAGGCCATAAATGCCAAAAGCCTCTACAGCTGCTCCAACAGCCGCAAGTACTGCCATTGCAACCTGCATGATGCGGCGCTCTTTATCACATGGAGCTGACTTTTCTTTCCATCTAGCCGTTGGATCGAGGTTTGAATTTAAAACTGATGGAAGATCGTGAATAGCACTCATTTTTTCTCCTTATTATTTTTTTTATTAAGTAGTATCCGCTGGATATGCCTGCGATTAGCATAAACATATTCGATTCCGGAATAGAGGGCATATGAAGCACTTAAAAAGAGGGCTATTGTACTCAGCTGATACAGTGAATCATCACTTATCTTGCCAAGAGAATGAGGTATTAAAAGAAGGGTGATAAAGAATGCCACTACCCCTTGTATTATTGCTTTGATTTTGCCGCTTGCACGTGCTGCAAGGGCAAAGCCTCTGAGGGCGCATATGGTGCGGAGTGTGCTAATTACGGAATCTCGATATAAAAAAACAAAGACGAGCACTAAAGGAACATTTACCGGAGGCTGCGTAAAGGTCAAAAAGACAGAAATTCTTGATATGCTATCTGCCATCGGATCTAAAATTTTTCCAAGATCTGTTACTTGGTTATATTTTCGAGCTAAAAAGCCATCTAATGCATCTGAGAGCTCATTTACCCCAAGTAAAAAAAGGAGTACATAGGGCAAGTAGATCCGGGTAATGCCAAGAGATTCATGCTGAAGGTAAATAAATAAAAAAATTGGACTTACAAATATACGTATAAACGTAAGGCAATTTGCCACACTAAAGAAGGTGGGAGCCTCAATAATACGTTCTATATTGCGGGCAAGCTTTTGATTTTGTAGCTCTACAGCAGATGCTTTACTCATACCTTACCATTGTAGCCGGATTTCATGATTTTTTTGTACACTTCAATGTATAATGCACTTGATGTATTCCAGCTAAAATCCTCATTCATTGCCTGAATCTGCAGTTTTTTCCACGTCTCGCCGCCCTCTTTCCAGAGTTCAATAGCCCGATCGAGGGCAGAATCTAAGCCAGGCTCATCAGGATCGTCAAAGCAAAAGCCATTTGTCTGATCAAATGGTTTATCACTATAGTCAACGTCAAATACTGTATCGACAAGCCCTCCTGTCTTTCTAACGACAGGAATAGCGCCGTAGCGAAGTGCGATAAGCTGCGACAAGCCGCATGGCTCAAAAAGCGATGGCATTAAAAAGATATCAGCTGCTGCATAAAGCTTATGTGCTAAAGACTCCTCTTGCGCAAGCAGTATGCGCACATCAGGATCGTTTGCATACTGATTTGCAAGGTTTACAAAGTCGAAGTGAATCGCAGGATCTGGCGTTGTGCCAAGGATAATGCACTGCATCCCTTTGCTATGGCTATTGACAAGGGCATGTTTAATGAGATGGACACCTTTTTGCTCAACAAGCCTTGATATGCCAATAACAAGGGGTTTTTCATGCGTCTGAGCCATGCCGAGCTCATCGCGAAGAGAGGCAGCATTTGCCTTTTTACCCGCAAGGTCGCTCGATGAGTAGGGAAAATAGATGAGAGGATCTTTTTCAGTGCTCCAGTAGTTATAGTCGATGCCATTTAAGATGCCAGAGAATTTATTTTGATGCTCTTTAAGTGCCAGCTGCAGTCCCCTTCCACCATCTGGAGTAAGCACCTCTTTTGCATACGTTGGTGAGACGGTCGTTGTATAATCAGCAAAGACAATGCCGCCTTTTAATAAGTTAAGGTTAGAGCCAAAATCCTCAAGTAATCTTCCGGGTGCATCATACCACGCGCCGGGAAGACCTACCTTGTCAAGATCTTCCACTCTGCACTGCCCCTGATAGGCAATGTTATGGATTGTAAGTACGGTCTTTGTCTTTTCAAAGCGTTTTTTAAATGGCCCATGACGTATCAGGAAGGCAATTGGCGCTGTTTCCCAGTCATGTATATGGATAATATCGGGAGTTTCTTGCTGAAGGGCAAGCCAATCGAGCGTTGCTCGAGAAAAATAGAGAAAGCGATCTATATCATCGTGACATCCATAGATGCATCCCCTTTCAAAAAAAAGATGAGGATGATGGCTTTCTAAAAGTGTAAGGCTTTGGTCATGGTTAATATAGGTATGCCATATGGTATTTTCATGCCATTCACCCTGAAAATAGCTTCGCACACCTGATTGTCTTTTTTCTAAGTTGAGGTTTTTAGATTCAAGCACATCATATTTGGGAAGGATACACTCTACTTTGTTTCCTTTGCGTTTAAGCTCCCTGGAAAGCCCCATCATTACGTCGGCAAGGCCACCTACCTTTGCTACGGGCGCTACCTCAGACGCTACTTGAACTATATACATATGATCCACCCTCTTCAGTAAAGTCGTAATCTATTTCGTTTCGAAGGCGCACTATTGCCGCCAGATTGAGGGCAAGAAGCAGCACCTGTACAATAGACATCACAATAAGGGCTTGGGTGGTTTCTACAAAGGAAAAGATGAATAAAACTACAACGCTATACAAATAATAGATCGTCCTTCCATGCTTTGGGCCCAGGTGCTCGGCAGTCTTAATGCCTGCAGCAAAGTAGGTTATGACGGTCGTGTAGCCAAGAAGGAAGAGGAAAAACGGCATGAAGTAATGCATGTAGGGAAAGTAGTAGGAAAGCGAAGTTTGCACAAGATGCATTGGCAAAATATCTTCTTTCCATGTTCCCGTGATGAGTACAAGCACGACGCTCATCGTACACATAATGAAGCTATCTAAGAAGACATCAAAAATAACAAGTGCTGCCTGATGGGTCGGCTTTTTAATGCGGGACGCACTATGGATGATCGAGGCGTACCCTACGCCGATATCAGAGCTATAGCAGCCGCGGCGGACGCCTTGTGACATTGCAATAAGGAGCGAGCTTCCGGCGAATGAGCCAAGCGCAGCTTGCGGGCTAAAGGCTGCAGTAAATATGGTTGTAATAAGGTCAGGAATGCGGTCAAAACATTGAACAAGTACATAGACTCCCATACTTAGATAAAGCACTATAAAGAGCGGAATCACCATAGTGCAGATCTTGCCGATTCTCATCATGCCGCCAAGCTCTGCTACGACGACGAGGGCAAGCACACATAAGGTGACGACAGTCTTATCCAAATCAAAGTTGTGAGCGATACTGTTTGTGACGACGCTAAACTGAAAAATCTCTACGCCATACATACACATCAAAAAGCAAAAAAGAGTAGCTGCCCATGGGCCAACAGCACGCCTCAGCACATACATTGGACCGCCAGAAAAGCCGCTTTCTTTATTAGGCACTCTATATTTGAGCCCTAAGAAAACTTCAGAATATTTAATAAGGCTACCTATAATGGCTGCAAGCCACATCCAAAAAAGGGCGCCAGGTCCGCCGATCTGCACTGCTGTTGTGATGGCAACGACGTTACCGATTCCTACGCAACCTCCGAGGCCCGAAAAAAAGGCAGTAATTGGGCTAATGCCCTCTTTACCCTCTTCAGTCGGATCTTTTTTTCGCTTAAAGAGAAAGCGAAAAAAGATGGCACATACCTCTTTAAACTGTCGCACCTGCACAAAACGGGTCTGAAAAGAAAGCATGAGGCCTACAACTACTATGGCAGGAAAGCCAAAATAGACCCAGAGCAGATTATCAAGATGCGAAAGTATCTCAAACATAGGCAAATTTAAAAAAACGTTTCGAAATTGTACTATTTTTCACGCTATAGTGCAATAATAAATCCCAAAAATTAATAATTCTCGATACCGTGGAGGCTGTTGCAATAATTTACCACTGAGCCAGTGAGCTCACTGGCTCAGTGGTTACTTATGATTTAAAAGAAGCCGATTCTTCTCCAGGAACAGCTCCTTCCAGTAATAGCCTTCAAGCAGTCCCTCCAGAGGGCGATTTGCTGCAAAGTAGGCGATAAAAAGAGCTTCGATAGAGGCAAGGCCAGCTTCTGGATCTGGGCAATCATCTTGCCGTCTTGGATAGGCAGTTTTAAATCCTTGAGGGATGGAGCGTCGAGGTAGGCTATTTAGCTCGGGAATGTTATGCTTCATCTTTTCTGCAAGGCGCCATGTTGCATCAAGCAGTATAAGGCCAGAAGAGGAGTCAGCAGGTGTTAGCGGCTCCCCTTCTACATCTAAAAGAAGATAGCCGGTAAGATCTGGTAATTTTTCCTTTCCTTGGGCGCACGAAGGGTAGGTAAAAAATAGAAAGTCCGCTCTACCCTCAAGGCCAGAGAGTGAGCATTTTTTTAAATTTTCTCGCACATGGCGGATAATGAGTGTCTCACGATAGTTCATGCAAAAAAAGGTACTCTTTATTAGACTTCCAGTATACAACCAAAAGGAGTTTTTATTTATGAAATTTTCCACCCTAATTTGCGCACTCACAGCAGTATGTGGGACAATGGCGCTCTCAAATGTCAACGCAGCAACGACTGAACAGCATTCAAGTATGCTTACTTGGAGAACAGACTTTGAGCAGGCACAACATGATGCTCAAGCACAGTCTAAACCAATGTTTGTGTATTTTACAGGATCAGACTGGTGCCCATGGTGCAAAAAGATGGATGCGCAAATCCTTTCAACACCTGAGTTTCAACAGGCTCTTAGCGATAAGCTAATCTTCGTAAAAGTAGATTTTCCAAGAAACACAAAGCTCGACCCAGCACTTGAAACACAAAATAAGCGACTTTCAAAGACATATGAAATTCAAGGATTTCCTACTGCAATTCTCCTTGATCCAAATGGCAAGCGCATCGAAAAGCTTGGTTTTGAGAATGGTGGTGGAGCAGCTTATGCGAAAAAGGTGCTAGGCATCATCGACGCATACAATAAGAAGTAAAAAATTCATTTAAGTCATTCATGACTTCAGCAAATGAGGGAAGAGCTGCGCTCTTCTCTCTTTTTTTTGGCCGAACATGAATATCGATAGAAGCCTCCATTCGGACAGCTTGCACCCTATACCCCTCTCGCACAAGTCTTTTAAACCTGTTTCTGAGATGAGCATCGCCAAACTTTTTAGTGACAGTAATGCCAAGGCGCGCATGGGGAAGTGAATTTTCTTTCCATGTGATAAAGAGCGCCTTGCCGTAGAAGGAATTTGATCTATGTGAAATTGCCTGAAACTGGCTGCTTTTACGCAGCCTGCATGAACGTGGAAAAGTGGCTGAAATCATCCTCTCGATGAATTTACGATCAAACGCTTTCTTCCAATCTTGCGTCTTGTTGCTAAGACTTTGCGACCATTGCGTGTTTTCATACGCTTGCGAAAGCCATGTTCTGTCTTACGTTTTCTCTTACTTGGTTGATATGTGCGCTTGACCATGTGTGTAGTCCTATTTAAAAAGTTGCCCCATATGATAAAATGATCCGGGATTGCTTGCAACCAAAACTTTTCGCACCTTTTCGCATTTTTTCGGTTGCAAAGAAATATCACCCTCGCGTAGAGTTTAATCCTAAATTTGTAGGAACTTCCATGAAAGTACGAGCATCTGTAAAAGCTGACAAGTCCAAAGGCGACAAAATTGTACGCCGCAGAGGCGTTGTTTATGTTATCAATAAAAAAGACCCAACGCGTAAAGCGCGTCAAAAGGGTCCTGCACGCATTAAATAGAGAGGATACGAGCACGGTATGGCTAAAAAATCGGTTGTCAACCGCCAAAAGAAGCGTGAAATTATCGTAAAGCGTCACTGGGATAAACGCCAGGCGCTCAAAGCGAAATCAAAAGATATGAGCCTCACTGAAGAAGAGCGCCATGATGCACGCACAGCACTAAATAAAATGCCACGTGATGGTTCGCCAACACGCCTGCGCAATCGCTGCGAGCTAACAGGTCGCCCAAGAGGCATCTATCGCAAGTTTAAAGTTTCAAGACTCTGTTTTCGTGAGCTTGCCCTGATGGGAGCAATCCCCGGCGTCACCAAAGCGAGCTGGTAAATCATACGACCTAGAACGCATTTCGCGTTCTATTTCCTTGCCTAGGAAGAGCAATGGGTAACACTATTGCTCTTTCTTTTTTAAAAAAAAGCCACGATAGAGACACCAAATTGCGGAGAAAAGAGAGAAAATTACTCTCATTTATTCTCACTCTTTCTCAGTGGTCTCAGTGACTCTGTGGTAAAAAAACTAAGAAAAGCGAGATTCAAGCTCCGGAAGCTCGCAAATTCTCTTCCACCCCTGCATACCTTCGCACCAAACATGGGTTTTGAGGCTGATTTTTTCCTCGTCAAAGAGCACTTTTAGCTGATCGAGGGTTTGAGGCCCTAGCGTGTTATGCTGCTCATCGAGATAGTACCAGGACTTTGTTGCAAGCGCATCTGGAACCGGCGCTGGAGCTACTTGAGTTTCCTTTGGCGGCTTCTCCTCCGGGAACAAAAAAAGTGCAAGTAAACCAAAGATCCCACATAAAAAACCCACGATAAACCACTTTGCCGGATCTCGCCCGCGCCTTTTTGCTAAATAGGCTGTTATGCCTCCCATAATGGCTGCAGCGATGAAGAGCTGTAAAAGATCTGGTGAATTCATGCTTGTCTTTGATCTCCAAGTAAAGTATAATAGTAACACAAAGCGAGGTGAGATTGCCATGACAGAAAAAAAATTAAAGCTAGATGTAGATACAAAAGAATTTGAACTTCCTGAAACAGAGTATATTCGCGATATTGACAATCAGGTTTTTCAAGGCATTATTCTTCAGACACTCGCAAAAATCCCCGGTATTTCCCTTCTTGAAGGCAGCTTTATCGACCATATTTTTGGTCGTACTGAGGGCGTAAAAGGCATCCATACCGAGCAAGATCCTAAATCCTGCTCCATCTCAGCCCGTGTTGAAGTAGCAATCGCCTATGGGCTTTCGATTCCCGAAAAGGCAGAAGAAATTCAAACAAAGGTTGTACAAGAGCTTGTCCATATGACTGGCCTTCGCGTTTCACATGTACACGTTGTCTTTAAGGAACTTATTCCATCAGAGCTTGTTAAAAAGGGTGGAAATCATCAGCATAATCCTGGGAAATTGACCACACATACTGGATCTTACTCAGAAATTTTTTAAAGAAAAAAGGACATAAAGGACGATAGCATCTGTCCTTTTGGTCTTTTATTGTCCTTTCTTAGCAAACCAATCTGCAATTGTTTCGGCATCTTTCCAAGAGATGCCCTTCACTGCAGCGATTTCTTCGACAGTCTTTTCTTTGATGGAGCGGACACTTCCAAAAGCTTGAATAAGCCGCTTTTTCTTGGCAGGACCAATGCCAGGGATGTAATCAAGTTCGCTCTTAATGCTTGCCTTTATGCGTCTATTTGCCTGAAAAGCTAGGACAAAGCGGTGTGCCTCATCGCGTATTTGCTGCAGCAAAAAGAGTATGGGGGAATTTGTATCAAGGAATAAAGGCTCTTCCCTGCCGGGAATAAAGATTTTTTCCTGTGTAATTCCTTTATCATGGCGGCCTGAATCTTTTGCAATCGAAATAAGGTCGCAAGAGACGATTTCAAGCTCTTTTAACACCTTACTAGCTGCCTGAAGATGGCCCTTTCCGCCATCTATTACGATAAGGTCCGGAAGGCTTTGATCCTCTTTTGCCTTGCTATAGCGACGAAAGAGCACTTCCTTCATCATTCCATAGTCATCACCGCTGGACGTTGTCTTACTTTTATACTTTCTAAACCCAGCCTTAAAGCGCTCGCCATCGATAAAGACAACACAAGATGATACTAGCTCGCTTCCAGAAAAATGAGAATTATCAAAACATTCTATACGTTTAGGATAGCGGGAAAGCCCAAGCTTCTCCTGCATCTCTAAAAGCGCCTTTTCTCTCACCGTCTTGGCATCTTTTCTCTGCTTAAAGGCTGCATAGGCATTAGCTGTTGCCATAAGGGCAAGCTGTCTCTTATCTCCTCGCTGAGGTACAAATATGCGCCGTCCTATAACACTAGATAGCGCTTCTATATCCGGTATCGGCTCAGCTAAAAAGAGCTCAGGCCCCTTTTCTTCCAAATAATGCTGCACTAGAATAGATTCCAAAAGCTCATCTGTCGGCTGAAATGCATTGTCAAAATCAAAGTGATGCGAGCCAATGAGTTTGCCATCTCGCCACATAAGCTTTGTCACGACGACATAGCTGCCCTCTCTAAAAAGCCCCCACACATCTGCATCATCGCGAGAGACGCTATCTACTCGCTGTCCTTGTACTATTTCTTGCAAAAGTTCAATTTTTTCTAAAAGCGCTTGTGCCTTTTCAAACTCTAAAGCTTCTGAAGCCTGGTGCATCTCACTTTCAAGCGTCTTCAATACCTCTTCATTTTGCCCGCAGATAAGTCGTATGGCAGAGTCAACATATTCGTCATACTGCTCTTTGGAAACAAGGCCCACGCATGGAGCTGAGCAGCGTTTAATTCCATACAAAATACATGGCCTCTTTCTCCTTGCAAATTCCTCATCAGAACACTGCCTTAAGGGAAAGAGTCTTCCTATGAGATCATACATCTGCCTTGCAGCAGTTGCATTGGTATAGGGACCAAAATAGGTACCATCTTTTGGAGGTTTTCCCTTAAAGCGCACAAGCTCGATCATGGGCCATGGATGCTTTGTCGTAACTTTTAGGCTAATATAGCCCTTATCATCCTTTAGAAGGACGTTATATTTAGGCTGGTGGCGCTTAATAAGGGTGTTTTCAAGAAGAAGCGCTTCTCGCTCAGAAAGAACGACAATCGTTTCGATATCAGTAACAGCTGCAAGCAAAAAAGGAACCTGTATCCGCCCATCATTTCCTTTGGAATAGTAGGTTTTGAGACGGTTTTTTAGGTTTTTTGCCTTGCCGACGTAGAGCACTTCACCGCTTGCCCCCTTCATCAGGTAGACGCCGGCAGACGTAGGATATGAATCTAACCTTGAAGGGTCAAATAGCATCTTGTAAAACTTTAAGTTCCTGCATTGCAAGCTGGCCGCAGGCTGCTGCTATATCGTCACCTTTTGTATAGCGGCAGGTATTGACCACCTTGGCTTTATCGAGTATTTCTCGAAATTCCTTTATCGACTGGCCGCTTGGTCTCTCGAGTCGTAGGCCATCTACTGGATTATAGGGAATAAGATTTACTGTGCACTGTTTATTTTTTAAAAGCAGAGCAAGTTCTTTTGCCTGCTCTTCGCCGTCATTGATGCCTTTTAGAAGGGTATATTCAAAGGTAACATCTCTTCCCGTCACCTCTGCAAAATGCCACATAGAATCTAAAATTGTCTCGAGCGCATACTCCCTAGCGTATGGAATGATTTTTTGACGAAGTTTTTGGTTCGGCGCATGAAGGGAGAGAACAAGGTTGACCTTTAGCCCCTCATCGGTGAAGCGCCTTATCCCCTCTACAACCCCTACTGTAGAGACGGTAATCCGTCTTTGAGAGAGGCCAAGCATAACTGGATTTATTAAAGAGCGGATGGAGGCAAGGACGTTGTCATAATTTCTAAATGGCTCTCCCATACCCATGTAGACGATATGGCTTACCTCTTCTCCCTGCTTTTTTAGCCAGAGGTCTATCTGATACACCTGGGCGATAATCTCACTAGACTCGAGATTGCGAATAAGCCCCTGTCTTCCCGACGCACAAAAGGCACATCTTGCAGGACAGCCCACTTGCGACGAGACGCAGACAGTCCTCCTATCCCCTGAACGAATCAAGACCGACTCAACGAGTTTATCGTCCGGCAATTTCCATAAAAATTTTGTTGTTTCCCGGTCGTCAGATTCCTGTACACGGACAAGCTCAAGAAGGCCAATATCTAATTCTTGAGTCATAAGGGCACGCATCTCGAGGCTAAGGTTGGTCATCCTTGCAAAGTCAGTTTCACCCTTTTTAAAGACCCATTCAAAAATTTGCTGTGCAATGAAGTGCTTTTTTCCCTTAGAAACACACCATTCTCGCAGCTGCTCGAGCGTCGCACCTAATAATTTTATTTTCATATCACCTCAAGAAGAAGTAACAGTATAGCACAGAATACATTTTTTTTATTGCAAGAAATAGCAAAGCTAGGATATCACTTTTGACGAGATTGTTTATTTTTTAACAGCCAAAAGGAGGCCCTAATGAAGCAACTGCTTCTTATAACCGCAATATCAATCGCATTTTCAGCTAACGCATTTGCTGGATCAACATGCAAAACATGCCCAACAGCACCTGCTCAAGAAAAAACAGAGCAGCCTGCAGATGCGCAAAAAGAAACAACTCAAGAGAGCAAAACACCAATGCTCGCTGCAAACGATAGCTCAGCTACAATGATGCCTCCACAAGATGGCACACAACAAGATGCTCAAGACCAAAATTCAGACAGCACACAGCCTAAGAGCCAATTGCTCGCTGGCGGCTCAGCTCCTTCAGATTCAACTCAGCAATCCAATGCTGATGCGACAAAAGACGGTCAAGCTTCAGATAAGCAATCAGCTCCACAGCTTCTTGCTTAAGTTTCTTTAAAACCCAGGACCTTTGGCCTGGGTTTTCCTCCCATCGTTTTTCCATATATATCATGCGATTTTTTACCCTTTTGCTGCTTTGTATGAATAGCCTTTTTGCCTCTCAGAACATCTCTGTGCTCATTGTAGGCGCAGGACCATCGGGACTTACTGCTGCAAAGGCACTCCAAAACTCTGCCATCTATCCCGATATCATAGAAAAAGAGGTTTTTATCCGATCTGAGGGCGCCGGAATAGCAATTCCTGCAAATGGAAGCTGGGCCCTGCAAAAGATTGGCATAGCTATTGAAAAGCACGCCCGCAAAATCGAAAAAATGCAGTTTACCGATGATCGTGGCGAGCTTCTCATCGAGGAAGAAATTAGCAACATTCACGCAGATGGTGCACAGTTTTATTCCATAAGCCGAGAAGGACTGCAAAAAATGCTCCTCTCCTCCTTAGACAGCAAGACATCTATTGCTCTTGGAAAAGAGATTACAGCTATTGCAGAGGAGCAAGGAAAGCTTCTTGTTCATTTTTCAGACAAAAGCTATAAAACATATGACTTTGTAATTGGCTGTGACGGCATCCATTCAAACCTAAGACGGCATGCACATCCAGATGAAAAGCCTGAATATCTTGGGCTGCTTGTGTGGAGAACGATGACAGATGCGCCGGCAGATCTGACATCCCCGGTTTATATGCTCGGAAAAGATCGTACCGCTCTTCTTTATCCCCTTCCAGATAATAAAATGTATGTCTATGGCCAGATCTTTCAAGAAACCATGGAAAAGCTATCCGCAACATATGGTGAGCTTTTTGGAAGCTTTGGCGGAAAAATGGCTGAAGTGATCCACAAGCTTTCAGATTCGTTCTATATCCACCACATGGAAAAAAGCCATAGCGTACGCTATCGTTTAGATGGCTTTTCACGCATACTCCTTATCGGCGACGCAGCGCATGCCTTTGGGCCTATGCTGCAAAATGGCGCAGCGCAAGCATTTGAAGATGCTTTTGTCCTTCAGGACATGTGCAAAAACGGCGTGCAGCCGGAAGAAGTTCCAAATCTTATCAATTCCTTCATCGCAAGAAGAGAAGCGCGCGTGCAAAAAATATTCACTACTTCTAACGTTAAAATCCAGGCTCTATCCGACCCAAAGATTGTTGAGGGAAGAAATGAGACTATCCGCAAAATGGGTGCCCCAAACGTAAATGCCTTTAAACAGTTTATGAAGGAAAATCCTTAAACTTTACTAGGCTGTTCCTCGTTTATTTGGAAGGAGAAGCTCAAAAGGAAATTCGCGAGTAAAGAGCCCGATAATTTGCTTCGAAAAAAAC
This sequence comes from uncultured bacterium, assembly GCA_964512205.1. GTDB lineage: Bacteria > Chlamydiota > Chlamydiia > Chlamydiales > FEN-1388 > SZAS-7. Next base: position 16,530 of record CAZEGK010000005.1, on the reverse strand, counting down.
CACTTTAGTGCAGCGTGGATTCCAAAATATTTTTTTATCACCCAGAACGTTTCTCTGCAAATTTTCCAGGGGCCTAAAAGTCCCGCAGGAAACTTATTCATCTCTACATAAACCCTGCATTCTGATGCTACGCTATACTCTTTTAGTGCCTGAATTCTGCAAAAAAATTCTAATGTTCCTCGACGGTCGAGATCTTGGTAGAAAAATCCAGCCTTTGGAAAGAGCGAATTTTTAAAAAAACAGGATTGAAGAAGGGCAGGCTGCACACCCTGCTGGAGGTTTTGCTGCCACTCTTTTGTGTAAAAAATGCGATTTGCGACATAGCTCGCAGTATAAAAAATATCGGGGCTATTATGTGCGCGAATTGCTTGCAACATTGTTGCAAGCGAATCCGGAGCAAGATAGGAACATCCTTCAAGAAGTATATTGATATATTCACCCTGCGCCATAAGGGTACCTCTATTTATCAACGCATAGAGTGGAGACTTAGTGAGGGCCTGTATGCGAAGGCGCGTATCCTGGTAGCTTTTAACAATTTCAGAAGCTGTCACCCCCTCTCCAGCATCAATAAAAAGCGCCTCGAAGCGCACATTTTTTTGCGCAAGAAGGCTCTCGCAGGTATCTCCTACAAGCTGTCCTGCCTGATAAATAGGAATAACAATAGTAATTTCTGGTTGCAGATCTTCCATAGTCGCCTTGTGAAAAACTTCTTCTCTTGCTATCATTTTTGCTAATTTAAGAGGAAGTAAGCAATGTACACTTTTCAAGAAATGATAGCCCGACTCGCACAATTTTGGCAGCAGCATGGATGCGCCATTTCCGCTCCATACGACCTTGAAAAGGGCGCAGGCACCTCAAACCCTGCCACTTTTTTTCGCTGCCTGGGACCTGAGCCCTATAGAGCAGCCTACATTGAACCCTGCAGAAGACCAAAAGATGGCCGCTTTGGTGAAAATCCGATGCGCATGCAGCACTACTTCCAATATCAGGTAATTCTTAAACCATCACCTGTCGACATTCAAGATCTTTATCTTAAGTCACTCGAAGCAATTGGCTTTGATCTTTCAAAGTATGATATTCGCTTTGTCCACGATGACTGGGAGCAGCCAACACTTGGTGCTTGGGGTCTTGGCTGGGAAGTCTGGATCGATGGTATGGAAAGCAGCCAGTTTACCTACTTTCAGGCAATGGCAGAGATTCCCCTAAAGCCGGTAACGGGCGAGCTCACCTACGGTCTCGAGCGCCTTGCCATGCATCTCCAGAAAAAAGACAATTTTGCGGACATTCAGTGGAATGATGAGCTTACCTACGGCGATATCTATCTCGAAAATGAGAAGCAATGGACGACATACAACTTTGAAGCATTAGATCCTGAGATGATGCTCAAAGATTTTGAAGACTATAAGCGAGAAGCAAAAAGGCTCGTAGAACTCAATCTGCCGCTTCCTGCCTATGACTTTGTTTTAAAGTCCTCACACACATTTAACCTTCTTGATGCCCGCGGTGTAATCTCAGTGTCTGAGCGCGCAAGCTATATTGCTGCTATACGAGAACTTGCCCGCCTTGTTGCAGAAAGTTATATAGAAAATCGCAAAAAGCAAAACTTTCCGCTTCTAAACAAATGGACAGATTTTGCCTATAAGCCTAAAGCTCAGGAGAGAGAGACTGCCTACAAGAAGATTGATAAACCGACAGCAACATTTTTACTTGAAGTAGGTTCAGAAGAGCTACCTGCATCATTTGTGATGAGCGGCCTTGCAAGCCTAGAGCGTCAGCTAAAAGCGCTTTTAGACAAAGAGGGTTTGACCTTCAGCTCCATCAAGCAATATGGCACACCAAGACGCCTTGCGCTTTTGGTACAAGATCTTACCGTTAAGACAAATCCTAAAGAAGTTGAGAAAAAAGGTCCAAGCGTCGATGTTGCCTTTGATGCAAAAGGCAATCCCACACAAATTGGCATAGGCTTTTTAAAGTCTATGAATGCAAAGGAATCGGCTACGCTTGAAGAGATCCGCCAAAATAACGTGCCAGGCATTGAAATACGCACACTTAAAGGAGAATACCTTTTTGGAAAACAGAAGATCGGTGCTGTAGAGGCCTATCATATCCTTCAGAAATCGCTTTCCACCATCATCCTCGGCGTTGAATTTCCTAAAAAAATGCGCTGGGCAGACTTTGACATTACCTACGCTCGTCCTATACGCTGGATTGTTGCACTGCTTGATGATCAGGTAATCGGGGTAACTGCGGGTCCTATAAACTCAGGTAGAACATCTTACGGCCATAGACAGCTCTCACCGGAGCCTTTTGCAATACAAAATGCTAATGACTATATTACAACACTTCGAGAGCATCATGTACTTGCCGACCAAGAAGAGCGCATGAAGGCAATACGCGAGCAGCTAGCAGCACTTGAAAAAGAATGTCAGGGTGAAGCTCAGGTTAAAGAACGAGTTGCCCACGAAGTTGTACACCTTGTAGAAAAGCCCTTCTTAACACTTGGCGAGTTTGATATAAACTTCCTCAAAGCGCCAAAAGAGGTGCTTATCTCTGAGATGGTAGAGCACCAAAAGTACTTTCCAGTAGCAAACAAGGACGGCACGCTAAAGAATAGGTTTATAATCACAGCAAACGTTCCTCCTACAGACTCTATTCGCCATGGCAATAGAAAAGTACTTTCAGCTCGCCTTTCAGATGGCGTATTCCTTTTTGCAGAAGACCTAAAGCAGCCGCTTGAAAACTTTAATGAAATTTTGAAAAATGTCATCTTCCAAAAGGGCCTTGGCTCTGTTTGGGACAAGGTAGAGCGTCTTAAATCACATGTAGCAATGCTAGAGCCTTATGTGCCTGAGGCAAACCTTGCAAAAACCTTAGAAGCTGCAAGCCTTGCAAAGGCAGATCTTGCTACTGAGATGGTAGGTGAGTTTCCTGAACTTCAGGGCCAGATGGGCCGCATTTATGCCCAGGAGCAGGGACGAGATGAAAAAGTAGCCCTTGCAATTGATGAGCACTGGATGCCAAGAGGTGAAAAAGCTCCTCTTCCAAAGACAGATGAGGGAGCGCTCCTCAGCATTGCCGAAAAGATTGATAATCTCCTCGGCTTTTTTGGCCTCGACTTGAAGCCAACTTCTTCAAGCGATCCATTTGCGCTTCGAAGACAAGCACTTGGCCTTGTGCGCATCATCTTGGACAAAAAGATATCGCTTCATCTTAAAAATGCACTTACTGCATGTCTGCAAAACTTTCCTGAGCCAATCCAGAAAAAGCAAGCAACACTCATCCCCGAAGTGCTTACCTATATAGTCTTGCGGGCAAAAGGAGCCCTCAGCGACCTTGGCTTTCCAAAAGATGAGATAGAAGCCTGCTTTAGCGTAAGACAAGATGACATCAATGATGTCCTTACTCGTCTAGAAGCTCTACATAGTTTCCGCGAAAAGCAAAATAACTTCTCAAAGCTTGTAGAAGTACATAAGCGCTGCCAAGGACAAATAAATGGCTACTCCCATGTGTCTTTTGCCGAAAATCTGCTCAAAGAGCCTTCAGAAAAAGAGCTTTATAGCGCATTTGAAAAGCGAAAGACGAGCTTTTCTGAAGCTGTAAAAATGCAAGAGTATGCTAAAGCGCTTACCCTCTTGCAAGAGCTTCAAGCGCCACTTGGAGAGCTTTTTGACAAGGTAAAGATTTTAGACGATAACGAAAGTCTTCGCACTAACCGTCTTGCCCTCTTGCAGCAAGTAGCAGGACTTTTTAGTGAGATCGCTGATTTCCAAAAGATCCAAAGCTCGTGACCTGTTCTGGACTTGCCCGCTATGGGATACATTGGGAAAATTTTTCTACAGATTTTCCTCTTCATCGTCTTTTAGCAACAAAAGAATATAAAGAGGAAAAGGTTTTCTCCCTCATCGAAAAAGGCAAGGGACTCCTTGCTCAAGATCCTATCTACCGCCTTACTCCCCTTCATCTTGCTGCGATGACAAATAATGTGGCTGTTGCTGAAAAGCTTCTTGAAAAGGAAATCTCTGAACTCCAGCAAGACAGGCGCGGCTGGACAGCAAGACATCACGCAATAGCTCAAGAATTTGGTGATATCTTAGACCTACTCTCTGAACATGACATTCCAACAGCTCGCGGCTGGACTCCCGATGAGATGCAAAGACGCATGAGGCCTATTCAGTCGCAAAACCCTTTTTGGTATAAAGATGTAAATGATGCTGCCCCAAGACTCTGCTCGGCAGAGAAGTTTAAAGAATGCACAGGCACAATCTATGTAGATAATATCTTTGTGACGAGGGACATTCTTCTTCGCGAATGGAACGAGCCGCATGAGGTTGAGGAAGATGATGTTTTAGCTACTCACTTTCAAGATCTTACAATCGATGACAATAAGGTCTACCTTGCAAAATCTAAAGAGGGAGTAGGATTTGGTGTTTTTGCCCGCGTTGCTATAGAGACAGGGACGCCGATACTTCGTTATAATGGCCTAGCGACTACACATTGCACGGGAAACTATATCCTTTCAGATGTTGATGGAAAGGGATTTGGAAGCCTCGCCTCTCGCGTTAACCACTCCTTTCCCAATGCCATATTCCATCCAATTGAAGATGGCGAAATAGAAGCAGATCTCGTTGTTGCTGTCGAAGCCATAAAGCAAGATGATGAAATATGCGTAAATTATGGTAATGCTTTCGATAATGAAAAGTTCATAGAACTTCGTCCACAAGCAAAAGATGCCTTCGCAGTAGATGAGAAGACCCTACAAACACTTGACGAGATAGCAAATCCCACTTTTGTTCAGCAACTTGAAAAATTGAAACTTGCCACATGCTGTGAGTATCTTAATTAGAGCTCGTTTTTATCCTCTCGTCAAAAGCATCACTAAAAGCTTTGAAGATCTTAAAAAAGGCTTTTAAAAATATCCATAACTTGGTTAGCAAGCTCCTTGATCCCCTCTAGCCTAAGATCTGGCTGGATAACAATTGTCAAATTGGGGTCAAAATTGAATTGAGGGCCTGACCAATTCACAATTCTAGGATATTCCTCTAAAACAACGTTGCCATAAGTGCAGCAAGCGCCTTGTGGTCATTTAAGCTTTGGTAGCGAAGCATTGCTGCTGTTTTTTCTTCAGCTGTAAAGTTTGCTTTGCGGCAGGCAATATAGGTTAAGCACTTTATAAGAGTGTGACTTGGCAGTGCAGGGGCATTTAAGCAGGTTTTTGCAGCTTTTATAAGCTGCTCCTCACTGAATGTAAGTGGTTTTGTCAAGGCATAAGCGCTTGCTAGTAGTAGGGCGTTAGCAGAAGCATCACGTCGAATAAGAATTGCCGTCGCTGCCTTTGTGGACAGTGCATCTGTTGAACGAATGAGGGAGCTTATGATGTCTGCTGAATAAAGCTCGCTTTCAAAGTCAATATTTAAAAGGGCACTTTCGAGAGGTAGGATTTCGCCTCTTTTAAGGTTAGGAATGGCTACTTCGAGAAATTTTTGTGCTACTCGCGAGAGAATCACTTCATCTTTAATCTTAAAATAATTGATTAACTGGATAAGGGGGCGTGGTGATGATACCTCATTACAGTCTACTTGCTGCAATTTATTTGTTATTGATTCTGTGAGAGGCTTTATCTTCTTGCTCATCATAAAGTTGGTTACACAAAGTAATTCTTGTATTGTCTTAGAGCTCTCAAGGCAGTTATCTAGGACTGTATTAATGGCGTTTTGATTATTGGTTGCTTGAAAGTGGATATAATAAAATTTCTTGAAGTCCTCAATTTTTGTAGCAACTTGCCCCGCTTCTGGCTTTTGTAAGAATTCTTCTATTTTTTGCGTAGGAATTGCAAAGCGAACTTTTTCGCCGTTAAACGCCCACTTATGAAATGCTCTAAAACAGAGCACAATTCCGAGGCTAGCAAATATTGCAAAGGCCGCTAGAAAAATTCTCCCAGGTAAAAAATCACTCACATCCTCTTTTTTGTGGATAATTTCGTACTCAACATTTTTATGAGTAAATCGTCTTCCCCTACAAGTAAATTTGCTTGAATCTACCCAGCTATTTTCAAGAGAATACTTTGCAGGTATATCTGGCGTATCTATATAAGTTACTTGTGGCATAATTATTCCTATTTAATTAACAAAGTTTACCATAGTAAAGAATTAATTTCAAGCCCACACTTAACAGTCTGGGGAATAAATTGGGCCCACGACTAGGATGCTTTTTTCGATTTTCTCTATCGCCTCTTGCATGTCTTTGGGAGCATCCGCTAGCCTTTTTTGAGCATTGGATGCTAGTGCTTGGGGTCAGCTCTGTTAGTGCTTCAGGGTCAGACGACTCGTCTGACCCCTGACTATCATCTCTTTACGTTAAGGACAAGGGTTTACTGGTTTGCATGCATTGTTAAGCAAATCATCAACATTATCGCTTACAGTAATATTCGGTTGCGTACCTGGAACTGGCCCTCCTAGGCAATCTGGATAACCAGCTGGCAGCGGCGGAACTAGCGTTACAGGCGCTACAGCATTAAGTGGCGGGCACTTATAGATAGAGTAGGCCTTAGAATTGTTTTGGTAGAGCATATTTTGGTATGCAGCATTCCAATTGTAGCCTTTTATTAGGTCTAGTACAGGATCTTTAAATTTATGCTGCGTGAGTTTTTTAATATAGCACTCTATACTTACAGTTTTGCCTCCAGAGCATATTGAATCTTGGCCAATTGCAGCATAGCGCCATTCTGGGTCTAGAACTGTTGCCATATAGAGCATTGCTTTACCAATCATAATAGGCTGAAGTCCTTGAGCAGACCCGTTTTGCAGCCAGATCATTGGAGCAAGAGAAAATGGTGCAAAAGATGTATTTGCAGATGGAAAAGAACCATATGGCAGCGGTGGTGATATAGGGTCGCATAAGCTTGGAGGCAGCTGACCAAAGGTAGTATTCACAAATGAAGGCTGAATAGCCATCGCTAATGTTTTACAGGAGTCATAGGAACCAGTCATCTCCTTGAACCATTCACGTTGAGCATTCCAGGTTTTTACCCAGCCGTCAACAGCAGCTTTAGTGGCATCATAGAGGCCATTGCTATTCTCCGGAAAGAACGAGGCAAGCGATGAAATGGTTATAATACGTGATTCATCGACAAAGTACATTTTTTTGATGGCACGCTCAACAACTCTATGTCTGCCTAAAATTTCGCAGTTAAGCATAGGGAAGAGGTCTGAGGCCTTTAGATACATAAGAGATCCCCATTGAGGCACGTTGCCGGAGAGGATTAGTATATCAATGTGGTCCCATGTGGCAAGTGTGGGGTCTGTAGCGAAAAAGTTTTCTACCGATGAGTCAATAGTGATATCAATAGGGACTGGGCTCAACCATGGCTGGCCGCTATAGTCTGATGGGAACCTCGAGGTACCTACTACGTTAGCTCCGGCAGCAGTAAATACCTGCGCTGCACCATTGCCCATTCCTTTTGATGCCCCAATAATAAGCACATTTTTGCCTGCAACGGGGTTGCGGCTATCTTCGGTATATTTGACCTTGGCAACCGATGTATCAACACAGCAGCAGCTTTTTTTGTGGCAAGTTGCTTTTTCTTTTTTTTGCTGTTTCATGATGCACTTGCAGCAAGATTCCGATGAGCTGCTACTCGAGCAAGTGGCTGATTTATGGGTGCCACGTTTTACTCCCCCAGCTGTAAGCGAGACTATTGGCATGGTAATCAACACCATGAGAGCCGTAAAATAACGATTCATCTGTCATTCCTTTTTAGTGTGTTAGCGAAGCAAAACCGTAACATCTGCATAGGACTCCCCTATTGCATAATTAATTTTTTTTACTTCGCATGCACTCTACCCGCCACTTTTATTTTCCTCAATAATAAAATAAATGCTTGGGGTCAGCTGAACCTTGTCATAAATCCAAAGGATTGACATCATTCTTGCCTGGATTGATAAAGAAAAGGGAAAGTCTATGTCTGCTACTTTAGGGCTTGCAGCGCTTCGTGGCGCGCAATTTGGAATCGGGGCAGCATGTTATACCGCTATCGCCTTCTCAGGCACACGCGATGTACCAGTTGCTCCGGCAGCGGCCTCCGTTGGGGTTGTTGTAGGTGTTGCGGCTGGAGCGTTTACTCTCTTATCTGCAACCTTTGGGCCAACACCCGCTCCAATTGCAATACGAGGGCTCGCCAGCGTGTTGCTAGTTACAGCAGGTATAGTTACCGTAAGTACAGTTGTATCTTTACTTTCAATCTTAGTTTTTGCCAGGATGTTATCAACTAGTCAACGATAGCACCTGTACATCTAGCCGCTCAAGATATGTGAGAATGGTCTCTGTATGATCCTCAAGATCTCTCAACAATTGACCCTCAGCAAGTTTTGCACAAACTTGACTTAAAAATCTGGCAAGGAATCACCAAAAGCCTTGAAGATCGTAAAAAGGGCTTTTAAAAATATCCACAACTTGGTTATGTATGGGTATCTTTACAAAAAGGAGGTCCCCCGTGCCCGAGAAAAAAACAGTACAAAGAGCCCTCAAAGATAAGCAAGAAGGAAAGGCCCCAAGCACACAAGCTGGCGAATTTGTCCATGAAGAGATGGATCATATTCGCACAGGAAAACATGGTGCAAAATCTACAAAACAAGCAATTGCTATTGGATTATCAAAAGCAAGAAGAGCAGGTGTGGCTGTGAAACCTAAAAAGGGTACAACCACTTCAAAAGCAAAATCTGCCCCAGCAAAAAAGAAAGCTCCAGTCTCTAAAACTCGCTCGAAAGCAACAACGCGTGCGCTTAAAAAAGAACCACGCACTGCTGCATCAAAGAGTGCCCTTTCTCGCCAAGCAAAATCAAGTGCAAGAAAAAAAACTCCTCAAGCCAGATCAACTGCCGCTAAAAAAGCCGCTAAGAAAAAATAACTACACATGAGCACTCCTCATCGGGGTGCTCTCCAAAACGAGGTTTTGCTCTGATGCTTAAAGTATACAAATCAAAGCGTGACTTTAAAAAGACAAGCGAACCTTCTGCAAAAAAGGGCAAAAAAGTAAAAGGCGCCCTTCGATTTGTCATACAAAAACATGCTGCAAGACATCTCCACTACGATTTTCGCATCGAATGTGACGGCGTGCTCCTTAGCTGGGCTGTTCCCAAGGGACCCTCTCTTGACCCCAAGGATAAAAGACTTGCTGTCCATGTAGAAGACCATCCGCTCGAATACCAGTACTTTGAAGGGACAATTCCTGCAGGAAATTATGGGGCAGGCACTGTAGAAATTTGGGATGCAGGAACATATACGACGCCATTTGCACAAGAACGAAATGCCGTCGAAAAAGAAGTTCGAGAAGGCTATAGAAAAGGTCATATTGCAATCATACTCCACGGAAAAAAACTTCATGGCGAGTTTATACTTCAGAAAATCGATAACGATAAATCGTGGCTTTTAATCAAAAAAGAAGAGGCTCTCGCAGATACTTCCAACCTAAATAAAATCTTCTGGCCAAAGGAAAAATATACAAAAGGTGATCTACTTGCCTACTATGCTCATGTAGCTCCCTATATGCTTCCCTACTTAAAAAATAGGCCCATTATCCTCCACCGCTTTCCTGACGGTATAAATGGCGCAGAGTTTTATCAAAAAAACCATGAAAATGTTCCGAAAGGTATAAAAACCGCTGCTGTTGAACATGAAGATAAGACCACAAACTATCTGCTTATCAACAACATTGAAAGCCTTATTTACGCGGCAAACCTCGCAAGCATTGACATACACCCTTTTTTATCGCGAATTTCCAATCTAGAAAAACCAGATTTTTGTGTGCTTGATCTTGATCCGCACGACGTACCCTTCAAAGCTGTAGTTGCTGTAGCTAATGAGGCTCATGCACTCCTAGAACACCTAAAACTTCCCCATTTTTGTAAAACATCCGGCGGTAAGGGGCTCCATATTATGATCCCTCTCAATGCAAAATATACCTTCGAGCAGTCCAAGCAATTTGCAGAGCTGCTTTGTTCCATCCTTCAGAAAAAATTTCCTAAAACATGCTCCATCGAAAGAAGTCCGGCAAAGAGGCCTAAGAAAATTTATCTCGACTTTTTGCAAAATAGGTTTGGTCAATCTATTGTTGCCCCCTACTCTGTTCGTCCGAGGCCAAAAGCTACTGTCTCCACTCCACTTCATTGGGAAGAGGTAAATGATGACCTAGATGTCACTGCTTTTACTATCGAAACAGTACCGGAAAGGCTTAAAAAAGAAGACGATATCTTGCAGCCCCTACTGGGCAAGGGTATTGATCTTAAAAAAGCACTTGGCCTACTTCAAAAGAGCCTGTAACCGCTTAGCATCGACAACTGCTAGCCCCTTTCATCATTGTAATCTTAAGCTCATACTTCGCTCTTAAAGTAGATTGAAGAGAGTCGCCTATTTTGCTAGAATCATGCCCTCTACAATCTAGGATTCACATGTCAGTATCTAGTTATGTTCCGAATGGCTATTCCTTACGAATTATTGATCAAAATAATATTCCAATAAAAATGCTTGGAGCATATGTCCAAAACGTGCAAAAGCCAAAAGATATGCTCCCGAAAAATCTCTTAAGTGCTCCAGAAGAAGTCACTGATCCTCTAGTAGAAAAACTTGAAAAGGCAAATGATGAAGAGAGTGTCTTCTCATTCATGTCGCTACCTGATCAATTTGACCTTCAAGGAGATGATGTGATTGACAATGAAAGAGAATTTCTCGATAGAAGTGCTAGCCTCTAAAGTCCGTTCTGGACATTATTGTTCGATCAAGCATAGCCATTGTGCTGGGACATCCCTTTTTGTTTTTTGACATAGGTAAAGAGCCTAAAACTTTATACATAATCTTTTATTTAGTATACTGAAGGCATAAAGGAAGGAGTGTTTTTCTATGTCTCTTAATATGAGCAACTTACCAGATCACATCCCCTCATCTAACGTCCCGCCTCCAACACCAGCAAATAAGCCGAACCCTCCCGCAGCGCTTACTTCACTACACCCTCTTTACAAAGGGGAATCACCAACTGCTGAGCCAATTAGCAACTCTCACAAAGTTGACCACACCATAAAATCGCGTTTTCAGGCAGCTGTTGCTGCCTTTAAAGATATATTTGGCGTAGGTGTTCTGCGCTGGAGCCCTGCCCAAACAACTAAGATACGAAATACCCTTATTCAACATGCCACCCAAATTAAGAGACAACCTCTTGATCCCTTCGAACTAAAAAGCATTGATAATACAATAGACCAACTTAGACGCATAAATAGTGTAAGAAAATCAGCAATTCAACCATTACAGCAAAAAGAAGCAAACTGGACCGCTCGTGATGTAACAACCATTACAATAGGAAGTCAGGACTACATCATGCTTTTAGGACGCAATATGAAGGCGCTCCTTCTGCATAACTCAAATGAGCGTATTGAAGAAGAGGGCTTTGAATCTGTCCGAAAGGTTGGTGTAGATCTTAAATCAAATACAGTCGTTTTTCACAAAATGGGAAATAAAGATGCTCCTGAACCTCCAGAAGAGCTTGTGAATCAAGTAGAAATGCCCAAAATTCTACATAAACGTGCTAAAGGCTTCCAGAACGGAATACAAAGAGCTCCTTGGTCGATTATGAACATAGCAAGCCCAACTGAAATCCGCTGGGGAGTTTATGTACAAAGATGTGCAATAACTCTGGAGGATAAAAATATTATCAACCTCAATATGAAGCCCAAAGAGATCCTTCAGGGACTATTTACGGGGCTTCGCGCTGTGCACAATGCAGGCATGGCTCACCGAAGTATTGACCCTGAAAATACAGGCATGCAGCGCAATCCAAAGGGAAGGCTCGAATCGTGCCTTACAAACTTCGACTTTGCAAGCTCAAAAGAAAATGTAAGCGAATTGGTAAGTGGAAACCCTTCGTTTGTAACTAGAAAGGATATCACTTTGCAAACTAACCGCAAGCTTTCAGTCGACGAAAGACTCGACCTCCAGCAAAAGCAGGATATCTATGCCCTTGGAGTCACCGCGCTTATGACTATGGCTTCAAAATTATTAGTTAGCTCTGAAAGCGTAGAAGAAATTTACAGAGCTATAGAGGAACACAGTTGTGGCAGCAGCAAAGATGATCAACCACTACGTGAAAATGAACATGTTAGTGAACTTTTAAATATAATTGAAAAAAACTGTGGGCGAAAAATAAGCAGTTTGCTCTACGCCATGTTGAACCCAGACCCAAACTTACGCCCAAGCGCAAAACAGGCCGAAAGTGATTTTAAAAGTGGCTTTAGGAAATAATAAATACCGTCCACGGGAGCGGCCGGTTCCAATCATTAATAAGCCTCGCTTTCTCGGAAGAGAATGCGAGGCTTTTTTTGGAGCTAGGGTAGAGCGATGACGTCGATGTTAGTCAAACTCGAAACCCCAGTAGGGTTGAAAAGGCCTGTAGTACGATCGTAAGTCGAGATATTGCCACTAGCGATACCGCTGTATTGAGGATCGCCATTGGCTTGGGCTTTGTTTCCAAAATAAGAGTTTTGGAAGTTTGATTCATCGACAAAGCCGGCACCTTGGTTGCCCATAGCATGGCAGTTTTCTACGATGCAGTCACTGCAGCTTTCGGTGAGATGAAACCCGTCACTCAGATTGCTTAAGGCTTCTGTTCGTATCACCTTAGAGTTTGATACATCATCAAAATAGAGACCAAAAGAGTTATCCGATGATGCAAGATTACTAACTATGCTAAGAACTAGCCCTTCATTATTGGTGATTGCATCAGTAAGGATTGCGCCATCAGCAGTTGAAATCATTACTGACGGATAGTTGCCGGTTGGTGAGCCTGTCATCGCAAATGGAGCACCCGATGTGTTGATAATGACTGTACCAACTGCACCAGCAGCTTCTATATCGGCAGTTTTTGTTGTAAAACTGCAGGAGCCTCTTTGAGCGATTCCAATTTTATTTGTCAGATCATTCGAAAGCACAGAACAGCCATTAAGTGGGTCCGCAAATTCTCCTACACCTGATGTTGGAACAAAAGGAGGGCTATAATCTGCAAGAATTGCTATTAGCGGCACAATCACCGGAGGATCTGTTACCAATAAATAGTTTGACGAGTTGCCTGAAAGACCTGTTTCAATCAACTCATTACCATCAACTATGACATTTGAAGATGACACTACAAATACCCCCGCGCATATGGTTTCCGCTCCCCCGCTGTTTCTTGCGATGAAGCTATCACGTATTTTAAGGTCGCTGCCTAGCTCATAATAAACGCCTGCAACAAGAGTGTTGTCAAAGGCTCCTTCAGGGCCCTGAATGTGGTTGTCGCAACACTGAAGCGATGAAATTTCCGTCTGGGATGCACCCGAGGCAACAACACCTCCAAACCAGGCTGGAAAAGGTCCATTCTCATGGCCTTTTTGCACAATGTTTTGATTGCACTGGACATCTGTGTATTTTTGGTTTGTGCCGAGGTCAATAATAGCACCGACCGTTGCACCGTTATACAAAAATCCGATTGTATTGTTATTACATTCGATGCCCTCTGCCCATACATTATTATTCCATATATTTAGTGTAGCAAGTTGTATTGCATGAGAAATTTGGTTGTAGTTAAATTGAATATTTTTGAGCGTTAAGCAATTATTGTCAGGAAAAGTAAGGAGCGCTTCCGTATCAGGAAAAAGAGATGGATCAACATCATATGCAATATTTCTATTTGCCTGAAAGTTCTCTACAGTGAGCACTTTGGATCCATTTGCGTCCGCTTCAAATGAAATACCTCGCATAAAGAGCATTACATCATGTACGTTGTCATTAAATTGACAATCTTTAACAGTAGCATTTCCTGCATCGTTACCGCTATCGCCAAAAAGCCATCCCGTACTTAAGTTGCCATTATTTCTGTTAACTTGGCATCTCTCAAACCTCCAGTCTTTTCCTGCAATATTACCTACAATATTGCCAAATCCAAAATACCCGCTGTAAGCACCATCTGGAGCGAGGAAGAGATTGTCATTAACAGTTGAGTCTACAACCGTTATATTCTCAGAAAAAGAGAGAGCCCCAAAAGGGCCAAATGCCGAAAGCGGAGCACCAAAAAAGCTTATAGGGTTATTTATAGTTTGCGAGGTATTAAACTGAAAATTTTGGAAAAATCCATTATTTGAGCTAAATAAGTAGAGTCCAAAAAAGATAGTTGGAGATCCTTGAGTATTATCAATTGTACTGCTGCTCAAATTGAGGTTTGTGACAGAAAAATTGACTGAATCCCAAATTGCAAAAAAGCCTCGCGTTGAATAGCGAATAATGTTTGCAGGAGCCACTTTGGAGTTCCCTGTTGCGTTAACATCTACGAGGTTTAGTCCATCTGTGTTTTGAATGGTCACGAGGTTATCTGTTATTGCAGTATGATCGTAAATGTTGATACCAAAAAGTGTGCCTTGATTGAGGCCATCGATATTGATTGCGGAATTTCCAGCAGAAAAGGCTACTTTCTCAAGTCGTAGATTTTGTGAATCTACAACTTGCAAACCATCTAGCGTATTATTAAAAAACTCTAGATCATGAATGTATACATCACAGCCGGCGTTGACCATAATACCAGCAAGTAGAGAGCCTTCAACAGTGCCATTAAAAACTTGGATATTATGAACAGTGCATGCTGATCCAAATGCACTGATAGCAGCTTTTGCTTTTGGCTCACGTGATTCTAAAAAATTATCTGGATCAACTAAAGAGCTTAGCCGTTTGAAGTCGCCTACCTCTTTAGACGCTTGAGTATATTTTACAACCGGCGTTGAATCTCTATATTGTACAACACGCTTATCTGTTGCTTGTGTAACGACCTCTGTAGAGCCTATGACGATTGCATTATCGCCTCCGTTTGCACTAATTACATGGCTTTGCAGGTCAATTGAGATATCAGAAGCCTGTACAACAATCATTCCTTGCACATCTTCCACGACACAGTATTTTCCTGATTTTATTAGTGTAAGCGTGCCACCAGCATCATCGATCGATTTTTGATCAATGATCATGCAGCTTGATTGTAGCAGTTGAGAAACAACATTTAGAATTTCCCGATCAACCTGTAAATCGTTCATAGTCGTTTGGTTGATTTGGTTGACGGTGTTAAGGGTTTGCTGGTCGACTAACAAATCCTGCACGGTTGTTTGATCAATTTGTGACAAACGAGCAAGCGTCTTTTTGCAGCATTTTTTTTGTTTACTGCAGCAATTTGACGATGACAACGATGAGTCTTTATGGCGTTTTGCAGCCATTAGTGGCTGCTGAATGCCTATAAGGGCTGTTAGCAGGCATAGGCTACCAATGAAATGAGATTTCAAATTCATGTAAAAAGTCCTTATATGTGTGTAGTGATCAAACCTTAATTTAATTTTAGCTTTTTTTGCAAAGAAAAAAACAAATTAGTAATAGATGCGAATTTCTCTTGGGGTTACCCTTTGGATCTTTCATACTATAAAGGCTAATCAAATGAGCTGCAAGCACGGCTCCCCTACTTTTTTACATGCAAATTGAGTGCTACGTGCGTGAAAGAAAAAACATGAATAAGAATTGCTGGAACTACGTACTTTTTTTGTAGTGGAAGATATAACCGTTCGAGATGACATCTCGCCATACCGTAGCTTCGTTTACTACATGATCAGCACCTCTAAGGTCATCATATCTATAGATTTTGCCATCATGAAGTAGGTAGCAGTAGTAGTGGCCACCATCCAGTCTGGCCGCTATGTACTGTAACGGCACAAAGGTCATACGCTACGGTATTATCGTTATCTTTGATGTGAAATTCAACTTTACGACTAGGCTGGATGGGCGTGTTGTCTTTTTTGCGCACACCGGTTTTTGGATCTTGAGAAAAGCGTCTTAATCTTGCACAGAAAAATTTGAGCGCATTTTCAGCGGATTCGACCAAAAGCTGCTCTTGATGGTGTGCCATAATACTTTGAAATTTTGGGCCTTCACCATTTTGATGTTTACGATAGGCGTTGAGGTCAATATCGTTTGTCGGACAGACCTTAGTGACAAGCTCATTAAAAGAAAGGCTTGGACATATCGTAATATCTTTCATTACTTCATCTAGCTTTGTGTACTTAGTGCTAAGCGCAGCTTCGTAGTCGTACACGTAAAAGATCTGTTGATAAAAAACACCGCTTACTATTGATGAAGCCGGCAATCTCAGAGAAGCGACTCCAGATGAAGTTGTAGAACAGACACTCACAATACCCTTCTCCTTGCGTAATATGTAAGTGCTGTCTAAGCACCCTTTAAAAGGCAAAAAGAACCTTCCTGTTTTTTATGAACATTCTTGGCGCACCATAGAGCTGAGCACGTCATATCCCAACCAAGTTGGAGTGCGCATCATGAGAAAATCAGTTTTATCAGAAAACATGGGTTTATGTTTTATCTCACAAGCAGCTTCTATACAGCGATTCGCTCCCTGTCAAGGGTTTAAGCCAGAGACTGTAAGAAGAAGGGCTCTTTTTGACGCGGTCTCAATACTTAACACCGGCACGTGTC
>CAZEGK010000004.1:0-104871 GCA_964512205.1 uncultured bacterium | reverse complement strand
ACCCCTTTAGGTCGAAAGGTTGCAGTCTGTTTCAGAAATTGCCTGCCATCTTCTTCCTCTATGATAAATTCAAGCCACGCTTCACCAGGCAGCTTCATCTCTGCAAAGAGAATAAGATGTCCCTTTTGCTTATCTGCAAGGAGAACTCGCCAAAAGTCAATAGAATCCCCCACTTCGATCTCTTGAGGATGCCTTCTTCCGCGATTGAGTCCCACTCCACCAAAAAGCTTGTCGATAAGCCCCCTAAGCTTCCATGCCCAACTAAGCGAAAAATAGCCTACATCCCCTCCAATACTCCATATGCGCTTGATGACCTCTTCACGACTTGCCGAGATCTCTTCTCTTTGCTCATCTTTCAAACAGCCATCTTTTGGAACCTCGATGAAAGAAGAAATTTGCGGATGCACGCCTTCAAGCTCCCATGAATCCATCCAGGTAGAGACAACCTCATTTTGATCTATGCTTTGAAAGGCTAAATCAATTGCTTTTAAAAAGGGCAAAGGCTCATGAGGGATAATCTCCTTAATACCGTCTAATCTACATATGGAGCTCTTTTTTATGCTTTCGACAAGGTAGAAGCATAAAGAAAAACGAACGCTTGTTATAAAAACAAGCCATAAGCTTGATAAGCGAGGCGTTAAGACTGGTACGTTTATAATGTAGCGCTTAAGCTTTCGATACTTTGCATATTCTAAGAGAAGGTCCTTAAAGGTAAAAACATCTGGGCCGCCGATGTCAAATGTCATGCAGTAGCATCTTGTATCAAGCAAGACTGCCGTAAGATAAAAAAGGACATCTTGTATTGCAATAGGCTGACATGGCGTTTCAAGCCATTTTGGAGCAAGCATAAGAGGCAGCTTCTCACATAAATCGCGTATAATCTCAAAAGAAGCAGAGCCTGCCCCGATAATAATACTTGCCCGTAGGATCGTATAAGCAATGCCGCAATTTTTGAGGATATTTTCCACGAGCAGTCTTGACTGTAGATGGGATGAGAGCTCCTTTTCATCGTTGATGATTCCACCAAGATAGATAATTTGCTTAGCAGAGCTTGCTTTGGCATAGGAGACAAAACAATTTGCAACATCTCGTTCTATATCCTCGAGGTCCCCTACAATGTCTGACATTGAATGCATCAGGTAATAGGCAGCATCGA
The DNA here is from genome assembly GCA_964512205.1 of uncultured bacterium. Lineage (GTDB taxonomy): Bacteria > Chlamydiota > Chlamydiia > Chlamydiales > FEN-1388 > SZAS-7. The sequence continues at coordinate 103,715 of CAZEGK010000004.1, read as the reverse complement.
TATCTTTTGGAAGGCTTTTTCTTGTATCTGGGTCTCGTATATCTCCCCAAAAGGTAAAGAGCCGCTCGTTTTTATGTGTAAAACTAGAGGTTCCCCCAATGCGAAGAAGGGCATAGACAGTATGGCCCTGTTCGAGGAGTGAGTAGACAAGTCTTTTGCCGACAAAACCGCTTGCACCTGTTACTAATACTTTAGCCATCAAACCTCGATCATGTAGCCTAGATCAAGATCAGATGCTGGATACCCACCCCTAATCCCAAAGTTTTCCTTGTCAAACTCGCGAATGATAATTTCAACTTCATTAGGCGGTATTCCGAAGGGCTTCATCTTTTCGATAATGAGACGATAGAGCTTTCGCTTTGCCTCTAGGCTTCTCCCCTTCATGCAATCGATAGTGATATGGGTAAAGCATTCTGGATTTTCCCTCATATCGCTACAGCTAAAGCGGCGTGGATCATGTACCACAAGGCGCACATTTTTATCCTGCGGCCTTGTCTTAAAAGCAGCGACAAGTGCGTCATGAACGGCATCGATAATCTGCGACTCTTGCTGAGCTGTATAGGCTTTTCGTACTTCTATTAAAATGTTTGGCATACACTCTATCCTAGCAGAAATGTAAAGACTTCGCAAGATCTTGAAGGTAACTACTCATTATGGTATAGTTTTTACTTAATTACTATATAGGTAGTGCCTTCAACGAATTGCCGATTATTCAGGTAACGAACCTGACAAAAAGCTTTAGCAATCTCAATGCCCTCACAGATATCAACTTTAGCGTAGAGCGAGGCGATATCTTTGGTATAATTGGCCAAAGCGGCGCCGGAAAATCTACGCTTATTCGCTGCCTTGCAACGCTTGAAAAGCCATCTGGCGGCAGCATTCTTATTAACGGCTGCAATATTGCCACTATGGCAAGCTGCGACCTGAGGAGTTGTAGAAAAAACATTGGCATGATCTTTCAACACTTTAACCTGCTCTCCGGTAGAACTGTGCGGGAAAATATTGCCTACCCTCTCGAAATTCAAGGATATTCTAAAGAAGCAATTGATAAGCGAGTCGAAGAGATGCTCGATCTTGTAGACCTGTCAAATAAAGGAGATGCCTATCCGGCAAAGCTTAGCGGCGGACAAAAGCAAAGGGTAGGAATTGCGAGGGCACTTGCCGCAAAACCGGAAGTTCTTCTTTGCGATGAGGCAACATCAGCGCTTGATCCCAAGACAACAAGAGACATACTCGCCCTTCTCAAAAGGCTAAATAAAGAACTAAACCTGACTATTGTCCTCATTACACACGAAATGGATGTAGTAAAAGAGCTTTGCACAAAACTTGCTGTGATCGATAAGGGCCGCATTGTCGAAACAGGCTCCATAGTTGATATATTCAGAGATCCGAAGCATCCAGTCACTAAAGAATTTTTGCGTTATGCAACCCACGAAATCCCTACAGAGATCTTTAAGAGAGCATCTCCACGTGGTATCTTGCTTAGATTATCCTTTAAGGGAAATGAAGCTAAGGAGCCTGTCATCTCGCAGATGATAAAGCGCTACGGCGTCGACGTGAACATCCTCTACGGCTGGTCAGAGCTTGTGCAGGGCATACTGATTGGAAATCTCGTTGTCGACATTACAGGTGAAGAGCAAATGAAAAATGAAGCACGCACCTTCCTGCAACAAAATGAGATCCATATGGAGCTTTTATGAACGAAGAAAGCCTCAATCTTGCCATAAAACTCCTTCCTATTGAACTCTGGAATACTATCTATATGGTGGTAGCTTCCTGTTTCTTTGCAACCCTCATCGGCCTTCCACTTGGTATACTTCTGACAATTACATCTAAGGGACACATCAAAGAAAATAAATCACTCTACAAAGTCTTAGATACTATCGTCAATATTGGAAGATCCTTTCCATTTGCAATATTGATTGTAGCCCTCATTCCCTTTACTCGATCTATTGTAGGAACAAGTCTTGGCAACACAGCAGCTATTGTTCCTCTTACGATCGGTGCGATCCCCTACATTGCCCGCCTTGTAGAAAATGCCCTTCGTGAAACTAATAGAGAAATCATTGAAGCTGCCCGCGTAATGGGGTCAACAAGCTCTCAAATTGTGACAAAGGTACTGCTTGTAGAGCAGACACCTGCTCTTGTCCAGGGACTAACCCTTACCCTTATTAACCTCATTGGCTATAGCGCCTTGGCAGGCATGGTAGGCGCTGGCGGTCTTGGCAAGGTAGCGATACAGTATGGCTATATGCGCTTTGACCTTTTTATTATGACGACAACTGTTATCATAATAATTTTGCTCGTACAACTTACCCAAACTGCCGGAAACAGCATCGCAAACCACATCTATAAAAAACGGGGAGTACACGCCAAATGAAAAATCTAGTTGCAATTTTGCTTCTGATACTTGCTACAGGCTGCTCAAAGCAGGATAAAAAATTAAAAGTAGCAGCGACTGCGGTCCCTCACATGGAGATGCTTAGCTACATCGCAAAAGACCTCTACGATCAAGATGGCGTTGATTTAGATATTTTGGTGGTCGATGACTATAATATCCCTAACCGCGCACTTGCAGATGGCGAAGTAGATGCCAATTTTTTTCAGCATGGCCCCTACCTTGAGTCTCAAGTAAAGATGTTTCATTATCCTATCGAAAGCTTTGCAAAAGTACATATAGAACCAATGGGCGTCTATTCAAAAAAGATAAAGGCACTCAGCGACCTTAAAGATAAAGCAATCATATCACTGCCAAATGACCCTACAAATGAAGCAAGAGCCCTTGCCCTGCTCCACAATGCCGAGATCATTGAGCTCGATAACCCAAAAAATTATCAAGCAACCGTTCTCAATATCGTCAAAAACCCAAAAAACATCACCTTTATCGAGATGGATGCTGCCCTTCTGCCAAGAACGCTGCAGGATGTAGACGCAAGCATTATACCTACAAACTTTGCCCTTCAGGCAGACCTAAAACCAAAACAGGATGCCCTTCTCTTAGAAGATAGCTCCTCCCCTTTTGCCAATGTTATCGCCATCCGTAAAGGCGATGAAAATCGCCCGGAACTTCTCGCACTTAAAAAGGCGATGACAAGTGAAAAAATGCGCGCTCATATCCTCGAAAAATATAAAGGCGCCATTCAACCTGCTTTTTAAGTAATCTGGAGATCACATGTCAGCACCCCTTACAAATATATCGCTAACTCAAGCAGGGATCTGTCCCATGCTGGCAATAGAAAAAACGACTGAAAGCTCTCCAGCATATATCCTTGGAAAAGCTATACGAGCCATTTTTGTTAGAGGAGAGGTAAAGCAAGAGGCAGAAGATAGGACCTTTCTTCGTGATTTTGAAGTGAGGATCCTTCTTGCAAAAAACGCTCCAGGAGATAGGCGATACCTTCGTTCAGTCCGAGAAATGATCGATAGCTACATGAAAAAACATGATACTAGCTTCTTTCCTCCACACATGCAAAAAGCGATAGAGCTTATCACTTCCTTATCTCCATTTCAAAAAGCAGACCTTGAGAGAGGCGTTCCAAAATTTGAACAAGAGCCTGAAGTTCGCTCTACAAACTGCTTTTACGAGCAGCTCAACCATGCAGTGGAGAGAGCCAACATGGAAACAGAGTTGCCGAAAGTTTTAATGGCGATGCGCGTTGTGCAAGCAGTTATAGAAGAATATCTCGCTCCAAGCAAAAGGAGCACTTTAAATCCCAAAGACCTCGAAAAGGTAGATCAAATCACAAGTAAACTCGAATGCTTTCAAGCAAAGTTTCTTACAAGGAAGATCCCAGACCTTATCGGCTAAACCACTCCAGCCCTTCCGCCATCTATGCGAACATTTGCACCCGTGATATAGTCTGCTCGCGGCGAGGATAAAAAGGTGACGAGGGCTGCTACCTCTTCTGGCTTTCCAAAGCGGCCCACAAGCGTAGGAAGTATCTCTTTAGCTGCCCTACGCTCGATTTCTTTCCACTCTTGATTCCACTTTCTTTCAGCAGCAATTCTTGTAAAGGTATCCTTAATACCGGGGGTGACGATCGGTCCTGGTGATACGGTGTTTACTGTAATTCCAGAGCCTGCAAGCTCTTTTGCAAGGCTTACTGTCATATTCATGTTGGCGGCTTTTGATGCTGCATAGTCTGGATTTGCAGGGCTTGGGAACTCTCCTGCAATAGATGCAATTTGGATTATCCTTCCCCAGTTATTTTTTCTCATGTCAGGTACTATGAGATTAATGAGGCGAACCATAGAAACAACATTCACATTAAAGAGCGAAAGCCAGTCCTCAGGCTTTGTATTTGTCCAATCTCTAACAGGAAAGGCGCCGGCATTATTTACCAAAATGTCGATACCGCCAAATGCTTGAAGCGCTTTTTTTGCTACATCTTCTGCTTCATCATCATAGGCAAGATCTCCACGAACTGCTACAGCATTGCCTCCTAATGAGATAATCTCTTTTGTCACGCGCTCTAAGGCTTCTTTATTTCTTCCATGGACAACAACTTGTACACCCTCTTTAGCTAGCTCTTTAGCAATAGCTTCACCAATGCCTGAACTACTTCCTGTAACAAGTGCGCGCTTTCCTCGTAATTCCAATTCCATCTTTCACCTCTTGGCTTTCATTTACCACTTTTTGATGAGAGATGCAAGCGTTAGCTACATGTGATTTGAGCGCCATTCTTTAAGAAGATTGAGTATGCGCTCTTTTGTCGGCTCAAGAACTACTGTGAGGCCAGGCTTTATGCCGGTCTCTGAAAGCTCAAAGGCGCGCATGGTGTTGCATATTCTGCCATCGAGACGAACACCAATGCCTCGGACGCCTGAAAGATTGCCCCAATCTCCAAACATCTCGAGCGTCATCTCGCAAGCTGTGATCAAAAAGATCACCTTTTTCGTAGGATTTTTCTCTATGATTTCAAATATTTTGTTTGCAATATAGTGAATTGTTGGAATGAGAAGAGGGATCGTGCGCTCTTCGGGAAGGCTATGGATACATTTGCCGATAAAGCACTGCCTGCAGACAGGATTTTCCGGATCGTGGATGCAAGCATCTGTAAATCTTCCTGATGGACACTCATGTGGTTTTTCGCAGTAGGAAAAGCCGACTACCAAAAGGGAGTCCTCTTTTGCAAGAAAGGCTCTAAATTGCTCGACAGAGTCAATCCCATAGAGAAAAAAGTCGCCATCTCTCACATAGGACTTACTTTTGCAAAGAGAAGTGAAATAGTTATAGAGATGTTTAAAAGGCGATTTAAGCACATGGCGGAGGACGCTAAAGTTTTCATCTTTCCTTATCATCCATTTAAGGCTCTTCCATTTAAGGTTCTTAGCGGTATCTTCAGCCATACCAGGCATATTAGGAAGAGTTTTTAACACCTTCAGTGGATGCTCTTTTTCTTTTATAGAAGCACCCTCGTCCCAGCGTTTTTCCGCCTCTTCCCAGGTGCCATTTTCTGTCCAAAATCGTTTTGTAGTCATTCTATTGCCTAAATGACAAAAATAATAAGTTGCGTTATGATTTTTATCAATTATGTTTACCTACAGTATCGATCTACAGCGCTCTAAAAAAAGTTTAAAAATAGTCCTTAGTAGCTCAAAAAATGAATACTTTGAGCTCAAAACCCTTGAGGCGTATGACAAGCTTCAAAAGCTTGCCCTTAGCCAAAAGCTCTTTATCGGGGAAAGGCGCCTGCTCACAGACTTTTTTTCAAAGCTGACACTTGAATATCTTGTTGAAAAGGTCCAAGGAAAGTTTGTTGTACATGCCCATCTTGCAAATAGATCACTCGATGAGTATGACCTTATTGCACAGACATCCCCTGTCGCGGTTTTACGCGGGCAGCTTCTCTCTTTTTGTGATCCGCATATCGGCTGGCAGGAGATCGCCCGCTTCCTCTCAGGCCCTATAACCCTTACGCAGGATGAATATCGAAAGTTTAAGAAGGATGTAGATCCCGCAACTCTCATAGAACTTGATGCAAAAGAGGAAACCCCAGAATTTGTCCTCGTAGATGCAACCTGCTCATTTGGATATCTCGATACTCGCTTTTTGTCAAAAGAAAATGAACTTATTCGCGCCGGGTTTACGCGCAAAGAGGTGGGCAAAGCCTCCCACTACAGCCCAACTGATCGATCGATAAAGGCAGTAGAAAGCTTGATTCAAACAGGCTGGAGAGTGCTAGATAGCCAAGGAAGAGAAGTTGTCCTTATGAAAAATATAGAAATTTCGCTTCAAGACAACAAAACCATCAGTGGAAAGGTAAGCTATAAAGATAAAGAACTTACTCTTAACACCATTGTAGAGCCTATTCAAACAAATCAAAAGCTTGCCCTTTTAAATGATCATGAAGCACTCCTCCTTTCATTTGATGGCAAAATGGCCACTAAAGAGCTTTTAGAACATGTTCAGATAGGGCCAGCAAATACCATAACCGTCCCAAAACAAGCACTTTATTGCCTAGACGCGTTTACAAAGGGCATGAGGCTAGAGAGGTCCCCAGATCCTACTTTTCTAGGTACTCTACGACCCTACCAACAAGAGGGCCTTAACTGGTTGATCAAGCTCTATGAAGAAGGCTTAAATGGCCTTCTTGCAGATGAAATGGGCCTTGGAAAAACCGTACAGGTACTTGCCTTTTTATCCTGCTTTGAAGGACGCGCTCTCATCTGCTGCCCAACTTCGCTCGTTGAAAACTGGCGACGAGAAATCCTCAGCTTTATACCTGCAAAAATGGGCGATATCACAATCATCTCCTACGGCATTCTCCGCCAAGATATCGATACGCTTAAAACCCGCTCCTTTGATATGTTGATTTTTGACGAAGCGCAGGCGATAAAAAATAGCGAAACTGTAACCTATAAGGCTGCAGCATCACTTTCTGCCCCATTCAGACTCCTCATGACTGGCACCCCCGTAGAAAATAGTATAGACGAAGTCGTAAATCACTTTGAGCTCCTAGAGCCTCGGCTCATAGAAAAAAATGAACCTCTTAGCCTTATACGAAAAAAGATCTCTCCCTTCTTTCTGAGGCGTAAAAAATGCGATGTAGCAAAGGATTTGCCTGCAAAAATCGATGAGCCTGTCTTTGTCGATATGACCGAGGAGCAAAAAGCCCTCTACAGCACTTATTTAACAAGTTTTAAAAATAACCTCTTAAAAAAGATAGAGGTGGATGGAATAGAGGCTCATAATGTAGAAGTTTTTGAAGCAATACTCAGGCTTCGCCAAATAGCCTGCCATCCCCTCTTAGTTCCGCAGATTGCAAACGAGGTCAAAACATCCGGCAAATTTGATCAAGCACTTAGTGACATCCAAACGCTTATCAGCGAAGGAAAGAAGATTCTGCTCTTTAGCCAGTTTACAAGCATATTACACCTTTTTGCAAAGAATGTACCCCGTTATCTACTGCTTGAAGGACAGACAAAAAATAGGCAAGAGCTTGTAGATACCTTTCAGAATGATCCCTCCCATCAGCTCTTCTTGATTAGTCTAAAAGCGGGAGGTGTAGGGCTAAATCTTACAAAAGCAGACTATGTCCTTCTCTATGATCCGTGGTGGAATAGATCGCAGGAAGAACAGGCTATAGATAGGGCCCACCGTATTGGAAGAGAAGATACTGTCTTTATTAAGCGCTACTATAGCGCAGGGACTATTGAAGAAAAGATCCTTGCCCTGCAAAAGCAAAAGGGGCACCTTCACGATGCCCTCTTTGATGAAAATACCCTATCGGCAACTGATGTTGCTGACTTAGTCTTTTTTAGCTAGTGGCTTATTGTCAAAGATGACGTTATTAAGCGTAAAAAGAGCAAAGACATCGCTTGCAAAGCCGCTAAGTGCAGGAAGGCTTGGCGAGCTCCAAAAGTTTCTTACATTATAGACTGCCTTAATCGTATGGATGGCAAAGAGCAAGACGCTCGCTTGTCGAGTAAACTCCCTATCTCCCCTTTGTTGATATTCCTCATGGGTAAATTTTTGCAACGCTACACTGGATCCTGCATTAATTAGCCAAGAGGAATCATACATACTTGCAAAGACAAAAGCCGTAGTGGCCTTTGGTAGATGGGCCTTTGCCACCTCTTTTACTTTTTTCTCGGGCATCGGCAAAAGCTCTTCTGTGAAGTAATCAATTGCCCGTCCAAACGCTTTAGATGCCTTAGAATAAAAGCTCTCAGCCGGAAGAGCTACTTGATCTGGGCCTTGGCCTATAGGTGCTGGTGTCATTGCAAAACCTCCAATATGTGTGGTTTTGCATGGTAGAAAAAAAGGAACTAATAAAGCAAGGCTTCATTAGTTCCTAAAATGATTACTCAAAGGGTGGCTTGTCTTTTGTAGTAGCCTTTTGCTTTTCTTCTTCGAAAAGCTCCTGTGCTGCTGCCTTGACGGTGGTAAGACCCTCAGAAAAGCCCACAGCTCTCAAAAGCTTGTCTACATATTGTAGCTCCGTTGAGAGTTGGTCATTTACAAATTCGAGGTGTGCGATCTTCTGTAAGATCTTCTTCATATGCATACAAACCTCCTCGGCTAAAAGCCGGTTGGATATGGTTCCCCTATCCATTTCTTATTATCCATATTTTTAATTTATTATCAATAATAAAGTTTAATTATAAAATCTTATTATAATTGCACCTTTTTATTCACTTTGTTAGGGTAAACACGAATAATTAGAGGTTTTATGAATCCCGCATCACGAAGAAGATCCCTCACTGAGGATGAATTCGCCATTATGGTCAGCTCAACTGAGACATCCTCAGATAGCGAGGCAAGCCCTCTAGACATCCTCTTAGCAAATCTTCAGATAGAAAATGCTAAGCCCGCGCCAGAACTGCCCCCTAAAGAGCCACCACCACCCCTTCTAAAGCAAGAATCCCATATCGACGCAGGGGAGGTTTTAAAACTCACCCATGAGATAAGAACTGCGAGCCCATTTCCTGAAAGAAAAGTAAACCCTTTGTCAGGCTTTGTAGAGCTAATAGCTAATCGTAGACGATTCAAACAGGTAAAGGATCCAACGTCCGTTTTTGCTATAAAAGGCAGAAATATCCTCCATTTTATTGCGGAGCAGCAAGATTTTGCCCCCTATATCACTGTAGTAGAAAAACTTAGCAAAAGATCCTGGTTTAGCAAGCTTATTGAGCAAAAAGATGAAGCAACAGGCGAAACCCCTCTTCACACAATCTGTACGTTTCAAAATGATTTTATGCTTGAAACGCTTTGTAAACTGGAAAAAATAGAAGATATTTTACGCATGTCTGGGATACAATATACGCTTAAGACAAGAAGAAATGCCTTTTTATGCTTTGGCCACTCACTCCTTGACACGAGAATATCGCAAGTAAGTAGCGTTGCTTTCTTTAGGTCACTGGTAAAGCTATATGGTGAAAAGACATCTATAGAACAGATACGAAATAGCCTAGAGGACGATCCTGAGCGAAAATTTACCGCTTTAGTCTCTAGCTCAAAACAAGATGAACTGATAGAAGCCCTATGCGAATTGATGCAAAAGGAAAGGTAATTGGATGCATTCACTTTCCAAAATGTAGCGGATGCACCCAAAATTCATGCGAAACGCCGCCAGAGCTTTACCAAAGAGCAAAAAACTATTTTTCCATACCGCTTGAATACCAGCAAGGAGCGCTTGTTGGCTGGAGAATCCGGGCAAAGCTTGCTGTAAGAGGCGATCATATTGGCTTGTTTGAAAAAGGCACGCATGATGTACTTGATATTCCTCACTGCAAAGTCCACCATCTACGCATTAACGAAGCAGTTGCAAGACTCAAAAAAGAGAATCTTATCCCCTACGATGAAAAAACCCACAGAGGAGACCTTCGCTACATCCAGTGCGTTGTAGAACGCACAACAAATCGCGTACAACTGAGCCTTGTACTCAACATGCAAGAGCTAACTCCCTACTGGAAAGCACGTATAGAAGAACTCTACGACCCTCTTCTTTGGCACTCCATCTGGGTAAACTTTAATACGGAACCTACCAATACGATCTTTGGAAAATCTTGGCAAAAAATTGTAGGCGAAGATGCTGTCTGGGAAGATATTGCAGGATGCAATATAGCCTTTGGACCATCGCATTTTGGCCAGGCAAATCTCGAGATGTATGAAGCACTCATTTATGACCTCAGGGAAAAGCTACTAGATGATCAGGTAGTAGCAGAACTCTATGCAGGAATAGGCTCTATAGGTATTTCTCTAGCAAAAAAATGCAAAGAAGTACGCCTTGTAGAAATAGAGCCTCACGCAAAAATGTACTTTGAACTTGCAAAAGCAAAACTTGAACCAAGCGAGCAAAATAAGCTCTCCTACGAGACCGCCAAAGCGGATGAGTGCCTTGACCTCGTGATAGGTGCAAGCATTTGCATTGTCGACCCTCCTAGAAAAGGGCTGGGAAAGGATCTTATCCAAAAGCTCTTTAGAATCGATAGCCTAAAGCAACTCGCCTACATCTCATGCGACTACACCTCACTTGAACGAGATCTAGAAGAGATAAAAAGAGCTTTTCCAAGCTGGACCATATGCTTTGCCAAAAGCTACCTCTTTTTTCCAGGAACAGACCAGATCGAGACGCTCGTCATTCTTGAAAAAACCATGCAGCAATAAACTAAAACAGCCTATTAAGACATAAAATGCAACCAACTAGAACAAAGTATCCACCAGATTCTGAATATGAAAAAATAACCTCTACACTAGCGATTAAGAAGGCTTGGCTTTATAGCGAGTGGGATTCCAAAGCTCTACGACGAGTCGCCATAATTCGAGAGGATTTTCCTGACAGACAACTTCTTGCTTCCCAAGATGCATCTTGCGAGAAAATTCAAAGAGTATTTCATACAGTCAGAGGACAATATATCCTTTGGCAAGAGCCGCGTGAACAGGGCTCATGGCGAAAAGTTACTGCAAATAGATTGCCCCTTCAATGGATAAAAGATAACGTAGAAGTTCTCTACCCATCGGAAGAGATATTTTCAATTGCATCACTTGATGGCATTGTCCTCTGGAGAGATCCCAAAAAAGAAAAATACCAGCTTTTAGAGGGAAATCACCGCATTAGTTCATGGCTTTCTACAGGCTCACCAGAAACCCTTCCATGTACACTTTTCATTGGAAAGCCGGCAAATAACTCTAGGTCGTTGATTTAAGCAAAATTTGCGTGAAAAAGATCGTTGGTTTATTCACTCATGATAGTATGTATAAGCTGCGTATCTACATGGGCTGTAAGCTCGATGATTTGTAAATCATGAGTAAACTTCATTACCCAGCAGTAGGTTTGCGGGTAGAAAGTGCCTTTAATTGAAAAAGCATCAAGATAGTGCATTTCGACTGCTGCATACTCACCGTCTATCAAGATTCGGTCTATAACAATATGTCTAGCACGACTTGTATCTAAATATTGGCCAATTTTAGACCAGGCGGCCATAACTTCAGATCTGCCATGATACTTACCAGACATTTCACAACTTCCTGGAATAACCCAGTGAACCTTGTCGTGAACGGCATTAGTAAAAAACGTATGCCAGTCTGCAGTTAAAACAGGTTCAAATATTTTTTCTATACACTCTTTCGTAAGCATCTTACATCACACCCTCTAGTATCAACACCGTCTGCTAATTTGGGTATACGTTAATCGCAGCCACAATTCACACACGACCATCCCAAACAGCCAGTTCTTACAAATGCGTATTATTCATAAATTCGATATAGGCGCCACCAACATTGTGCTTTTTTGTTAGCACTATTGATTAAGTGACATATCTATTTTTTACTTGCCTAAGCTCTATTTCGCGCTTATAAGCAGGTGAAATCGAGGGGAAGGCACTATGCAACTGAAAATCGGTGTTATGGGCTCTGCAACAGGTAAAATTACTGCAAAACATAAAAAACTCTGCTACGAACTTGGCTCTGCCATAGCTAAAAAGGGCTGCATAACCATCACGGGCGCATGTCCTGGAATGCCGCTTGCTGCTGCCAAAGGAGCAAGTGAAGCAGCAGGGCTTGTTATTGGAATATCTCCTGCACTTAGCGAGCGGGAACATATGCTTAGGTATCAATCCCCTACTACCTATCATCAGGTACTCATTTTCACAGGAAGCGGCCTCATGGGGAGAGAAGTCGTCAATATTCGAAGCTCAGATATTGTCATCATTGTAGGAGGAAGATCTGGAACACTCGGAGAGTTTTCTATTGCCTACGACGAAGGGAAATTAATTGGCATTTTAGAAGGCACAGGCGGCATAACATCTGGCATAAAATCCATTGTAAAAATGATACGAAAGAAAACAGGAGCAAAAATTATCTACAATAGAAACCCAGATGCACTTGTGGATGCCCTTATTACCTACTACAACGAGAAGCAGTACAAAAAACCAAGCATCCACGACGATTTTGAGAAGGAAAAGACGAGGTAGTTATACGATTGAGTAAACTCGAGAGAGCATCTACACGTAAGGCAATTTCAGCTGGGGTTATATAATGGATATCTCTTGACCCATTTGCTTACATCCAATAATCTCTATTAGTACATATAGGGCCTTGATCATGATTGAATATCCAATCGTCATGGAATTCAAAAGCGAAAATTTAACGACTATACTCAATCATTTTCAGAAAATTCAGCTACTTGCAACTGAAAACAGAAACGAATTTTCTGGAGAATTTCCAACCCACACTCGATATTTCTCAAGCGGTGATAGACCCCTTGTCGCTTTGGTAAAGGAAAGTGGATTTGCAAAATTGTGGTATGGCGTTAAAAGCGCTGAGCAGATCATCTCAGACCACACGCTCGTATTTTTTGATGATAGCGTGCCTCATGCATGGTATTTTAAAAAATGCAATTTAACCATCTATTATTATCGCCTAACTGACGATAAACAACCTGCACCGACAACGGGTGATTATTGTTTGGATAATTATTTCTAAATTTCGGAATTCTATTTGAAATAAATCCGGCCCATTTCATTTCATCGAGTTTATTTTTTGCTCAAGAGTAAGAAGGATCTCTTTGATCGAAAGTCCTCGATTGAATCCGCAGAGAGAGCCATTTTTAGCTACAACTCGATGGCAGGGAATTACAAGAGGCATCTTATTTGCCCCGCATGCCCTGCCAACACCTCTAGCGCCTTTTTTATCTCCTGCAAGCTCGCCGTAGGTAGTTGTCGTGGCAAATGGGATCATAAGGAGGCGCGCTTGCACAGGCGACAATTTCGGCAGACGAATTGTGCAATTTTTACCCTGAAAGTAGCTTGTAAGCCATTTTTTTGTCATTATAACATCATTTTGCGTACCGCTCACAAAAACAGTGCCCGCACCTTCTTTTATATCAACATGGACAAGTGTTTCATCTTTCCAGGTAAATGTTAGATCTAATGGAGCAAAAGGCAAAAGATCGGATGGTGCACATTCTGAAAGTAAAAACTGCATATTATTTTGTTATCTTTTCTATAGGTTCAAGGTCCGGAATCACCTGGCCGCTTGTAACGCCGAGCTCTTCAAAACGTCTGCAGGATGGAAGCACTCTCGATTCTAGGCTCCCGACCGCTTTGTTGTAGGCCTCTACAGTTGAATCAATTGCACGCTTAAGTCGGATAAAGTGATCCGTCATGGTAGCTAGCCGCTCATGCAAGGTGCGGCCAAGCTCTGCGATCTTTTGCGACTCTTGCCTCATCACCTGTTCTCTCCAGCCAAGTGATACTGCTTTCAGAAGGGCTATAAGCGTCGTAGGCGTTGCCATAAGGACCCGCTTTTGCGGCCCAAACTCTAAAAGTTGAGGATCAGCTTCTAAAGCAGCAGCATAGATCGACTCACCAGGCAAAAAGAGCACAACAAATTCTGGCGATTCGCTAAAGCTTTCCCAATATCCCTTCTCGCTTAAATCTTGGAGGTGTTTTTTTACCTGCTTTGCATGCTCTTTGAGCTTTATATTCTTTTGCTCTTCGTCGCGAGCCTCTATCGCTTCAAGATAGGCCTGCAGGGGTGCTTTTGCATCCACTACAAGAACGCGATCATTAGGAAGTTTGATGATGAGATCCGGCCTATGGCGCACGTCACTTTGCTGGACTGTATGCTGAGTCACAAAATCACAGTATTCCACCATGCCAGCAAGCTCCACAACGCGGCGAAGCTGCATCTCTCCCCACTGCCCTCGTGCATTTGATGCCCTGAGGCTTCTCGAAAGCTTACTTGTCTCTTGAAAGAGCGCTGTATGGGAGCTATTGAGATGCTTCAACGTTTCAGTAATTGATGCATAGGCGCCAATTCTTGACTTTTCGAGCTCTTGGATCTTTGAGTCCACTTTCTCTAAAGATTCTTTGAGAGGCTTTACCACATCGCTAATCGCAGCTTGCTGGCTATGCAACGTATCTGCAGCAAGCACCTTAAAGGAATTTTTCATTACTTCTTCAGCATTACCTACAAACTTTTGCTTTTCCTCAGCCTGCTCAAGTCGAATTTTCGTCTCTGCAAGCTCAATCTGCAAATGCACAGACCTATATACAAAAAAAATTGTAGCGACAAAAAAAAGGAGCAAAAAGCCTTCGATCATATACACCTTGTAGAAAACATTCAGAATTTTAGCAGTTTGCTCTTTTAGAAACATGCGATAAATTGCCCATTCAGTTATAACTGTAGTAGTAACTTTAGATGAGCGAACTTGTGAAACGAAATGCACTTTGGATAGTGCCACTTATAGTACTTGTGCTAATAACCCCCTTTAGCGCATCTCTTGACTTTTTTATTGCCAAGATGACCTTCTACCGCGGCTGGACAAGTAGCGATCCGCAAGAATATGGCTTTTACACGAACTCATTTTTTGATTTCATCTACCTCTATGGAGCGATGCCTGCAGCAGCTTTAGCCTTTATCTCGACAGTAGGCCTCGCATTTTCTCGTTTCAGACAATATCGAGGGGCACTTGCACTTCTTTCCTTAACACTATTTTTTGGATCGCTTGTTATCACCCACACCCTCCTAAAAGAATGCTGGGGAAGACCAAGACCTAGACAAATTGTAGAGTTCGGTGGATCTCAAAACTTTAGAGCCTATTACGAGCCGCTTTTTAGCGAAGCTCCTGAGCCATCTAAATCTTTTCCCTCCGGCCATTCAACATGCGGCTTTTACTTTTTTTCGCTCTATTTTTTAGGCAGACGCTACAAGCAAAAACTTCTTGAAGTGGCAGGTATCCTCTTAGCAGTCGGGCTTGGCGGCTCTCTTTCACTCGCAAGGATCGTGCAAGGTGGTCATTTTATCTCTGATGTTTATATAGCAGCGCTCATCATGTGGCTCACCGCTTATTTTCTAGACTACCTTATCTTTGACTCACCCTTACTTGATCGCTTTAGAAAGCGCTATTTAGCTCCTACTCCCCTATGAGCTCGCTTACAAAACGGCAAAGTCAGATTCTTAGTTTAATACAGTCTATCAGAGAAGCAAAAGGCTATAACCCAACCTATCGAGAGCTTATGGCGCAGCTTGGTCTTTCATCACCTGCGACCTTGCATAAACACATTACAAATCTAAAGACAAATGGCCATCTTAAAGATGCGCCGCGCGGTGCAAAAGCGCTAAAACCATCCCCATTTATGCAGGTGCCAATCATTGGCATGGTAGCTAAAGGAAAAAAACTTGAGCTTTTTGCTACATCTAAAAGCATAGAAATTCCGCTAAGCCAAGTAGATGTCACCGAAACTCTCTATGGATTTTATGCAAAAGATGATAGCTTTAAAGACCTTAGCATTTTAAAAGATGACCTCATCATCATCAAAGCCTCACAAAAATGCGAAGAATCATCCCTTCTTCTTGTCCAAAGTAAATCCCTTGGCACACTGATTGGCCGCCTCAGAATAAGCTACGGTATGCGCCTTCTCGAAACAACAGAAGAGACAATCTCGTTCGACGAGCATAGCCTCCACATCCAAGGCACGCTCATCTCCCTACAGCGTAAAATCAGCTAAAAAACGCACGTCTTATTCCTCTTCCTCTTCCGGCTCGAAGTCATCGAGTGCGCCAATACGTTTGCCCGCCATCACTCTGACAAGAGAGAGGACCCACGATACAAGAAGATAGCCCCAGGATGCACAAAAAAAGAGCGTAGCAAAGTTATGCACTGCTGTGATGAGAATCAATGCTGCGGCAAAAGCAGTAAAAAGCACTACCTGAAATGAGCCTACGCGTATACGAAGTGTTTTTAGGCTTGGAAACTTCCAGCGGCTTATCATGAAATAGCCGAGGATAAAGAATACAACTGTGGCGATGATTGAGCGCTCGTCATTGGAAAAGGTATGTAGTACCTTTGATTCATCGCTTGTGAGAAAGAGCGTTGTAGCGAGAGCAGTCGCTGCGCCTGCAGGAATAGGAAGGCCAGTAAAGCTTGCTTTTGCCTCCTTTTTTTCCTCTTCTGTATATTTTGTAACGGTAAATCGCACTAAGCGAAGAACTCCGCTGATTGAAAAGATCATCCCACCCATTGTGAGAAAGAAAAAGAGCATGGTATTTGTTTCAACAGATAGCGTCTTTAAGATCACAACGCTTGGTGCGACACCAAAGGATACTGCATCTGACAAGGAATCAAATACTCCGCCAAACTCACTTTCAACCTTCATTGCTCGAGCAAGGGCGCCATCGAGCAAATCTAAAAAAGCAGCAACCAGTAGGATTGCAACTGCGGCAAGTACATTCTGGTAGCTAACTTGTCCCGAGGGGATCATGCTCATCTTAAAGATAACAAAAAGGCCGCAAGAGAGGCTAAATGCCGTGACAATATTTGGTAGGATGAGCGTTCTTTTCATATATTTCTTTTGTTTTCACTTAAGATATCAGATTGAGGTGAAAGGAACAAGTGAAGTATACTGAGTGATTACATTAGTAGAGTTTTTACATGACAAACCCCTCCTTCTCGATTGACGAGCGATATAACGGCTTTTTAGTAACGAAATCGCAAAAAATTCCAGAACTTAACTGCCACTTGACAGAACTCACACATGAAGTATCCGGCGCTTCTGTCCTTCATCTTGCAGCAGATGATCCAGAAAATCTTTTTTGCCTCTCATTTCGTACACTTCCAGAAAGCTCAAACGGCGTCGCACATATCCTCGAACACACTGTCCTTTGCGGCTCAAAGAAATATCCGGTGAAAGATCCCTTCTTTGCAATGAATCGACGAAGCCTCAACACCTTTATGAATGCATTGACCGGTGCTGACTTTACGTGCTACCCTGCCGCATCACAGGTTGAGCAAGATTTCTACAACCTCCTCGATGTCTATATTGATGCTGTATTTCATCCTCTCTTAAAGGAGCTAAGCTTTTTGCAAGAGGGCTGGCGCTATGAATTTGATCCATCCGGCAGGCTCGTCTACAAAGGTGTCGTCTACAATGAGATGAAAGGCGCTCTAGCATCACCTACAACACGCCTTATCGAAGAAGTAAATGCCGCTCTTTTCCCGAATACTCCGTATGGATTTAACTCTGGTGGCGACCCTATAGATATACCTAAGCTTACCTATGATGAGCTTATTGCCTTTCATAAAAACTACTACCATCCAAGCCGCTGCCTCTTTTTCTTCTATGGTAATCTCCCCCTACAAAAGCATCTTGATTTTCTTAATGAACATGCTCTTAAAGATGTGCAAAAGCTCGATCCCCTCCCTCCTATACCTTTGCAGCCTCGCTTTTTTAGACCTCTTTATAGGGAAGGATCTTATCCAATTGGAGCAGACGAAATGGGTCCTGACAAGACGCTCATTGCCTTTGCCTGGCTTACCTGCCCAATTATCGATCAGCTCACGCTCCTCGGCCTCTGTATTCTCGACATCGTTTTAATGGAAACAGATGCCTCACTATTAAAGATTGAACTTCTTCGCTCGGGACTTTGCAAACAGGCACAATCTTTAATGGATAGCGAAATAGCAGAAGTCCCCTACGGAGTCCTCTTAAAAGGATGCAAAGCAGAAGATGTCAATGCCCTTGAGCGCCTTGTCTTTGACACACTCTCTCGACTTGCTAAAGAGGGCATTCCACAAAAGATGATAGAAAGTGCCCTTCATCAGGTTGAGCTTTTTAAAAGCGAAATCACTGGCGATTCTGCTCCATATGGGCTTTCGCTCTTTTCACGCTCTGGACTCCTTGCGCAGCATGGCGGAAAACCGGAAGATGGCCTACGCATACACTCGCTCTTTGATGAATTTCGCCAAATACTTACTACATCGCCACGCTTTATGAATGAGCTTATCATTCGCTATCTCTTGAATAACACACACTTTGTTCGCGTGGTGCTCCATCCAGATCCCGATCTTGCAAGCAAAGAATTGATAAATGAAACTGAAAGGCTCCAAGAGACCTCAAAAATTTTAACCGATGCATATAAAGAACGCATCGTTATGCAAACTGAAGCACTGGAGGCCCTTCAAGAAGAGGATGAAGAACAAAGCATCGATGTTTTGCCGAAAATTTCTTTAGATAGTATCTCCAAAGAGGTTCGCCATCTTGCTCTAAAACAACAGAAGGTCGAAAACCTTGAGGTATTTCACCACAATACCTTCACAAATAATATCACCTATGCAGATCTTGTCTTTTCTATGCCTCACATCAACGAGGAAGATCTATGGCTCGTACGCCTCTTTAGCGTCCTTTTGCCCCAAGTTGGAAATGGCTATCGTTCTTATCAGGAAACG
This sequence comes from uncultured bacterium, assembly GCA_964512205.1. Classification (GTDB taxonomy): domain Bacteria; phylum Chlamydiota; class Chlamydiia; order Chlamydiales; family FEN-1388; genus SZAS-7. Next base: position 85,041 of record CAZEGK010000004.1, on the reverse strand, counting down.
CTCGAATATATTCAGGAAAATACAGGCGGCATCGGCTCCTTCACTATGCTCAACCATCAGGTTGAAGAGGCAAATGCCTTCACCCCCACATTCCATTTGCGCTCCAAGGCAATGTATCATAAAGCAGACAAGCTTTTTAGCCTCATGTTTGACATGGCTACAAATCCCAATTTTACCGATCGAGCTCGTTTAAAGGAGCTTATTTTTAAGCACTACACAAACCTGCAGTCTGGCTTTGTGTCAAACTCGCTCAAATATGCGATGAGCCTAGCAGCATCAAACATCTCAATTGCCGGAAAAGTAAATAACGCCTTCTATGGTCTCGACTATCTGCACAAGTTAAAATCGCTTGCAGAAAACTTTGATGAGCAATCAGACTGGCTTATCGAAAATTTAGAGCGGATGGCAAAAACGCTTCTATGCACTCGTGGACCGCATCTTATACTGGCATGTGATTCTAGCGAGCTTATCAAATATATTGATAATGGCTTTGAAGGGCTTCAAGACCTTCCTGAACAGGCATTTACTCCTTGGAGTGCAAAGTATGACCTTAAGGCTATGCAGCACCAGGGAAGGATAATTGCCTCGCAAGTTGCCTTCACAACTAAAGTATGTAAGACAATATCTTACAGCCACCCTGATTCAGCAGCCCTTTCGCTTGCTGCCTTTCTTTTTGACAACGTTGTCCTGCATAAGCGAGTGCGTGAACAGGGAGGAGCCTATGGAGCTGGCGGTATTGCTAATATTATGTCAGGGACATTTTCTTTCTACTCCTACAGAGATCCTAACATCGAAAAAACCTTGAAAGCATTTGATGAGGCATTGCAAGACATACGCAATCATCAATTTGACGAGCTTGATCTCGAAGAGGCAAAGCGAGAGATGATCCAAAGCCTCGATAGCCCTATCGCACCAGGAACTCGTGCCGAAATTGCCTACAGCTGGTATCGAGAAGGAAAGACCCAAGAGATGAGACAGGCCTTTAGAGATGCCTGCCTACAAGCTACTTGCACAGACATTGTAAGAGTTGTCGAGCAGCACCTCATCCCTCAATTCGCAGACGCTGTGGCCGTCTCTTTTGCAGGAAAAGAATTATTAGAAAAAGAAAATATGGCCCTTATACAGTCAGGCCATTCCCCACTTCACGTAGAAAAAATTTGGACGTAATATGTACGAAAAACTTTTTACAGAGCAAGAAAAGCAACTCGAAGAACAATTTTTTCAGTTTTTGCGATTTCCCTCTATTAGCGCCGATAGCACATTTCACAAAAGCCTTACAGACTGTGCTGAATGGCTCGAACACTACCTAAAAGATTCTGGATTTGAAGTTCAGCTCTGGAATAAAGAGGGCGTCCCCGTTGTCTTTGCCGAGATGTGCAAAAAAGGAAAAGAGTTCCCGACAGTGCTTATCTACAACCACTATGATGTACAACCGGTAGATCCGATAGAGCTTTGGAAATCAGATCCATTCACACCTACAAGGGAAGGCAATTCAATTGTCGCAAGAGGCGCGCAAGATAATAAGGGACAGTGTTTTTATGTGATATCAGCCCTAAGAGCACTCTACAAGGCACATGGTGAATTCCCAGTAAACATTAAGCTCATTATCGAAGGCGAGGAGGAATCCGGCAGCAAATCGCTCCCCCGTATCCTTGAAGAGAAGAAAAAGGAACTTCAAGCAGATTATGTCCTTGTCGTTGATGTGGGCATGCAAAATGCCACAACCCCTGCAATTACGCTTGGAACAAGAGGGATTATTACATCTACCATAGAAGTTACATGCTCGCACACAGACCTTCATTCCGGCATGCAAGGAGGAATGGTCTATAACCCGCTTCATGCCCTCGTAGAAATATTAGCAAGCCTTCGAGACCAAGATGGCAAAGTTCTGATCCCCGACTTCTACGATAAGGTAACAACTCCTACTGAAGAAGAGCTCAAAGCAATCTCTTTTGCCTTTGATGAGAACGAATTTGAAAAAGAGTTCGGATGCAAACCAACCGGGGGTGAAAAAAGTTTTAAGCCTCTTTGGCGCTGCTGGCTTCGCCCTACAGTTGAAATTAATGGCATAAATGGCGGCTATAGCGGACCTGGATTTAAAACGGTAATACCTGCAAAGGCAGTTGCAAAAGTATCTTGCAGGCTTGTTGCGGACCAAGATCCAGACTCCATTGGCAAAAAGCTGCAGACATTTATCGAGTCGCAACAAAAGCCAGGGTTTACAGTAACGTGCAAAGTTCACGATGGTAATGGCAAGCCTATTCGCACAAGTCCAAACTCCCCTCTCGTTAAAGCCCTAGCCGATGCATCGGAAAAGGTCTACCGGAAGAAAGCCGCAAACATCTATGAAGGAGGGTCCATCCCCATCATCACAGAACTTGCAAAAGCTGCAAATGGCGAAGTCTGTTTCTTTGGACTTGGGCTGGCTAGTGACAAAATCCATGCACCAAACGAAAATTTTGGGTGGGACCGCATCAAAAATGGCTTTGTCATCATCTGTGATGCCCTAACTCAGCTTGGGAATACTAAGTAGCTCATCAAAAACAATGGCGACTAAACGTGGCATACAGAATTATTTCCCCGAATTAATCTGTAGCTGTTTTTGTATGCCAGATCTTGCAAAAGATAGTCTAAAGCTATCCAAGGAGCCATAATAAAATTACCAGAGTCCAGGAGTATATGTACGCCTCCGCTCTCCAGAAGCTCAACACTCTTTTCAATCAGGATTATTATTCCACCACTCGGTCATCTTGTGCCGAATTTTACGAGCAATAGCGCCTAAGCTTACACTACTTGAACTACCAACAGAGCGATCTACAGTTTTTTTACTCTGCGGTTATTTGTAACTCGTTAATCTGGTGCAATACTCAAGGACAAAATTCCTCTTCCTTCTTTCTCAAAATATAAATACCTGGAGCTGAGTTACCTTTTTTTTGCAACTGTACGCTGGCGAAACGTTAGAAAAACATAGGCACCTAAAGCGAGTAGAAGAAGAGGAAGTATAACTACCCACGGCTCAACGCTCATGTACTGATCTAATGTAATAGTTGTAAGCTCTGCATCTGGTTTAATCGTTTCTTGTATGCGTGTATAGCATTCTGCATAGAGGCCAGCTCCAACAACCATGCCGATAATTCCTGCCCAGACATCTTTTGCACCTTCAGCAAGTGACCCTATAGCCGTACCTGGGCAGTAGCCAAGCAGCGCCATCCCGATTCCAAATACCGCCCCCCCTAAAGCAGCTCCAAATAGAGTTGTAGATGAAATCTGAAGCGCCAGATGCGGTTCTAAATAATGCAAAAGCATAAATGCCGTAGCAGAAGAGATGAGTGCTGTCATCATTACTTTCATGACTGTAAAATCTTGCAATCTAAGCTGATTTACAATGACAGAAAAACGCGTTAGGTGCCCCCTGCGAAGCAAAAAACCAAAAGCTGTGCCAGCTAAAAGACCTGAAATGACCTCTTGCCAAGATGAAAAAAGCGCGATCTGCATATTTCCTATCCTTTCTTTCTATAAATAAAATAGGCTGCAGGAAGTCCTGTAGCAAAAAAAGCCCCCATAAACAACCAGCCTGAAAGCGCAAGCTGCATACCACCAGAAATAACATGTCCAGATGTACATCCGCCTGCAAGACGAGCGCCAAAAAGCAAAATAACCCCTCCTAAAAAAGCCCAAAAAAGACGCTTTACTTTGCTCGAACCCTGGGTTTTTTGCCAAAGTTCAGGAACAAACGGCTTTTTATCCTCTTTTAGATTTCGTGAAGCAATATAGGATCCCATAAATATGCCAACAACAAACGCCATTTGCCAGTTAATCCAGGAATTATTTTCGAGATAATTTTTATAGTATATTGTTGATTCAAGATGCCCGCTATCAACAAACTGCCAAAAGAGAGCAGCAAAGCGTACAAAGGTTGTGGTTGTTCCAATTGTATGATGTAAAAAAGCAAAGCAAAAAAGTGAAAGCCCACCAATCAGGAGACCTACAAAATATGGATTCCAACGGTTTCTTTTAAACACAAGCACACCTTATACGATTTATATTATAGCATATCAATAAAAGGGATGAAATTCTACTCCTATTTACGTTCGGGCTTTAACACAAGTCAATAAAGAAGCTAGTGTTTATATCTCACTAAACTATAGTGTTTGGGCTATTTAAGGAGTCTTTTCATGATGCCAAAACTAGAGTTTCTTTCAGGTATGGTAGAGTTGTCCCCAGTTAAACCTAGATCTGGAAGAACAATCGCTACTCTTTCTCTCAATCTTGTATAAATGCTCTATCTAAAAGTAATAGAGGCAGCAATGCAGTCTGTAGTCAGCGTACTTGTTAAAAAGGTTACCTCTTTTGCTTTAGCCAACTTACTTATGAGTGCAGATCAAAGTGCAGTTATAGACGAAGTGAACATGCGCCTATATGCACTTACGATACAAGAAGAAGGAAACAATTCTGTAGTTACAGCGTATGAAGCTAAAATCCTCCTTGCTTTGTTAAAACAACCCTAGTTTTAAAAATCCATACTAACGAAACCAAAAGGCATCGCCGCCAATAATGAGGATCTTTTGGCCAAGTGCCATATATCCTGTAGCATCTGTAGCCCATACATTTTGTCCCGTTTTTCGATCGAGGGCGTAGGTTTTCAAATTCCCTTGCACAAAGAGCAGGTTATTTGTCACTACTGGGCCCGGCCAGCCTTTTAGGATATCTTCTTCTTTTGCAAGCTCCCAGCTCCAGAGGGGTTTTCCTGTTGCAGCCTCCAGGGCATTAAAGCCATTTTCTGTGTAGGAATTAATATAGAGAACATCATCTGCGACAGCTGGCTGTCCAAATTGATTTCGTGATTGCCATTTTACGCTATTTGTTTTTAGATCAAAGGCATAGAGATAGGGCTCCCAGGAATCTTCATCCTTAAAGCAGTTGTAGACAAGGCCATTTTTTGCATCAAGAACAGGGACGTGAGTAAATTCAGAGTTATTGAGGTAGCAACTGCAGGCAATATTTGCTATAAGAGCCCCAGATTTTGCATTAAAGATCGACATTCCGTTTGTTGTTGTCTCTGCAATATAAGAGTTGTTGATTGCAGGCTCTTGAAAGGCTACATTTTGTTCTTCTTCTCTTTGCCATGAAAGGGCAAGTGTTTTTGGATTAAAGGATTGGATCTCTTTTCCTGAAACTGCAATGAGGGCCTCTTTTGTTTTGCAAACCCCAAAATGATGATGCCTGCCTTCACTTAAGGGCACTACATAGTTAAAATCGCCCGTTTCTCCATTATAGGAATAGAGCGTACTTGACTGCACAAAGAGCTCTCCATCGTGGTAAAAAAGCGACGAGTCAAAATCTATCTCTTTTTCCCAGATGGGGCTTCCTGTCTGGATATCCACTGCCCGGACAAAGGGAAAGAGCTGATTTTTTGGTTTGCGAACAAGATGAAAATAGACCATATTTTCAGAAACAAGGGGCGGTTTGAGGAAAAATTCATCATCATTTAGTGCTAAGCTCCACGCTTTTTGCAGTTTAGAGAGATCTGCCTGAATATTGAGATAGCCGGTATGCTCGCCATTTCCTTGAATCGATGTCCAAAATCCACGAGCAGGATGCGCCTCTACTGCCTCAGCAAAAAAAAGTATAAGAGCAAGCAAAAAACGTGTGTGCATTGATAACCTCCATCAGTAAAAAGCCTTTTATATAGGGCTTTTTGCTAAATGTCAAATGACTTGTATGATAATTGGGCGAGAAGGTATTATGAGTTCCTTTTAAGGAGGCATACCTATGTATATCAATATGACCACAATTCGAAAAACAGGTTTTATGCTCCTTTGTGGAGTCACATGCCTGTCATCAATACCAAGCCACGCAGAGCCAAAAGCATCTCTCGTTAAAGAGATGTCAAAAGAGTTTGCACAAATTGCAAAGAAAGCGCTTCCTGCTGTGGTATCAGTCCGTACACAGTATTCACAAAAAAGTACAGGTAACCGTGAAGAGATGAATCAGCCTTTTGGACCGTTCCAAGACGACTTTTTTGAGCGTTTCTTTGGCTTTCCGATGCCAGAACAAAGAGGCCCTCGTAAAGGGCAGGGATCTGGTTTTGTCGTTTCAAACGACGGCTACATCCTAACAAATAACCACGTTGTCCGCGAAGCCGAACAAATTACAGTAAGCTTTACAGATGGACGCGAATTTGCTGCAAAAGTTATTGGACAAGATCCAAATACTGATGTTGCTCTTTTAAAGATTGAGGCAACAAACCTTGATTTTCTTACCTTTGACAATTCAGATGATCTTGACATCGGTGAGTGGGTTATGGCAGTTGGAAGCCCCCTTCGCCTCCAGGGCTCTGTAACGGTTGGCGTTGTGAGTGCTAAAGGAAGAAGCGAGCTTGATATTGCACCTGTTGAGCAGTTTATCCAGACAGATGCTGCAATCAACATGGGCAACTCAGGCGGCTGCCTTCTCGACATGGATGGCAAAGTTGTCGGCATGAACACTGCTATTGCTACAAATAATGGCGGCTACATGGGCATTGGCTTTGCAATCCCAAGCAACATCCTCAAACACGTTATGGACCAGCTACGTGAAAATGGCCGCGTTACACGAGGCTATCTTGGCGTATCTCTACAAAAGATCGATTCAAAGCTTGCTAATGCATTTAATCTTGATAGAAGCGAAGGCGCCCTTATCACTGAAGTTGTAAAAGATAGCCCAGCTGATAAAGCAGGCCTGCAATCAGGTGATATCGTCTTAAAACTTAACAATAAGCTTATCGAAAATGTCGGTGCACTGCGAAGCATGATTGCTTTGATGAAGCCATCAGAGACCATTACACTGACGATTATCCGCAATAAAAAGCAGATGGATATCAGCTGCTCGATTGGCACACACCCAGAGAATGAAATCGGCCTCACAGACATTCAAAGCTCTCTTGGCATACTCGTTCAGGACATCACGCCGGAGATTGCCCAGCAGCTGAACCTTGATCGCGATCATGGTGTGATGATCAAAAATGTCGATCCAACAAGTGCTGCACAAGAGGCAGGACTAAGACGTGGCCAGATCATCCTTTCTATAAACCAAACTCCTGTCAACACGACTGAGGAGTTCTTCAAAGTGATGAAAGAAGCAGCAAGCCAAAAGCATGTCCTCCTGCAAGTTAAGGCAGGTCAGGTTGTGCGCTACATCACCTTTGACCTAGAATAACAAACCTTTGCAAAACAGCCCGAGCTCATCAACTGAGTCTCGGGCTTTTTATTTCAATACGAGATCAAAAAAATGACATCAATACTCGCTTCCTTCCCCTCCTATACACATTTTGTCCAAACATCTAACCTGCACAATGAACCTGAACAGATCGAGGCGTTTACAAAAGCACTTTGTGAACATCCAGAAGGAAATAATGGACTCATTAGTGAATGGATAGCTAGAGTCAGCCAAACAGGAAACCAGACGCTTATCGAAAAGGTTTCATCCGTCGTCGCAAAAGTCCCCTTTAAGAAACCACATGCTCCGCATTAGTCCTTACCGGCCCCATTGTTTGCTTACAGAGCTCCATCTGATAGCAGCTTAAATCGTGGATCTGATCGTATCGAATCAAAATCTTGTGCATGAAGGAGTGCCTTCATCTCTACAGCCTTTGATTTTTTTACCATACTGAGCCAGTTGATAGCTGCTGTTACATCTCCGAGGCGTGCTGAAGAAAAAGCATTAATGATTGCAGAGGCTGGATCCTGACTTTCGCGAAAAAGCCTATTTCCTGCATCGATAGCTTCATTGTAATTGCCCATTTTGTAGGCAAGAAACTGCTTAAGCTTTAGCTCTTCTGGACTTAGCTTTTGAAATGACAATAGCTGATAGGCTTTTTCATTTTCACCTGATGAGACATAAAGCTTTGCAAGCTTTACCTTCGCCTCTCGTACGAGCGTATCGTCTGTAGAAGTCTGAACCAAAGTTTTGAGCTCATCTTCTGTTTCTGCATGGTCAACAGCTTCAAGCTCTTTTTCTGATTTTGTGGTCTGAAAGTAGCGTCTTTCCTTAAAGTTTTTAAAGCTTTCGAAGGCACAAAGCAAGAGAAGCGCCCCTGCAAAGAGTCGGTAAGTTACAATGCAATAGGCCGCAAGAAGAACGGCAAAGATGCCGCTTAGGATATAGGATGCCTTCATTCCTGCCCCTCCAAAAATACCCTCTAGCACTATCGACATAAGCTTTCCACCATCAAATGGATGCACCGGAAGAAGATTAAAAAAGCTCCAGATGATATTTGCAAAGGTAAGACACGATAGGAAATAGAAAAAAACAGGACTTGAATAACGAAGCATAAGCGAAGAAAGACCAGCAAGAAGCAGTCCAAAAATAGGCCCAGCTGCTACTACGATAAACTCTTTTATACGAGAGAGCGATTTTTTTCCCTGTCCATACATCGTCGTACCGCCAAGAGGACCAAGCACGATTTGCACATTTTGCCCCCAGAGAGTTGCGAAAAAAGCATGTCCGAGCTCATGCACAACGACAGACGCAAAGACAATAAGAATCCACACTGCAAACTGAACCGGTGCCTGCAAAGGAGAGCCTACGGCAAACCAAGAGATGATGCATGCAAGCACCCAAAAAGCGGGTGTAATGTGAAGAGGAATCTTATTAGTGAAGAGCTTCATATATTGTTTTACCCATTAAGGCTGGATTTTTTACACATGTTGCGCCAGCTTTTTCTAAAGCTTCCATCTTAGCCTGCGCCGTGCCTTTTCCTTGCGAGATTATGGCACCTGCGTGGCCCATACGCTTTCCTGGAGGGGCAGCTGCTCCTGCAATAAAGGCAACGACCGGCTTTTTTGCTCTCTTTTGAATCCACTCAGCCGCCATTTCTTCTGCATCGCCGCCAATCTCTCCAATAAGCAAGATGGCATGGGTATCTTCATCCTTCTCAAATAGCTCAAGGCAATCGATAAAGCTTGTACCATTTAATGGATCTCCGCCAATGCCCACACATGTAGACTGGCCAAGCCCAAGCTCCGTTACCTGCCATATCGCCTCATAGGTGAGCGTTCCAGAGCGAGACACTATCCCTACATGGCCTTTTTTGTGAATATAGCCAGGCATAATCCCCACCTTGCACGCTCCTGGTGTGATAACACCTGGGCAGTTTGGACCTATCAAACGAGAAGTTTTACTTTTCTCCATGACGCGTTTAACTTCGAGCATATCATGGAGAGGAATTCCTTCGGTAATACAAACTATCAGCTCAACCTGTGCATCTTCTGCCTCCAAAATAGCATCTGCAGCATAAAGTGGAGGAACAAAAATCATGGAGACATTACACGCCGTCGCCTTTTTTGCTTCGAGGACGGAATCAAAAATCGGGATTGTAGCATCAAATGTTTCTCCCCCTTTTCCCGGAGTTACTCCAGCTACAATATTTGTCCCATACTTTATGCACTCTCTTGTGTGAAAGCTTCCGGCTTTCCCCGTTATTCCCTGACAAATAACTTTGCTATTTTTATTTACTAAGATTGACATACGAGCTCACACACCTTTTTTGCTGCATCATTTAAACTATCTTGGATGATGATGTTTAGATTTGAATCTTTGATCAGCTGTTTCGCAGACGCTTGATTTGTTCCCTCCATTCGAAGAACAACAGGTTTCACAAAAAAATCCATCTTTAACACATCGATAAGGGCTTTTGCAATGATCTCGCAGTCCATGATGCCGCCAAAAATATTTACAAGCACCGCTTTAACGCCCCTTTCTTGAAAGAGGATTTTAAAACCCTCAACAACCTTATCATATGTAGCACTCCCACCAACATCGAGAAAATTGGCAGGCTCGCCGCCCCAAAATTTTATAAGGTCCATTGTTGCCATTGCAAGTCCTGCCCCATTTACCATGCAGCCGATGTTGCCATCTAAAGCTACCCAGGAAAGATCATGCGCATGCGCCTTTTGCTCACTTTGACTTTCTTGGGATGGATCCCACATCTCTTTAAGCCGTTTTTGTCTGATAAGGGCATTGTCATCGATAGTGATCTTTGCATCGAGTGCAATAAAGCCTGTATTTACCTCCACAAGAGGGTTTATCTCTATGAGGGTAGCATCGAGTGCATAAAAAGCCTGCAAGAGATTTGAAATAAGGGAGATTCCTGCCTCTTTATGAAGCCCCTTCCAGCCAAGTGCCTTTGCTAGCCGAAGGAGCTGAAAGTGATAGAGCTTTTTAGTAGGCTGCACCGTTTCGACAATAATTTTTTCTGGGGATTTTTTAGCTACCTCTTCTATCTCAACACCCCCCTCTTTTGAGGCGATGACAGAAACAGCTGCATTTTTTCTATCAATAATGATGCCAAGGTAAAATTCGCAAGTGAAGGCTACTAAAGAATCTAAAAGTATCTTTTCGGCAATGACCCCTTCTTGACCTGTTTGATTGTTTACAAGATGCATACCAAGAAGATTTTTTGAGTAGGCACGTATCTCTTCAGGACTTTTTGCTACTTTAATACCACCTGCCTTCCCTCTCCCGCCGGCATGTACCTGGATTTTGCATACTGCTTCAGTAAGCCCTTCTCGAATTGCCTTTTCCACCTCATCCATATTCGAAACAACACTATTTGGGGCAACTGGAATGCCAAATTGTGCAAGTAATTGTTTTGCCTGATATTCGTGAAGGTACATAGTTCTTGCCTCAAGTTCTTACTCAGTATATGCTTGTTATTCAATTTAAAGGGCAATATGGTTCTTTCTTTTTTAAAAAATAGTTACCAGGCGCTAAAAAATGCGCTCAAAAAAACAAAATCCTTCTTTGCAGATCGTCTTACCGCTCTCTTTTCCCAAAAAATTGACCAAGATGTACTCGATCAGCTGGAAGAGCTTTTTTACGAAGCAGATCTTGGCGTAGAAATTAGTAGACAGCTCGTTGAAAAGACAAAAACGTATGCCAAAAGCCATCCTGATGCAAAAGCTGAAGAGATCATCGCCTTTTTGCGAGAAGAACTCACAAAAGTTCTTGAAGGCTATGACACAAAGCTCCATAGCGGCTCTCCCCTTGTCATTCTTATCGTTGGCGTAAATGGAAATGGCAAAACATCCTCTATTGCAAAACTTGCCAAATACTTTAAAGATCAGGGCAAAAAGGTGCTTGTTGCCGGAGGAGATACTTTTAGAGCAGGTGCACAAGAACAGCTAGCCATTTGGGCAGAAAGAATTGGGGTAGATATTGTCACGGCAAACTATAAAAGCGATCCGGCAGCTGTTGCATTTGACGCAGTCTCAAAAGCAGTCTCTAAATGCTACGACGTTCTCTTGATAGATACTGCAGGCCGGCTTGAGAACAAAACGCATCTCATGAAAGAGCTAGAAAAAATCAGACGAAGCCTTCAAAAGCATGTCGAGTCTGCTCCGCAAGAGACCCTTCTTGTAATGGATGCAACAGTTGGCCAAAATGGCGTAGAGCAAGCAAAAGCCTTTAACCAGTCTACTCCCCTTACAGGTATTATCTTAACAAAGCTAGATGGTACTGCTAAAGGCGGAACCGCTTTTGCAATTACCCAAGCTCTCAAAATACCTATTAAATTTATATCGCTTGGCGAGAAAGTGGAAGACTTTGCAAACTTTGAGCCCAAAGTGTTCGTTGATGCTCTTTTACCTGTTGATTAGTATTTCTTAGTTTGCAAAGATAAAATTTACTAAAGAGAGTTCCATGCCACAAATAGTTGAAGGGGTAGACATAGCAAACTTCCTCAAAGCACGTGAGGTTTTTGAACGTTTTCGCCAAAACCTTGATACAGATCAAGAGCAGGCAGGGGCAGTTCAAGCATTTGAATTCACATATGAACAGGCATGGAAAACCTTAAAGAGAATACTTGCAAAACGCGGCGTCGACGCACAATCACCCCGCGATACCTTTAGGGAAGCTGCAAGAAATAAGATAATCAGCAATCCAGAAGAGTGGTTTATTTTTCTGGAAAAGAGAAATCTTACATCTCATACCTACAAAGAAGAAAATCTTCGCAGCCTAATCGTGATTTTTCCTGATTTTTCTAGAGCCCTTAGTGAAATTATAAAAAATCTAGGCGTTACCTCGTAATGATTTATATAGATGAAAAGCATCGAGCAATCATCAAGAATATTTTAGACAAGTTCCCATATCAATTTTATGCCTTTGGATCTCGTGTACAGGGCACATACAAGCCATTTTCAGATCTCGATATTTGCTGCATGAGCGACTTAAACGAAAGTGAAAAAAGCAAACTAAGCACTGAGTTTGAAGAATCAAATCTCCCATTTAAAGTAGATCTAATCGAGTGGAATAAAATATCTACAGACTTTCAAAACATGATCCGAACTGATCTTATATTGATCGAATAAGGCTTATTTGTGAAACTCCCCTTCAGGCTTGGAAAGTACAGCGTTGAAAAACTGCTCGGCTCGGGCGGCATGGGAGAGGTATTTTTGGCTCGGGATCTTGAGACCCATAAACCTTTTGCCATAAAGCGCATTCATAAAGGCTCTTTTCGAGAAGCTGAGATTATACAAAAGCTCATTCACCCAAATATTGTCCCTATCTATGCCGTCTATGATGACTACTTTGTCATGCAGTATGTGGAGGGAAAGACGCTCAAAGAACTTCTCAAAGAAAAAATCTCCGTTAGAGATTGCATGCAAATTTTTATCCAAATTTGCCTGGCTTGTCAGTATGCAGAAAGTATGGGCATTGTCCACTCCGACCTCAAGCCATCAAATATTATGGTAGGTATCAATAATCAAGTGACTGTGCTTGATTGGGGCGTTGCACATGAAGAAAATCAGAAGCGAGAGCTTCTTGAAGGCACCATCTGTTACATGGCACCTGAGGTAGTAGATGGTGCAGCCCAAAATAGCACAAGCGAGCTCTATACGTTAGGATTGATTCTCTACCAAATGCTTACCCTTCGCTTTCCCTTCCACCGATCAACGGTAGAAGAATATCGACTGAGAAGCAGGGAAGAGCTTATTGTCGATCCAAGAAGAATTGCCCCATCAAGAGCTATAGCTTCCCATATTGCAGAAGCGGCATGTTTTGCTCTAACAAAGAGATATCGATCTATTGAAGATCTCCTTAATGATCTTCATACACCACTAGAGCTTGCTCCCCTTCATATTTTCCTATCTGACAAAACAACTTATACACGACTTGCTTTTTGGTATGGACGAGTCGATTGCCTTGAGCATGAGCTAGAAAGAGTAACCCTTCTTTCTCAAACCCCTGTCGAATGCGTTGAAGAATGCCTCTATTCTCTTCTTGCCCTGGGAAAGTATAGCATCGTGCAAAAGTGGCTCGATCGCTTTCCCTTAGAAACTCTCGATGTCCAAGCTGCGGCTAAAATGGACTGGATACAAGAGATTGTCAAACTACATAGGGATAAAACATTTGACATTACCCTCCTCAATGAGCTACCAGGCACACTTGGCAAAGAGACGCTGAGAATGGTAGTAGCCCTTCTAGAAAAGGCTATCGAAATAGAAAGGTATGATATTGTCTATCAGGTGGCAAAAAAGTGGCCTATTCTTCCAATAGATACCTATGCAATTTATTGCCTGCTGTGGGAAAAGCGGTTTGCTGAGGCAGAAAGCCTTCTTGTAAGATACGCTGAAGAAAGTCAAGATAGATATCAACAGATAGCCTTTTTACATGGACTTGTCAAACTGCTCAATAGTCCTGAAAAAATGGCCTATGCAGCATCCTTCGAAAAGGAGCTTACCGAGAATCTAAAAAGTTCCCTTTTCTGGGATAAAAGAGCCCTCTATAAGGAAGCAGCTCTTCTCTATCACCTTATCGGAGATCATGAAAAGAGCTGCAAATATGCTACATGCCAAAAGGCTTTGGCAATTTAGCAGGTGTTACTGTCGAAGCCTCTGATGCTCCATGCTCATCCACTGCACTTTTTGGTGGTGGAGGCTGCTCTATTGTTGTTGTGGTGGTACTTACAGCATTAGGATCTGTATACTGCATAGAAAGGCTCTGAATATCTTGATTTTTTCCAATAGGTGTACTCATTGAGTAACTCCCTTTTCATTAAATGGTATGCGGTGGGTAGCGTCTCTACCTGTACCCTCATTATATATTTTTAAATAATTATTTGTCAAATGTGCTATACTAAGAGTAGATGGAGGTGCCTATGACAACCCCAGATAATACAACATCTGTCCCAAGTGATGATCCAAACACCATCTTTTGGCAAGATATGGATACAGTCTTAGCCCAAAAAAGAGCAGATATCGAACAGGATATGCTCTATGATGAAGAGGTAAGCAAGGAAGAAGAAGCAAATTATCAGCAGATCATCGATAGCGAAGCTACACGGTATGATACAGGTAGCGGCCTACTTGGCGTACTCGATGATACCCCGCCAAGTCCAATTAATCTAGCAGGTGGAGCTTCTGCCCCATCGACCTCAAATACAGCTAGTAAAATGCAAAATAAAATTAATGGTGCATAATAAAGTTTCTCTATGATACACAAATAGCACTCTTATAATCTGGAGAATGCTATGAAACGTAAATATTTGTGTATCATCTACGCCCTATTGGTATTAGCCCTACACTCACTTGAAGGCGTGTATATATTGCGCTACAGCACGCTCAATAATGGAGGCATTTCCTATACAGGCAATACCTTGGGACTGAGTAAGCGAGCAGGTCAAAATAATCCCGGCACTGCCGATTCAATCGGGGCCTTTATTACTACAGAAAACCCTCTTCCCGCTCCAGTTGGCACCTATCCAAATGATGGAACAGCAGCAGGCACTACCTTAAACTATCTTGAAAATAGCTCATCAGCAATCCTCGATCTTCCCCCTGGCAGCACAGTGCTCTATGCAGAGCTTATCTGGATGGGAAGTTTTGACTTTTATAGTCAGATTACAGGAAATGAGCCGGATGGCCCTGTGACAATTACAACACCGCAGCTAAATACCTTTTCAGTTGTTGCAGATCCTGCAACGGCGCAAAATGCAACAACCCCTACTTATGGCTGTCCAGGTCCTACTCCAACACCTTGCCAATGCCCATGCGGCAACTATGTTCGCTCGCAAAATGTTACAAGTATCGTCCAGGCAGGAGGCGCGGGCACCTACACAGTGGGAGGCGTTGCAGGAACTTCTGCAGCCGGAGATGACACCCATAATGCTGCAGGTTGGACCCTGGCAGTTGCCTACCAAAATCCCATGATGTTCACTTCAGACCTCACAATATTTGTAGGCTGTGAGCAAGCATCATCCAATACGAATTCCCCTGCAACCGTCACAGGTTTTTGCGCACCTCCTTCAGGGTATATTTCAGCAAGACTCTTTGTAAGTGCAATAGAAGGCGATGCTAATAAGACAGGAGATACCATGCTCTTTTCGACTGCGCAGCCCTTTGTATCTGCAGATAAACTCTCCGGAACAAATAACCCTATAAACAACTTCTTTGCTTCACAGATTAATACCCTGCTTCCGCTTACTGTTGATGGCACGACAGGAAAGCTTGTTGCATTAGGCTCAAGCCAGCTAGATACTCGCGGAAGCTATGGAACCACAAACCAAGATGCTATTTCGGGAACTAATGTCTCTGGAGGTCGCCAAGGAATTGATATTACAAGCATAGACATTACAAGCTCTATAACCTATAACGATACATCAGCTTATGCGCAAGGTACCACCTCTGGAGATGACTATACGATCAGCTCTGTTGCTATACAGATTCAGGTGGGAGCGCCTATTTTAGTAGCCTCAAAGCTTGTAGATGGTGCACTCAATGTAAATAAAAATATAGGGGACACTGTCACCTTTTCTATCACCCTTAAAAACACTGGGACTGCAGATGCCTACTCGGTGCTCTTTACGGACCCTCTTGAGACAGGTTTGAGCTTTGTTTCAGGAACCTTTACAATCAATGGCGTACCACAGCCAAATCCAAATTTGACCACAGGAGTTCCCCTTGGCGATATAGTGATTGGACAGACCGTAACAATTGGGTTTCAAGCCAAGGTGACAACCTATCCGCCTACCGGTAACATTTTCTACAACTCTTCAATGCAAGACTATAAGTTCCAGCCTTGCATCGGCAATCTTATTCCACTAGAAGCGGCTACTAATCAGGTCACAATTACTCTGCCCGATTTTCCGCCCCCCGAGTGCTTTTATGGCTGCCTTATCAGATGCTGTAAGCGAATTAAGCTTTCTTGGTGCCCACCTCTTCAACCAGAAGATGTGATAGCCTATAGGGTTTACTATGGAAATACTCTTATTGTAGAGCTTCCTCCAACTCCCCCCTATACCTATGTACTTCCATTTCGAGATGGGACAAATCTGCAAAACCTATCGATCGCGGCAGTCTACCCAGGCGGAACTGAAAGCGCAAAAGTCCCGATAACTTTTTAATTCTTTACTCGGAAAACACCTTAGCCCACGCGATGGTGTTTTCTGAGGCTATCTTTTTGTCGATAGTGCGAGTTTTTATACCCTGAATGAGCTGGTAGCATTGATGTACTGCTTGAGATGCTGCTACATCCTTGCCGCAAATAATCTGTAAGAGATCCTCTTTATCTGTAGCCGTAAGGGTAAGAATAAGATCCTTTGCAAGAGAGATCGCCCTTTTTTCCCCGAAAAACTGCAGATCTCTACTAAAACTGCATCTTCTACCATCTACTGCAGTGAAGGTAATGGTGGTATCTTTGACCTGGCCACTCTCAATAAAGCGAAGTATTCCTAAAGTGAGTACAGCATCGTAGCTTTCACCATACATTGCGATAATATCGTCGTTTGTAAAAAGCTCTTTTGCTACAAGCTCTTCTCTTGCCCCCTTCATCTTTTCAAAGAGCACCTGGCAACCAAGAAGGGCATCTAAGGTCCGATACTCCGAAACGATCTGTTTATGAAGCGCAATATAGATATTTGTATTTTCTGCATTTGGGATCATTTCTTTAAGTAACCCAATGAGCTGCTCTTTTGTCTCATCGCGCATAAATCCCTGGATTGTAAGCCAAACTGCCGGGTCTAATCCCTCTATTACAGCCCTATCAAACTTCTTTTCCCGTTGAAACTGATTGAGCCTTTCCGAGACAAGACTTGCTAATGCCTGGTAGTAGCCCTCCTGAAAGAGCCTTGTCTTTGTCGTGAGAAATTGTGAAGCCTGAATGGGATCAAAATCATTAATTTTTTTTATTGTCCGATGAAGCGCTTTCTTCCAGTGAGTATTTGTAAAACCAAGGCGTGTATAGAGCGTAACAAGGGTCTCTACAGTTGGGTAGGTCTCTCGTACATGCTTCTGTACATGAGGCAAGTCTGGAAGCGTCTGTAAAAATGCTTCAAGTTGCAGGGCAAAAAGAGGCTTTTGCAGCTCTAAGCTACCATAGGCAATCTCCGGGGCAACAACAGCAAGTGTTCCCGTAAGAAATTGAGCGCCAACTGTTTTTAAATAAAGACCATAGATTGATCCTGCCTTATGAAAAAACTGAGGAGATAATGGCGTAGAAGAGTTCTCTGCAAGGCTATAGGTAATTCTAAGCATGCGGGGCAAAAAATTAACCGTCTCATGTACAAGCCATAAAACTTGAGATGCTGCTGCAATTACCCGTGCAGTAATTGCAAATGTGGGTAGAGTAACGCAGGAGAGAAGGTTTTTTTTCTCAAAAGCGTCCCTTTCACGCTGTACAATTTCAGCACCTATACTATGGACTGCTGCTTCTAATGAGGTTTTTATTATAGCCATGCCAAAACACCATTATAATTATTATATTATCTTTTCCTCTTAATAATAAATTTATAATTAAAAATCAATTATAATAGAGAGCTTTTTTACTATTACTCTTGTACAGTTTTCATTGAGCTGTTAGTTTGTTAGAACAAAACTTTCTTTTGTGAGCATAAAAACATGTCTGACAACCAGATACGTCAATTCCTTAAGGATTTAAGCAAGCATTCCGATGCTGTGAAAAGATGCACTCGCCCCTTACGCCATCTAGGCATAACCTGTTTTTACTACCTCTCTATCAAAGACAATGGCGAGCACGTTCTCGTAACTGACCATCCCGAGGTCGCTGATTATTACTATGATCAAAAGCTCTATGCTAACGACCCCTACTTACGCCACCCAAACAATTACAAATCTGGATTTTTTTCTATTGATACAAGTCACAAAGAGGAATTTGATGCATCCCTTGTCTATATTGTGCGCAATTTTAAGATGGTGCCGCTTATCGGACTTTGCGAGAGAGCAAAGGATTCGGTAGAATTTTTTGGTTTTTGGGGTGAGATTGATGCCATACAGATAGCTACAAAGTACACACCTCTTTTGCAAGCATTTGCCACCCACTTTAAAAAAGAGTGCAAATCAATCATTCAGCCAGAGACAGGCCCTTCTCTTTGTTTGCGCGAGTTACTGGGAGCTAAACAGTTTGACACTGTAAATACCTTGCAGCACCAAGAAGAAGCCAAATTAATAAGAAAATATCTGATAGAAATTGGCTATGAAGAGCATGTAACTAAGGCCGATTCCCTTTCGCAACGTGAAAAAGAATGCATACGACTACTTCTTAAAGGAAAGGCCATGAAGGAAACGGCGTCGATATTACACCTTTCGCCGAGAACAATCGAGCATTACATAAATAGTGCAAAAAGCAAGCTCGACTACAGCTATAAAAACGAGCTTTTTACCTTTGCAGAAGAGCTTGCTGAATTTGGTTTGCTTTAGGGAGCCTTTCTCGACTCCCATTATTCGCCCCTAATCGTGGTTAAGAAGATCATCATCCAAATGAGGAAGCGGCATTGATTGGGCAATTGCCTCATGCTTTTGCTGGGCCTCAGGAAAAATATGGGCATTTGCAGACCACCTTACTGGTGAACCACTTCTTCCATGTGTACGAAGATAATATCCAGGTGAATGATCAAAAATAAATTTGTACACAAATTCTTTTCGTAGTGATTCATCATTCACCCGCTCTGGATGCTCTTTCGCAAATGCTTTTTCCGCATCGACTTCAACCTGCAACCAGTGGCATTTTTCTGTGCCGCTCGCTTCCCAGTTGATTATTCCGCTAACAATACCTGATGTAAGAGCTAAGAGTCTTGCAGGAGGCACAAGCACGCTAATTGCAACTGCTGCAATAAGACTAAATCCACAACGACCATAGGATTTGTTTACACGTGCTTGCATCTCTTGCAAATTCGTTTCAAGAATGCGAACGCGAGCATCATGTCTTTGCAGCTCGTCACTTTCTTGCAAAACTTTAAGTGCTAGTTTTACCACTCCCTTATCGTCATACATAAGACTTGGCAGATCGCTTCTTACTTGAGCATTTTGTTCAGCACATACACTTGAAACAGCTCCAACTTGTAAACTACTCATATTAAGCCTCCCTATTTTTATTGTGGCTGGCTCTATTTATAAGAGTAGATCATCTTTGCAAGATATCCGTAATTTTTACCCTATCGAGTAGTAAAATCACCCAGCACAATCCAATTCGATACTACTATTTTATTTATAAGGAGGATTATGGATTTAGAACCTTGTATAAACCTCTGCAAAGAGGTAGACAGAGAGTTGCACGTAACATGCATCAATAGGACTTAGCTTTGCAGGATCAAACATTTGGATACAGAGCGCAAGATGTACAGCACTAGTTAGTATAAGCGCTATTCATATTTGCCGCTCTGTACATGACCATTTTACTCCACAGTAACAGACTTCGCAAGGTTACGTGGCTTATCGATGTCTGCTCCCTTGTCTTTTGCCATGTAGTAGGCAAGAAGCTGGGTGGCAACGGTGGTAATGATGGGAGCAAATTCATCGCAGGTGTCGGGGACATAGATGATATCATCGGCTACTTCTTCGATACCTTGCGCTCCTTCGTGGACAATGGCGATGATTTTGCCATTTCTTGCCTTAGCTTCCATAAGGTTGCTTATCATCTTATCGTAGGTGACCTTGTCTGCACAAAGGGCAACTGTTGGGCATGTTTCGTTGATGAGGGCGATTGGGCCATGCTTCATCTCACCTGCAGGGTAGCCATTTGCATTGACGTAGGCAATTTCTTTGAGCTTTAAAGCACCTTCTAGTGCCGTTGGGAACATATAGCGTCTTCCAAGGAAGAAAAAGTCATTAAACTTGCTATATTTCTTCGCAATTTTTTCGATAAGAGGAGCGGCTTCTAATACAGACTGCACCTGAAGTGGAATGTTTTTAAGCGCATGAAGGTAGTGCTGCCCCTCTATTTTACTCATATGGCGCATCCTGGCCATGAGGAGTGTAAAGAGACAAAGAACTACAAGCTGGCTTGTAAATGCCTTTGTGGAGCAGACGCCAATTTCAGGACCTGCTCGGAGAAAGAGGCAGCCATCGGCTTCTCTTGCAAGGGTTGAGCCTTGGACGTTGCAGATCGCAAGTACTTTTGCGCCTTTTGCCTTGATTTCACGCACTGCAGCGATGGTATCTGCCGTCTCTCCAGACTGGCTTATAGCAATGACAAAAGTGCCGTCAGGAACGATCGGATTTTTATAGCGAAATTCGCTAGAAACCTCTACCTGAGTTGGAACGCGCGCTAAATCCTCTAGCATATAGCTTGCTACATACCCTGCATGCCATGATGTTCCGCAAGCAACTATAAGAACGTGCTGTATGGAAAGAAGATCATTTACACTAAGATTTAGACCATCGAGCGCTACTGTACCATACTCTTCAAAAAAGCGAGAAAGCATTGCGTTGCGTATCGTTTGGGGCTGTTCAAATATCTCTTTAAGGGTAAAGTGCTCATATTCGCCTTTTGACACCTCTTCGACGCTATGAAGCAGCTGCTCTGTTTTCTTTGAGATTTGACTTCTTGTAGCGTCAAATATTTCAACGCCCTCTTTTGTAATTCGTGCAAGCTCGCCATCTGAGAGAAAGATTACCTCTCTTGTATGATGCATAAGCGCATTTGAGTCTGATGCCACAAAGGTCTCATCAGCTCCAACTCCAATCACAAGAGGACAGCCATTTGCTGCAACGATAAGCTCATCAGGATGATCCTTATGTATGCATCCGATAGCATATGAGCCATGAACAAGCATGAGAGTCTCTTGTACAGCTTTTAAAAGATCGCCCTCATAGAGCTTTGCAATTAGATGAGGAATGACTTCAGTATCTGTCTCCGAGCGAAACTTTACGCCATCAGCTAAAAGCTTATCGCGAAGGGGCTGATAATTTTCTATAATGCCGTTGAGGACGACTGCGACACTTTCTGAGCTATCAAGATGGGGATGAGCATTTTCCCTCGTCACCTTGCCATGGGTTGCCCAGCGTGTGTGTGCGATGACAGTATGAGATGTGAGATCGCCAATAGCATGTTCTAAAGAAGAAATTTTGCCGACATCTTTAAAGTATTCAATTTTACCATCAGAGAGAGCTCCTAGGCCTGCTGAATCATAGCCTCTG
Organism: uncultured bacterium; assembly: GCA_964512205.1. Lineage (GTDB taxonomy): Bacteria > Chlamydiota > Chlamydiia > Chlamydiales > FEN-1388 > SZAS-7. The sequence goes on along the minus strand of CAZEGK010000004.1, from coordinate 63,631 downwards.
TATTCAATGCGCTTTAAGCCGTCGAGTGCAATTTTTACACCATTTCTATGGCCAAGGTATGCATATATTCCGCACATAAGGGCTTACACTCCAATCTGTTTCTTTACAAAGCCGGCAATTTGCTGTGCATATTGCTGGATGAGGCTTCTTCGGGGGCCTTCAACCATAACTCGGCAAATATTTTCTGTTCCACTGTAGCGCACAAGCACTCTTCCGCTTTCGCCAAGGTTTTCTTCAACTTCTTTTATGGCACCATTTAGGCCATCTATCTTTTCTAGAGGAGGCTTTGAGGCAACTCGCACGTTTAGACATATTTGTGGATAGCGTTTAAAGCCTGCAGCAAGCTCAGAAAGGCGGCTTCCAGTTTCGATCATGATGCGAAGCACCTGGAGAGCTGATACAAGGCCATCGCCTGTCGTGTTATGATCGAGAAAGATAATGTGACCACTTGGCTCGCCGCCAAGCGCTACATCTGCCTTCAACATCTCCTGAATAACGTAGCGATCCCCTACTTGGCTCTTAATAACCTCTATACCATGCTGCTGCATGCCATCGATAAAGCCTAGGTTGCTCATGACGGTAGCCACGACTTTATTGTTACGAAGCTCACCTTTTTGGATAAGGTCTCTCGCACAGATAGCCAATATTGCATCGCCATCTACGATCTGAGCATTTTCATCAACCATGATAACACGGTCAGCATCGCCATCGAGCGCTATACCGACATCGGCCCTATGATCTATTACAGACTTTTGAACAAGCTCTGGGTGCAAAGCACCGCATGCTTCATTAATATTTAGACCATTTGGCGTATTTGCAGACACAAACACTTCAGCATCGAGTTCTCTAAAAACTAAAGGAGCCACCTTATAGCCTGCACCATTTGCGCAATCGAGTGCTATCTTGAGGTTGCGAAGCGTAAGCTTTCTCGGAAAGGTCGCCTTGACAAATTCAATATACCTACCATCTGCATCATTTATGCGAGCATTTTTACCGATTTCTTGATCGCGCGGAAGATCTTGCTCAAAGGCTTTTGGTCCGAGCGAAATAAGCTCTTCCATCTGCCTCTCCCAAGAATCTGGAAGTTTAAAGCCCTCAGCTGAAAAAAACTTGATACCATTATCATAAAAAGGATTATGGGATGCAGAAATGACAACGCCGGCATCTGCTCTATATGCACGCGTAATAAAGGCAACTGCAGGTGTAGGAAGAGGCCCGAGCATAAGGGTATCTACTCCCATGGAGCAAAGACCGGAAATGAGCGCATTCTCATACATGTAGCAAGAAAGTCGCGTATCTTTGCCAATAACTACCCGATGCTTACCTGGGTGAGTACGAAATATTTTACCTACAGCCCTGCCGAGTGCTAATGCGAGCTCTACTGTCATTGGAAAGGCATTTGCGCGGCCTCGAATGCCATCTGTGCCAAAGAGTTTTGGCACTAAATTTTTTGAATCATGCATCTTGAGTACTTTGATATGGTCTTGCTATTACTGTAGCTCTCTCGCTTGAATAAATCAAGTATTTCGACCGCCCAAAAATAGGAGTTTTTTTTCGAGAAAGGCCTAGAAAACACTACTGTAAAAGGGCAAAGAAGTGGTAGAATCTCGAGTCCGTTACCGAGATCGCGACCGAGACCGATTACTTTGCCGCGAACTGGTTTAGATACAATTTTGGTCTCGGTCACGGTCTTGGGCTCAATACGAGCAATTTGAACAAGGTGTATGGGACCAAAAATTTACACAGAGACCGACCACAAAATTCGCCAAGAAGATGTCGACAAGGACGCCCTTGAAGTCATTTTTCGCCTGAAATCTGCTGGGCATACTGCCTACCTTGTAGGTGGAGGTGTACGAGATCTTCTCCTTGGCATGCATCCTAAAGATTTTGATATATCAACTTCAGCACGGCCTGAGCAGATTAAAGAGCTCTTTGGAAGACGCTGCTTGCTTATTGGCCAGCGCTTTCGTCTCGCTCACGTTCGCATGGGAGATAAGGTTCTTGAAGTATCCACCTTTAGAGCAGGAGATCCGGGCTCGAGCACCCTTATCGTGCGTGATAATCGCTGGGGAACCCCTGAAGAAGATGTCCTAAGACGCGATTTTACTATAAATGCGCTTTTTTATGACCCTACTACCCATACTGTCTTAGACTATGTTGGCGGCTACCAAGATATTCACCATAAGCTCCTGCGCACAATAGGTGATCCTCTTGTTCGGTTTAAGCAAGACCCGGTTAGGATGATTAGGCTGCTTAAATTTAGAGCTAGATTTGGCTTTGAAGTGGAGCAAAAATCGATGAGAGCGCTCCATACATGCCAAGAAGAAATTTTGAAAAGCGCCCCCGCGCGAGTGCTTGAAGAAGTATTTAAAATGCTGGAATCCGGCCATGCCACAAACTTTTTGACGCTCATGGCTGACCATTCATTTTTAGAAATACTATTCCCCTGCTTTCACCACTTTTTTTCTGGACCTTCAAAATCAATCGCCTGCACCTACCTCAATACAGTAGATGACATCCATCTAAAAGAAAAAAAACTTTTAGATAGAGCAGCACTGCTTGCAGCTTTGGTCTTTCCAATACTAGAACAAGAGCTGATTACACTTACTCAAGATAGGCAGATGGCACTCGGCTTTGGGGATATTATCAACCTTTCTAACTCACTGCTTCGCGGCATCACAACCTCCTCTTTTGCCCATTTTCCTAAAAAGATCATCGCTATCACCCATTATATTATTACGACGCAGTATCGCCTGACGCCGCTGTCTGGCAAGCCAAAGTTTGGCCACAGACATGCCTCATCGCAGGACTTTAAGCTCGCTTTAGACTTTTTACGCATCAGATGCCAAGTAAATCCTGAACTTACAGACCTCTACCATGGCTGGAAAAAGGGGTGATGATGCTCTACTCAATTGTAGTGCCAATCTATAATGAAGAAGAAAATATTGGCCCCCTAGTAAAAGAATTAGAATGGGTAATGGCAGAAAAAAGCTGGGAACTCATTTTTGTCGATGATGGCTCTACAGATGGCAGTAAAAGAATCCTGGAAAAACTAAGCCAATCTAAACCCGCTATCCGCTGCATCACTTTTAAAAGAAATTACGGCCAAACAAATGCCCTTGCAGCCGGTATCCGCGCTGCAAAAGGCAGCTGGGTCATCACTCTTGATGGCGATGGCCAAAATGATCCACGCGATATTCCACTTCTCATCCAGGCCTCAGATGGATGCGACCTTGTCTCAGGCATACGCAAAAAGCGAAAAGATTCCTTCCTCAAACGATGCATCAGCAAGCTGGCTAATACCATTCGCTCAAAGCTTTTACAAGACAATACAAAAGACACCGGCTGCTCACTCAAAATATACCGAAGGAGCTGCTTTGACAAGGTGCCGCTCTATAAAGGGATGCATCGATTTTTGCCTGCACTTTTTCAGATCGAAGGCTTTGTGACAAAAGAGATTGATGTAAACCATCGTCCGAGAGAGAGAGGCACCAGTAAATATACGCTCTTCAATAGAGGCATCTCGCTGCTTGTAGACCTTTTGGCAGTAGCCTGGATGAAAAAAAGGCGTCTTACCTATGAAATTGAGAGGGAATTATGATTTCTTCACTAGGCTATATTGCACAAATTGCATTTGGACTTCGCTTCTTTGTACAGTGGCTCAATTCCGAGCGAGAAATGCGTTCGGTAACACCAAAAAGCTTCTGGCAGCTCTCTATTATTGGAAATCTTCTCCTCTATATCTATTCGATGAATGAGCTGCAGCCAGCAATTAGCCTTGTGCAGTCGCAAAACTTGATACTGAGCATGCGAAACCTCAATCTACAACAGCCTCGAGAAAAACAGGCACCCCTTGCGATTGTGATCCTTGCCCTCACACTCTTTGCAGCATTTACTCTTGCTTATAACCCATTTACATGGGCCGTTCACTTTACTTCCCCTGTACATCTCTTTGGACTTATTGGCATATCCTGCTACGCAGCGCGTTTTTGGGTGCAGTGGTGGCAGCAGGAGACACAAAAAGAGGGGCAGCTTACCGAGACATTTTGGTGGATTTCGCTCGTTGGAGCCATTATCACCATGATTTACTTTTTAATTTTAGAGGATATCCCAAACTTTATAGGGCCCCTTTTAAGCATCATCCCCTATAGCAGGAACCTCTACTTTATACGAAAAGCCACATGAGAGAAAAAAATATATTTATATTTGCTGGAGAGACAAGCGCTGACCTTTATGCAGCGATGCTTCTCGTAGAACTTGAAAAACAGCTTCCTATCTATCACTTTTGGGGAGTTGGTGGCCCAAGCTCTGGCTACTTGCTTGAATGTATTTTACCGATGGAAAAATTTCAGGTAATGGGCATTAGCGACGTTTTAAAAGCGCTACCCCGTCTCATCCGCTCATTTTGCAAAATCAAAAAAGAAATCCTCAAACGAAACCCCGAAATGGTGCTCATCATCGATCAGCCAAGTTTTGGCCTAAAGCTTGCACGCGCTCTTCGTAAAAAGGGCTATAAGGGAAAGATCGTGCAATTTGTTGCCCCCACTGTCTGGGCCTGGAAGAAAGAGCGTGCTGATGAGATGGCAAAATATTTTGACCTCTTGCTTACTCTATTTGACTTTGAGCCAGCCTACTTTGCCCATACATCGCTCAAAACGCAGTTTGTTGGCCATCCGATAACTGAGCTTATACAAAATGATAATGGACTAAGTCTTCATCTTGATCCAAGCAGGCCTGTTCTTGCGATTTTTCCCGGATCGAGGCCCGATGAAATCAAAAGAAACCTCAAAAAACAGCTTGAAGCTGCACGGCTCTTCAAGCAAAAACATCCGACCATGCAACTATGCGTCTGTACAAGTGAACCTCTACCCCAAGATATGGTAAAAGTTCCTTTCAATGCTCGCTATGAGTTGATGAAGAAAAGTGATCTGGCGCTTGCAAAATCTGGCACAGTCACCCTTGAGCTTGCGCTCCATAATGTACCAACTGTAGTTACCTACGAGCTCTCGACGCTCAATCGCCTCATGGCCCGATATGTGATGAAGCTCGATCAGATGCCCTTTTTCTCTATCGTCAATATTTTGGCAAAGAAAGAGCTCTTCATTGAAAAAATACGCCCTCCAGTAGAGCCAAAAGACATTGCAGATGCCTTAGAGCTCTTTCAAAGCGATCCTGAGCGCTATAAAGAATGTGTTGAAGGCTGTATGGAACTTAAAAAACATGTCGTCGGCGATCTCTCACCTGTAAAGCGTGCTGCGCAGGAGATCTGTGCGATTCTCTAATCTCTTGCGAATGAAACCAGTGATTGCTTTGCTTGCGTTTTGTCTTCGCCTAGTGACAAGTCTTCTTTTTGCCACACTACGAATCAAAATTGAGGGCAAGAAAGAGCTTGTGCAAGCAGCAAAGAGCCCGCTTATTGTAGCCCTCTGGCACGATGGCCTCTTCCTAGCCTCCCTTATCCGTAGAGTCCTCAAGGAAAAGCCACTTGCCATAGTTGTCAGCAACAGCAAAGATGGCAAGCTCCTTGCAGCCTATGGCAAAACATTCACTAACGTTGAACCAATCTTTGTCCCCCACAATTCAAGACATGCCGCCCTCTTACAGACTGTCGATGCTATTACAAGCAATAAAGTAGTCCTCATAACACCCGATGGCCCGCGAGGTCCAAGACATGCCATAAAACCTGGCATCTTTTTTGCTCAGGAAAAGGCAGATTGCCAGATTATCGCTATGAACTGGAAAGCAACCTCGTATTGGGAGCTAAAAAGCTGGGATAGGCTGCGCATCCCCAAGCCCTTTGCAAAAGTTACCGTTAGCTACACCCTATCCACAAAACAAGATCTTGCAGAAAATTTGTAACTAGCTCAACGAGCGGGGCCGCCCCTGCTCACATATCAGAGCGCATACAGCAACAAGGGGCCTGGGGTCTCCACATTAAGTGGATTTCTCATTTTATTCCCTATCCACGTCGCCATCGCCGTCACTACCATGGCATTTTCGTACCCAATTCTACTTTAAGAAAAAAGCTTATAGCAAGTGCATAAAAACCTATGAAAAGCATGCGAACTATCCTCTAATTCTCAACACGATGATGCCAGTAATTATTAAGGCGAAGATCATTGCCTTACTTGCCCTTAAACAAGACAAGTGAAGCCTCTAAATCCCGTATTTTATACGGTGTTTTTAAAATCTCCATACATAATAAACTTTATACTATTACTATTAGTTTTTACTATTAGTTTTAATTGGTTTAAATTCAGTTTTATAATTTATATTTTTTAATAATACAGATAGGAGTTATTTATGCAAGCAGTAAGAATCTTTGAAATCCCGGGTACTACCCAACAGACACCATTAGTCTATTGTAATGGAATTTGCTCTAATCATGATGATGAAGGACAAAGAGGGAATCTTAATGATCAAACCAGCCTTCTAAGCTCAATTTTTTCTCGTAAGTTAGTTGTTTTTAATAATCCAACTGGGCTGGGAGAGTTTTTCACAAATAGCGAAGAACAAAGACAAAAAATTGATGAGATTGCAACTCAATTTGCTCGCTGTATGCGTGAACAGGTGGAAAAGTCTGGCAATCAACGAGTTCCTGTATTTGCACATAGCCATGGGGCACTCATCACAAAACTTGCCCTTGAAAAATTACAGCCAGAAATAGCAGATCTAGTTGATGTGTACTCATTTGGTGGTGTTGTAATGATCCCCAAAATGCTTGCAGGCAATGTTAAAAATTATGTTGCCAAGGGCGACATGATTTGTAGAGCTGGTAATGACAAATTTGACCTAGAACATACTTTAGAAAAAATTATAAAGCTTACCGACAGAATGCGCCTTGATGAGGTCCCATTAGAAGAAGCTGTAGTTGCTCAATTTAAAGAGGATTGGTTTAGAGAGTATCAATGGGGACCTGAAAGAATTCCAGAATTTGTGAATAATTTTTGGACAGGAAATCCTGATAATGTAGCGGGTGTTGAAGAGCGATACACAAAGTATGCCTCTTGCATGAGAGACTACGATGTCACCTTAATTCCATGCTCCGTAAAACCTACGTTATCAATGAAAACCTTAACTCATGTAACACCTGAAATGAAACAGCACATTGCAGGATATGCCTCAGCGGTTGATACCACATGCCATAAGCTATTTACTTTTAGATCAACTCTTGAAGCACTAGCAAAAACTCTTTAATAACCCGCTCGCAATTCCTGCTGGAACGACTGGCTAGTTCCAGCAGGAATTTGTTATACAAATTTGTTATATTCCCTTGACAAAAACCATAGATTGTAATATAATTATTTTTACAAAGGTGCAAGATGAGGGATTTTTTTACATATAACGAAAGGTGCCAGGATACCTTAAAGAAAATTACCGACCCATTAAAATGCAATTTTGGCATTGACAATTTCTGGCATATCCAGATTACCGAAGAAGGATATCTTTCAAATACCTCTAACTTTCATGACCAGTTGAGCTATTTTTATGAGAGTCAATGGTATAATGACGCGCATTTCCTTGTAGCACCCTCATGCCTAACACCTGGCTATTTTTATCTTGATTTTGACACACATTTCGAAAAAGTTATTCGTAACTTAGAACAAAAACACCCGCTGCATCATCCGCTTATTATTATACGCAAAGAGAGCGCGTCCAAGGCACATATCTTTGGCTTTGCTTCTCGTCAGAAGCTCCTCACTCTACCCTCTTTTTATAGCAATAATCTGCCTCTACTTAACAGCTATCTTAACTACTTTTTGGCCGAAACCAAGAAATTCAAAACGTTATCAGAAGAAACTAGCATCAATTTAGCTGAGTTAAAGGGAAAGAATCGCTATTATAACAAAAGCTATGGAAGTAATTGCCTCCCTAATCCAGAAAGTCACGCTCAGTTTCTCCAGCAAATTGGAGTTTCCCCCTCTCTCTTTACTTTTGCCAAAACACTCTCTCGGCGCGAAAAAGAGGCATTGCTTGCTGCTTGCGAGCTCAAAACTGCTAAAGAACAAGCTCAAAGCTTGGGCATCTCTTACAGAACAGCTGAGTATCACCTTGAAAATGCAAAAAATAAACTCGCCATCTTTACAAAAGATAAGCTTGTTGAATGTGCTCGCATTTTACAAATGGTAGGGCTTCTAGCGTAAACCTAGTAACGCGCCGGCTTTTTGTCGGCCCTCCGAAATACCCCCCCCTCCGCACAAGGGGCCTGGATCTGAAGTTCACTCGATTTGTGGAGTTTCGCAAACAAATGAGCCTAAATTATCGACTAGGTTAGTCGCAAATTTCTCTAATTCTTGATTTTTCCTTGCTGCTGTAAGCCGAGATTTCTACAATTGAGCAACTCTTGCTAGGGGTCTTTGCCCATATTGAAAATACTCTCCCCCAGTACCATATCCCCAATTTGTTATCAGCTTTCCCTTCGTATGCGCCACTGTGCACACGCTCCATTCAAAAGCAAAAACACTAGATTTAACGGTCCGTGGATACACATAAAGCGAAGTAAGTGCGAATCTTGATAACTATTCCTTATTGTTTTTGATGGAGTTGCCCACCTCATCAAGTAGAGATGGGCAAATGATTGCTTTACGGAGGAGGTGCAATGCAGCCCGCAATTGAAGTAAATGTCGGTACTGCAATAAGGTTTGTAAAGCGTGCACCAGGGGCTGCTGCACCCGGTCCTACAGGGTTAACCGGTGTAATAGAACCATCAAACCAGCTAAGTTCCTGCAGATTGATGGTGCCATTTAAATTTGAATAGTTTGCACATATGGTCTCACCATTGCACTGCGATTCATTACCAATGAAGGTAACAGTAAGCGGCCCGATAGGGTAAGCAAATCCAGCTACGCTGTTATCTATAGCACGAGAGTCTTGAACAAGGCTGCATGATGCTGTGGATCCAATAGCAAAATCAAAACCTATGTTGTTACTCATAGCAATACATTCGATAATCGCAATGTTGCTATTGTCGCCAATAATTTCTACGCCGCTATTTTGGTTCTCATGAACCTGTGTGCGTATAATTTTGGAGTCAGTAACTGTATCAAAGAGAATGCCATGGCCAAGACCATCCGCTGTCGTAGTAAAGACTTCGCAATCTTCTATCACTACATTTCTTGCGTTCGTTACACTAATTCCTGTGGCATCGCCATCAGAGGACGTTGTATCATAGACTTGACAACCTTTAATGAAGATATTTGTTGCACCAGGTTGAACAGGTACAACAATGATTCCTGCTGCAGGACCTGATTGACCTCCATTTTTGTTGCAAACACAATCTTCGATCACAACATCAAGAATTGTTTCTGTTAAATCACCATCAAATCCAACCTGGATTCCCCAGTTACCGTTAGAACTTGCTGAGCAATTTGAGATGAGTGGATTACGGCCATGACTCCCCAAATTTGAAAAAAACAAATTAATACCAAACGACTCTCCACCACCAGTATTGTTATCTGCGGTTGAATTAAGTATCTTTGTATTGGTTCCAATAGAAGCAATCCCCAAAGCTGCTGTAAATGGTTGATTATCTCCCATCGTATTGTTATTTGCTTGGCAATGATCAACTACGCTATCAGTTCCTCCAACTAATATGGCTTCATTGTAAGCGGCACTATCAAAATCAGTACGGCCTGCTCCACCTAATGTAACAGTATTAAAGTTAGCCTGGCAATTTCGTAGCACATTTCCATTACTTAATGCAAAATCAAAATACTCGGCAACCCACATAGGGACCATACCAGATTCGGAGCCAGGTAGGACAAATAATTCTGAGACTAAATTACTATTTGCCTGACAACCTTCAAATCTATTGTTAGCTGAATCTAAGCACCCAATTGCAACAAAATAGAGTATTGGCTGCGTGCAGCTATTGGTATTTGATTGATGTTCTGTTACGATACAACTGTCACAAAAAATGAAAAGGAGCATGTAATCTTCTGTATCTGTTGTAGCGACATTGCCAGCAACATCAGTATTGTTACTTGTTTCACATTGATGAAGTGAACAGTTATTTGAAGAAAAGAAGGCAATAGCCTCAGCTGTTCTCCAATGATTGTTCTGATCGGCAACAGGTACGCTGTTGTCAAAGGTGTTGTTGTTTACTTTTACGTGAACAAAATCAACGCCCGTACTTTCTGTTACTGCTACTAACGCAGTGCCAGCACTAAATTCATCAACATCTGCTGCGGATGTTTTGGTATTGCTTGTAACATCAATATTTTCAAGTGATCCTGCATTGCAGGTATCGAACTGAATAATCGCTCCAATAGTGCTTAAAAAGCCTGATGCATTGCAGTTTTTAACAACTATATTGTCACATGAATTAAAGTAGAGCGCGCGCTCACCTTCATTGTCATTTACAAAATTTACATTATGCACACGAAGATCGACAGAATTCTGCTCACGGATAGAATCAAAGACATTTCCACTCATAGTAAGGTCATAAAGCTCTACTGAGTCATAATCCTGCACTAAGATTGCTGCATCTGTTGTATTGATAATGCGTCCGTTATAGACATCAAGTCCTTCATGGCCATTTGCAACGATTGCACTTGCTCTACCACCAGCACTCAGTGTATGGCAGCAAAGATCGATGCAGACGCTATCTGCTACTACAATTAATGTTCCCACAACATCTTCTGTAAGTGCATAGGTACCAGATTTATTGAGAAGGAGTGTTCCGCCATTTCTGTTAATCACATTTTGGCAGATTGGCGTAGTTTCACAGCAATCTGGTTTTTGCCTTTTGGCAATCTTTTTTAATTCTTTTTTTATACTTTTGCAGCACGAATCATCTGCACTTACTGTTCCAGCACACAGGCCAAGGACAGCTAAATAACTTAAAAACTTCATAGCTTTTCCATTGTTTTATGTTAAATAGGACACTTTAGGGCAACAGGAGGTCTTGCAGAGACTTTTCAAAACTCGTGCGGAATTTCGAGAAAGCCTCTCAGATAAAATTTAAATCTGATTACTTCTAGCTCAAAAAATCTAAATCGTCAAGTAAAATAATTATCGCAAGCTCGAGGAGCATCCCTTGAAGTTGTTTGGGTATAAATTCAGGTTGTGAGGGAATAAGAACATGGGCCCATTTGTTCACCTACATGTGCATTCGCAGTATTCGATTCTCGATGCCTCAGCATCGCTTAGCGGCATTGTCGAAAAAAACAAACTGCTTGGGATGCCAGCTGTGTATAAGGGGCCGGGGTATGCGATTCACTCTATTTGTGGAGTTGGCCTAAGATGTGCTTAAACGTTTCATTACCGGCATCAATAGTTTTAGATAGTATATACACCAAGGCCTTGTCAGGCATCGATATATCGCAACATATGATAGCTCATTCCTCACAATCATTCACATTGCAAAACCTGCTCTTTCAGCAGCTTGATATCGCCTCAATGAACTTTATTGAGCAATTTGATCTCGCTGCAGCCTTTTGCTCCTTACACTATGTCGTCGAACAAAAAGAAGCTTTTTTATCCGATATTACCGATGAAATGCTCAAGTACAACATAGCAGCAGAAGATGGCAAAATCTACCTCGATTCGAGCCTCTTCGAATGCCTTGTAAAAAAGGCATAAACACACCTTAAGACTTTTCAACCGTAATATGATCAACCAGCGCGTGGAAATAGTCCTTAGACCAATGAAGAATTTCGCGAAGTTTTGTCTGCTCTTGAACTTTTGAATTTTGGTAATGCTCAAGCATTTTTGTAATAGTAGGCTTTGTCATATGCGACCTATAACGTTGAGAAGTGTATGTACTGCAGTTGAACGATAACTCTCAGCTATCTCTGCAAGATGTGATTTATCAAGATTTTTCAAATCACTTTCATCTATCCTTCGTGCCTCCACAAGGTCTATAAGCAGGTCTTTACTTGAAAGATGCTTGCTTTTTTGGTGCACAAGGTCAGCTAAAGCTTTCTCAGGAGTTGCAATCAAAAAATTCCCCGCACTGTTTTCTTTTAAATCTATCCCAACAACATAGCGCTGCTTGCTTAAGGGAGTATATTCAAAGGTAGCAAGAGCTGTTTTATAGTTTTTGGACTTAAGAAAACTTGCAGATGTTAGCACATATACCCCTTCAGGGATCATCCCGTAATAAGAAAGAGCCCATTCATAGCTGATATAGGAAGGACCATAAAGGAGATTAGCAATCTGTTCATACGGTACTCTGGAATTCTTAATTTTTTCTGCAATGATGTAGAAGCCGTTTTTTAGGCGAATGAGCTCCCCATTCTTACAAAGGCGCGAAATAACATCATGGGGATTGGTGTAGCTACTCAGTAAAGGGAGCAAAGTCTGTGTTTCAATATAGGCTGTGTCAAAAGAACGTAATAATTCCATGTTCACGCTCCTACCCTAATTCTACCAGATTCTCCAATTTTTTTGGAGAAAATGGTTGTATTTCGCCATATTTTTGCCAGTTTCTCCAATTTTATTGGAGATTCTGGCAAAAATATTACTTGAGTGCAAAGCGCAAAAATAAAGATAATGATCTTTGTAATCCCGAGCAACGCATATTAAGAGGCATCGGCTTGCCTACCGAAAGGTGAAAGGGGGGCCGGCCCTGCTCACAGAAGAACTGACCAGACTTACTGGTCGGTAAGCACCAAAAAACTTCTTATGGACAACGTCCATCACATCCACTTTTATTCACTATATCAACTTCCAAGCACCTGATTACTCACTTCCGAACAACGCCTTGCGAATCGACGCTGCCACCTTGCCTGAATGTTACTTCATAAAACAAAGGCCATTTTCGCCGCAGAAAATGCAATCATCCACGATAAGATGGAAATAGAGAGGAGAGCTGATAGTTGAGGGTGTTGACAAAGCTTTGCAAACGAGTCAATAAATGAGAGAATTCAGGCACGTGACCGTGCCTGAATTCTCGGTTCACAGTATCTATGCAGCCATCTTTTTAAGCATCAGCTGCCTTTCTAAAGATTGCATTATACGCACTTACGAGTTGAAGATCGCTCTTGGGCGCTTCACCCACAAATGTTTTTCCATAATTTGGCATAAAGTTGACGAAGTAGTCGGCAAGCTTTTTGGCAAAGCCCATTTTAGCGTGAGCTGTCAACGCTTCGTAATAGAGCGTCATAAATCGCTCGCGAAGTATTTGGTCTTTTACTTCCAAGATAAACTTATGCAGATGCTTTGGCGAAACTTCACCATAGGCATCAGGAACGATAATTTTTACAAGCTCATCATACTTTTCATCAGCAAATATAACTTTAAAATCGCGCTCGACCCCCTCATGCTTTTCGCGACGTTCTTTAATGCCGTGTTTTACATTTTCATAGCGCTTATAGAGCTCTGTAACTGACTGAGCATCGTCTGAGGACAGAACAACCGCAGGCATTTTCAGTATAGCTTGATTGAGCTTATCAACAAGGCGCACCCAGATAGGCGCATGAGCATTTTTGTCACTATCTACGCCCCAATTACCCCATTCGGTTCTTTGTTCAAGCGCTGTAATAGCTGTAACAAAGCGATTAAGGACATCAACTCTGCCACTCTGAAGAAGATTACGTGGCCATGAGCCCTCTTCAAGCCCTCTATGAACATCTTTGTTGCGGATATCTTCGGGTTTCATATCGCTTACGCCGCCGGTGATGATCGTGCGAAGTTCAGGGTCTCGAAAATAGTCCTCTATTCTCTGTAATCTCGACTGAATAGTTTGCAGATTATAAGACATAATTCAACTCCTTGAATTTTAAGGCATTAATAATAAAATATTCTACATACTTTATATAAATAAAAGCAACATAAATCACTTAATTTACAAAGATAAAAAGGGGTAGGCAATTCAGATAGAAGCATAACAGTATCGGGAAGAACTATGAACTTATCTCGATTGTAGTGCACCAAGTGATGACCACAAATCGAGGACACTACTTCTCTCATGTGCCATAACCAGATGGGACATGGGTAACATTCAATGACAGCCAGGTATCACAACAAAAAACATGCCTGATGATGCAGCGAAAGATGGGTATATGTTTTTTTATCGATTAGTGCCTTAGCATAATTTTGGATTCACAAACTGTGACTATTGCAATCGGCCTATCTTGGAGATTTGCAGGTTGCGAGCGTAGCTCGCTTCTCTAGTGCTGCGATTATTCGCAGCTCTGTATTTCGAAGTACATACAATAGCCTATGTAACTTCCAAGACATAAATAGCTTCAACATTATGATAGAAAATTGTTATTCAAATAGTGAACCCAATTTTAAGCTTTGGAAGCTATTGTGACTAAGGGCGTGGTCGAAATTGAGAGCGGTGAATAATCACCGCACTCCAAAGAGCTACGCTCACGAATTGGAGGTCTATTTGGAAAAAAAACTTAAGCTTATGCGAGTCACTCAAAACTTTAAAGACTATTAATGAAAAAAAAGAGTAGACTGCAGGATGCGGTCTACTCTTTCTGAAGATGGCTTCTACTTACGGCTCGGACACATATCCGTAGCCATCATCTTGATAGAAGTGCGAACTGACGTTTGGATCACATACCATCTGAACACATCTCTCAAGAGTTGAGTCGCGGAAGGTAAGCGGATTATCAAACGCAATTCCGGTGTAGCGATCTTGTAGCCATGGCTCTCCATCTGTTACCGGATCCACACTTGTTCCAATGTTGCCTATGGTATAGCCGATATCTTGGAAGAAGACGTTAGCATTCATATCCCACTTAATTTGTGGTCTATGAAGGTTGCTAAATTCTTGATCAAGTCCCTTCAACACACCGCCTTGTGCATCCACATTGCCATCCATATAGCCTGATCGGCTTGCTTCCCAGCGATCGAGCGCATACATCAAACCACGAGGATTTTCTTCGGCACCAGCTCGATTTTTGGTCCACCAGTTGATATAGGAATCGTAATTCCCACTAGTCGAGAAGGGTCGATAGTAGACACCATACTCAATAAATTGGGTAGAGCGTCCAAAATCGCCATTATACTCAACTTGGTCCTTACTTGTTCCCTTCACAAGTAAACATTTGTACTGAGGGTTTGAAATTGCAGTTGCATTGGAAAGCCAGATGATGTTGGATTTAAGTCCTAAATCAGCCTGACCTGTCACTTCGCCATTCCATATTCCTCCCGGAATGTAGTCGGTAAAACCTGCAGCCACAAACGCATCTGGATTACAATCCAAAATTGTGTCTTGATAGTTGTAGGTAACTACTCCTGCATTTTCCTTCGCCACTTGAAAGTTGGCTGTAGTACGAACAGAAGTAATTCCGTTAGGCTCTAAAGACAGTACTGGTGTGACATCGGTAACGTTAAAGTAGCGCTTTCCTCCAACCGCTGCGGCAAAAGCGTTCCAGAAGGGCTCGCCTCCTCCAATGGTGTTTCTTACATCGATAATGATGTGTTTAACGTCATTCTCATTGAAGTACTGCAACACTCTTCCTACAGCCACTAAGGCTGCTGGATCCACCGAACTAAAGTTTGGATCATACCAAGGTAAAAGTGAGGAATCTCCATCACTCGACCACATCGATTCATACCATGTGATATAGCCAATACCTGGTACTGGATCATTTGGTGCAAGCTGCAAAATTTCACGTGTCTTTTCAGGCTGCATAACTCCAATTAACCAAGAACCCGCCACAGCAGTATCTGCAAATGGCCCAAGGCCAGTGCTCTCGACATAAGGAATGAAGTTATAATCAGGTGCTCCATTATTTGTCGTGTATCCGAGCCATTGTGGATCTTCCAAATAGTTTACAATTGGAATTTCAACAGAACGACCACTCAGATCTCCGATAGGCAATACCGTTCCCTCGGGATATATTAAAATATCTCCATTTCTCGGTACAATCCACTCAAGTCTTCCTTCTGAACGAGACTGATCTTCGATACTTGATCTATCGAGTCCAGCGTTGTACATTTCGGAGAACTCTCCTGGATGGCCAGTTCCGGTAGCTCTCACGCTTATGCAATAGAGCGTAGGCGCAAAAGTAGCGGATATAGGGACTCCTGGAATAGCAGAGTTTTCATCGTCTAGATCGTTAAATGGTGCTACATAAGTAGCTGTTTCATCAAAGTCAATAAGCTTCAAATCATTTAACAGCGACTGCATAGAAATAGGCAGTTCAAATAGCCCATTGTCACATTTATGTACCCATGGAGTAAGCATCGTGTGATCCTCAGTTCCTTTCTGCATGCTGAGTTCATTGATGCAGGCTACAAAGTTTTCATATGTTGACTCGTACGTGATTGGTCCGTGCTGAGTCTCCACAGTTACAGTTTCGTTATCCAGTGCATCAATAAGGGCCTGAGCCTCTTCTGATGTTAGCGGAGTATGAGTCTTATACTCGCCAGGCAAAATCTGGGCATAAGAGCCATCAAAGAAATTCTCTGACAATCCTTGGTATTCAGAGACCAAAGGTACATCAGTCGGATCCCAAAGGTATCCTACATCAAGACCAGTAGGTCCAAAGAAATTTGAAGGATAATTTGGATCTTCTGGACCAAATAGAAGCGCTTGCGCTGTTCCAGAAAGAACAAATAAATCATCTACCCCATATTCACCTGATATGAAGTTTCCAACTTCGATGAAAAACTCTGTCTCTCCAGCAAGATATTGATCATATAGTAACTGATAAATATCGCTGAGATAATAGGTTCCAGAAGGAAGTGTTGTTTCAAAGATAGGGCTATTAAGCTCTGTTTGAACATCTACTTCTGCACCATCAGTAATAGCATCGATAAGCGCCATTCCATCTACATTTGTAATGGCCACAGAAGGAATGACTCCGGCACCTCCAATGCTAAAATCAGCAAGTGATTCCACTGTATCATCGACTATAATGACTCCAGTAGCTCCGGCAGCTGCTGCATTTGCAACAATTGTGCCACTTCCAACAGAACCAAAGACTACAATAAGTACGTTGCCGTTCACTTCAGCTGCGTTATTGAGCGGTGTGCTTGCATCAATAGGATCTGCAATCACGACATTGCCTGCAATTGGATTTAAACCAACGTTTGGTCCCAAAAGGCTTGAGTAGACACTGTATGGTCCAAGTCCAAGTGGCGGATTAGAGTTCACAAGTAGATCTAAGTAAAAAGGCTCATCTCCAAATCTAGAGCGTCCTCCACCTCGAGAATAGATCTTGTTGTTGCTCTCATCTATAGTAATAGGAAGGCGGGCTGTATAGTAGCTCCACTGATCATAAATATTATAGCTTAAATCAGATGGGATTGGATCATCTGTGCGTGGGTCAGTACCTGAATAGGTTTGCATAAATTCAGGTCCTGGTTTTGGCCCTGTATGATAGCCATCCATAGCAAGACGAAGTGGAAAATCGTCAAAGCGTGTATTTGTGCCTTTCAGATAGACCGTCTCTCCTGGGCAGAGGCGTGCAAAGGTATTTTCACCTTCATTTTCCAATTTTGTTACAAAGCCTAAGAATGGATAGCGATTCTGGTTAACTACCCAGCGAAGGCTCGCTTTTTGCGAATCTGTGAGATCAGATCCTGGATATGGCCAGTAGATAAATCTCTGTACGCCATATTTTCGTTGAACCCCAATATCTCTCAAACGACGAAATAGATCATCATACTGTGCTTTTGAGCTCACACCAAATGATGCCGCGTATTGAGTTTGATCGAGGTTTAAAGGATTGATATCAGGCCAAGTAGGATAGGAAGAAATTCCAAATTGTGACGAGATATAGCCTGTTTTGTAATACTCTCCAACAAAGTCAAAAAAGTTTATTGGCGGGTTAAATTCGTGTTCCGGATCTACCAGATCAAAATTATACTGCCAGTATCTGGGGTCTGTATTTTTGATAGGCTTAAACACAGTGTAGCCTGTACTGCCAATACCAGGCAAGTTGCTAGGATCTGGATCTAGTCGCATCTCTCCTGTAAGAGGATCAAAGTTATAGAAGAGAAAGCTTGCGTTATCTTGAAATCTATTATTTCCTACCTGTGTAAAATAGCTAGGTGCAGTGCCGCTCCAATATCCATTTACAAAGAAAGGTCCACTACTTGCGAGTGAATAGCGAGATAGAGAAAGCTGTGGAATGCCATTGGTATCGCAATTTTGCACCTGCTGGATATATACGAGGTTTTGGATAAACTGATCGTCGGTGTTGTACCAACCTTCCAGTGTTGAAAGATCTGTTGGAAAGCGGTTGTTGTACCCGAGGTTATTAATTTGCACAGGTGCAAAAAAGTTTTCCTTGGAACGATGATCTTTAA
Source organism: uncultured bacterium (assembly GCA_964512205.1). Classification (GTDB taxonomy): domain Bacteria; phylum Chlamydiota; class Chlamydiia; order Chlamydiales; family FEN-1388; genus SZAS-7. Next base: position 45,412 of record CAZEGK010000004.1, on the reverse strand, counting down.
TCTGAGGAATATTTTGGTATTCAGCAGAAACGTTGTAGGTTTGATAGATCGTAGGATCTGCCTCTAAACAGAGTTGATCTCCGGCTTGAATGCTGATTGGGCAATCCACCACGAGTTCATTTACTTTAGTGCCATCAAGGTCAATCAAATACCCATAATCTTTGAGAACAGTATTGCCGCGCTTTAGTTGCAGGCGTGTAGGAACTTCAATTGGGAAAACAGGTATTGCCTTGTTGATTGTAAAGTAGACCGAATCAACACCGCCGTACACTGCAGGGTCTCTATAGTAATTAATTATAACAGATGAAGTTTTAGGCACTTTGACTGTAAGAGTGCCTCTGTTGTATGGATTGTCTACACTCGGTCCAGGACCCGATCCTTGGAAAAAGGTTGTAGTGCCTGAGGAGATTGTAAAGAAGTCGTAATTGGCTTCTGAAGAATAGGCATATTCAAGTTCCAACGATACTTCAGATACGAGAGGGTCTAAAATTGACGTATCAAAGGTAATTTCAATGGTAGAATTTGTATTGGGCTCATGTGGAGGATACTGCTCATCATCTCTTTGCGAAGTAGGATCATAAATTTCGCGGCATCCACATGTGATAACTGTTCTGTTAGTTGTCTGGTATGGTTCTTTTTCAAAATACCAGGGTCCCGCACTAGCTGTTGGACTTGGTGCTGTTGGAAGATCGCTTGTGTTGGTAAAGATCAACCAATCTTGCTGAAAAGAAAATCCTTGGTCCACAATCGCAGTAACCAAAGGATCTCCACCTACAGGGACTTCCGGGCAGCTTTCATCAGAGCCTGGAGTCAAAATCGGCAAAGCCTCTAATGGATTTGTCAGAGTCTGGGGAGATTCTAAAAGTTTTTTCTCGATATTAATATCTTGGATGTTCACAAGTGCATTACATGTGAAGGTAAAGCATGGATTTGCGAGTGAACTTTCCGCAACAACCACTCCCCGGACAGTTTCACAACCATTGACAGTGATCTCCCCAGCATCGATCTTTTCAGCTTCGATTTCTGTTGCGCGAAGCGTGCCAACATCAATTTCTGTCGCTTTGAGCGAGCATAGCTTGCATGTTTTCTTATGTCTTCTCTGTTTAGTAGAGTGAGAGCTCGAGTCGTTACAGCCTCTACATTTGCCTGCAGCAGAAACCTGCCCAAAAAACAGTCCAAAGAGAACTGTGAGGCATACTATTTGAAATTTTCGTATCATTTTCATCCTTTTTGTTACAGGCTGAGCAAAGATACCCAGCAAAGTTTCGAAACAACGTACAAATTTAGTTTTTTTTATGCAATATAGATTTTTTCCGAAGCTTTCTGCTGCTCGTTCAACTTTGATCTAAATGTATTTTTTGAGAACCTGTCTTGAGAAAATCGATAAACAATCTCAATTAAAGCGATCACTTCAGTATGAATTTTTTACAATCAGGTATTGCAAGACTTGGATTTGGATCTCAGCAGCCGGTAGTAGCAGTTGAAGAGATTCTTCATAGTGCGATACTAGAAAAAACCCCCTTAAAGAGATCGAGCGCCTTATTACCCCTGATAACGTAAATCGAGTTAGCAGGGAAAAAGTGCTTTATATGTAGCTGTGGAATCTGGCGATGTTACTATCATACGGCTCTTTGCAAAGCATAAACCAGATGTAACAATTGGGTCTCAAGATACGGGCAATAGCTGCCTGCATCTTTTTGGAGAAACTGCTCTTGCGGCACAAGCTTCCTCACAATTCAAGACAGGCCACCCTTTTACAGATTGCCGATGCTATTAAAAGCAATCAAGTAGTCCTTATAACACCCGATGGCCCGCAAGGTCCAAGACATGCTATAAAACCTGGCATCTTTTTTGCTCAGGAAAAGGCAGATTGCCAGATTATCGCCATGAACTGAAAAGCAACCGCCTATTGGGAGCAAAAAACTGGGATAGGCTGCGCATCCCCAAGCTCTTTGCAAAAGTTACCGTTAGCTACACCCTATCCACAAATCAAGATCTTGCAGAAAATTTGTAACTAGCTCAACGAGCGGGGCCGGCCCTGCTCACAGAAGAACTAGACCAGACTTACTGGTCGATTAGTTTAGGAAAATATTTTTTAAAGTCTTCTGGGACCAGATACTTGCAATCTTCTACGTTAAGTTCTTCTAAAGTGTCAGCTGCGCTCTTGCTTAAGGCTTGCAACCCTTCATTTGTAAGCCGAGTATAATCGGCTTCTAACCTTCTAAGTTTGGGAAAGTAACAACCGGCAAAACTTGTAATACGCGTATCGATCACCTCAAGTATCTCTAAACGCTCGCCTAAATATTTGCTTATATTCTGTAACCAGACATCAGCTGGTTTTTTGGAAAAATTATTTGCATATAATTCTCGTAAATTTGAAAACTTGCACTTGCACTCTTCAAAGCTTGCACTGTCGCAGTCATCAATACGGAGAACCTGTAGATGGTTGCCGCAGACAGCAGCTAAAGACTGCAAGGACCATTCATCGATTTTTGTACCCGAAAGATCTAATTTAAGAAGATGTAAAAATTGACAGCCTGTAAAATCTCTTAATAGTTTATTGGAGGAAAGATGCAGCTCTTGCAAATTGGGAGCAAGCAGACTCAAATGACGCACTTCTTCATCATCAAGATCGAGCTCACAAGCTTCTAAAGTATGAAGCATTTCAAACTTCTTGCACCCTTTAACACTCGTTATTGTAGAGTTATTGATTTTTAGTACTTCTAACTTTGGAGCGATATGACTGATGTGCTCAAGACCTTTATTTGTAAGAGAAGAGTAATTACTATCAAGTGATACAAGCGCAGGAAATTCTCTACAGCCTTCACAATTATTCATGCAATTAAATTTAAATTCTAGACATTCTAAGCTATCTCCGCAAATTTCGCTTATGCGCCGAAGATCCTTATCGTCTAAATGATAGCTCGCGATAATCGCCTGCATGCCACATGTTTTTTGAATCTTTTCAAGACACGGGAAGGATCTCTTTTCCATGTCAAATGTAAAACATCTTCTGCCATGTGTATCAAGCTCAACACAGCAGCCATATAAGCATGCTTCTTCTCCAAGCTTTAAAAGATAGTCGCAATCGGGCTGTTTTTCTGGAGGAATTGTGGCTAATGCACTTTGTGAACTCTTATATCTAAAAAATCCAGTATATCTAATAATTTGACACTTTACATCTGCAACAAACCCATGGTATTCAGGACGAGATGCCACTAGCTGAAGTAACGTAGGAAATTGCGTGATATCCTCGTTCAAGCACTCTAATAAGTATCTAGCGCATTGCTTGCCAAGAGACTGTATGTCAAAATGTAGAGCAAGATCAAAAAGAGCTATGGCATTATCTGGTGTAATTGCTATTTTGCCTGTTTGGATGTAGGCTAAAAATGACTCCACGTCTTTCTGCAGCACGTCTTCTGGCAGAGCAAATTTCCACACGTTGTTTTGCCCCTCGCGCATCTTTTTTACTGAAGAAAGATTAAAAAAATCACCTAATGCAAGCAGTCTCACTTTTGCAACTTGAATTGGTTCTGCTGAGGTAAACTCTACCGTTACACTATCAAAAAGTTCCGGCGTGGAGCGCAAAATTGCCTGTTGTATTTTGTGCACTTGAGTACCAGGTTCAGAGACAGTGTCAAGTAGCAGCTTACCATATGTGCCAGCATCGCTTGTGTGTGCCCAGCCGGGATTTTCCTGCAAGAGCCTAAGCGCAGCAAGACATTTACCCTCATTTTTTGGCCTATTTGTAGATGGATCAAGCTCCCATGGCCTCATCTCCATATATGGCAACTCTGAACCTAATTGCATAAAGCGCTCCTCGTGCGATCATTACATTATAGCATTAACCACTTTCATAATGACCTATTTCTGATTTATCGAACCTTACTTAAAGTAAAAGGATTTCCAGTTGCACTTTTTTTGAGTTTTTGTTCCTTAGCGTCGCATTGAATCTTACTTTAGAGAAGGCCCCTTCAAGCGGCAAATGAAAGGATCCGGCCCTTTACACTTCCCGGGGAGAAGAGGCATGTGTCATTGAATGTCCTATTCCTTTAACAAAATGAGGCAATGTATGCTCGTAGGCCTTTTAGAAAATTGGGGCAAAACTTGCGGTTGCTACTCACCTCTTCAGCTTTCATGGGTCTTGCACTACGCCACAGTATGCGCATGAAAGCTGAAGACTGTGAAGTAATATTCAGATAGTCTCTGTCATGCTTCTTGGCTAGTTTTTTTGCAATTTTTTGCGTAAAAAAATAGTCCACATCTCTTCGCTCGTCAGCCGTCTTGCAGAACGTGTCCAAAAAAATTGTCATCATCTGTTTTACTAAAGCGTTATCAGCTGCAGCTTCTGCGGCTTGTTGTTCTGCTTTCCATTTATCGTAGGGCAAATTGGCATAAACCTTAGGCTCTACTTGCCTGCCATCTTTCCATCTATCCTCTAAACGACTGCGAGTCTCTTTAAATAGCTCTTTTCTGTCACGTGCGTAGCTCATAAAGAGCTCTCTTCCCGCTTCACATTGACTAATCGACATAGTACATCCTATTATCTACTATTTCATAAATCGCACGAATTGGAGTATCCGGCCCCTTTGCTGGAAGCATCCCTAAAGCTCCACACAAGTTATATGAAAATATGCTGTATGGCAAGCGTTTACATGTATGAAATGAGTTATGAACAGTAGTCCTCTTCTCTCTAGAATATGGGTAGTGCTCAACAGACCTTCCACAATTTAATAAAAATATAGACAGAAAAGCGAACAAAAAGCGAACCACAGGTTTAGGCTATTAACTGCCTAAGCTTTGGAATGATGTTTTGGGAGAGGAGCTCTTCGGTTTGCAAAACGGTTCTTTGGATAGCAGCTTCGCTTGCTTTGCCATGGCATTTTAGAATAAGGTTATTAACTCCAAGGAGCATGGCCCCCTTTTCTTGGCTTGGGATATCCTTTGCAAGAAAGCGGATTACAGCTTCGCAGCTTTTTAGGAAAAGATTGCCTATAAGGCCATTTGTCACAAAAACATCTGCCGTGTGAGCAAAGATATCGTAGGGCTCTTTATTGCCGATAAAGTCAAAGAGTGAAGAGGGGTTTTCTTGCAGAAGTTTGAGCGCACCTTTTTGCTCGCTAGTCCCCTTTATTGGCTCTTCCCCTATATTTAAAAGCGCAACAGTGGGCTTTTTATTTTGCAGAGCTTGCATACAGGCTGCGCCAAGCTGCGCATACTGACATAAGAGCTCATCTGATGCCTCAGGACTTGCCCCGACATCGAGAAGAAGCACATCTTCTCCAGATTGTGCCCGGATAAAGCAGGCAAGAGGCGGCCTTGTACAGTTTGGAAAATGCTCTAAAATAGATCTTGCACCCGCAAGAAGGGCTCCTGTATTGGCGGCAGAGATGAGCGCATCAATGGTACCATCTTTAAGTGCGCGAATAGCTGTAAAAAGAGAAGAGTCGCCTTTTTGGCGAAGTGCATGACTTGGGCTATCGTGCATCGTAACAACGTCTTGACAGAGAATAAACTCATGACCTCGAACGACAAAATCGCTTGTGCCAAAGAAAACAAATGTACTATCGGAAGGAAGGCTTGAGACAGCCTTGAAGATATGCTCAGGGGACACATCGGCCCCCATGAGATCTATGCCTATTCTATGCTTATGCTTTTTCTGCAAGAACAGCACGTCCTGCATACCATCCGCAAGAGCCGCAGATTACGTGTGGCGCCTTGTGGCTTGCGCAGTTAGAACATACAGAAAGGCACTTTGGCTTTTTTGCGTGGTGAGCACGCTTAGAATTTTTACGCGCATTCGAATGGCGATTACGTGGTACTGCCATGACAAATTACTCCTTAAGTTTAGTGTGAAATAGCATACGCAATCTCTTACTAATTTGCAACGGTTTTATGATCAAAGAACCCGGCTTTCTTATAGACAATTCTTAGAACCAATAAATAATTTGAAGCTTGAGCCTGACCGGACCATCTATTTTATTAATAAATGAGCCTGTAGCCGTAAGATCCGGCCTGTCTGTCGAAATCTTGTAGTTGCTAAGTAGTGCACGCAAAAAGAGCGGGGCAAGTTCATTATAGAGTGAAGCGCCAGGGCAAAGATGGACCCCATATCCAAAAGGATGCCAGGGTAGTCCTGGCAAAAATGCAGGGATTTTTGAGGGGTCATGTCGATTTCGTCTAAAGTGATTTGGATCTTCTGGGAAAAGCCGAGGATCTCGACCTACAAGATTTGGTGCAGGAAGAAGGAGATCTCCCTTAAAAATAAAGTAAGACTTTGTTTCCTCTTGCTCTATTTGGTCGATAGAAAGCTGGGCTGCAGCAACTCGCGAGACTCCAATTACTGGCGGATGAATGCGAAGCGACTCTACAATTACTTGCTTTACTAGCGATTCATCTGTGGACTGCAAAGACTCATCTTTTGCAACCTCATACAAACAATGGGTAAGTGACCATCTCGTGCTGTCCATACCGGCAAAAAAGAGAGAAAAGATACACATTTTAAGCTGCTTTTCAGATAGCAGTTCCTCTCTCTGAATAGCACCTATGGCACCCCTACCCTCTTTTAAACCTCTCTCTATTGTCATCCAAAAAAGGCCTCTATGCAGCTCTATTTGCAGATCAACAGTCGGCTTTTGCTCAAATTTTCGCAAAATATATTCAAAGAAACAATTTATACTTTCTGCAAATTGAGGTTCTGCATCATAGTCATCAAAAAGAACTATCTGCAAACTAGCGACGGCAACTCGAAGAGATAACTGCTCGGCATTGACCGTTGTAGGGAGCCCTCTTGTAAATGATGCGCACATCTTTTCGATCTTTTCCCTTGCCCCTGCTATTGCCCTGGAGGAGAAATGGCGATCCAATACTCTTTTATACGTTTTTGTATATTCTGGCGAGCAGGTGAACATGATATCATCGGGTGATAGCTCCCTATCCCCTAACATATCTTTGATAAATCCAAAGATGGAATTTGGTCCATTGTCAATCACAAATCCGCGAGATTCATCTCCTCGATGTGTTTTCAAGATTTCCCGACTTAGCTCTCCAATCGTTGCCGCATGATGTGTCGGGATGCCAGTAAAAGCTAAAAAAGGACACTGGTTAATGATGGCATTTGGCTCTTTTGACCTTGCTTCTATTTTGTGAAGATTAAATCCGGAGGTAAAGAGGCCAAGCGTGTTTACTACAGAGCGTACAAGCTCTTTTCCATGTTTTAGTACAGATGAGAGTGAACAAGTGCGCTCTTTTTTACATTCTTCTGCAGTTGCAAATCGAATAGCTACCTTGCAATCACCGATTGCGCTCATATTTTACCTACAAAAGATCTTTGAAGGGGCTGTTTTCTTCGGCTGGCCGCTCTTTTTTAAGATAGGGTTCTATTTCTTTTCGCCTTGTGCAGGCGGTTATGCCACATTGGGGGTAGAAGGGAATTTCAAGAAAAATGGTTTCACGAATAAGGGGCAAAAGATCATAGACGCCATCTTTTATCTCTTCGAGAGGCTCTTCCTGAATCATATCTTCAATGTCGATTGGGAAGCAAAACTGCTCGTTACAAAGCGCGCAAGTAAGGACGGCCTCTGTTTTTATGCTCATGCGGATGAGGAGAAAGTCGTCAGTTACATAGGCCTCCCCTGCTACCTCAATGGGAGATTTGAAGCTAACATCCTGCTCCTTGTTTTCCATAAAGTCCGGAGGAAGCTTCTCATCTATCGTTTCGATATTTCCTTCGCGGATTCGCTCGACGTAAATTTTTAATTTTTCTTTCATAATTTTTGTACAATGTTAGAGAGTTCGATTGCCATCTCAAATATGACAAAGGCAAGAAGAAGGATATAGGTCTTCTTTTGAAAAGTGTTAATATTTGCCTTCCACACCATAATAATTGGCAAAACGCCAAGAAGGCTTGCGCAGCCAAATCCGCCTGCAACCCCAAGTGCTTGCAAAAAGATATGCGGATAACAAAGCGCTATGATAAGCGGCAGTCCAAAAGCAAGTAGCAAAAGCAGTGGCCTACTTTGCACCTTTAACCCGTCTTTTAAAAAATCTATTAACCCAATTCCAACACCTAGAAATGAGGTAGTAAGGGCGCAAAATGCAAAAGCGCGACCAAGACCCCAGATCCATGGACTATTTGTGAAGTATTGCAGCGGATAGACGGCATCTCGTCCTTCATTCAAAGTCTCTAAAAGGCCATTAGGACCCATTCTTGGAACGATTCCTAAAAATAGCCATTGCCAGACAATGTAGAGGATAAGGGTGAGGGTTGTACCTATGATAATCGCTCTAAAGAGACGCTTTCTATCATAGTGCATCCAGGATGCAAGCGTCGGCACCGTGCCTTGAAAGCCAAATGAGGTAAAGGTAACAGGAAGCGCAAGTGATGCTAAGCTCCAGTCCGAAAAGAGAAGCTGCTCGCTCTTTACAGTAGGAAGCCCAATAACAACAAAGGCACCATATGCGACAAAAAGCCCTATCATCAACAGGCGATTGACTGGATCAATTATCTTTTTGCCAAGTGCAATTGCCGCAACAGCAGTTAAAGAAAAAAGTAAAATACGAATAGTGTCTGAGGAGCCCGTACCAAAAAGCTCAGTGAGCAAATTGCCTCCCCCAACCATATAAGCAATCGTTAAACTATAAAAAAGAAAGAGGTAGAGAATCCAGGTAATAAAAAGCCCTGGTTTGCCAAGTGTTTTCTTTGCCATACTGAGGATGTTGGCATCGCTTTTCAGCCAAAGCGATAGCTCTGCAAAGAGAAGGCCGGTCATCGTCATAAATGCCCAGCAAACTACAAGAACTCCTATAGAGGGAATAAAGCCTGCCGGACCCGTAACTACCGGAAGGGCAAGCATCCCCGCACCAATAGATGTCCCTGCAACAATGAGAGATCCCCCAAAGGTGCGTAAAGCGTTAATTTGCATCGATATCTCCAAAATCGACGAAATAGTATCGTAAAAGGGCAATTTTTGCTACTATTACACCTTCGGAAAGAGGAAAAAATGCAAGAAATTCTTTTAAATATTGAATCCAAGGAAATGCGCCTTGCCTTGTTGAAAAACGGCGTATTACAAGATCTTGTTGTAGAACGAAAAAAAGAACGCCAAATGACCGGCAACATCTACAAAGGTCGTGTAACTAACATTTTACATAACATTCAGTCCGCCTTCATCGACATCAGTGAAGGTGAAAATGGCTTTATCCATATTTCAGACATCATCGAAAACACCAAAAAGTTTGAAGAGATGTTTGATATGGACTTTGATCTTGACTATGACATCAGCACGATAGACAAAACGCAAAATCTCAAAATCGATCAGGTCTTAAAACCAGATCAATCAGTGATCGTGCAGGTGGTGAAGGAACCAATCGGTACAAAAGGTGCAAGGCTTACTTCAAAAATTTCCCTCCCTGGCCGCTATCTGGTGCTTTTGCCAAACTCTCCCCACCGAGGTGTCTCAAGAAAAATTGAAGATCGCGGCTATCGCGATCGACTCAAAAAAATTATCCGTTCATTTGAGATGCCCCAGGATATGGGCCTCATCTGCAGAACGGCAAGCCAAAATGCAACGCAAGAGATGCTCTTTGCAGAAGCTGAAGAGCTCATGCAGACCTGGCAGACTATTATCGAGCGCTTTAAGCAGGCACCAAGCTCTGAACTTTTGTATGAAGAGTCTGACCTTATCAAGCGAGCAGTCCTCTTAGCAGCTGACAAAAAGCTCGACCGCGTTCTCGTCGATGACTACAACGTCTATCAAACCTGCAAGCGCCTCTATGGTCCATACGAGGAAGAGCATCCCCTTCGCATCGAATACTACCGCGACAAAGTGCCGATGTTTGAACGCTTTAGTGTGGAAAAAGAGATTGAAAAAAGCCTGAGACGTAAAATCTGGCTCGGAAGCGGCGGCTACCTCTTTTTTGATCAGACAGAAGCTATGCATACCATCGACGTTAACTCCGGCAGAAGCTCAAACTTTAAGTCTGAAGATGTCGAAGAGACGCTCGTTCGCATTAACCTTGAAGCTGCAGAAGAAATTGCAAGGCAGCTTCGCCTCCGCAACATAGGCGGCCTTATTATCTGCGACTTTATTGATATGCGCTCAAGAAAAAATCAGCGCCGAGTGCTTGAACATCTAAAAGACTGCATGAAAGAAGACTCAGCAAAGTGCACAATACTTGGCATGAGTGAATTTGGCCTTGTTGAGATGACACGTCAAAGAAGTCGTGGATCGCTTTCTCAGACAATGTTTTGCGCATGCCCCTACTGTAATGGATCCGGCCGCGTAAAGAGCCACGAAAGCGTCTCTATAGAAATTGAACGCGACATCAAAAAGGTGATAAACTGCCAGCAGCAATTTGCCCTTAAACTTGTTGTCCACCCGCAGCTTGACCACTATCTTGGCCAGCACGACAAAGACTTCTTCCAGGAGCTTGCAGAATCGCTCAATGCTCGCCTTGAATTTGATATAAGCGATACGATCCATATTAACGACTACCATTTCGTATCAACGATCAACCAAAAACCTATTGAAGTATAGCGTGAGCAATAAATTAAGTGACTACATGCAGTCTGCAATGCAAAACAAACGGGTTCCTGAAGAGCTTAAAGCAGGTTTTTTGGCCTTTTGCAAAAGCTATGAACAAGCAGTTGCACATCCACCGCTTGATACATTTAGCACCTTCTTTAAAGCGGTAGAAGAGCAGCTTGTTTCTCCCTATCAGTTCTCGCCCTATCATGAGGCTCTGCAAGAGTACTATGAACTTGGCCTCAACTTCATAAGACCGCTCGTTGACTTTGCACAATCTGAGGTAGTAGGCAAAAAAGCACTAAGTGACATTGACCTGGCTGTTAAAAATAAAGAAAATGTCATCTTACTTGCTAACCATCAGACAGAAATTGATCCTCAGATCATTAGCCTTCTGATCGAAAAGGATTATCCTGAGCTTGCTCGAGATATGATTTTTGTAGCAGGCCATAGGGTGACAACGGATCCGCTTGCAGTTCCTTTAAGCCTTGGGCGCAACTTGCTTTGCATCTACTCAAAGCGCCATATCGATTCGCCCCCTGAGAAAAAGGCAGAAAAAATCCTGCACAATCAAAGGGCGATGAAGCGGCTTGAAGAGCTCCTTTCAGAGGGAGGAAAATGCATCTATATTGCACCAAGCGGTGGAAGAGATAGAAAAAGTGAAGATGGTCAAATTGAAGTTGCCCCATTCGACCCGCAAGCTGTAGAGATGTTTTACCTCATATCTCAAAAAGCAAAACGGCCTACCCACTTTCATAGCCTTGCACTGAAAACATATGACCTTCTCCCCCCTCCAGATCAGATTGTAAAAGAGCTTGGGGAAGAGCGCCGCACAAAGTTTAGTCCTGCATCTCTAGCCTTTAGCGATGAGATAGCAATGGAAGACATTGCGTCCCACATCGAAGATAAAAGAGAAAGAAGAGCCTACCGCGCGCAGGCTATTTGGGAAGACCTCGTGAAAAACTACAAGAAATTTTATGTACGACAAGCGTGAAATTGTTGAACAGAAGCTTAGAGAGCTTCGCGAGCAGATTGAAAAGATGGAAAAAGAAAATGCCGAACTTTTTTATAATATCGGCATTGGCCCGCATCAGCTTGAAGAGATTTTAAACGATCAGACACTTCATTCAAAAGAAGCGTACGAATTCATACAAAGAGAGCGAAAAGCGCTCGAAGATATTTTAGAAAACCGACTACGTGAGTCGCGAAAAGAGCTTGCTAAGGAAAAAAAACCACAAGCTATTGGCGGCCACTGGATACTCATGAGATAACAGATGAACAACGTCCAAACAAAAAAATCAGCCATCTCCCCAACTCGCTCAGAAGACTATGCAGAATGGTTCCAGCAGGTCATAAAAGCTGCAGACCTTGCAGAAAACTCTCCTGTCCGTGGCTGCATGGTGATAAAACCGTGGGGCTATAGGATCTGGGAACTTATCAGAGATGCACTTGACAAAAGGATTAAAGAAACTGGCCACCAAAATGCCTACTTTCCACTCTTTATTCCCCTCAGCTTTTTGGAAAAAGAGGCAAAGCACGTTGAAGGCTTTGCAAAAGAGTGCGCAGTTGTTACGCACCATAGGCTAGAAGAGCAAAATGGCAAGCTTATTCCAACCGCTCCTCTTGAAGAGCCTCTTGTGATACGTCCAACCTCTGAGACAATTATTGGTGATGCTTTTTCTCGCTGGGTAAAGTCATGGAGAGACCTTCCCCTCCTTATTAACCAATGGGCAAACGTTGTGCGCTGGGAACTACGTCCTCGTCTTTTTATGAGAACGGCAGAATTTTTGTGGCAAGAGGGCCACACTGTGCATGCTTCAGAAGAAGAAGCAAGATTTGAGACGCTAAAAATGCTCGAAGTCTATCGCGAGCTTGCTGAAGAACATATTGCCCTTCCCGTGATCCTTGGTGAAAAGAGCGAGGGAGAGCGCTTTCCGGGTGCAGTGAATACCTACTGCATTGAAGCGATGATGCAAGATAGGAAGGCACTTCAAGCAGGAACGAGCCACTATCTTGGACAGAACTTCTCGAAAGCATTTGATATCCGCTTTGATACAAAAGATGGCGGACTAGACTATGGCTATACGACATCATGGGGCGTTACAACGCGTCTTATTGGAGCCCTTATCATGGCCCATTCTGATGATGATGGCCTAAGGCTTCCTCCACGCATTGCACCATATCATGCTGTAATTATTCCTATTATCAATAAGCCAGAGCGTGCGGATGAAATTCTTGCCTATGCTGAACAGATTAAAAATGAGCTTTCTACCCATACCTTCCATGGCAGAGCCATTGAATGCCATGTAGATAGCAGAGACATTAGAGGTGGAGATAAGAGCTGGGAATGGATTAAAAAGGGAGTGCCTCTTCGCATTGAAGTTGGCCCTCGCGATCTCGATAATAAAGCCTGCATGGTTGCAAGGCGCGATATGTCACATAGCGAGAAGATGCAAATTTCTGTAGATACGCTTCCAAAAACAGTGTTAGACCTTCTCACAACAATGCAGCAGGGCTATTTTAGAGAAGCCAAAGAGCATCAGAAAACTCATATCAACACAAACATTACGAATTTTGAAGAGCTCAAAGCCTTCTTTACGCCAAAAAATAAAGATCGTCCAGAAATTCACGGCGGCTTTGTCCTTGCAAAATGGTGCGGCGATAAGGCAACTGAAGAGATGCTCGGAGATCTTAAAATTACGATTCGCTGCCTGCCGCTTGAGCAGTCGGGAACTGAAGGAACATGCATCCTCACAGGTCGCCCTGCAACCCTTGATGCGATTTTTGCAAAGGCCTATTGATGATCATAACAGAGCGTCTTATACTTCGTCCCTGGAAAGAGAGCGACCGCGCACTTTTTGCCAAGCTCAATGCAGATCCGGAAGTGATGGAATTTTTTCCGAAGACGCTTACGCGCTCTGAAAGTGATGAGCTTGTAGATCGTTTAGCTGTTCATATTGAAGAGAATGGCTGGGGCCTATTTGCTGTAGAGCTTAAGGAAACGAGTGATTTTATCGGCACTATTGGCATAAAGCCTATTACCTTTCAGGCCCACTTTACGCCGGCCGTTGAAGTAGGCTGGCGCCTTGCAAAAGAGTATTGGGGAAAAGGCTATGCGACTGAGGGCGCAAAAGCATCTCTCGATTACGGCTTTAATGTGCTAAAGCTTGAAAAAATTGTCTCAATCACAACCCTTGCAAATCTTCGCTCCCAGGCTGTCATGAAAAAACTTGGGATGAAGCATGACCCAAAGGACAACTTCGACCATCCGATGCTGCCGGATGGCCATCCGATGCAAAGTCATGTCCTCTACACTTGCACACGTACCTAATTTATTCGCTTTTCTCCCAGATTGAAAAAGCAAATTTTTCTACTTTGAGAATCATGTGAAAGGCTTTTTTCTTTGTACGGAGAATTCCTTCAAGATGCTCTTGATTATCATTTATTTTGGGAAGTTTTGTTGCGAATTCTTCGATATCTTTATCTGTCCAAAGCCCGCGACATTTAGATGCAAACGCTTGCTCATCTTTAGTAGCCGGAAGAGAACTAGGATCTGCAGGGACAGTTTTCCATGCAGCAAATAAACGTTCAAGAACGTCTATATTCTCATGTTGTCGTATTGCCTGAAGTGCATTTTCTACTACATGGATTTTTGCAGCTTTATCCTCTGGATCTTCGGGAGCAACTTTAAGGTCAGCAACGAGCTGTGTAAGTACATCCACAGCTTCTTTTTGTTTAACTGTTTTAAGACTAAGCTCAGATGATGCAACTTTCATCTGTTTCTCTTGAGTCGTTAAAGAGCGGGCTTTCCAATTGGATAGTAGCTGTTCTATAGTCTCACTCACGGCTGGATTCTTTAACGCAGCAAATAGTACCTCTATTGCTGCAACTCGTGCATCTTTATCTTCTTTGGCAAGTAGAAGCCGCGGCGGAGCATCTCTTGCAGCAAGCCACTCATGTAAAAGACGGCTATTTTCTTTACAAACGATAGATGCATTGTCATGTTCTTTAGCATACTGCTCCCCCAAATCTTTAAGGGCACGAGAAGCTGCCTCAACAATTAAAAATAGGTGGGCATTTTCGGTTGGGCTCCAATTTTTTCTAAAAAACTCAAGAGATGCATTTACATAAAAGAGGTCATTGCTACTTGCATCATAACGGGTAACACTTTGGGTATACCCTGCTCGGTCAAATTCAAGCCAATTTTCTCTGACTGCGGGCTTTGCAGCTTTCATGCATTTCATTGTGCGAAGTGTTAGTGAACAAAGGGTAGAAATCGGATCAAGGGGTTGATCACATTTTGGCCACACATAATTTGATAATGCAGATAACATAAAAATAGCCTTTTGGATGTGTTATACAAGCAAAAAGCATATAGTAGTAAGAAGTAAATAGTCAAGAAAGCGTCTTAGCATTCGTGCTAAGACGCTTTACAATTTATACTTTCGCATATGAGGCCGAAGGCCTCTTTGGAGTGCGGTAATTTTTTACCGCTCTTAATTTTCGACCACGAATGTCAACATAGATATTCTTCAATGCTTAAAATGATCTGAAGCCTCTAAATATGGTGTGCAGGATTTTGAATTGTCTGTAGATTATTATGGAGGTTATTAAGGTCAGCGTGTGTGCTCAAAGATTAAGAGCGGTAAAAAATTACCGCACTCCAAAGACCTGCGGTCAAGGGCGAAAGTATGAACTATAAAGCGTCTTAGCACGAATGCTAAGACGCTAAAATGAAATTATTCTTTGTTTGAAGCTCGCACTATTTTATCGCCTTTTATAGCGAGATTCCAGTGCTTAATATCTTTTTCAAACTGTCCACGCTGTGCAGGAGATAGCTTAGTCAATACTTCCTGAAGACCCCGCTGAAGGTTACCCTTGTTACCCCAGTCAAAGCCAATTTTTTTGCCATGTTTATCATTTCCGCGCCAATCAGTAAGACGCTCCATAGCCTTTTGTTTTTCTGATTTTGGAGCTTCTGCTTCTCGTGATGTTGATTCTGCACGAGCTTCTCTACTTGGAGATCTTGAACCGCCACGAGGCGACTCGAGGTGTTCTACAGCTTCAGGCTCACGCTGTTCGACAGCTTCTAGAGCACGTTCAACATTTTCTGCATGCTGATCGTCTGGATGATGGCCAAACTCAACGAGTGCCCGCTCTAGATTTTGCATGGATGGGCTGCGCTGAACAACAGGGTCTGGACTCTTTCTGATATGATCAGCAAGCTTTTCTGCTTGCTCTTCCATATTCTTTGGAGGACTAACAGGCTCTTTAATCACTACTACTTCCGTAGGTTTCTTTTGAAAAGCAACAAGCTTATCGATGCATGCCTGCATATCTAGCGTTTTAAGGTTCTTAAATTCTGAATCCTTTGAAACCACTCTAGTAATAAACTCTTTAAAGCTTCGTCTTCCAATAATGCAATCTTTTCCATCAATTTTGACTGTTTTGCCTATGAGCATTAATACTGCAGCCTTGAATGACTTCCATAAATTCTTTTCGCTTTCAGATTTCAATTCTGATTTTACATAGTAGCGAAATCCAGCTTCTTTTGATTGTGGATTTTTTGTATGCATCTTTGTATCAACATCTTCGAAAGCTCTATGATAGGTAAAACCCCATTTACCAGTTGATTGTACTGACATAAACTACCCCCAATTAAGTTAATATACAAGCGCTGCAAACAAATTGCATGCCTAAACTTATTAATAACATTTTTATTATTAAATGTAAATAAGTTGAAGGTAGTTAATTAAGAATAATAATAACTTATTCTTCTTCGTCTTTTGCGAGATCTTCGGGGATTTTCATGTTATGGTAGACGGTATCGACGTCGTCAATTCCCTCTAGCCATTCGATTAGGGCTATATTGAGCTTTGCTGTCTCTAGGTTGCACTCAATATAGGTTTTGGGGATCATCTCAAGGTTTGCGTCCATTCGCTCTACGCCGAGATTGGTGATAGCCTCTTTTACTGCATCAAAGCTCGCAGGATCTGTGATAATCACAAATTCCTCATCCTCAACGACAAAGTCTTCAGCACCAGCGTCACTTACTGCCATAAAGAGCTCATCTTCAATGGCATAATGCTTTGAGACTCTGATAACCCCTTTTTGGTCGAAGTTAAAGGTAACTGAACCTGGGTGGGCCACACTCCCACCGCATTTATTTGTCGCAATGCGGATATCTGAGGCGATGCGGTTTTTGTTATCTGTCATGATTTCTGCAATGATGCCTACGCCGCCATACCCATAGAGCTCGTAGTTCATCTCATGGTAGGCCTCTTGATCAGCACTTGACGCTTTCTTAATGCAGCGGTCGATATTGTCGTTTGGAACGTTTGCTGCTTTTGCCTTTTGGAGCGCTATTCGAAGACGTGGATTTGACTTGGCATCTGGGCCGCCAAGCTTTACAGCATTGATGATCTCTTTAGAAATACGCGAAAATACTTTGCCTTTTGCTGCGTCTGCCTTGTTTTTTCTGTGCTTGATATTTGCCCACTTGCTGTGTCCTGCCATCAGATCTCTTCCTTTTCGTGGCGAAAAAATTGTTACTTTCTAGTTTGAGCCAAGCAATCGCCTCGTCAAATTGTAAAAATTTCTGCTCGAGCTCTTTAAATTCCCTGGTATGGATGCGATTTCTTCCCTTTTCGTCTTTATAGGGAGGACATACTGCATGCACAAGCTCATGATATATGACATACTCAATTACATACAAAGGAACTTCTTCCCTATCCAAAAGACGATGGATTTTGATGAGATTTGATTCATTGACACAAACGCCAAGTGTGCAGCGATTTTTTACCCTCTGCTCCTTGTTTCCAAACCATGTAATAGCAAGCTTTAGCCTGCCGCCAAAATAGCGCCTATTTATCCTCTTGTAGAGGGTTTTAAGATCATATACTACCCCTTTAGAGACCATCTTATCTTTTGAGATTTGTACTGGATCGAGCGTGTCTAATTTGGAGTCTATGTAGGCATGCACCTTTTCAGAAATAACCTCATCATCTTGCCTGATATACTTTGCAATCGCCCTCTGGATAGCGTATGGAGCCCGAATGAACATCTTATGCAGCGATACATCTGTTCTATCTTCATGCCATCTAACATGCAGCATGGTGCTGCGATTATTGTTGATGCGAAGATTGAGCTCTCTTCCTACCAAACTTTCCAGTTTTCGAGAATAATCCATACCAGCTGATACCCAAAATATACGCCGGCAATGGTATCAAAGGCTGCCATAAACATACAAATTGAGCGTAAAAAAAGAAAAACTAGCAGATAACCACAGAGACACAATCTCTTATGTCCATGAGGTCCTTGTAGTAAAAAAAATCTATAATTCACCACAGAGGCACTGAGACACGGAGATCACAGAGAAAAAAAGAGAGCTGAGAGGAACTGAGCATCTTTTAGTCGTGTTCTGGTTCAGTATGTGGCATGGGTTAATCAAAGTGTTACCTATGTCGGTGAACTGGACTTTTGCCTCAGTGTCTCTATGGTAAAAAAATCTATACGAAGCGCTCCATAAAGATCCGACCCACATAGCGATCAGTTTCTTTAATCCAGTGGGTTTGACGGCCAAATTCCCTAAAGCCAAAACGCTTATAGAGACGAATAGCCGGGTTTTCTGCATAGACCTGCAGGTGTACTAGCTCGAGGTGAAACTGCTCTTTAGCAAGGCGAAGCATGCTGCGCATAAGGAAGGAACCAATCCCCTTATTTCGCATGCCGCTAGCTACTATGATTCCAAATTCTGATTGATGTAATAATTTTTTATATGCTTGTACATAGAGCGTTACAAGCCCTACCGGCTTTCCATCAAGTTCTGCAGTGAGGGAGGATTTCACTCTGCTAAAAGAAATCCAGCGCCTGACGGCATCCTCTACCTCAAATTCGTTAGCCATTGGAAACCAAGAGCTTACTTCGGGATCAAGCAGCCATTGTTTGAGATGGTCGGCATCTTGGGCAACAGTGTATCGCACTGTAAGCCCCGGCATTACCTTTTCTTCTTCAGGAGTGCTAAATTTGAGCGTATCTGTCATACAAAATTATCCAGTAAATTCTTTTAAATATGCTTGAATGAAGTCATCTATCTCACCATCCATTACAGCCTGGACATTGCCAGATTCAAATTTTGTTCGCACATCTTTTACAAGTGTATAGGGCTGAAACGTATAGCTGCGGATCTGACTCCCCCATTCAATTTTCTTCTTCTCTTCTGACATTTCGTCTATTTTCTTTTGTCTTTCAAGTATTTCTTTCTCATACAGCTTCGATTTAAGCATTTTGAGGCAGCTTTCTCTGTTTTGGATCTGACTTCTTTGGCTCTGCGATGACACCACTATTCCTGTAGGGATGTGGGTCATTCTAACGGCAGAATCAGTCTTGTTTACGTGCTGCCCACCGGCCCCCGATGCCCTGTAGGTATCTACTCTGATATCTTCTTGCCTCACTTCAACTTCGATATCATCTGAGATTTCAGGTGTCACATCGACTGCTGCAAAGCTCGTATGGCGCCTTGCATTTGAGTCAAAGGGAGAAATCCTGACAAGCCTATGAACACCTTTTTCAGCTTTTGCATAGCCGTAGGCAAACTGCCCTTCGATTTTAAGCGTGACACTTTTTATGCCTGCGACATCGCCTTCCACAGCATCTACCACTTCTACAGTCCATCCATGCCTACTTGCCCATCTTTCATACATCCGGAGCAGCATCTGGGCCCAGTCGCACGCTTCAGTGCCACCAGCTCCAGAATTTATCGACAAAAAGCAGTTTAGGGAGTCCATCTCACCTGAAAGCATCTTCCGCATCTCAAGTGACTCAAGCTCCTTTTCGATAGCAACAATTTCAGCGTTAAGTTCTGCCAAAAATGCTACATCCTGCGCTTCAATAGCCTCTTTAATTAAAGCTTTGACATCAGATGAGCGTCTTGAAAGATCTTTATATGGATCAAGCCACGATTTGAGGATGTTGGCCTTTTTGATTGTCTGACTTGCTCGGGATTGATCTTCCCAAAAGGAGGGAAGGGTCATTTCAACTTCAAGCTCTTCTAACTGGGTCTCTTTTAGACCGAGGTCAAAGATACCTCCACATTGAAGCGAGTCTCTCTTGTACAAGTTTTAAACGATCTTCGATTTCTGCCATGGCTTGTTCCCTGTTAAATTTTCACCACAGAGTCACAGAGAAAAAAGGAGGGAGGGAAAAAGTAGCTCGTTTCCTCATTTGTCCACATTTTGCTCAGTGTGCTCAGTGCCTAATATAGAGTCAGTATAGCAAAAAAATGCATTTTTTGTTCGAAAGAAAAGCCGAGGATTTATAAAAGAAGCACAAAAGGCAAGATAAGGAGTGATTATGCCTAAAGTAGCTGCTGTAAAAGCTCATCCTTCAATGTCACAAAAATCGATTCAGAAGAGTGCAAAGAGCAAAAAGTGCTTTATCCAAGAACTCAAGGCATCCCTTGCGGAAAATAGAGTTGAAGTAACAAAAGCTCTCTTTGCAAATGCCGTGCAGAATGAAAAAAAACCAGATTGTACGATCGAAAGCCTCTTCAATACGCTCAAAGAAAATGGAAAAGACAAAAAAGCGCTTCGACAGCTTAAAAGTCTTATTTGCATAAATGCCCTCAAAGAGGCAGTTTTGAATAACGACCCTTCAAAACTCACTTCTCCGCTTGCAACAGAAAGCGGCATTCAGCAGCTTTCAATAAATATTGTCATAAAAGCGCTCGAAGAGATTGGCAATATGAAAGCAAAGCGCTTAGCAAGTGAAATAGATGAAATATCAAAGATCTCTTTTGCAAGACATAAACTAGATCCCGTTGATATGCTTGCTGTCTGCCTTGCTGCCGAAGCGCAATTAGAAAAACTCGCAGATACAGTCGATGCGATCTATATGCGACCAGATGAACTCGGCGTAAAAAGAGCCTGCGTACTCGATCCTCGTAACCATTCATTTACCATCCTCAGTAAAAGTAATGGAATGCTCAACGCTCAAGGTGCATTTAAGCGAGTAAGCGATGCTATTCAAGTGACACTTCACAAAGACAAAGCAAAAGCTCGCTCTATTGCCCATGTACGCAATAAAGCAGATGAGTATATTCCAAAGTATGAACTCGAATATGAACATCGATATGGTAAAGTGATTACCTGGCTTCGCTATAAATCAAAAAACAGACCAGACGAGACAAAAACGCTCATGCTGCAAGAAGTCTACGATCACGACCTCTATGTCTTTACAGAGTTTACAGACGAAGAGTATAGAAAAAAAATTTCCTTTGAAGATCTACTCGTCGTCTTTGAAAAAGCAGGAAGAACACTTCTTAAAATGCATAAGGATGGCGTTGTCCACCGAGATGTAAAAGCAAAAAATATCCTTTATAGAAAATCAAAAGATGGCAAAGTATCAGGTCGTCTAATCGACTTTGGCCATGCCTATGAACCCGATTCTACTACACAGTTTCGCAAACGAAATAAGGGATATGGCACACTTCGCTACACAGCTCCGGATCTTCTTGAAAAGCCAAATATGAAAGGCGATCCACTCTTTTTAGCAAAAGCTGAGGATGCCTATGCACTTGGCGAATGCATATATGAAGTATATCTACAGCTTGCAAACCCATGGGGATCTATTGCCTATCGCGCATTGAAGAAAAAAGACAAAGAGAAAGCCGATGAGCAGAGAAAAGAGGCTGTGCGTCTACAAAAAGAAGAAGCCGCCCTTCTTGCACGTGAAGCAAAAAGCCATCCACACACTCTTGAAAAAGAACTTTTTGGAATAATGGCAAAACTATTAGAGCCAAATCCAAAAAAGCGGATGACAATACCTGAATTTATGGAAGCTTTATATGATCTTAAAGGAAAGCATGCTAAGATGAAGCGAGAAGAAATAAAAATGCGTTCTTGATTTTTTTTCAGCGCATTGGCTATACGAAATCTCATGACCCGGAGCTTTGTGGAAAGCTCTAAAGTAAAATTTATACACTAAGAGGTACTTATGTTTGCAGCAATAACCAACCCAGTTTCAAACGCATTCAGAGCCGTAGCGGGAGCGACAGTGAATGCAGGAACACAAGTTTGCAATTTTGGTGGCAGACTCGTCGGTTCTGTAACTCCTGCACTTTCTGCAGCAGTTGCAAAAGTAAAAAGCATTAATGTTTTAGGCTTCTTGAACAGCGCTGCACAAGCGCTAAAATCAAAAGTCGGCATTAGCGCTGTTCTAATCGGTGGAGCAGCAGGCCTCTTTTACGTTTCAAATAGCCAAGACAATCAACTTGTAAAGTATGCTCTTCGCGTAGCTGGTATTGCAGCATTTGCATTTAGCGCCTACGTTGCTTTTTCCCCTGTAAACGTTGTCAGAATCTAAGAAGCTCTAACTTCTCAAAACAAAAAGGCCGCATTTTGCGGCCTTTTTTATTGTAAGTGTAGAGATTTGTGTCATGCAAGCTTTAGCTCTAGTGCACCGCTCTCATTTTCAAAACAACATTATTTGCCCCATCAAACTCATAGATCCAGAGAAGCGCATTGCTATCTAGTTTTTCTACTGCAACCTGCACCTTGCCATCTTTACCCTGTGACAAGATAGCCCTCGTTCCAGATTCGACAACAAGATCAAAATTGCCCTCGATTTGTACATTTTTTGCGACAACTTCTGAATTGCCAAGGAGCATAATTTTGCAGCACTCTTTACGTGTGATTTCAGCTTTATGGCAGCTGTTTTTGAGGGAGCGATCAATACCTTGATTTTTTACTGTAACGGTATCAAAGATAGCCCTTCCCACTTGATTGCTAAACAAAAGCTTTTCATCTACAAAGTGTCCCATCACATTTTCTGCGCTAATGCGAAGACTTCCATCAACAGTGAGGTTTTTAATTGACACTTCCTGCGCTTCAATTTCAAGTTCTGCATTATGGCAGAGCTTTCCCTGGGTAATTTTTTGTGCAATCACCGAATAGAGAGGCCCAAGCGCCGGATGGTAGGAAAAGAGTGCATTTGGCCCATTTACAATATAGTCTTCAGCATTATTTAAAGGGGCAATTTCAAAATCACAATAGTCTCTAAGAAGCGAGAGATTTTCCTTCATAAGGTCATAAAAACAACCCTCAGGAGTCTCTGCTAAAGATTTGCCATCAAATGCCTTCTTTGTGACAGACATGGTTTTTTCGCGCTTATTCAAAAGCACAAATGTAGAAAGCGCATCACTATCAGATGTGAGGACATCTGCAATATTTTGCATGGTGGATTCAAGGCGTGCCCCATTTCGCTGCACACGCTTTCCATCTCTAAGTGTCTCCACAGGATGCTTCATATTTACTAAAAAGCCTGGAAGAGGCAGCTTTTTTGAAGCCTCTTTGACCTGAGCTACATTCGCATAGAGTATATTTGTATTTGCAGGAAACTCATGCGTATCTGCAATTTTGGCAAAATCTTGAGAGGTAGCTTTTGCTTTTGCAAATTCGGTATATTCGAGGTTGCTAATTGTCTCTTTATTATCGCTATATTCCTTCAGCACATTCATTCCCTCTGACATTCCAGGGATTCGTGGAATAGATTCGAAGCCAAAAGCCATGTTCTGTTTTTTTCCAAAGCCTGCAAGCGCAAAGAGATTGATATCAAGACCTGCCAGTGGATTATTGATCTGGCGGACGACTACATAATCTCTCTTTTGCTTTTCGAGGAAAGTAAAGGCGCCATATTCATCACAGAGCTTCCAAATAACGCCGTGGCCACCTGGCTTTACGATAAGTTCCAAAGGTGCAGAGACTGCCCAGAGACCATCGACAGCAATTACTGGGGTCATAGGTTGTTTGATGCGAAAAATTGAACCTTCAGGCCTTCCAAAATACTTTCTCTCTTCAAGAAGAGCTGCAATGTGCATATCATTTTGCTTCTCTTTTGATGTCATAAGGATAATGGGCGTGATATGCTGCTTTCCGGTAAGCTTGTAGGTAAAAAACTCTCTCGCTTGCAGATCCCGCACGAGATTTTCGAGAAGGGTGTGGCCGCCAAATTCAAGACGTGCAACCGGTAGGGGCTGCTTTGTCTTTTCGTCGATGAGGTTAAGCCTATCACCAGCTCCGCCTACCACATAAATTTCTCCCATCGCATCTAAAGTGTCTACACCATCTCGTACAAGATTGCGCCTTGCTTGGGACTCTTCACGTATATCGGTATAGGGAGGAGCATGAAGGGTTACAGCTTCTACATCTTGCTTCTTTTCAAGCTGCTCGCACATGAGCTTAAGCGTCTTTACATGATAGCCGACTATGCCTCCCATATAGCTATAAAAGCGCTCTGTAGGCTCAATCTGTTCAATAAAATGGGTAAGGTCTTGCCCACCCTTATATCCTGTAAAAATCGTAGGGCCTTGGTGTATTGCTACAACGGCTTTTATTAGATACTGACTTTGGAGAGGCATCTCTTTTGTAGCAGCCTCGATATCTTGATTTTTTGCAAAAAATTGCTGCACATGGGGAAGAGTTGAGATGTACTCGAGCTTCTGACTATAGGTTGGTAAGGAAAGAAGCTGAGTATGTATCGGCGCGAGCACTTTAAGTTCATTTTTTAAGAGAACTTCGGGCTCCTGCAGCACGGTGGAACTTGTTTTTTGTGAATCCATTGCATCTGCCTGGGTAAAAGTATGTGTCCCTAAGAGAAGGACAATTTTCCAAAATGTTGCTCTTTTCATGTAAAAATTCCTAAAACAGTTGACTATAAAAGCTCCCAAAAGGGATAAACGAAGCTATTGTTCGAGAAAATGTACCAAATTTCACCATTTTTAGGTGCATAAAGTCGAGAGCGAAGAAAATTTATATTTGTCAATAAACTTAAGAGGAGAAAAACCTATGGCAAAGAAGCAATCAGCACTTATGAAACCTGTACAAGTCTCGCAAGCACTTGCCGACATCATTGGCAATGGCCCAATGCCACGTACTGAAGTTACAAAGCGCCTTTGGGATTACATCAAGAAGAACAAACTTCAAGATCCAAAAGCAAAGCGTATGATCAATCCAGATGAAAAGCTTTCAAAAGTTTTAGGAACACGTTCACAGATCGACATGTTCCAGATGACAAAGAAAGTCTCTGGCCATCTCTCAGACGCTGCAGTATCAGCTGCTCGCTAATAGCTCGACTACTACCCCTTCTTAGAAGGGGTAGAAAGGATGTTATCCTTTGCAACTTGGATCGCTTAAAAATTCTCAAAAATTTATCGAACGACTGTGGGACCTATGGTGTATTGTCTCACTTGTCGGTATATGGCCACGCTTTGTTGAGCCAAGGCTGCTTATCAGCTCGCATACAACTATCCCAATAAGCGACCTGCCGAAAGAACTTGAAGGACTAAAAATTGTCCATATTAGCGATCTGCACTACACCGAGGAGATGTCAGAGTACTTCCTGGAGCGTATCGCAAAAAAAATTACCACAATAAACCCAGATCTTATCGTCTTTACAGGCGATCTTATTACCTATAGCCAGCTCACCCAGTTTGAAGCGCTTAAAAGCTTTCTTAAAAAGCTTCATGCTCCCCTTGGCTGCTTTGCAATACTTGGAAACCATGACTATGCTGATTATGTGTCCTTGGGTAATGATGGAAGATTTAGAAAAATAGAGTCACACCTTCCTGTGCTTATGCGTGGATTTAGCCGCCTCTTTTCCACAGAAAATACTAAAGAAGAGGGCGCCATCGTTCGCTATCCGGTCCCGCAAATAGATGAATTATCAAAGCTCTATGAAGAGACAGGCTTTCATCTTTTACATAATGAGACCGTTCAAATAGGCAAAAAAAATGCCCGCCTCAATATTTCTGGACTTGGCGATTACATGACAGGCAACTGCATGCCGCAAGATGCCTTCAAAAACTACTCATACACATGTCCGGGAATTGTTTTATCTCATAACCCAGACTCCTACGATCTCCTCGAAAACTACCCCGGAGATCTTTTGCTCTTTGGCCATACACATGGCGGACAGGTGAATTTACCCTATATTTGGAAGAAAGTAACTCCATTAAAAAATAAGATTTTTAAAAGCGGCCTCTTTCATATCGACAATCGCTACCTCTATGTCAATCGCGGCCTTGGAGCCACCTTCCCCTTTAGATGGTTTGCACCGCCTGAGCTTGCTATTTTTGAGCTTGTAAAACAAGGTCCCGTAAAGGCATCTATTTGGGATACTTTGCTTCCTGAAGAGCGTGCGCAAGAGCAGGTCTGCGGTACCTGATGAAAAGCTATAAGCTACACATCGCCTATGATGGCACAAATTATCATGGCTGGCAGATTCAGCCAAATGGCATCTCGATTCAGGAGTTAATCCAAACGGCCATTCGCACACTCGTCCATCAAGATGTGCATCTCATCGGCTCAGGAAGGACAGATCAAGGCGTCCATGCACTCGATCAAGTTGCCCATTTTCGTGCAGAGGGTGAATATAGTGTCGAAAAGCTCCTTCGGGCAGTAAATGGCATGCTACCAAAAGACATTAGAATCCTCTCATTCACTGAATGTCCAAATAGCTTTCATGCCCAAAGAAGTGCAGTTGCAAAGGAATATCACTACAAGCTCTCCCTTGGCCCCACTGTCTCCCCATTTGAAAGGCTCTATCGCTGGCACGTGCCCTACAAAATAGATTTTGAGCTCTTGAAAGAAGCTTCAGCCCAATTTGTAGGCACACACGACTTTCGATCCTTTGCCAATTCCTGCAATAAGGGAGCAAGCGGCAAAAATTCAGTCAGGACAATTACAAACCTCGATATCGTCCAAAATGGCGACGATGTTACGCTGATCTTCAAAGGCAATGGTTTTCTCTATAAAATGGTAAGAAATATCGTCGGCATGCTGATCGCTGTCTCCTCAAAAAAGCTTCCGCTTTCAGCAATACAAGAGACATTCCAGGCAAAAGACAGAAGAAAAGCACCCTCAGCAGCCCCTCCACATGGGCTGTTTCTTGTCAAAGTTACCTATTAAGCCTTTTTATAAAAGTTCTTTGAACGCAGAATAGACCCTTACACCTTGCTCTTTGTACGCGCTTTTTAGCGCATCGTCAAAGGGGTTTATGAGGATAGGAGTTGCAGGAGTTTGTAAAAGAGCCCTAAGACCACGTGAGGAGTCTTCAAAGCCGATAATGGCATCTCCTGGCTTAGCAAATAACTCAATAGCCTTGAGATAACCATCGGGAGCGGGCTTTGGGTGTGTATAATCCTCTCGCGTTATCCAGTGCTCTATGAGATTGAGGCGAGGATTTTTTCTGCGAAGCGCCTCAACAAAGCAAAGCGCCGAGTGTGTAACGACGACCTTTTTTTTATTTTCAAGCTTTTCTAGAAAATCAGCAGCTCCTGGCATAAGAGGTGCTTCCATCTGCTCTAAAAGCTCTTGATAGCACTTCTTTTTTTCTGCATAGAGAACGCTCCAGTCAGGCTCCTCCTTTTGAAGCGCTGGAAATTCTGCATAGATATAGCGCTTTGGAGCTTCTGCGTCTTGCTGAGCGATGCTAAAATATTTTGCAAAATCCCAAGGAAGCTGAAATCCGCGATCTTTTAACATTTTGCGATATGCCTCAAAGTGGATCTCTTCTGTATTTACGAGGAGCCCATCCAGGTCAAATAAGTAGAGCTGGTAATTCAAAATCCAATCCATATATCCTCAGAAAAGTGAGAAAGTATTATACTTCAGCCAATTCATTTTATGGAAAAGTTAATGTATTTGTTTCTCCTCATTTTGCTGCTTACAGGATGCCAGCAAGAGGCCCCTCGAGGGGAATATGTCCACAGGCTCTCGTCAGAACATGGCCTTATCCCTGTTGCCCAAGAGAAAACTCCCCCGCCTGTCTATCCCTGGCAGGCTCAAATTGGGCAAATACGAGCCATCACAAAAGAATACTTTCGCTGCAAGGGGAGCCCCCTTAATCCTCCAAATATCATCATGAAAGATGGCAAGGAGTATACGCGCTTTTACGACTGTCAGGGGCTTGAAAAACATAGCCTTCCGCTTAGAGATGGTAAAGAATTTGTCTATCCCATATTGATTACCCTATTAAACCATGTGCAACTCGTAACAGGGAAAAATGTGATTATTACCTCTGGCCATCGCTGCATTTCCCACCAAGCCTTTATTGACCCTACACCAAAAGGTTCCTCATCGAAGCATCTTATCGGAGCCGAAGTTGATTTCTACGTCCAGGGATATGAAGATAAGCCATTGAAGATCCTTCAGATCCTTATGGACTACTATAAAGAGGATGAGAAGGAGTATAAGACCTTTCAACGCTTTGAAAAGGCAAGTGACACCTCAACCCCGCCATGGCTTAACAAAGAGATATTCATAAAACTCTATAAACGAGATGAGGGAAGAAACTTTGATAATCGCCACACCTATCCCTACATTACTATCCAGGTACGCTTTGACCGGGAGAAGAATGAGAAAGTGACTTTTTCGCCAGAGCAGGCGCAGTCTCTACTGAGAAAATGATCTCCCCCCTGCGGGAGAGATCGACTGACTTTATGCTTGTACAGCATTTGTTCGTGCTTTGAGCGGCTTTTTCGCTTGCACTGGAGCCTGTCTGTTTTTATTTTGGCACCCGGTGCAGCCAGCTTCCACTACAGAGAATCCCTCTTGAGTTGGAAGGACTTTCTTAACTGGAGCTTTTCTTGCACAGCCGCAGCCTGCAAAAACTGATGATGTGACAAGTGCACATACTGCTACAAAATATCCAATGTTCTTCATAAAGAATCTCCTTGTTATGAGTTATGGACCCCTTAGGATATAGTCCAATTTGCCATTTTCAATCTAGAAAATAAATCGTCGTTAGAGTACCCTTTATAACAGTTTTTGCCGGTGTGGTGGAATGGTAGACGCGGTAGACTCAAAATCTACTCTGGGTAACCAGGTGCTGGTTCGAGTCCGGCCATCGGCACTCCACCAGACAAAGTCTCTTGAAAAAGATTTTGTCTGGTTTTTCATTTTTTAAGCCATTGTTTTTCTGCAGGATAAGTGCGAGAGCTGGATTCAATGGGGTGGTTCGATAACTATCTTCACAAAAATGCAGTTTTGCTGGAAATATCGAACCAAGCAACTTTTGCTTAATTTCAAGCGAAACGTTCGTGTAGAAGCCGCTCAGATTGCTCAAAAGCGGAATACCGAAGGGGCAATATTTCATAAATCCTGTTTCGCTGCTTTCTTGCAATTCGATCTTCTTCCTCAAAATAACAATCTCTTCTTTCAATTTTGGAATCATGCGCTGATGAGTTTCTTGATGCTCTCTCTAAGTTTGCCTTCCATAGCGAAAGCAATCGAGACAAGATCTTTTGTGCTGACACTTTCAAAGTTTCTTTTGGAAAGCTAATCAAAAACTCTTTTTAATGTATTAGCGAAAGCTTCAATCTTATGAATTTTAAGAAGTTTATATTGCTCAATGAGTTTTTCAAAATTAAAATACATGAGGTTGGCCACTTCTTTTGAGCACTCCTGTTTCCATTTAATCAAGATTGGCTTCGATACGCCTATTTCTAGCGCAATTTTATCAAAGGACAAGCCAAGAAGCCCTTAGCTCTATGAATTTTTCTTTGTTGCAGTGATTTTTCACACTCTCGCCTAGAAATAAATGCTATCCCTTATTGTAACTCGATATTTTAAATCCTGTATCGTTACTGTGCTCATCATAAAATCCCTTATCAATGGGTTTCTAGCAATCAAAGACCTTTCATTATCTAATAAAAAAGATTCTATATCCATCAAATGTACAATTTCTTATTAGATTTGCTGAAAAATATTAAATGCTAAGGAACTCTTTCAGAACTTCTTTTCTCAACCATAATCGGTTCGACACTTGTAAGAATCGATTAACTTCCCTGGCATCTGTGATTTGCATAATTATATTTCGAAGACGATCCGAATTAGTATAAAAATAGGAGCAGCCTTCTTCGATACTTGCAATGTTTATTAGCCATTCATCATCAGGTCTTGGACTGAACTTGCAATCAAATTTGTCAATGATTGGAGCAGCATTCCAAATTTCAAGTTGTCCAAAATTAATAGAAGTACCATTTAGATCAATAAGCTTTGTGTCCTTGCGAATATGTTCGGATAAGTTTTTGTTAAATTCCTCAGCAACTTCTACATAGTATGTCGCCTTCCAATCATTTGGGAGGTCGGTATGCTTTAGAAGTTCTTCCGAAGCAATTTCATCTCTATCTGTAGTTACGTGTGATTTAAAATTCAAAGTGTTGGCAAAAATTGCAGTATATAACAAGTTGGCGTTGATTGTCGAAATTGAATTTTGAAGTCCATCTTTTTTAAATCTTTCCCATATCAATGTTGCACAAGCCCCTACATGATCAATGAAATAAGACTGTGGTAATCGTTCTTTCCAAAAAGATTCATGTCCATAATGATGATCATAAACTTCAATTACCTTTTCGATTTCAACGAACTTCTCGACAAATTTTGGATCCGAAATATCGACTAAGATAAATTCACAAGGTTTATCTAAGGGTGAAAACTGTTGTGCTATTTCAGTCGGCCATTGCCTAACCGAATGTGAAATTGTTTGATTCCACGGACCTGTGATAACCCCTTGAGCATGATAACCTTTTAGATTAAGAAGTTGGGTATAGGCTGCTATGCAAGCTAATACATCTATATCGGCGTATGCGCTTCCTCCAACGACTATGCATTTTTTATTCATAGGAATTCATTTCTCCTTTTAACCACTAATATTTACCTACGGATAAACAGTGCTAATGGCTTTTTTGCCTTTTCAAATGTAGGATCTTTTTTTGTCATGCTTCTAATCTTTATTATGATCTCCTGCTTTATCCAAAATAGTTTTGTTCCTTTTTAAGAACCTGAAATCTTTTTATGAGTAGGTGAAGATTCGTAAAAGGATCTTCTTTAGGATCATCATGTTGTTTGGAAACCAAAAAGGAAGCACGCTTGCAGGCCATATCAATAAAATGAATGGTAGCGTTAAAGATTTGTACGCCATCTTTGTCGTAACCTTCAAGCCCAGGTAATTTTTTTAATGCTTTCAGCATTTGTTGAGGGCCTCCAAAACCAGATTCACGTACTTGAAAGTGGAGATAAGGCCACAATTCAAAACACGGATTTGATACGATAGCGATAAACTTTCTAGATTTGCATAGCTCAATAGCCTCTAGAAATGATGATAGGTCATTATCTCGATCGAATACACAAAATACTTTGTCGTATTTTACCCCATCTTCTTTAGATTTGCGTTTCGCTGTATTGACGATGCTTTTTGGATCTGTTCCATCCCCTTTGCATATGTGAACATGAATACGCAGGCTTCTTGCGAGCTCACAAAGATAATCTACCTCCGTTTCTCCTTCACAAACAACTAGATCAAGCGGAGAATATAGAATATCAGGCTTTCGATAGGAACGTATAGAAATTTTTCTAGTCATGAGACACGAAATTTTCCTATGAATGGAAGAGCTCCATAGCGACCTTGTAGATAACCTTTGCCAATGGCTTCACCCTTGCGTGGTTTAAAATCTAAAAGAGAATAGAGACGCGATCCTTGTTGTTCATCTTTCTGTATAAACCAAACTTGATCTCTTCTAAATAAATCACTGTCTAACAAAGAAGTGTCATGAGTGGTAAAAATAAGTTGAGCATTTTTTTGGTTAGTTTTTGGACTATGAAAAAGCTCTATCAAATATCGGACGATATTAGGATGGAGGTGAAGGTCAAGTTCATCAACGAAAAGTACTAAACCTTCACGCAGTGCCTTCAACCATCCTCCAGCTTGCGAAAAAAGCCTTTGTGTTCCATCAGATTCATCTAAGAATAAGTCAAAAAAGACCTTTTGGTCGGAATCAAGCATTTTGTGCTGTGTTCTCACAGCTACTTTTTTTATTGGCGGCGCTTCTTCCTCAATTAAATGAAAGTTTTCGATTCCAATATCCGCACACTCCATGAATTTGTGAATCCATGGTGCTGTTTTGGGGTCTTTTAGAAATTGAAAAGTAAGATCGGGATTAAAATAAATTTCTTGTGCAGGGCCATTTTTGAGCAAAATGACAAGTTGATCTCTAAACCAAAGAAAAATAGGTTTTAGCTGCTCGCTATTGAATTGCACTGCCGTGGAAAGATATAAGGCGTTTGCCCGCGTCATCTGTTCCCAAACCTTATGTTCTCCCTTAAAGCTTGGCCCTTGATACCATTCATATGTTTTTGAAGAAGGATTCCATTTTCTGGTAAACCACGTTTGACGATAGTTTTTAGGATATGCGTACAGCTCTTCACTTATGATCTGATCTTCGGTGAGAGCCAGATGATAAGTGAAACGAACATCATTACAAACGAAGTCGATAGAAAACTCACTCGGTTCATTTTGAGATTTTGCATTAAGTCGAAATGGTTGTAGGGGGATTTTTTGCTTTTCTTGATATGCCGTTGAAGATGCGAGAACAAACTGCTGTAGGAAAAAAATCGCTCGGATCAAATTGCTTTTTCCGCCAGCATTGGGGCCATAAATCACGGCAGAGCGGACAAGGCGCTGACTTTGAGAAAATTCAAATGTATTTGAATCGCGAAGCTCTGACCCTTTCCCTGCGGATAGATTCAAGACCTCTTCTTTCTCAAAAGATCGGAAGTTTTTGACTGAAAATTGCAATAACAAGGGTTTTTCTCCTATATATTTCCTGTGTTTCTTTTATTTTTGCATAAATTCTGCAAAATGTCTAGAGATTTTATCGTTTTTATGGCATGCTAACTCCAAATGTAGATCCCTGAAGGGATAAAGCAAGGATAAAGATGCAAGATATAAGGCTTTTTATAGAAATTTTAGCTCTATTTGGAAGTTCAATTTTAACGTGGTATTTAACTAAAAAATTTGAAGGAAAACCGCGTTTAATTGCAGGAACTACGAGAGCTGCGCATATCAGAATTAGTAAAGAACAAATTCTTTCAAATCATACCTTGATCCTTAGGAATGATGGCAATAAAGAAGCAAAAAATGTCCAAATCATTCATTTAAATCTTCCCGATCTTTATCAAGTTTTGCCAGCAGTACCTTATACAGTCGAGGATATGAAGGATGGAAAGGCTATTGTTTTCTCGTCATTGGTTCCTGGAGAGGAAATTACTATTTGTTATATGTATCCTGAATTTTTGTTTGGAAACATTCATGGAATTATAAAACATGATGAAGGACAGGCTAAATATATAAACATCTTACTCACAAGGGAATATTCCCCAAAGACATTAATGGGAATAAGGTGTTTGATGCTTCTGGGTGTTATAACAATCACTTACTGGCTTTTTCTTTTAATTCTTAGAAGTTGGGATTATTTTTTGGCTCTTGATAAAACGCTTTAAGGACATTCGCCTAGAATTTTCAAAATTCTCTCAAAAAGCAAGGTCAGGAAACATCTCCCACACTCCCCCTTAGAAACCCCCTCAGGCATTGCCTTTGTTGTTCTATATATATGAAGGGGGGGGGGTAAGGAAAAGAGCCAAAAATAGCCCATAACTTAGCTAAACAGCCCTTTTATAACTTTTCGAACCTTTACCCCGTTCATCAGCAAGCGAGGATTCCATTTTTATAAAGGGTTCAAGCTCATAGATCTTGCGCATTCCCTCGACAAAATGGTTCGATAATTGTCCGTCCGTCGGCAATTATCTTTTATTTCTTGCAGCTAATAACAAAAAATTAACCGCGGAGATCGCAGAGAAAAACAGATAAATTTCCTTTGTTTTTTCCCTCTGCGTCCTCCGCGTTCTCTGCGGTAAGAAATAAATTTAATTCCTTTAAGTGAACGGTATTGAACCTGACCCTAAATTCTTAATCATTCTATAGCCTACGCGAATCGTCTTAAATAGCTAGCCACATCGCAGCTGTAGTAAGCACACCTCACAGCAAGGGATACAAGATGTGATGGTTTTTGTCTGTACTTTAGGAGCCTTTCCAGCAGATTTATAGCGTTCCCGAGCTTTTTATCGCCGTATCAAGAGCTTTAAACGCTACTCTATACTCATGCGAATCAGCAAAATCAAGAACTTCGCCTAAAAGTTCAAGGGAATAGCCAAGAAACTCGGCTTTTGTAGGGGGCTTACGTACGCCACACCCAAAACTGCGGTAGCTTAAAGAGCCATTTGGGATAGCTAAATGTTCAGGCCCTGCAAGCCAAAGAAACTCAAGACCATACCAGATTTTTGCGGGCAGCTTCATAAGTGTAAGATGCGCAAACTCTTTTTCAGATGGCTCTCGGCCTAGATAGCATGTTAGCAGAAACTTCTCGTCTTCATATGTGTTGCAGTGGAAAATGGCAATATTAGCGAGGTCTGTATATGGGTCGTCCATGGCTATCCAGGTATAGTCTATCGCTAAAAAGCCATGGGAGGTATAAAGCAGGTTTCCTGAGTGTAAATCTCGATGGCATGGTGTTTTGGGGCAAATGATCGTGTATGGGCAAGCACGTCGTCTTTAATCATCTTTAGTCGGTTAAGATCGAGCGAGTAGATAGAATCACTTGCTTCAAGAAATTGCGTGTCTATATAAGTCTTTCTGTCTATACCCGAAGGCACTTCAGGGCCTTCATGAATGCGCTTTACAAGCTCTACGAGCTCCTGAAGCTTCTGATTTGCACCTGGAAAGGAAATACTGGGGAAATACTACATCACCGTGATGCCGCGCGATTCATCCACATGAAATACCTCCGGTCCATAACCAGCTTTTGATGCTACAAGCTGCCCAGCAAGGTCCTGCCTAAAAAAATCTGCCCACTGCATATTCCAAAAGCGTACGACAACATCCCGTTCACCACTGGTAACCCTAACGATACACGACCCGCTACAGCCAGGCGTAATATGCTCATGCACATAAGACTCTATCCCCCAGAGCTTTTTCGCAATTACTACAGCTTCTTCTTGTGTAGCTTTATATGCGTGCATCTACAATCCTGTTTTATATAAAGAAATTTATAACATGAACAATCGCTTTATCGCCAGATAAAATTAAACCAAAGAATTTGCCTGCCATAGTTTTCTCTTCTTTTCGAAATAACGCATTACATTTCTCGCATTTTTGAAGTTGATCCCATTACTTGTTCGGACTGTGGTGGAAAAATAAAAGTCATGACCTTGTAACACATCCTGAACACGTGCGGGAAAGTTTGATTTTCTATCTAAATCTTATTTTTTGAAGGCAACCAAGGCTGCAGCAACCCAGCTGGGGGAAACATCGTTTTCGAAAAGCATCGAAACATCAACAAGCTTTAGATCTATAATAGTAGGATTTACATCTCCAAGGAGATATTTTAAGACAATTGTAGTGTCAGTAGGATCACCTATCGCTAGAGGATTCATCCAA
This sequence comes from uncultured bacterium, assembly GCA_964512205.1. Classification (GTDB taxonomy): domain Bacteria; phylum Chlamydiota; class Chlamydiia; order Chlamydiales; family FEN-1388; genus SZAS-7. The sequence continues at coordinate 10,559 of CAZEGK010000004.1, read as the reverse complement.
TGTGAAAAATAGCCGCGGTAATTATTTACTCGTAATAGAGCATATCCATCCTCAATATACGTTTGAGCAAATTGGTATCCATCTCGATTAATCTGTATTGCATCTTCAGCAGAAACCCCATAACCGATTCCATGATGGCACATGTCATCTGTTGCTACAACCACTGCATCTTTGGCTATTTTCTCAAGTTCTTTTATACCTGGAACATTTGCTGGATCTCGGTTGACTAAGCTTGGATAACGCTCAAGTAATTTTGGAGGCTTAATCCCCCTTCTTTTCACCTCAAATTCAAAAAGTATTTTAAAAAGATCTAATGAAAATTCATGCTGCAAACAGTTATTTGGATCTAGACCGGGTCCAAAAATACCTCGTGAAACTTCTGAAGAAATATTTTCTTCATTCAGCTCTTTAGAGCGCGCCTGCATCAAAGAATCTGACATTGGATGCAAAACACCAAGCACAAGAGCCTGATCTGCACCACTATCAAGGATTGCATGGACTGTAGCGGCTATTTGATATCCACATTGACTCAAAAAAGTGTGGGGAAATACTAGGGCCCCACCACCATTCAAGGTATTTGCCAGTTCCTTTTGCCATTTTTTTCCATTATCCATCAGCACACTCATTCCCTCTTCACCAAAGATATTTGGCTCCTGATAGTACTGATCAAAAGCGTTTGGTTTTGTTTTTTTTGCCCGTAAAAAGGGATAAATCTGCTTTGTCATGGGTAAATCCATAATATGAAAATGAAATATTAGCACTTTTGAAAAAAAAGCACTAGACTATCTCATAAAATGGCGTAGTTGACAGAGTTACGATAAGCTATCGTTTATTTCTTGCAGCTAATAATAAAATGAATTATTTATACAAATAAGTATAAAAATCGATTTAATAGGTGCTATATGTCTCAATTTTATTCCATTTTAGTTACTTTTTTATTATTAATAGTGCCAGTTGTAGCTGACTGGGGCAGTGAAATCATGAGTATTGATGCTGTAAAGCACTGGCGAATGGATGACAGAATTGCCCACGTACGGGGAACTATTGTAGAAGTATTTGAACACGAAGGATTTAGAATGCGAGACGACACAGGAGAGCTCCATGTGCGTTTTACGAACCATGAACTAAGAAGCTTTCACTTTCACCCAGGTGAAAGAGTGGAGGTTCGCGGCAGAATCGAACGCGAACACCACTCTTGGGATCTAGAGGCAAATGCCGTAAAACTTCACGACGATGCCATTATCGGCTACTACTAACGCATTTTTGCAGGTTTTGCTGCCAAAAAGGTGTGGTAAGTGAGCTTATTTGCACCGATGGGGGGCTATTTTTGCTCGAGGCATGGATAAAATCCTTATTGCCGATATAGATTGCTACATGGTCAATTGCCCCCGCATCATTAAGAGAGAAAAAGAGTAGATCGCCGGCAGCTAGCTCTGACAGATCAATCTCACTTCCTTCCGCCATCTCTTCGATATCTCGAGAAAGCTCTATCCCCATCTGACGATAAAGCATCTCCACAAAGCCTACATTATCAAAGCCAAAGGCAGAGTTTCCTCCCCATGTATAGGGAAGCTCTATAAAGCGTTTTGCAAGTCCAATCATCTCTTTTGTAGTAAGTGGATGTGGGTTGTAGGTAAGATCTTGACGATGCATATAGGCAACTTCCCCAGTAATAAGCCTAACTTGCGCCCATCTATCTGCCTGAACATCAGGAGCTTGTACGAGCTCAATTTTTGATCCATAGGGAAGGCTCATAAGTGGAGGATAGGATTTCATATCTCGCGATAAATAGACATGTGCGACGCGAGTTGTTACCATAGCCATCTTAGCCGATTTTGGATACTCTACAACCTCTGCGAGAGTAGATGATGGAACCCACCCCTCTACAGCCGATGTGCTTTTAATCTTGACCCAGCGAGCTGTCCCAGTTTCTAGAACCTCTACAGGCTCTGCCCAAATGATCTGCCCAACTACCTCTGACATCTCACGAGCTTCTCTATGGATGCTCACTACAGGTTTTGTAGCAATAAAGTGACCGGCTTCTAAGCCCACACACAAAAGACAAAATGCGATTACATTTTTATACATACTATCCTCCTATTTTTCCGTAACTAAAAGTAAGCTCTTCCCCAGGCTCTATATCTCGAAGGGCAAAAAAACCAATATGCACAAGCGAGCGATCTATAAGACAAAATGGCTTCATATTTGGCCTGTTTGAATGATTTGCAAACCGCATCTCCCCTCCCATTTTCGCGCCATTCATTATGAAATAACATAACGAAAAAAACCTCGTTGGAATATGTATAGAGTAGTCATTTCGTTCATAAGAAAAGCGATGAGTACTTTGCACGAGTCCAGTATATTGGCCAATGTATTGCTCTTTTGCAATGAGTTTCTCTGCAAAAAGCCCATATCCAACATAATCGCTTACATATCTGATGGAAACATCTTCTGTATATCCTGTAAAAAGTCTAGAGCGAAGACTAGCTCCCAACGTTCTATGCTCATCTCCAACAAAAGTAGATTTCAAAAGAAAAGGGCAGTTTTTGATAAGTTTTTCAAGGATATCGAGCGTTTCAAAGCAGGGAGAAAGAAGATATTTCACCTTAAAAAACGCCTCATATTCTGCTTGAGACATTTCTATAAGGGCATTTTCTCCCTTTTTTTGTACCTTAATTTTTTTTTGCTCGCTTAAGCCAAAGAGTTCATAGTTTCCTAGCAAAAGCGCAAGCTCATAGGGAGTAAAACCAAGCCAGTTTCTACTTAAGACAAGCTCTTCATTATAAGAAAGAAGCTCTACAGCTGCTTTATCTTTCTGCATAACAGCAAGGTGAAGCGGACTATTTTTCGTTATTTTCACTAACGGTTTCGACACGCTTGATACCTGTTTTATCAATAATCAGGCGAAATTTTTTGAGAGATACTTTCGCTTGAGCATCTGGTTCGGAAGTCGTATTTTTTATAACGATATTTATGTGATATACCTTTGGCAAGACCTCTTGGCGTATCTCTAACGTTTCAGGATCTAAGTTTAAATAAGACTCAAAAGGATTGCTTGCCTTTTCTATAAGGGCATGAATGTTAAATAAAAAGACGTTGTGAAGCTTGTGTCTTCGCGCTCTGATAAGCTCCTCATCTGCACCAAGCTCCATCTCCTTTTTGTAGTAAAACACAGTCTCTCGTCTCTTAAAAAAGCGAAGATCCGTATTGAAGGCAGTTTCTCGTACATGGACTATATCATCCGGCACTGACCCTTCAGAGACAAAAGAGAAGATCTCTTTAAGTTTTCCAAGTACTTTCTCACCTTCAGGATCTTGAACTTGTGTCGTATAATCAGAAAACCAGACGACGGCATGCCTATGAAAAAGTGCCTTTAAGCTATCCTTAATCCGATCTTTTAAGACATAGATAACGACAGTAAAAAGAAGAAATGGAAGCGAGTTAAAACCAAGATTCGGAAAGTTTAAAAAGATCAACAGCACATAAACAAGCATTGCAATGCCAGCAGCAAGCCCTGCAGCAATATTGCCATAGCGCTCTGCCCAAGAAGTACGCTCAAAATTGAGCAACAAAGCATCGAGCACATACTTGTTAAGAAGTCCTTTATGGTAAAGAACCCGTTCTTTTGCACCAGGATCATCATCTAAAAGCTCATTGGACTCATGATAGATCTCTTGCCGATATTTTTTCTCATGAGTGATTATTTCGCAAAGCTCTCCATTTATATCGTGGATATTGTCTAGCTTAGAGGCTCTGAGGTATTCCAAAAAGCCTGTTAGATAATAATCAATAGAGCTTGAAATAAATTCATCTACATAGCGGAAGGTAATGATAGGATCTTCTGTCCAGTGCATCTCGCACTCTTTTTTCACCCCTAAAAAGACCTTTCTAAATTCCCGTACATCCTTACAGAACCGCAGTGTCTTTTCCTGTAATACAGGCTCTTCAAGAAATCCAAGAAGGCTTCGAACATTCATTCGAAGCGCACTTCTTACAATATTTCCTAAAAGCTTTAGCTCATCTTGAATCACCAAAATGTTTGATGGATTAAGTTCTGCACGCTTCATTCCCTGTATTCGCATAAGCGGAGAAAGAGGATTATTCAGATTCAATAGATCGCGAAAGGTAAACTCAGGGGTTTTGTAACGGATAAGATTTGTGCGATCTTTATAGAATTGCTCTTTAGAATAGGTCTGAGAATCAATCTGGAGTGCTGATGGAATAAAAAAGTAAAACTCTTGGGTAGAGATATTCTTTTCGACATTGCGTATGGGGGCAAAGTCTGATTCCACTTCAAATTGGAGGCTATCCCTAAAGTGGATGTCTTCGTAATACAGGTCGTTCCAAAAGCTGTTCATAAATCTTGAGCATAGCAAAACAATGCTATTTTTACTTCTACCAAATAATTGTAATGAGGTATCATTTTTTCCTCATAAGCGGCCATGGCGGAATTGGTAGACGCGCTAGATTCAGGTTCTAGTCGGGGTAACTCGGTGAAAGTTCGACTCTTTTTGGCCGCAAGCGAATAAAAAAGGTAACACAAAGTGTTACCTTTTTTATTTAACTGAAATTACACTTCTACAGTCTGTTCAACGACCACAGGCTGTTCTAAACGTATGGGCTGAACCCCTTTTCCATCTTTTGAATCAATGACATTCACCTTCTTAGCAACTGTCAACATAACCTCTGGAGATTGGAGCAAGAAGAATACAGAGATTGCATTCATCTGAATAAGTAATGAACGACGAATATTTTCAAGATGGCCTACGAGGTCATCTGCAGTTAATGCGTCATTTTTAGGAAGATCAGCAAGTTTGCCAATCGTTTCGCAAAAAAGAACAGGTACTGCTTTAAAAGCAATGAGACCTACGTTTTGTACGACATCTACTGCTGCAAAAGCAAAAGCAGCAACAGAAGCAACTGCCCATGCAAGCGCCTTTTGCTCAAATGGCACATCCATTGTAGAGTCTCTAGAAGCAATGCTGGTATTTAGGTCTTTCAAAAGCCCTTGCGTTACACCAACGCTTTTTGAAGTGGGTATAGTGATTTCCATAGTTAAACCTCTTAGGTATGTTTTTACTACACACACCTTGGTAACCGCATAGAACTTAATAGTCAATTATTTTCTGATTTTTTACTCTGATTTAGCGTCAGATTTTTCTTTTTGCGCTTGAGCTTGCAGCTCATTTTCTAACGCTATCGTTTCCTGTTCACACGCCTTAAGCATCAAGATTGCCCGCTCTTTGATAAGGGCATGCTCTGGTTTTTCGCCGCAGCATGTAATGGCATTACGAAGACACATTTCAGCAAGAGGAAAGGCCTGCATCTTAATGTAGCAGTCTGCTGCATGAAAATGAGGAATTGGATTTGATTGCTCCATTGCAGAGCAAAGGAGATAGACTTGGGCTGCTTTTTCATACTTGCCCATTCTATGAAGGCAGGCTGCTGCACCAAGCTGATATTTAAATTGGTTAGGGTCTAAGAGCATTAAAACAATGAATATATAAGAGGCATCCTTATACTTTCCTTGATTATATAACATAAATGCTTGAGCATAAAGACCTTCTAGCGTTTCATCGTCCATGCTAAGCATCTGTTTAGGCATAATGCCCTTTTTTAAGGCATCATACATAACCTGTAGGGTTTCTTTAATCTGATCAGCAGCGGCAATGTTTGCTCCCTCAGTTCCGCTAATGGTTCTCCCCATACGAATATTGGAAAAATCTGCAGCTCCACCCTTAGGCATATGTCCTCCTTTTCCCCTTATTTCTTAAGATAACGTATTATAAATTAAATTTCAAACTATTAATACGAAAACCTTGTGACCGTGACCGCCCCCGTGACCGTGACCGATTTTTTCACCTAGTCGCTTTTCAGCGAAATTTGCTATACTATTTTCACTATGACAACACACGATACAAAATTTATTCGAAATTTCTCTATTATTGCCCACATCGACCACGGCAAGTCCACTTTAGCAGACCGCTTCCTTGAAGATACGGGAACTATTGCAAAGCGAGATATGCAGGAGCAAGTTCTTGACGGCATGGATCTTGAAAGAGAGCGCGGTATTACCATCAAAGCGCACCCTGTCACCATGTACTACAAAGCAAAAGATGGCAATACCTACCAGATGAACCTTATTGATACTCCCGGCCACGTCGACTTTACCTATGAAGTATCGCGCTCGCTCGCAGCATGTGAAGGTGCCCTTCTTGTTGTAGATGCTGGCCAAGGTCTGCAGGCACAAAGCCTTGCCAACATGCACCTTGCACTTGCTAGAAACCTCGCAATTATCCCAGTCATCAATAAAATTGACCTTCCTACTGCTGATATCCCCTCTGTTTTAGAACAGCTTGAAGAGGCGCTTGCAGTATCGAAGGAAGATGCAATCCCGTGCTCTGCAAAGGCAGGAATTGGAATAGAAGAAATACTCGAGCGAATCGTCACCCACATCCCCCCTCCAGAAAATAATAAAAGCCCTCTTTTGAAGGCTTTAGTCTTTGACTCATACTTTGACAATTTCCGCGGTATCATGGTTTATATCCGCGTGCTTTCTGGCGAGATCAAACGCGGCTCAGAGATTCTCTTCATGGGTACCGGCAAAACCTTTGAAGTAAACGAAGTTGGTATCTTTTCCCCTAAGCAAAAGCCTGTAGAGGCTCTTCGAGCAGGCGAAGTGGGCTACTTTGTCGCAAACATCAAAAATCCAAAAGATGTCCATGTCGGTGATACAGTCACGCTCACAAAAAGCCCAGTAGATGCACCTCTTCCAGGTTTTGAGGTAAAAAATCCTGTTGTTTTTGCAGGTATCTACCCGATGGATTCTACTGATTTTGAAGCCTTACGAGATGCGTTAGCAAAGCTGCAGCTTAATGATTCGGGTTTACACCTTGAACAGGAAAGCTCAACTGCCCTTGGCTTTGGCTTTCGCTGCGGCTTTTTAGGTCTTTTGCACCTTGAAATTGTTGTCGAGCGCATAAGCCGAGAGTTTAACCTCGATATCATCACAACATCTCCGAGCGTTGTCTATCGCTTTACACTCAATGACAATTCTGTAGTAGAAGTAGACAATCCAGCGCACTATCCAGACCCTGCACATATCGCATGGGTAGAGGAGCCTTGGGTAAAATCTCACATCATCGTACCATCTGACTATCTTGGCGCTGTTATGAACCTTGCCATGGAAAAGCGAGGCATCTGCCAAAAGATGGAAACACTCGATTCAAAGCGCCTCATGGTAACATATCGACTACCTCTTAATGAAATTGTCACTGACTTTGCAGACAGGCTAAAGTCTGTAAGTAAAGGCTACGCCTCCTTTGACTATGAATTTGATGGCTATGAAGAGGGCGATATCATAAAGCTTGAGATCAGAGTTAACGAAGAACCTGTAGATGCATTTTCCTGCCTTATCCACCGTGCAAAAGCCGAAAGCCGAGGTCGTGCACTTTGTGAAAAACTTAAAGATGTTATCCCTATGCAGCTCTTTAGAGTACCTATTCAGGCAGCTATAGGCGGTAAAGTGGTAGCTCGCGAAACCATTCGCGCAATCACCAAGAATGTCACTGCAAAATGCTATGGCGGCGACATTACCCGCAAAAAGAAGCTGTGGGAGAAACAAAAAGAAGGTAAAAAGCGCATGAAAGAGATTGGCAAGGTAAACATACCTCAATCTGCGTTCATGGAAGTGCTGAGGTTATCTGAGGGATAGTATATGCAAACAGAAGTTCCCTACCATATAGCTATTATCCCGGATGGTAACAGGCGCTGGGCAAAAAGCCGGCTGCTTCCCAAAGAAATGGGCCATATGGCAGGCTATGATCGAGTGGTCAAAATAGTACAAGCCGCAAAAGAGATAGGCATTAAAGCGATTACACTTTTTGCCTTTTCCACAGAAAATTGGAAAAGGCCGGATGATGAGATTGCCCATCTCATGAGGCTTACAGAAGAATATCTTGCAGCCTATCAGCAAAAGCTTATTACTGAAGGCATTCGCCTCTCTGCAATCGGAAATCTTGAAAAGCTTCCAAAAAGCGTACGCACAATCCTTAATGAAACGATTGAAAAGACAAAACCTTGTAAAGACTTTGACCTCATCCTTGCCATCAACTATGGCGCCCGTGACGAACTCGTCCGCGCGGTTGCCAAGATTGTCAAAGATCAAATAGACCCTACAAATATTTCAGAAAAAACCATAACAGACTACCTCGACACAAAAGATTTTCCAGATCCTGATCTAGTGATTCGAACAAGCGGAGAAAGTCGCCTAAGTAACTTTTTACTTTGGCAAAGCTCCTATGCCGAGGTATACATTGAAACTGCTAGCTGGCCGGACTATACTCCAGAACATCTTTTGGCAGCAGTTAAAGACTATCAAAGACGAGAACGTCGTCTTGGAGGACAAAAACAGTAATGAACCTTCATAAATTAAGTAATTTTCAGCAGCGATTTTTAATGAGCTCCTTTGGGATTATATTCGTCGCTTTCATCATCTTCTTTTCCCAGACGCCGCCTCTACAGTATCTTTTTGTGGCAACGATTGCTCTTTTGCAAGCAAAAGCACTTCAAGAGTATTATCAACTTGCAAAACATAAGGGCTTATCACCTCTTATTATCTCCCCAGTTTTGAGCTCGATTCTCTACATCGTTGCTCATTACTTCTTTGGAGTTGATCAGATCGTTGTGCCCTTCCTCTTTCTTTTTATGGCACTTGCCATTTTACGACTCTTTTCTAAGCAGGAAAATGCCATTGCTAATGCAGCTGTAACTGTTTTTGGCATTGCCTATGTAACGATACCTTTAAGCTTTTTGATCGACATTAACTTTGTCCATGGATCTATCTGGCTTGTCTACCTTCTTATCACAACAAAAATTGCAGATACTGCCGCCTATTTTGCCGGAAAGCTCCTTGGAAGCCACCCCCTTGCTCCAACACTATCACCAAAAAAGACTATCGAAGGAGCCGTAGCTGGCCTTCTTGGCAGTATCATTGCTAGCCTTTGCTTTACATCGTTTGTTGACCTTAGCATAGAAGAAGCACTTATCCTTGGCGCCTTAATTGGCGTCATCTCCCAGATTGGAGACCTTGCAGAGTCACTCTTTAAGCGAGATGCACAGGTAAAAGATTCAAGCACGCTTCCTGGCTTTGGTGGAATGCTTGATCTTGTAGATTCACTCATCTTTACGACACCAATACTTTACTTTTGGCTACACGCATGATTATCACTATAGATGGCCCAGCAGGAACTGGTAAAACAACAGTAGCAAGAAACCTCGCCGATGAAATCGGATTTACCTACTTTGATACAGGCTCTATGTATCGAGCAGTCACCTATGGGATTATTACGCAAAAGATCGACACCACTAACCAAGAGGCTCTTCAGAGCTTTTTGGAAAAAAATCCAGTGCAAATCGAAACTCACTTTAATGAAAAACGCATCTTTTTAGGAAAAGAAGAGGTTACCTCAAAAATACGGACGAAAGAGGTGACAGACCGCGTATCAGAGGTTTCAGCGATTAAAGCGGTGCGAGATACCCTCGTTGCAACGCAAAGAACGCTTGCGCATGGCGTAAATGCAGTCTTTGAAGGGCGCGACATGGGCACTGTAGTCTTTCCGGATGCAGACGTTAAAATATTTCTCACAGCCTCTCTAGATGTTCGCGCAAAAAGACGCTACAACGAACTTATTGCTAAAGACCCATCCCTTCAACTAACTCTCGACACTGTAGTTGCAGACATCGATAGAAGAGATACCTATGACGCAAGTCGCGATATTTCGCCCATGCGCCCAGCACCAGATGCTACTATCATCGATACTTCTGGCCTTACTGTAGATCAGATCATAAACCGCATCATCAATATTACAAAAGAGCTGCAAGATAAGCCCCTCACACAATCATGAGCCTGTTTTATTCTATTTCAAGAACATGTCTTAAGGGTCTTTTCAAGGTCTTTTATTCGCACGAGGTATATATCCCCGAAGGAGAGATCTATCCAGGCGGAGCAATTATTGCTGCAAACCATGCATCCTTTTTAGATCCACCTCTCATTGCAATATCTTGGCCAGAACCTATACATTTTCTTGCGCGAAAGACGCTCTTTGATGTCCCTCTCTTAAAACCGCTCATCACAGCTCTCAACGCGCATCCCCTTTCTAGCCAAAATGACACAAGCTCCTTAAAGCTTGCATGCAGACTCCTAGATGAAGGAAAAAAAATCCTCGTTTTCCCAGAAGGTACTCGCACTCCTGACGGAGCTCTTTTACCATTTAAACAAGGAATTGGCATGCTTGCACGAAAATCTCAAGCGGCCATTATCCCAGCCTATATCAAGGGATCTTTTAAAGCTTGGCCAAAAACCAAAAAGTATCCTACTCTATTTGCAGCAAAGACATCTGTCTCTTTTGGTAAGCCCATCTTGCTTTCAGACTTTGATGAAGAAGATCCAAAAGCTCTGCAGCTCAAAATCTCTCATCGTTTGTCTGAAGAAATAGCTAACTTGCGTTCCCGTAGCTCAGTGGATAGAGCGGACGCCTCCTAAGCGTCAGGTCGCGCGT
>CAZEGK010000003.1:26706-115524 GCA_964512205.1 uncultured bacterium | reverse complement strand
TTGGGCGTTTTGGTTAACGAATCGACTCTTGTTCGCGATGAAGTCTCTCAGGAGGTTGCGGAAGAAAGATCAAATAAGATTATGCAAGAGGTAGAAATCGCAGCGAACATGATTTCTTTGCCTAATTATGAATGAGTGGATTTTCATTTATGTTTAGTGTCCTCAACCCACTATTACAAACATTTTGATGCCCTTCAGAACTAGTGTCGATCATTTCGTTGGTATCAACGAAATGATCGTGAGTGTTGTGCAGGCTATTTTTTCAAGTTTTTTTACCTTTCCGAATCTAGCTCATGATAAAGTTTTGTTTTCTTAATTTCGTCAATTGTGAACTTAATAAAATCAATGGTTTTATCTTTCAAAAACATTCCTTTGTTGTAGTCCCAACTTTCGGCTACCTCAATCAAATTATTTATCCATGCTGATTTAAATTCATTTTTAACCCATGTCGCAGCAGTTTTTTTTGTTCCTGCAAAGCCGCACATGACAGTGTATAAAATGCGACATAAATTCATAACCAGATATGATTGATAATGACTGTTCTCCAACCATTCATAATCAGTTATTTTAGGTTCCCATTCTTGAAATAAATCACGTATGCAAGCTTTTTGAACTTCAATGATATCGATAGGTTCAAACATATCCCTAAAATCAGGCCCAATGAGAGAGACGCCATGTTGGTACAATAAATAGTTATTGATTATCCATTCATTTCCGTAAGGTGCTTCTTCATAGAAAAAACCATTTCCATAATAAGGACGAGGTTCTTTTGGTGGTAATATATTTTTGAATAGGTCAATGGGCGTGTAAGAACATTCCAGTCTAGCGCCCCATTTTTCATATAGTTTTTTTGCTTCGATATGCATTCGCTTGATTCGATCAAGTTGAAGGGGGTTAATCGGTTTATCTAGAATTGCTACCAAATCAATGTCACTATTCTCAGGGTTAAAGTCGCCATAAGTTAAAGAGCCGAATAGGTATAGACCTATCAAATTTTTATCAAGGATTTCCTTAATATTGTTTGATAAATATATTAAAGTTTTCTCTACATCTTTTTCTGATGTCAAGATTTTCTTCTTCGATTTTCTGATCATTATTTTCCTAACGTTTCGGAGAACCTAGAAAACCAATACTTCTAGGCTTTTCTAGTAAATTTCTAGGTTTAGTCGCCTCTTTCGAAGTTCAAATGAACCTGCTAAAGCTCAACAAACAACTTCTCTGTCAAGGAAGCCCCTTTTGACACATTTTTTGAAATATTCATAAATTTCAGGCTTCCGTAATTTTATGAGCGCGCGCATATTTTATGAACATCTTTCGTCCTCTCCTACGTATGATACCGCACGTAAAATATATGCGTGCACGTATTTTATGCTCGGCGCACGTAAAATATTCCTTTTTTTAATCGAGAAAGTTTGCTGGAAATGGAGAAGCTACAGTGTGTGCTATTTGCCTCCTCAGCTCCAAATGTTCGGAGCTCCTATTGTCCAAATATGCGGAGTTCATGGTCAAATGTTCGCAGTTCGCGTTGGTGGTTAGGTAAACCGCCGATAATTAGTTTTCTTTGAAGAGAATCCATTGGTGGGTCTATACTTCTGAAAACAAGAGGGATTTTACAATGAAAAACGACTTGATCCTATTTGAGGACTATAAGATACGCAGAGTCTACGATGAGGCCACAGAAACATGGTATTTTTCGGTTGTTGATATCATTCAAGTATTAACCCAACAATCTGATTTCCAAGCAGCTAGAAATTACTGGAAAGTCTTAAAAAACAGACTTGCAAAAGAGGGAAATCAGTCGGTTACAAAATGTAACCGACTGAAATTGCAAGCAGCTGATGGAAAAAAATATCTTACGGATGTTGCCAATGTTGAAACTGTGCTACGGCTAATCCAATCGATTCCAAGTCCAAAAGCCGAACCAATAAAACTTTGGCTGGCAAAGGTAGGTTATGAGCGCATACAAGAAATGACTGACCCAGAAAAATCATTGGATCGAGCTCGAGAAACCTGGCAAAAGCATGGACGTACTGAAAAATGGATTCAACAGCGCATGATGGGTCAAGAGACGCGCAATAAACTTACTGACTACTGGAAAGAGCATGACGTTAAAGAAACTCGAGAATTTGCAATCCTCACTAACATTATTCATCAAGAATGGGCTGACATAACAGTAAAACAGCATAAAAATCTAAAGGGTTTGAAGACACAAAACTTGCGTGATCACATGAGCGAAGCTGAATTAATTTTTACTGCCCTTGCCGAACTATCTACGAGACAAATAGCCGAGAGCACCGATGCGACTGGCATGGTCGAAAATACCACTGCTGCAAAAACAGGGGGTAATATCGCAAAAAAAGCACGGATAGAGCTAGAGCAAAAAACTCAGAAAAAAGTGGTCTCTAATGAGAATTATTTACCCACACAAAAAATAATTACAAACGACTCTGATAATGAGTGATACAGTTCAATCTTGACATCTCACATGAAATTCAAGAATAACGAACATAAGGGCCCTGTTGATCTTGTGCAACTGATCGACGCGCTTGATATGCAATCAGATCATCTCTCATTAAGAGGGAAAGGTGCATTTGGAAGATTCCATACGGCAATTCAAGCCTATGAAATTCAAGATCAGTGGTACGAATATCAAAAAGATCGATTACGCGAAATAGCAGTTGAATGGTGCCATCAAAATAGGTTGACCCATAAATAAATTATGAAAGAGCGGCATTGCCTGTAAAGCAACTATGCATTTTACTGTGCAGTGCTATGTATAAAAAAACAGCACAGTAGTCATTGAAAGTCTATGATGAACAGACTCTTACCAAAGAAGAATGTAAAGAAAAACTTCGAGCAGTGCCTCTTGGTCGTTTTGTGAAACCTATCGATGTTGCGGAGATGACTTTATTTCTTGTTTCAGAAAAAGCTAATAACATCACCGGACAAAACTTCATTATTGACGGCGGGCAATCTGTTTTAGCTGAGGAAGCTCATATTCGTCATTGAAGGGAATAGTAGCGTCAATCACTGTAACCATTTGAAAATTAATCAAGTTTCCAACTATTTACCATCATGAGCACTCTTCGGTGGTGATGAGCCGTATGCGCATGATAAAGGGTTCCTTTTAGCGAGACTTCTTGTTTTATTTGATGTACTGAAGGTTTAGAATTGGAAAAGACTACTTGCAGTTCACGCACCCCTTTTTCTGGTGTATTAAAAATGTCTTCTTGTTCAGCATTTTTTTTGAGCTCAACATTTATTGGTTCTTTTAAAGTTAAAAAGACTGTTTTTTCAGGACGGTCGCCCATCTCTACACTCGTGTATTCAGGAGGACCTGGATAAACTTCTTCATATAATATACCGCGGAGTTCAACTTCTTCAGGCTCGTATAAAAATGTCTTTAGTTGATGTGATAGATGATCACTATCCAATGCGGTATCGATATGAAATTCGATTTCATTATCATAGGGATTGAAAGTTTTCCGAAATGTTCCGCTGCACTGAACATGCTTTTCAATAAGTGGCAGAAATTCCTCAGGAAGATACACATTAATATGAGGATAGGTTATTGCCGCAGAAACAACCGGCTGCTTTTCTAATGAGATGGAATGAGTAAGAACCAAAGGCTTATCTGTGACTAGAACAATACTTCTTTCAATTTTGTCTTCTACTTTGCCATTTTCTCGTTTTGTGATAGTCCTTTCGGCTCGCCTTAAAACTCCGTCTAAAACGACACTTTGCTCAAACTCCCAAAAATATCCAGACACTTCGCTAAAGATGCAGCAGAAAAAGAAAAACGACAGAAAAAGATTTTTCAGCATATGAGGTCTCTGTAAGGCGTTTCATGTGGATATGGACGAAGGTATGTGTGTTTTTTATTGTGTACGACAACGGCACGCAATAGTTTTTTTTCGGCTAATTGAATAGCTTCTTCGCGTGTTACCCATCTTTTTTCCGGCGGATTGATAATTAGATATTCTGTGACACGTTGATGGCTCATTTTAACTCCACCAACTTTTTGGATAGGTATGTAATCTTCACCATCAGGCCAAGGCCAGGGATGCCAGCCTTCGTAATTTTCCATCTTTTTGATTAAAGTGTTGAATTCATTTTCGGACAAGGAACGAATGGTTCTTTTCATATCAAACTTTGTGCTTGTTCGCAAAAAGTCACGATAAGCGATGGCTTCTTTAGTGTCTGGTTGACCCTCTTCAACACCCGTGTATTTTCTAGGCAAATCTTCAAGCGTAAGCTTTAAAAATCGCTCTTCTTTAAAGAGAGCGATCATCGCTGCTCGACCGATTTCATAGCTTGGAAAAATGGCAAATGTGTATTTCTTCTCTTTACCTTTTTCATCAATTACAATGTATTCAGCACTACCAATTGCTCCATGTTGACGCGCGTGGGGTCCTATTACCAAATTGCCTGGATTATTATGACGCCATGCTTTAGAGCCTTTTAGGGATTTTGGGGTAGGATCTTTTCTACGAATTAACTTATTCCCTTCTTTATCGCAATATTCGATTGAAAGTCCCTCGCCTTTGTTTGCCTTAATCCATTTGATATTTTCTGATGGTGGTTTCATAGCTACTCTTGCCCTAATACTGCATTATGGCTCAACATTGTGTGATATTATACGGTTTTGTGCAAGTGATTATGATGAAAGCAAAATCTGAGGAGGATGTAGAGTTACTGCGTGATCATTTACAATCTCTAGGGCTTGCCGTTACAAGTGTTGGTCCGACCACCATAAAAAAACGCATGGTAACAGCTCAACATTCAAAGGCTGGAAGGTTTGCAGTCGATGAAGAGGACTATGTGATTGTATTAAAGCCTGAAAATGGCGGTCTTTACCAAATGATCAACCCAACCGTTGGGTTCCGAGAAGAAAAACCAGACCCTATGATTACATTACCAAATACTGATAATCCTTCAGATCATTACCCTGTAGGCACGACTCTTATTCGTACGCCTTAAAAGTAAAAAACATTTTATCATCTCGTTAAGAGATTCCTAATAGAAAAATTACGGGCGCGCCCATATTTTGCGGGCGCGCCCGTAATTTTATGAGCGCGCGCATATTTTATGAACTTCTTTCGTTTTTTCCCTCGTATGACACCGCACGTAAAATATATGCGCGCACGTATTTTATGTTCGGCACGCGTAAAATATTCCTTTAAAAAATAGGCTTAATAAAAGGGGCAGTCAACCTAGAAAACTTGGTTTTCTAGGTTCTTCTAGGTTAATTTCCAGGTTCAGCTAAAATGAAGGTTTTATAAGGATCAAATGAACCAGTTGAGTCAAAAAAACACCTTATACCCTCCCTTGGGTATTTCTTCACTGAGATCGCCTCTTTCATTATCTGGCAAAGCCACGACAAAATCAGCATCTACTTCAAGCTCAGAAATTTTATCGGCCATTTCCGCGCTGTATATCACCAAAGCGTAAGAAGGCTTGCCTTTCTCAAAATTACAAGCTTTTTCTAACTGCTCTACTCGTTGTTTATTTACTGGCTTCATGTTTACTCCTGTTGTTTAAATTTTCTTCTAAGTTTTTCAGTCTGAATTCAAATTGGTAGGATTCCAAAGCCTTTGAATAGCTTTCTACCATCTTAGCCAGCAATTCTCCTTCTGAAGGCGTGATGTTTCCTTTTCCTACAGCATTGAAAATGAATTCAATGGCAATAAGCACATCTTCGAATGTGTGTACCGATGGAAGGTCGATTTCAATGCATCGATCTTTTCTTGGTGGTAAAAACCTTTCCAAGATCATTTTTGCCGCTTGCATGTTGCCATTTAAGGCCTCTTCTTCGACTTTCTTGCAAATTTTTTCTAAAGAACCTTCCAAAAGAGCTTCTGCTGCCAAAGTAGATTTATTTCGTGCTCCTTTAGGCTTTCCTTTTGGATTGCCTGAAAATCCCTTTTTATATTTCCCTTTCGCCTGTATTTTTCCTGAATTTTCAGGAGATTTAATCTCAGTAGTCATCACTTGCTTCCTCATTTTGACAGTACTGCTCGTAACACTGAATGAGCATTTTACGAAAACTCTCTGGTGGCAACCTAAACGAATAATCTTTGCTTGAAAGCGAATGAGTACAATAGGATTGCGTTATTTTAATACCGTTCCATTTGTTTCTTTTGACAAAATCTTCTGTGAATGCTCGATTCTCATTGATATTGCTATTCAGAGCCGAATAATTTTCTTTTAAAGCAACTTCCATCCAAGCTTCAGGTTTTTTAATTCCATCGAGACCATTTACCAATAACGCAAGATGATCCAATATGCGCTGCAATTCATAGAGACGAAGCCATCGTCTCAAAGCACGTTCTGAGATTTTAAGATTTTTATCCTGGCAGTAGACAAGCAGTCCCTCCAGGTCGCTTTTTTGCTTATTTGAAAGAGGCGATCTATCGATGGCTTTTGGAATAACGTTAGGCGTCTCTTTTATATTTTTAGAATCTACGATCTGCGTTTCTTGATTGTGGCCAGCTGATCGGCCTGTTTGCTGCTCTACTTGCTGTTCTTTTTGCTGGCCCACACTTTGACGAAAAGCGCTTGTCTCTATCCTGTAAACGGAGTAAGTGCTGGCCCCTTTGTTAGCCACTTTCTTGACATATCCAAGGCCGATTAGCTGTTTTAGCCTTGTGCGCGCATTCTTTAGAGAAATTCCCGCAGCTAAGGCGCACGCTTCTCTACCAAACATAAATTCAAATGGATCTAGCCGCAATAGCTTGCTTTGTCCTTTCAATGGAATTAAGGACGGATTAGGAGAAATACGCTTAAGCATCCATACAATAAAACGAATCATGACGGGATCTTTTAAAAAATCCTCTGTCAAAAACTCATGAGGCATTGCAAGAAAAACATACGGAATCTTAGACATTGCTTGCTGTCCGAGCAGATACCATACTTTGAACAACAACCTCATGCTGGAATTGATTATTCTCCCAAGCCTCTAGATCAGATGCACGCCAACGAGTTGAGCCAGCTCCAAGTTTGACTGGTTTTGGAAAATTCCCATTTTTAGTCCATCGCCATATAGTGGGACGGCTTACGCCATATCGCACGGCGACTTCAGTGTCTTTTAGAAAAGCTGTTATATTTTTCATCACATAGCCTCATTTAAAGTTACTATGTGACATAGCATCTCATATGTAGATGCAGATAGCGCCGCTATCTACATTTATTTTTTTCTCGTTGTCGTTTGACATGATTGCAAAATGCGCGATAACCAATTGAACCATAATTACCTATGGAGCAATGCACTTTTTCTCCATCTTGATAAATAGAATCACCATCATGACTCAAAGGCAAGGCTGCCCATAGTTTTTCGTTTGTCCATTCTGTTTTGAGTTTGAGCTTTTTTCTAATCCATTGATCTAGGGCTGGCCAAGGACGTTCTTTTTTAGCAGCTTCAATTCTTTGGCGCCTACTTGCTTCTAGTTTCATTCCAGCCTCGAACATGGCCAATTCTTGTGCTACCATGCTTTTTAGTGGCGAATCGGTTTGTTCAGAATAGAGCCAAACCAATTTGAGCAAAAGTTGGATAATGTGAAAATTCTCTGACTTAACATTCAGGACATCACAATCCCAGGTGACAATCCAACCAGCGCCTAATAGAGCTTCTTCAGGTACTTCTAAAGAGCAGTATAGAAGAATCTTTTCTAAATCAAAATCAGTCAGTTCCCTAATCCCTTTTCCAATTGGGTGTTTTTGGAAAAGTTTTAGAAGACTTGGAGTAATGGTTGCTTTGAAAGTGCTGGTCATTATGTTACTTTGGTTAATAGTTCTAATCTCTCACCCAATTTTTCCCACGCTTGTCTCATTTCAGCCTCATAACCATAGCGTTGGTAAATCCTTTTTATTTTGTTTTCTTCCATATGATTCAAGCATCGCTCTGCTACTTCGGGAAGCACGCCTAAAGCATTCATGAGCGTAGCTCCTGTACGGCGCAAGTCATGCGGCTTCCAAACTCCTCGAGAAAGCTTGAGCGCTTCGACTTGCTTACTTCTGTTTTTATGGCCTTTGTCGCTTCGCTGTCGATCAGTAATTTGTTTGGTTACTGTCTTCGAACAGAGATAGCCGTCTTTACGACTTGCTGGAAAACACCATTCCCCGGAACCTGTTATTTCTTTAAGCTTGACAAAACGGCTCATGGCAAAAGAGGAGAGGTAGACAGTGTGTTCTTTACTGTTCTTGCTATTCTGTGCGGGAATTCTCCAGTATTTGCGCTCAAAATCTATGTGATCCCAACGCGTCTTGAGCAGCTCTCCAATACGGCAACAAGTCGCCAGAACTAGCCAAATTGCAAGACTTGCTGTTTCTGCCACATTTGCAGTTGGTAGTTTTTTAGCTAGCTCTTTAATTTCATCTTCGTCAAGAACACGATCTCTTTCTACATTTGCACCGCCAATACTTTTTTTGCTGAGTAAGGCTGTAGGATCAGATTCAAGGAGATCTCGAGAGACTGCAAAGCGAAACATTTGGCGGATAAGGCTAAGAACAACTTTTGCCATGCGATTGACACCACGTTGAAGAAGACGATCGGTAATTTCGGCAATATGTCCTTTGCGAACGTCTCTAATATTTAATTCTCCAATGAAAGGTAGAACATCTTTCGAAATCATGCGACGCGCCTCCGCTCCTTGATCTTTGCGATTGATGAGATCAGTGGCTGCCCAACGCTCAAAAAGGTCTTTCACAAGGACTTTGCTAGCCTTCTCTTGTGCTCGATCAATAGCTCTTCGCTGCTTGTCCTCAACTGGATCAGCTCCTTCATACTTTACTTCTTTTTTGAGCCGTTCTGCCTCAACTCGGGCAGCTGATACAGTTAATCCCGTAACATCATTGCGGCCCTGACGAAAAGGTCCAAGACCAGTCTTACGCTCTTTCCACTCTTCTCCTTCTTTGAAATGATAGCGAAGAATCCAAGATTTTGAGCCTGTTGGCATAACGCGAAAGACAAGTCCCTTGACTTGCGAATCATGAATGTAGATAGGCTTGTCTTTAGGCTCAAACTTGCGGCAGTATTCATCGCCATTCGTGCGTGGGATCATATTTTTCATAACGCTCTCTTGGTTTTTCATGTGGCAGGTATGTGGCAGGTAAATCCACAAGAATCATGTTGCATCAACATAAGACAAAGTATCGATACAAATCAAGAAATTAGAGAGAGTTATGGGGAATTTTGTAGGACAAAATGAGACAGGATGATATGGTTAAAAACAGGAAAAAACTTGCATGGGGTGTAAGGGGTCGGAGGTTCGAATCCTCTCACCCAGATTCTTCTTTCTCAACGGATAACGAAGGCTTGACCTTTTATCTTAATTCCTCGTTTTTCTCTCTAGTGCTAGGTATATGGCAGGTAAAGAACATAATTCAATAAAAGTTCAGTCAAATTCTTTCCGAAGAATTATTGGGGTAAGAAGTCATGAATTCTAATCCAGGCCTTATCAATGCTAAATTATCCAACATCGATAACCTTATTTTAGAATGGGGTGAAGCCGCGGGGCCTTTTCTATCCATCGAACCTCTCATGCGATATGTTGCAGAGATACATGAGCCTATGCGAAATAAGGCAACTGAAATGTTGAAAGCCGATAAATCCACAAAAAACAAGCAATATAGACACTATTGGGATTGTAATCCTAAATATTTGGTCGGCGCTATTAAAGCTGTATTTGAGGCTGACATACAGCCTCAAAATCTGGCGCAGATAGTCAAATATCCAGCACTACGGGACAAATTTTTACATGGTAATTTCATTGCCCTTATGGAGATTTTGGGAATAGAACCATCTAGCCGCCTCCAAACAGTGCATGGTAAATGGAAACGACTAGAATATGGTGAAATTTGCGAATCATTTTTAAGTATGAAAAGAAATGAAGTCTTCAAGATTTTGCGTCAGTATTCATTCGAAGTCATACAAACTCTAAAAAGAATCATTCGCAATTTCTTAAGTTAAAAAACTCTTGTTGTTTTCAAAATTTATGTTCCAAAAATTCAAAGAAAAGAACTCCCTTTTTCAGAAATTCTTTAAATTTTTGCTTGTAAGTTTCGTCATGAAGTCCTAACTCTTTTTTTATTTTTTCATAGCCAGATCCTTTTCGATGAGCAGCCATACTGGACCGAATATCTTGTATCTGTCGTAAAAAAGTTATATGTTCCTTATAACCATCAAATTGTAGCTCGGAAAAGCATTTTTCAAGCTTTGTTATGCCTTTATCATTGGATTTTTTATCTTTAGATTGAACAAATTGGTAAATTTTATCTTCATTTAGTGAATCTATTAATAATTTTACTAAAAACCCAATATTCTTCTCAAAATCGTTTATATTATTTTCAGGTAGAAACAGAGAGCTTAAACAATGTTCATCATCAGAGTGAAGAGGCAGAAAAAAATTCCAACCGCATTTTTCAAGAAATTTTGTTTTAAAAGCTGAGTATTCTCTCTTGAAAACTAACTCTATAGATTGGGAGTCGTACCATTGTGCCATATGAGATCTTGCAATTTCCGACTTACTAAGAGTTCTTCCATGCGGGGGAACGTTAAAAGCCATCCAATAACTTCTTTCTTTTTCAGGAAGGTCTCGTCCTAAATCGCCCAAATAAACAGCCACATGATCATCATGATCGTTGTCTATCGCAATATGCCAAAGAGTTCCACAACATAAATTCCCATCCCTAACTGAATATTGTGGGTTTAAGTAGTATTTTTTTAAAACTACACGATCAAAAAAAACTGGAATTAAGTAATCTGGAGTGTCTAAGTGGGGTCCACAGGCTTTCTTGACTTCATTTCCCTGATCGTCCATGCCAATGGTAAATGAATGGAATTCCTCATTCTTTCCCGTACATTCATCCCTAGAAAAGGATATTGGTAAAATGACCTTCTTGCCTACCACACGACTCATGGATTTGAAGTCTTTAGGTGGAAAGGTCCTGTAGTCGATAAAGGTATAGTCATAATAAAAAAAATCCCCTTTTCTATTTTCTCTTCTCTCTCTTTGTGAAAACTCTTCAAGGCTGTACTTTCCAAAGCGGATACAATCAACAAAAAATACTAACGCCATCTGTTTGGCGGCGCAAAATTTTATCAACAAATCTTTTCTTATTTTTATCATGTCATCTTGTATTTCTACTGCTATTGATTTTTCCCCTGTTTCGTTAAAAACATATAAGTTTCCATCTTCCTTGTTAGGGTAAAGGTTGTGAAACAGTCTAAACTCTTGGGATACCTCTAAAAACTTTTTTTGAAGGCCGTGGAAAGTACGCTCAAATAAAATAGGTTCAATACCCTCTTGATTACCATAAGGTTGATAAACCCTAGTTTCTTCAGAGTGCTCATAATAGGAACAAATGCAAGGAAAACAATCTAAGGGACAACAATCCCAATCGGATTTTTTTAAAATCTCATTTATCAACCTAAGGGGAACGAGAGCCGAATGATAAGCAATTCTTTCTTCATCTCTAAATATATTGCAATGTGCAGAAAACCACTCTTCATCAATTGTAGGGGTTACTAGAGTCTTCTGAATTTGGTTATGCCTGAGCCAGTCCAGTTCATTTTCTAAATTTTTCATTGCTTAATCTGTTTTAGATCAATTTGCCTTGTTGCAGACAAAAAGTTGATTAAAATTAAATTTTTTTATGGTGTAAGGGGTCGGAGGTTCGAATCCTCTCACCCAGATTCTTTAAAAGACCAAAAGTCCTTTCTTGTCCTTTTGGTCTTTTATGTCCTCTAGGTCATTTTTTACGCTCTGGCAACTACCGATTTCTCTTTTAGCCCAAGTACTGGGATCAAGAAAAGTAGCGCAATGATGCTGGCGCCGATCATGGCGGAGAAGTGGCCTGTCCAGCCAAATTCTTGGATGATTTTGCCGAGAGGGTAGCCTG
Source organism: uncultured bacterium (assembly GCA_964512205.1). Lineage (GTDB taxonomy): Bacteria > Chlamydiota > Chlamydiia > Chlamydiales > FEN-1388 > SZAS-7. Next base: position 103,626 of record CAZEGK010000003.1, on the reverse strand, counting down.
CGCAGGCAGCTCCAAGGTAGGAGATGCAGCCTACAAAGCCGGAGGAGGTAGCGATGGCTTTTTTGTGGGCGATTTCTGCGGCGGCGACGCCGATAAGCATTTGGGGGCCGAAGATCATGAAGCCGATGAGGGCAAGGGATGCTGATTCCAGCCAGGATGCTCCTACAGGAATTGTGCTAAAGAGGATGAGGGCAAAGACCATGCCTAGCGTGAAAAGGAAGTTTACCGGACCTCTTCTTGCGCCAAAGATCCTATCTGATGCCCAGCCGGCGACAAGGTTTCCAAAAAAGCCGCCAATTTCGATCATCGTAGCCATGCTATTTGCACCAATAAGGGAGTAGCCGCGTGTTTCGATAAGATACATCGGCGTCCAGTCGCCCATCGCAGTTCTTGCAAAGTAGACAAAGAAGTAGGCGCCGCCAAGAAGCCAGAGCCATTTATTTGTAAAGACGTGGGCGACAAGCTGATCCCATGTGGATTCGTTTGATGCCTCTTTTACAGGCGCTTGTGCAGATATATCGTTTCTATACTGATCTATCGGAGGAAGGCCAACAGCTTCCGGTCTATCCCTAAGTCTATTTATCATCAAAAAGCCGCCGGCAATACAGATAAGACCCGGTATATACATCCCAGATCTCCAGCCAAAGTTTTGTACTAGATATCCTGCTAGAAGGGCTATGGAAAAGGCGCCCACGTTATGGCATACATTCCATGTAGACCACCAGGAGCCGCGCTCAGATTTTGAGTACCAGGAAATAAGAAGTCTCGAGCAAGCCGGCCAGCCAAAGCCTTGAAACCAGCCATTTAATCCCCACAGGACGCTAAAAACAACAAGCGATGAGGACATGCCAAAGAAGATGTTAATTATCCCCGTTGTCATAAGGCCAAAGGCCATAAAATAGCGAGGGCTTGATCTATCGGAAAGGATGCCGCTGAAGAACTTGCTAAAGCCGTAGCTTATGGCAATAATGCTTCCAAGGATGCCGAGCTCTGCTTTTGTATAGCCAAGATCTGCAATAATGCCTGGCATTGCAAGCGTGTAGCTCTTTCTCGTAAAGTAATAGAGTGCATAGCCGATAAACATCGAGTAGAGCGTGCGAATTCGCCATGTACGATATGATGAAGCAACTTCATTGTCTTGAAGTGCCGGTGCATTAGGGGCTGGAGCAAAGAAACGAAACATCCTATTATTTTCCTTCTAATGAATTAAAAAAACATTATAGATGATTTGGGGATTATTGAAAACTCGATAATAGTATATACTCGCCGCAGTTATTTATATTTTTTTACCAGGGAGGCCGAGCTTCCTGGTTATATTGAGGGATTATAAGATGCAAAAATTTGCACCAAATCAGTTTTTTGACCTCTCACAATTTGCCCATGCATCCCTTTTTGAGGGGTGTGACTATGTCTGGCAGGCACTCGATCGTATAAAAGAATATTTAAGGGTCTATCCCCTTGGAAAAATCGAATCCGAGGAGCAAAAGTTTGCCTACTTAGTAAATCCAGCTCAGATTAGCATCGGAAAGGGTACTGTTATAGAACCGGGTGCCTATATAAAAGGGCCCTGCATTATAGGAGCTAACTGTCACATACGCCATGGAGCCTACATTCGTGGAGATTCCATTATCGGAGATAACTGCGTCATCGGCCACACTACTGAGTTAAAGGGGTCAATACTTTTAAATAAAAGTAATGCCGCTCACTTTGCCTACTTAGGCGATACCATCATAGGAAGCTTTGTCAACCTCGGTGCGGGAGTAAAGTGTGCAAACCTTCGCCTCGATTCAAAGGAGATTGTCGTAGAGGGCATCCAGACAGGAAGAAGAAAGTTTGGCGCCATTATTGGCGATCATGCAGAGATCGGATGCAATAGCGTCCTCAATCCCGGCACGCTCATTGGTAAAGAGGTTAAGGCCTATCCTGCTATCAATTTTGGCGGAGTTATAGAAGAAAAATCTACAGTTAAACCAGCTACAAAAGTTCAAATTCAAAAAAGGGTTTAGTATGCAACCAAGCGCAAAAGCGATTTTTAGTGAACAAGCAAAGGTAGTATTAGAGCCCTATAAAGCTCGCTTTGAAAAGGAAATGGTTGAGGCTTTTACAAGCTTTGGACCGCAAAATAGCGTGCGAGATGCCATGGAATATGCATTAAAGGGTGATGGAAAGCGCTTTCGACCAGCCCTTGTCTACATGGTGGCAGATGGCTTAAATAAAGCAAAGAATGTATCGCCAGCAGCTCTTGCTGTTGAATATTTTCACACTTCATCACTTATTGCTGATGATCTTCCCTGTATGGATAATGATGATTTTAGACGAGGAAGAGCGACCACCCATAAAGTCTATGGAGAAGCAATAGCTCTTCTTGCAAGCTATGCGTTAATAGCCTCCGGCTTTGAAGAGATCGCAAAAAATGAAGCAGAAAATCCAGAAATATCTCGCTTAGCAGTGCTCCAAGCATCAAAGACTATGGGAGCTCCAGGACTTATTGGGGGGCAGTTTTATGACCTTTTCCCAAAAGATCTCGATAGAGAAAAGCTCCTTATGATCCTCGATATGAAAACATGCGCCCTTTTTGATCTTTGCATGACACTTGGTTGGCTATTTGGTGGTGGAAATTTGGCGCTACTGGGAGATGTGCATAAAGCAGCCTATCACTTTGGACTTGCCTTTCAGATATTAGATGATCTTGATGATAGCCAAAAAGATAAAGAGGCTAATAGGGCCGTAAACTTTGCAAACCTCTTTGGAACAAATGAGGCAGTATATGCTGTAGAGGCAAATGTTCGCTCATTTCAGGAATCCTTAAAGAAGTTAAAGCTCGATCAAACACCTCTCTTTGGACTCTCTGAAGGGCTTTTTATCCTTAGCAGGACCTTTTAATGTTAGAAGAGGCCTTGAAGAGCTCTTTTGGCTACAATACCTTCAGGCCTTTTCAGAAAGAAATTATAGAGTCGCTTCTTGCAAAGCGAGATGTACTCGCCATTCTTCCAACAGGAGCCGGAAAATCGCTTTGCTATCAGCTGCCAGCTCTTTTAATGGATGGTATTGCTGTTGTCGTCTCACCGCTCATTTCCCTAATGCAGGATCAGGTAGTATCTCTTTATAAAAATGGCATAAAGGCCGCCTTTGTCAATTCAAGCCTTCCTCAACATGAAATAGCAGACGTCCTCAGCAATCTACAGGAGTATAAGCTACTCTATGTAGCACCTGAGAGGCTTGTAGATGATGAGTTTCAAAAGGTGCTCACCAATGTTTCATTCTTTGTCATCGATGAAGCGCACTGCATTTCACAGTGGGGCCATAACTTTCGTCCAGAATATCGCATGCTCTCTATACTCAAAGAGCGCTATCCCCATTGTCCCATAATTGCTCTCACTGCTACAGCAACTGCTGATGTGCAAAAAGATATTGAGCAGCAGCTTGCGATGAAAAACCCCTACATCATCAAAAGTAGCTTTGACAGGCAAAACTTAATGATTCGCATTCAGTCTAAACATAGGGTTGATGAGCAGCTAAAAGCATTTTTAGAGGATCACAAAAGCCAGTCGGGAATTATCTATAGCGCAACAAGGAAAGGAGTTGATAGCACTTTTGAAAAGCTTAAAGCGCTCGGATATCCTATCGGCAAGTATCATGCCGGTATGCAGGAGGTAGAAAGGCAGGAAAGCCAGCATGCCTTTTTGCATGATAAAACGACCCTTATGGTTGCAACAGTTGCCTTTGGTATGGGAATCCATAAGCCAGATGTTCGCTTCATTGTGCACCTTGATATGCCAAAAACAATCGAGCAGTACTATCAAGAAATAGGGCGTGCAGGACGAGATGGCCTTGCCGCTGAATGCATCATGTTTTACGAGCGCCAAGATCTTATGATCTATAATAGCTTTTTGGATTCTATCGACGATCCCATTCTCCAAAAGCAGATGAAGATGAAGACTGAGAGCATGTATAAGCTTTGTTCCTCCTTTGCCTGCAGAAGGTATGACCTTTTACGCTATTTTGGTGAAAAATATGATAAGATGCCTTGCAGCATGTGCGACAACTGCCTTTCAGAATTTGATCAGATTGATGGTACCGTCATTGCACAAAAAATTCTCTCCTGCGTCTTTCGCCTTAAGCAAAATGTAGGCATCCGCATGCTTACAGATGTGCTTAGAGGATCCTCAGCTCAAGCGCTCCTCGATCGTGGATATAATGAGCTTTCCACCTATGGCTTATTAAAAGAGATGTCAGAGCAAGAAGTGCGCTACTATATAGAGGCGCTCCTGCACCTAGGCTACTTACTTGTTACCGAGGGAGAGTATCCTGTCGTTAAATGGACAGACAAGTCGCAAAATGCTGTAAAGGGAGCTTATCCCATCTTCTTTAAGAAGAAGCTCTTTAAAAAGCCAAAAGAAGAGAAAAAGCGGCCTGGATCATCTCCCCTTTCCTATGATGATGCCCTCTTTGAGCGTCTTCGGCAGCTTCGCACAAAAATCGCAAGAGATGAACAGGTTCCCCCCTACGTTGTATTTAGCGATAGGGCCCTTCAGGAGATGGCTGCATATCGCCCTCAAACAGAAGAAGCCTTTTGCCGCGTCAATGGCGTAGGTCCCATTATGTGGATCAAATATGGGGCAAGTTTCCTAGAAGAGCTGTCAAAAAGATAAAGAGAATTGTGGAGATACTACGTAAAAGTCGGGCAAGCATGGCAGGCACCTTTTTGGAGATTGTTTAGATCTGCACATACCTCAGAGCGTTATTTTTAGACTACAGTTTTTGTAAAAAAAGAAGATGGGGATGTTTTTGGCGATTTGGAAAGGAGTGGGAACTTAGGTGCCACTCTTTAGGAGAAAGCGTCTTTAAAAAGGTTAAAATCGCCGATTCTTCAACCTCTCCTTCTTGATGGCCAGGATAGCAGGTGATACTCAGAAAACCGCCAGGCGCTACAAGCTCTAGGCTCACTTTTATTGCGTGAAGGGAAGTATCTGTCATTGTGGTAATCGATTTATCGCCGCCAGGAAGATAGCCCAGGTTAAAAACGATCAGTTTTATGCTTTTTGGCGCTAAAATCTCTCCCATTTTTGAATGGCACATCCGGTGAAGGGTGGCAGGAAGTTCCTTTAGCATTTCTTTAGTGCTCTTAAGCGCCTCCTCCTGGATGTCAAAAGCAGTGACATCTAGTCCATGAGAGGCAAGAAAGAGGGTGTCATTTCCATTTCCGGCTGTAGCATCTACAACCTTGTCACCCGGTTTTACAACTAAAAGCCAAAGGGCATGGGCAATATCAATGTGAGAGAGTCGATGCATCAGTAGATAAAGAAGGGGTGCTCGCGAGGGGCATATTCTTTCGCGATTGTTTTATAAAGCATTTTATACTGTGTGGCTGAGCCGACAAGACCAAGCCTTTGCGTGCGAAGAAGGTAGACAGCTTTTGGAATATTTATGCGAACTCGTTTTTTAGCCGAATGCTTGCGAAGTTCTTTTCGCAGGCTATGGGCTGCAACGAAGGTTCCTGAGCGTCCAACACCTGCGCTGCAGTGGACTGTTATTGGATTTGAGGAAGAGGTAGTATCGACGATATCAAGAAGTGTACTAAAGAGTTCAAGCTCGCACGCCTTGCCATCCGGCCAGTTTTCATAATGTATCTGCTCAATTTTGCGGCGGCTCTCTCCTGATGTTGCAATAAAAGATCTTTGGACAATCCTTTGAGAAGGGATATAGCTACTTGTGGCAAGGAGTCTTTCTTCACCTTTTGTGATTGTCCAGCCATCTACAGAAAATTCTGGGATCGTCCAGTAGCTTGCGCATTTATTTTTGCCATTTTCTTTTGCCATTACAAGAGTGACAATAGTGTCAGAGCCGGTATGGAGCACTGCTTTCCAAAAGTCTCCAATGGTATGCTCTAGAGGCCCCTGCGTAACCATATAGCGCTGGACCGGCGTTACGACATCATTTGCATTGATATAAAATCCAGCTAGATCTTGGCAGCTTCTTGTCTCATCAAAGCAAAGGTGGGCGCTATTTCGATTGAGTTTTTTGTGCTGTTTGGAGATCTCGGTAGATTGTACGATTTTTCGAGAGTATTTTCTGAGTGCATCAAGTCCTGAGCGCACTTTTTTATAGCTATGTTGTTTCGCGGAGATTTCCTCTAAGCTTTCTTTAAAGCGTGAGAGGCGCTTTGTGCTGCATTTTGCTGTGGGTATTGTGTGTGTGGAGGATTTTATCTGCCATGTTGGCGGCGATAGCACAGAAAGTGTGACTATCGCCGCGATAAGAGTGAGGGCTTGCAGCATCTATTGTTCTACAAGTTCAAGATCTACAGGAGCCTTAGCATCGGCTGCGCTTTTGGCAAGTTTTTCTTTGTTGCTTGCCATGACGAGCGCTTCAATCTCTTCAAGAAGCTTGTTGTTTTTGCGGAGATCATCGCGTACGGTATCTCGGCCTTGGCCAAGCTTTTGCCCTTTGTAGCTAAACCAGGCGCCTTTTTTCTCGATGATGCCAATATCTGAGGCAATGTCAAGGACTGAGCCTGCGCGAGAAATTCCCTCGTCAAAGAGAATGTCAAATTCTGCAACTTGGAATGGAGGAGCCATCTTGTTTTTGACAACTTTTGCTTTAACGCGGTTGCCAACTTCTGCATTATCTGCTCCCTTAATACCTGTAACGCGGCGGATTTCAATACGTACTGAGCTATAGAATTTAAGCGCTCTACCACCTGTTGTTGTCTCTGGGTTGCCATAGACAATGCCGATTTTGTCTCGTATCTGGTTAATGAAGATAGCGCAAGTATTGCTCTTTGCAAGTGATGCGGTAAGCTTTCTTAGTGCTTGAGACATCATGCGTGCCTGAAGACCCATGAACTGGTCGCCAATTTCACCTTCTAGTTCAGCCTTTGGCACTAGGGCGGCTACAGAGTCGATCACAATGATATCAATTGCATTTGAGCGTGCTAGGGTCTCTGCGATGTTAAGTGCCTCTTCTCCGCAGTCTGGTTGTGAAATAAGCAGATCGTCGATGTTTACGCCAAGCTTTTTGGCATAGGATGGGTCGAGTGCGTGCTCGGCATCGATGTATGCTGCAACGCCGCCGGCTCTTTGCGCATTGGCAACGATGTGCAGTGCAAGAGTTGACTTACCGGAGGATTCTGGACCATAAATTTCAACAACCCGGCCGCGTGGTACGCCGCCAATTCCAAGCGCAATGTCAAGAGAGAGTGCGCCAGTTTTGATTGCGCCGATTTCTCTATGTTCAGAGTGCTTGCCAAGCGTCATAATGGCGCCGTCGCCAAACTGTTTTTTTATGTTGCCAAGAGCAAGCTCTAAGGCCTTTTTGCGTTCGCTATTTGTCATAAATCGTTCCTTTAAAGTTTACCACTGACATTTGACTCTGTGGTTGAAAATGTTATCTCTCAGATAAAAGATCGTCGATCACAGGTTTTCCGTCAAGGTAAGTAACTCTTGTACGGAAGGTGCCATCAGCATCAAAAAAAGTAGCAACACCTTTGCCATCGATAACTTGAGATACAGGTTTTGTAGCGCCATGCTTGATGTAGTCACCTCGCACGAGCCTATCTTTTTCATACTCTTCGATCATCATGATTTTGCCATCTTGATACCAAGCTGTAAAAAGGCCTTGTTTGAGGTTGCGAGACATTTCTTTAGAGCTCTCAGGAGTACCATCAGGATACCAGGTTTTAACTTGGCCATGGATCTGTCCCTTATCCCACTGGATGGTAAGCTTTGCAAGCTTTGGATTATCCTTTGAGTAATAGGTCTCAAGTCCCTGCTTTTCGCCATCTTTGATAAAGAGCCGTCTTGTAATATTGCCCGCTTCATCAAATATGAGTACTTCGCCTTCAGGACGTCCGGATTTATATTCCTGGATCTCTGAAAGAACATCGGTAAAAAGAGCTCTCTTGCCTCTGCCGTCAGTAACTTCAGCTACAAGATTGCCCTCTTTGTCAAAGTATTTGGCATCTTTAAGCAAATTGTCGCTCCATTGCTCTTCAGATTGCGGCTTATTGCCACTCCAGAAGGTTTTGGCAATGCCATTTTTAACGCCTGCTACATAGGTCGTCGCTTCTATGATGGCTCCCTCTTCGTCGTATGAGAGTACTTCGCCGTCGATCACCCCTTTCTTGTAGGGAATTATCTCAGAGAGCTTTCCTGATGGGTAGTAGTAGCGAGAGGCCTCTTCCAGAATGCCCCTTGAATAGGGAATCTCTGCAATAAGTTTGCCATCCTCATTCCAGCAGTAGCTTATTTCGTTAAATGCCCACGTTGTCTGGGATTTTTCGTCGAGGTCTGCAGCTCCTCCCAAAACAAGAGATTTTAGCTTCTTTTGGCCATTTGGATGCCATTCGAGATACCTCCCGTGGGCTCTTCCATTTGAGCATTCAAGGTATTGCCTAATCTGTCCAGTGGGATAGTAGCTTGTAATGATGGAGAGGGCTTCGCCATTTTTATCTTTTGCAAACACTCTAAGTACTTTCTGATAGGGCTGTGCAGTAAGATAGTTTGAATTCTCGTAGTTTTTTAGGCGCTCTTTTGCACTTATCGTCTCGGAAAGACCATTTCGATCCATGATGCTAACGCTTGCGAGCTTTTGAGCATGTACAAGCTGCTGCATTTGGACAAGATCCGGGTCATCATGATGGATAAGTGTCTGTTTTTGGCAGGCTGCTGCGGCAAAAACGAGCAAAATAAGAAAATTTTTCATTTAAGATATTCACGTTTTATTAGCTTGATATCAAGTAGAAAAACTTCCTGTGTCGGCCCGCGCTTTTTTTCCATCTTCCAGTCTGTGATGATAAGGTGGGGGCGATTTTGAGGAAGTTCTTTTTCGTCATCAAAGGAGATGCCCTCAATTTTTGAGAGTATCGCCCTAATGTCGTTAAAATCAGCTTCAACGGGATGTGCTAGGCTTTCTTGGGTTTCTTGAAAATCTGAATATGCTTTTACAGAGCCTTCTACAAAGGAAATAGCGTTTTGGCCGCTAGCATGATGCTGCTGGCGTCTACGAAATTGGTCTTCGTTTGGATGAAAGCCTAGGGAAAGCACCCTGTTTAATGTTTCACGCTCATCTTTGAGCGGAGAAATTGTTTCAATTTCTTGATCGATGTAATAGTGGTTGCAGTCTCGATAGAGAGCCTTTACATGCTTATTGACAAACTCCCTTGCATTCTTGTTTGTAGCATCAGTAATGGCTTGAGAAAGTGCATAGGAGAGGTTTTGCTGGCTTGATTTTTGGCTCATGAAATTCATCGAAACAAAAATAAGCGGCACAAGACCAAGGATAAGGCAGTAGATGATGAGACGAGTTTGTGTTATTCCTTTCATGAGCTTGCTCCTTGGGCTATCTGTGGATATTTTGTGCGATCTTTCAGGAAGAAGGTCGCCTTAAAGTGGCCGCGCTGCACGCTCCACTTAAGCTCATTTTTAGGGTCTACAAAATCATTTGGCTGTAAAAGCGCATCGTGAAGCTCTCTTGCCATCGTCGGTGATGGGGAGCTAAATTCAAGATCTACTTTTACTTGATAGTGCTCTTTAAGCTTGCCCTTCTCAGGTCGTTTTACCATGTTATAGGAGAGTGCTTCAAGTGATATTGCCTTTGGATCATCTCCTCCGATTACTACATTTGGATGCGATCCGAGCCATACGAGAAAGTCAGATACTCTGGGGACATCCGGGTGAAGGGCCATTTCTTCTTTCGGCTCGCTTAGCTCTCTTTCGATTCCGGTAAGCTTTTCGTCGATGTGATCCGGCAGCATTGCGATAAGTTCATTTTCATCAACTGGCCGCTCTAATATCTGCATGAGGGTGGCATACTGTTCAATAAGCCCCTCTTGCTGCTGCTTGAGAATGGATTTTCCATAGAGATAGCCGCCTGCTGAAAGAAGAAGCATGAGGCAAAAGTAGAGTGAGAGTTCTTTTTTCCAGCGCTTCCACTTGTCCGGATATGCAAAATCATCTTTTCTGAAATTTACAGAGGCGCTCTTTTGTTCAAACTGTACGGAGAGTGCACAGCCTATTGGAACTGCATAGGCTTGATTGCTCGCTGTTACTCGCGATCTTCCAAGAGCGTTTGTGAGAAGCTCTAAAAGAATGGGATGTTCAACGATTGGGCCTGTAAAAAGTATTGGAAGATCTTGCGTGTGATTGCCAAATGCAAGCAAAATTCGTGATAGCTCCCTGATATATTGATGGAGGCTGTCTAATTCCTTGTCATTGACTTGCACTTCCCCTGCATCATTTGTATAGGTAATTGCAGAGAGTGTCTTGAGTCCCACAGGATGGGAGCGGGCAACAAGAGACTTTCCGTTTGATACGAGCACGCATGTTGTCTCTTCGCTGTCGACATCTACACAAATTACTTCAGTTGATTCCTTGTAAAGCCGCTCTACATAGTGAGAGAGTGCAACTGCTTTTGGACAGATGTTTTCAGGGTTGATAGAATGTTCGCTGAGCTTATCTAAAAGATCTTGAAGGTCAGTTTTCTTTATAGAAAAAAGTTGTAAAGCTGTCTGTCCCGCTGTCTGCTGCAACGTAATTTTATCTACAACACACTCCTCGAGGGGATAAGGAAGGTGCGATTCTGCCTCAAAGGCATAGGTTGCATCTATATCTTTTTGTTTAGTAAGGGCAATTTCAATAGGACGTCCAATAGTCTTTTTAGATGCGGTGCAGCTTGCATAGATGACATTTTGAGGCTCATTTGCCAAGCTTGTCTCAAGTTTTTTGATAGAAAAACGAGTTCTAGATATGCCGAGGTGAGCTTTTCTAAGTTGAGAGCCATCGAGGTAGATGCCTACTACCTGCTCCTGAGGGATGAGAAAATTTACTAGTGAAAATGCTTTTAACATGTAATTATTTTTGGTTTAGACTATTATGTATAGATCATTTGTTTTCTTCAAGAGGCTAACGTGGTTATTTATCAAATTGTTGATTTACTCTTTACCTGCTACATGCTTATGCTGGTGGTTCGAATCTTAAGTTCTTGGTTTCCAGATCTGCAAGACCATCCCATTTTACGCTTTGTCCGCTTTTATACCGATCCTTATCTCAACTTTTTTCGAAAATTTATACCTCCTCTTGGAATGTTTGATTTAAGCCCCGTTGTAGCGCTTTTTGCCCTCCAGTTTATAGAACTTCTTGTAAAGGGAGTGCTCTTCAGATGAGAGTAGCGCCTATAACCCTTGGTAAAACAACACTTCCAAGTAATGTTTTTTATGCACCTTTAGCAGGCTGCTCTGATTTTCCCTTTAGGAAGATGAGCGCAAGATATAGTCCTGGCCTGATGTACTGCGAGATGGTAAAAATGGATGCCGTCGTACGCTACGATCCCGGTACATTTCATATTCTTGATTATAGCGCTGACATGCACCCTATTGGCGGACAAATTTGCGGGAGCAAGCCGCAAATTGCCGGGCAAGCTGCAAAGATCATCGAAGACCTAGGATTTGATGTGGTTGATCTCAATTGCGGATGTCCTGTCGATAAGGTCACAAAAGATGGAAGCGGCTCTGGTCTATTAAAAAGCGTTCATCTTATTGGCGATATTGTTGCCAACATGGTGGCGAAAGTCTCTATTCCGGTAACTGTGAAAATTCGAGCCGGATGGGATGAGGACTCTTTGGTCTTTAAAGAAATTGTACGCATTGTTGAGTCTGCTGGCGCAGTAGCTCTTTGTATCCATGCAAGAACACGCGCGCAGGCTTACCATGGCCCTGCAAACTGGAACTGGATCAAAGAGGCAAAAGAAGCAGCGACTACCATTAAAATTATTGGTAATGGCGATCTTTTTACGCCGCAAGCTGCAATCGATATGTTTGATCAGACAGGCTGTGATGCAGTTTTAGTTTCTCGAGGAACACTTGGTCAGCCATGGATTTGTAAAGAAATTGCTGAACTCGACCAAAACTTGACACTTGCACCGCATACCGGTCTTGAGTATAAAAACAGACTCCTTGAGCACCTTGACTATATCATGGGATATGGAAGCGAGCGAAAAGCTGTTGTGGACATGAGACGAGTAGGCTGCTGGTATATCAAGAAGTCAAAAGGCACAAAAAACTTTAGAGAAGCCATCAGTCATGCCACAACCGTTGAGGAAATTCGCAAACTTATTGTTGATTTTCCCGTTGACGACGAATAACTTCACCTATTGTGAGGATAAAGAGCTCCATCGCTTTATTAGCCGGTAGCGTCTCCACTCCTCCGATGCTAAATATAGTATTGATTCCACTTTCTGTGGATAATGAATTGGTTGCCTTTGGCAAAGAATCCGGCAGCTTAAAGGAGTCGACTGAAGGTAGGTCTGTGTTATCCTTCGGTAGCTTGTCAAAGTACTTTTGTGGTCCTGATGTATCTGATACTCTTGGCATATACCTCTTCTCCTTAGGCCATTTTAGAAAGGCGCTGTTTATGTTCTATTGCCTTCTGTTTCCACTGACTAAATTCAGGTTTTGAACCTATATTTAAGAGGGCAAGTTCTATACTATTAATTGCATGATCTTTTTGATTAAGTGCTTCGTAGCATCTTGCGCTATAGAAGTGGCAGAGCGGATCGGTTGAATCTGCCTGAGCCGCCATTGTATAGGCTTGAAGTGCTGCTTGATAGTTTTGGCAGAAGTATTCGCTATTTCCAAAACCCATCCAAAATATGTAGTTTCCAGGAGTTATGCAGCAAAGGACAGAAAAACAGGCTGCGGCTTCGACATAATTTTGATGTTCATAGAGAAATTTTGCTCCTTGGTAGAGCTTTTCCATCGTCTCATTAGAGAGGCCGAATAGTTCCTGAAGCGACCTATCTTTTGCAAGCTTGAGGAGATATTCTTGAGGGTTATCTGACATCACGGAGGCAATGGCTGCGATTTGGCAAAGCTGCTGGGTTGCCTCTTCAGTGATAAGTGTAGTGTCTTGAACAGCATTAGAGGTTAAGTATTCTAAAATTTGCGACATCCCAAGCTGCATGCGATGTACAATTGGCTGAAGCCCCTGTACATACTGTCTTTTTAGCCCTTCCTTTTTGATAGGGGGCAAGAGAACCTCTTCGCCTTTAAGTTTTGCGAGGAGATCTGCGGCATCTTGGATGCACTCGTCGAGCTTGTCATGGAGCTCTTCAGACTCTGGATCGTGCTTCATAGTTCACCTTAGTGGTAAACCTGATAAATAATAAAATAAAATTTAAAATACAACAAAAAAAGGAGATAGACTTTTGTCTCTTAGATAAGTCCGAGCCAGCTCCACCATAGAAGGCCAAGACCTCCCCACACCACTATGTATGCAAGGCTTGTAAAGAAGCCTACTTTCCACCATGTCTTTATGTCAGTGTGGCCTTGGGAATAGAGGATTGGCGCCGGGCCTGATGCGTAGTGTGTGAGCGCGCCAAAGATAGAGCTTAAAAAGCCAAGCAGGAGCATGGCAACAGTAGGAGGCGCACCTGCTGAAACAGCTAGTGCTAAAAAGGGACCATACATGGAGCTTACGTGCGCAACTGTGCTTGCAAAGAGGTAGTGGCTATAAAAGTAGATCAGCGTGAGTATGAAAAGCTGAATATGCCAGCTTGCAGCAGGTAAAAAAGTAATCACAGAGTCTGTAAACCAGTTTATCACGCCAAGCTTTTGCATTTGAGATGCCATCATGATAAGGATACCCATCCACATGAAGGTATCCCAGGCTAAATCCTCTTCAAGAATGTCTTTCCACGAAAGGACCTTCAAGATTAGCAAGAGGCCAACGCCGTAGAGGGCAGCCTCTGTTGCATGTACTTGGAAAAAGCCTCCAAAGGACCATAGTGTAAGAAGAAGTGCAAAGACACCAATGAGGGCCTTTTCATGCCAGGAAATTGTCCCCATAAGAGAAAGTTCTTTTTTTGCATGATCACGAACAGCTTCTGCATCCTGAATCGTGCAAGGAATAAAAAATTTAAGAAGTAGAGGTAGCCCTAAAAGCGTAACAAGACCTGGAACGATAGCTGCCTTTGCCCAGGTTATCCAAGAGACCTCGATGCCCATATTTTGCGCAAATTTTAAAATGATAGGGTTGCCGGCATTTGCAGTGACAAACATGGCAGAGGTAATGACTGATGCATGCATCACAATGTAGGTAAGATAGGCTGCTGTTGCTTTATTGCCGTGGATAACAGAAATAATGGAGCGAAGGACTGGAAGGACTATGCCGGCAGTTCGTGCCGTTGTGCTCGGAATAAGTGGCGCCATCGTGCAGGAGCTAATGACAAGGCCATATCCCATTCCGGTAGGTGTGCCGCCAAAGAGGGATAAGAAGCCATAGGCAATTCTGCTACCAAGGCCTGTCTTTATAAATCCTCTCGCGAGAAAGCATGCAAGTACGATAAGCCAAATCTGATCGTAGGCAAAGCCTTGAAGCGCAGTTTCCAAAGTAAGGGTTTTCGTTACTGTAAGGAGGCCTACGCTGATCAGTGCGATTGCACCCATAGGGAGTGGTTTCAAAATAATTGTAATAACAGTTGCTATGAAAATAACAAAGAGTCTCCACGCCTCATTTGTAAGTGCCTCTGGCTTAAGAAAATACCATGCAAGTGTGCTGAAAAGTACAATAGAGAGAAGTTTAAAGATCTCGGACTGTATTGCAGCCGAAATTTTGGCTGTACGGTCAATTAATGCGCTCATAGCATATAAAATAAAAGATTAAGGCTTAAATTTCAATGGCTTATCTTCGAAGGTGCCTTTCTCTAAGGCTGTTTAAAAGCGTAAGGTAGGATTCGTAGCGAAGGCTAGAGATTTTACCCTCTTCAACAGCTTTTAGAATTGCGCAGTCAGGTTCGTTGTCATGGCGGCAATCAGGGTACTTACAGTGTATAGATTCTTTTTGGATTTCATCAAAGAAATGGCGGAGATCCTGCTCCTTTAAATCCCAAACGCCAAAGCTTTTTATGCCCGGGGTGTCGATGCAAAAACCTCCAAAAGGAAGCGATAAAAGATGGGTTGCAGATGTAGTGTGGGCGCCTTTTCGGGTGGCGGCAACTGTTCGTCCGACGCGAAGGTCAAGTCCAGTCACGGCATTTATGAGAGAGCTTTTGCCGGCCCCAGACTGTCCTGAGAAGACGGATATTTTGTCCTTCATAAGATCTTTTACCCTATCCATTCCATAGCCTGTTGCTGCGCTTACTTCAACAAATGCTATTCCTAAGGCATCGTAGATTCGTTTGCACTCTGCTGCAACTTCTTTTTCATGGAGCCTGTCATCTTCAGTATATTCAGGACTCTCTAGAAGGTCATATTTATTGCATATGATAATAGGACGAAGGCCGCCCTTTTCAGCTGCAATGAGGTATCGGTCGACAATAGTAGTACGAAGCGGCGGGTCGACGACAGACACAGTAATCAGTACCTGGTCTACATTGGCAGCTATGGCATGCTCTTTTTGGTGAGAAAGGTGCTCTGCACGGCTCAATACACTCTTTCGAGGCTCGACTGAATAGATAGAGCCAGTCCCTTGATCTGTAGGGATAAAATGTACAATGTCTCCAACGATAACAAGGTTTTTAAGTTTTGAGCGATCTTGCTTTAAAGTGCCTCTTAGTGTGCATGTAAACGTTTTTCCTTCGGATTCTACAGTGGCAAGCTCAGGCCGTATCGTCACCACGATGCCTTTTTTAAGATCCTTATCAGACAAGATTACTTCTTTTTTTTGCAGTTTATCTTGATCCGTTTTTTTATAGAGCGAGCGGTCGCGCTTTCGAGCCATTTTGCGCTCTTGTCTTGCATCTTTACTTGTAGAGAAAAAATCGCTTTCCTCATGATGTATAAACTCTTTCATATGCCTTCCTGATAGAGATAGAGAAGTATGGAGCCGGCTTGAGCGACATTCAATGATTCCATCTCTCCCTGCATTTTAAGTGTAACTTTTTCATGCGGAACTGGACAATCTACTCCCTTTGCCTCGTTGCCAAGAACAAGTGCCATGTTAATTCCTGTATAACTCGAAGGGGGTTTTCCTTTAATGTCTGCTACAACGATTGTAATATTTGCAATTTTTGCAAGCTCATCCCAGCTGCCAAAAGCAAGCGGCAGTAAAAATGTGGCCCCCTTTGCTGCCCTCAGTGCCTTATCATTATAGGGGTCGCATGTTCCGGGCAGGAAAAATGCTCCATCCCAGCCAAATGCAAGTGCAGATCGAATAAGGCTTCCAAGGTTTCCTGGATCTTGTATGCGGTCAAAAACGACGATTTTTTTGACGTCTGCAAAATGAGCATTTTCAGGCATGTCAAGTTCTGCAATAAATCCCTCTGGATTTTCTGTGGACGAAATCTTTTGCATAACTGATTCTGTAACAAGATAGTGCTCATCAGCTTCGATGCTTGTAGCGGTACAGGAGATAAGGCGGCGGATTTTTTTTGTTTTAGCAATATCCTGGATGCAGTTTTTGCCTTCAAGAAGCACTCTTTTTTCTTCTTTTCTTGCTTTGCCATTTTGCATCAGGCTCACCCAGTACTTTACAAGGGGATGCTCCCTACTCGAAATCTCTTTCATGTATCAATCCAGCTTGGGTCTTGAAGAAGTTTTTGTATGACCTCATCTGATGTTTTAAGATCATGTTCAATCGTGATGCGCTCTGCAATTTGAAGAAGCTGCCCCATCTTTTTTCCGGGAGAAATACCAAGCCCTTGAAGATCTTTTGCTTGAAGTAGCGGCTTTTTTTTATGCAGGCGGTCAATATGAGGCTGTAGGCTTAATTCACAGGCGGCAAGCTGCTTTAAAGCCATACTTCGTATTTCTGGCTCTTGCTTTGTGAAGATAAGTTCAAGACAGGCCTTTGCCCGTTTGTTAGCAAGAAGCTGCGTCCACTCATAGCGCTTTTGAAAGTTTGGATCCTGCTGCCAGAGTCCCTTTATCTCAAGGAGTGTCTCTATCCACTTCGTCTCATCTTTAGAGCCTCTTAGATATATTCCAAGGCCAAGTACAAATGGGATGTCTTCAGGGCTAAAAAGCTCTGAAAGTATAAGGATAGCCGGCACCTTTTCAGATACCTGTCTTACTCCTGAAAGTCGTTCTTTAATGGTAGATGATGGTAGTTTTTTAAGAGGAGGAATGGCCGCACCTAGTAGTCCAAGCTCGCTCATTTCAACAATTGCTTCATCAAAATTTGGGCCTTGGCGAATTTTTTGAAGCTCTTGCCATATCCGTTCCATAGATACGCTTGGAAGTAGTGTATGGGAAAGCTGCATGATGGCGGATCTTGTCTTTTCTTCTATCGAAAAACCGAGGCGAAAGGCAAATCTGATAGCCCGAATCATGCGAAGGCGATCTTCGCCAAATCGCTCATGTGCCTCTCCAATAGTTCTGATAACGCCCTTTTCAAGGTCATCTTTTCCCCCTACAAAATCTAATACTTCATTTGTAAGTGGATCAAAGAACATGCCGTTTACGGTAAAATCTCGTCTTTTTGCATCTTCTTCAGGGCTGCTTCTCAGTTCAACTTTTGTTGGGCGCCTTCCATCTTCGTAGCCTACATCTTGTCTAAAGGTGGCAACTTCAAAAGAGTGGCTTTTGTGGCGGACGACGCATACTCCAAACTGCGCACCGACAAGAAAATGTTCCGGAAAGAGCGCTGCAATCTCATCTGGGAGGGCATCTGTTGCAATGTCGATGTCAGATGAAGGAATGCCCAGTAGTTTATCTCGGACAAAACCTCCTGCAAAGAAAGCGGTATATCCCTTCTCTTTAAGCTCAGTAACAATTTCTTTAGCTAAACGTTCAACGTGGCTCATTCCTCTATAATACGGACTTTAGGTATAATTGTTTAGTATGGAATGCACTGTTTATCTTGAAAAGCCAGATAATTTTATTGTTCAAAAGGAGGCAGCCGGCTGCTACCTTTGGTGCCAAAAGAAGCTTCTGCTTGTAAAAAGGCATGAGAATAAGCCTCAAGGCGGTACTTGGGGAGTTCCTGCCGGAAAGCTTGAGGGGGCAGAATCTCCTGTGGAATGTGTGATACGAGAGTTGAAAGAAGAGGTCTCTATCGATGTTGGCAATGATTTGCTAGATATAGGCAGACTCTACGTAAGGCTAGGAGATCTTTCCTATATTTTTCACATGTTTCTAAAAAAGTGCGACTGCTTTCCTGAAATCAAGCTTCTTTTTGATGAAAATGTTGAAGCGCGCTGGGTAACACTTGAAGAGGCGCTGGATATGCCGTTAATAAAAGGTGGAAGAGAGCAAATTGTCTCATTTCAACACTATGTGAGTAGCTATGGCATCTAAAATTAAAATTTTGGACGAAAGGACTATAAATCAGATCGCAGCTGGTGAAGTGATTGAAAATCCTGCATCTGTTGTAAAGGAACTTGTCGATAATGCACTAGATGCCGGATCTACGGAAATTGTAGTAGAGGCTGTAAATTCCGGCAGACAGCTTATACGGGTGCAAGATAATGGCTTCGGAATCGATCATGACGATCTTCTCCTCTCGATTGAACGGCATGCTACATCTAAAATTTCTTGCCTTGAAGATCTCTGGGAGCTTCAGACTATGGGCTTTCGAGGTGAGGCGCTATCATCTATTGCTTCCATCTCTGAATTTCAAATCCGTTCAAAGCCCGCGGGGCGGGCGGAGGGAAGCATGCTTTCGGTTGCAGGAGGCAAAATCATCTCTCATGAGATTTGCAAAGGGCTTCCAGGTACAACTGTAGAGGTGAAAAACCTTTTTTATAACGTGCCTGCTAGAAGAAAGTTTTTGAAGTCCCCTGTAAAAGATGGAGAGTCCATCAAAAAGGTGCTCATTCAGCTTGCGCTATGCTATCCTGATATATCGTTTGAGCTTATTTTAAACCATGCAAAGGAATTTTCATGGCGTGCAAAAAACGTAGATGAGCGGATTAAAGATGTACTTGGAGATGCTTTTTATAATGAGCTTGTTCCGGTCAGCTTTGAAAATGAAGAAATCAGAATAACAGGCTTTGTAGCAAAGCCGCTCTTTTCTCGTCCTACTCGTGCATATCAATATCTTTTTGTAAATAAACGTCCTGTAACATCTCTTCCAATCTCACATGCGGTAAAAGAGGCATATGGCTCATCAATTGAAGAAAAGAGACACCCTGCCTTTGTTCTCTACGTAGAGGTAAAGCCTGCATCTCTTGATGTCAATGTTCACCCGCAAAAAAGGGAAGTGCGATTTTCGATCGAGCAGCAGATTAAAGAGGCTGTTATTCAGGCAGTAACAGCAAGCCTTTTTATGCGAAATGTAAAAGAGGCTCCCGCCATAATGCCAATGAGCTATAAACAGCAGCCGGTGTATGAGACGGGGCAAAAGATAGCTGAACCCTTTCGCTTTCCTGAGCCTACATTTGAGCCAATCACCTTTATTGAAAGTAGCATCCACATCTATAAGGTTCTTGGCGATTTCATAATCGCTGACATCGATGGTGATTTTTCTGCAGTATCGACAAAACGAGCTCTTTCTCGACTCACTCATGATGGATCATCGAGTGGGATAGATGTAAAACCCTCTGTTCAGACGCTTCTTGTGCCAATTTTTTTAGAAATGCAAAAAGAAGAAGCTGCACATTTACGTGCGATTATTCAGCCCCTTGAAAAAGCAGGGTTTCATATTACTGACTTTGGTCCCGCTTCCTTTTTAATTCAAGCGCACCCAAGCTATCTTGAAGGAGTGCCGGTTGAGGAGCTTGTGCGTGCGCTTGTTGAGAAGGAAGTTTCAGGAGAAGATATTGCCAAAGAGCTCTCAAATAGCTGCAAAAAAATGTCTTGCTCTTATAAAATTTCGAAAGAGAGTGCGCATCATATCCTTAAAAAATTGATGCAATCGTCAAATCCCTATGTCTGCCCTGCAGGCGATGCCATAATTTCTACATTTACACCCCAAGAGCTGGAGAAAAAATTCCTATGAGCGAAAAACGTGTAAAACGAGTCCAAAAAACACTGAGCAGTTGGGGGGTAGATGCTCTCATCATTAAAGATCCCATAGATATCTTTTATCTTACAGGATCACATGTGACAGTCGGTACAGTCATAGTGACAAAGACAAAATGCTCGCTCATTGTTGATAATAGGTACTTTGAAAAGTGCAAAAAAGAGACCTTTATGCCGGTATTTCTTGCAGATACCGGGGTGGTTGTAAAGCAGCTTGACAAGGCAAAGCAGGTTGGGTTTAGCCAAGAGAGCTTAGCCTACGGCTCTTATATCGCACTTCAAAAAGAGGGAGTAAAAAATCTGCTCCCACTCGACTGCCCAATGCAGCAAATCAGGGCAATTAAAGAGGCGCAAGAAGTCAAAAAGCTTAAAGCTGCAATAGCACTTTGCTACAAAGGGATAGACTTCGTCGTGAGCCGCTTGAGAGAAGGCGTTACAGAAAAGAAAATTGCAAAGGAGCTCGAATGTTTTTGGCTCTCTCATGGTGGAGATGCTCTCTCTTTTGAACCAATTATTGCCTTTGGGAAAAACTCTTCTATGCCTCATTACCGATCGCAAAATGTAGCCCTAAAGCAAGGGGACATTGTGCTTGTGGATATTGGCGTAGTTGTAGATGGCTATGCATCTGACATGACGCGAACCTTCTTTTATGGAAAGCCAAATGCAAAGCTATCTAAAATTTATGATATCGTCCTCAATGCTCAAATAAAATCAATTGAGGCTGCAAAGCCGGATATGAGTGCAGCAAGTCTCTACGAAGTCTCAAGAAAGCATATCAAAAAGGCAGGCTACGAGGAAATGTATCTCCATGGACTTGGCCACGGAATAGGCCTAGAAACTCACGAGTGCCCCTATTTGAGAAAAACTGCTACCTCTTCGATACTAAGCCCAGGAATGTGCGTAACCATTGAGCCTGGCATCTACATACAAGATCTTGGAGGCGTCCGCATCGAAGACATGATCCTTATCACAAAAGAGGGTTCTCAGGTCCTTACAAAAGACTATCCAAAAGAAAAGAGAGTGATTCCGGTGTGCTAAGGCTCTGCTGGATGTTTACCACTGAGCCACGGAGCTCAGTGATCTCACTGCCTCAGTGGTGAATTTTAGTTAGAGATTTGATTGAGGATTAGGTCTAGGTGTTGAGGCATTTTTTCGACGTCAAAGTCTTCTGGCTCTAGAATGGAGACGTAGCTTATGTCTTGCAAGTCAAATGCTGAGGGCTTTGCCCAAAGCTCGTAGGCAAATGATCCTTCTGTGAGAGGTTTTATTGAGTGGACTTTAGCGACCTTTAGCCCTTCAGGAAAAATGCCATCTAGGCCAGATGTTACGAGCAGGTCGCCGACTTCTATGATACTTCCAGTTCGTAAATCTCTTGCAGGGCCATGCTGGTCTTTAAAGTCATAGTTAAAGCCGTAGCCTTTTAGAAGGCAGTTGTCCTGCTTCCATAATGAGCCGCCTTGCCCTTGCAAAATGCCCTTGGCTAAAAATTGCACACTGTTATCATTTTTTTGCTGCTCTTTACAGTGCTCAAGCATCCACATGAAGGCAGTCTTCTCATCATTAGACCTAAAGGAGAGTTTGTTATCTTCTGCAGCATCTTGCAGCGCATGTATTGCAAAGCGGATTGAGGGATCTAACCTGTTTCTCACCACGCGTACAGCGGGTTGCATTTTAGTGTCTGTAATAAGGCGTACAAGGCTTGCCTTTGCTCCTACATACTCTACAACGCCAATGAGTGAGTCAAATTGGATGACGGGGCTGTTTTTCTTTATAATAGGACTATCTTCAGATCCGACATTTACCCACATGAAGCTATTGAAATTTGAAGGGCTACGAAAAATGACGCGCGCAAGACAAAAGTTTTCATTTTGCAAAAGAGAAGTGTCTTGAACCTCATCTGAAAATCTGGTTTCTAGATATTCCCTCGCTGACTTACAGAGGGCAAGCTTTTCGGCAAGATGATGCTGCATTTTCCTATTTAACCAGCTGGGAATAGACATGAGGGCAAGTCCCAGTACGAGAACAATGGCAATAGGGGGTATATGTCTTCGCTTCATATACTACGTAGACCGTTTGCTATTTGAAGTACGTTATGCTCTGTAATAGCTGCAAGGGCGATTCTGCCATCGAGTGCAACATATATGCCATATTTTTCGCGTAGGAGCGCTACCTTTTCAGGCGAGATATCTAAAAGGCAAAATAGGCCTTGTGTCTTTAGGATGTGCGAGCTTTTGCTTGTGCCAAGGGCATCTACAAGCATATTTCTTTGGAGGCTGAGGCGTTTGCATGTTGCTGCAAGCTCATCTGTCCAGAGCTTTCTTAGGTCGCTGTCTGCGAGAAGTTCGTTTGCAAGGTGGGCTCCATAGGCAGGTGGAGAGCTATATGTGGTGCGGATGATAGAGCGGATGTGGCTTGCAAGTATATCTAATGATGCAGCTTTACTTTTTATTGTGAGAAGCCCTACGCGGTCATTATAGAGGCCCATGCTTTTTGCAAATGTAGTCGCAATCATCATTTCATGACCCTGCTGCAAAAAGAGCCTAATGCCTTCAATATCCTGTTCCAGCGATCTTCCAAGCCCAAGATAGGCAAGATCAAATAGGGGATAAAGACCCCTTTCTTTTATAATTTTGCTAAAGGTTTGCCACTCTTCTTTTGTAGGATCGATTCCTGTCGGGTTGTGACAGGATGCTTGCAAGATAATAGTGGCGCCCTCTTCCATTTCTTTTAGCGCCTGGCACATCTTCTCAAACTCTAAAGAGAGGGTTTCTTTATTATAGTAGGGATAGGTGCGAACATCAAAGTCTTGAGCTTCAAAAAGCTGTTTGTGGTTTGGCCAGGTAGGCTCCGGTATGTAGACAATAGCCTTTGTCGATTTTTTGAGCAGTTTTGCGGCGACAAAAAGCGCTCCTGTGCCCCCTACAGTCTGGGTGCTAAAGAGCTCGTCTTTTGGAAAGTTGCCCGTCACTATACTTTCTGCATGTGCACAAAAGGATGCAAGGCCTGTAATTGGAAGGTATTCTTTAGAAAGTTTTCGATCTTGAAGTCTCTTTTCTGCCTCTTGAATGGCCTTAAAACGAAGAAGTTTTCCGGTTTCATCCAAACAGATGCCAATACTTAAATTAAGTTTGTCATTTCTAGGATCGCTTTTATAGAGCGCCTGCATTCCATATATAGGATCAGATGGCAAAAGAGTAAGTGTATCGAACATATTTTCCTTGCGACTTTTGGTATAACAGTCTAACATTTTGACGCTTTTTATGGGGCGTTAGCTCACTTGGTAGAGCGCAACAATGGCATTGTTGAGGCAATCGGTTCGAATCCGATACGCTCCATTACTTTCTCCTGTAAAAATCTTTCATTTTTTCTGTCACTGTAGAGAGCTTATCAAATACTTCTTGGCATTCAGGAAGGCTTTGAAGAAATATCTTTCCATACCCCTTTTTTAGAATGCGTGAATCAAGACAGATAAAACAGCCTCTATCTTCCTTGCTGCGTATAAGTCTGCCAAACCCCTGCTTAAACTTTACGGCGGCCTTTGGGAGCGCATATTCCACGAAAGCACTTTTGCCCTTAGCAGAGAGAAGATCGCTCCTTGCTTGGCTTATAGGATCGTTTGGTACGGAGAAGGGAAGCTTTGTGATAATTACGCAGCGCAAGCTATCACCGACGATATCGATTCCTTCCCAGAAAGAATCTGTTGCAAAGAGGACAGAAGAGGGCTTTGCAATAAAGCGGCTAATAAGTGAGTGGCGATGGTCATCTCCTTGCTTAAGGAGAGTGAGCCCCTGTTCTTCAAGGAACGGCTTCAGTGCAGTATAGGAATTTTTAAGCGCGTCGTACGAAGTAAAGAGAACGAAGGCATTTCCTTTAGATGCGATCACAAGCTCTCTGATTGCTTCCGTAGAGCGTGCTTGAAATTCCGGACTATCAGGAAAGGGCATATCGCTTGGTATGGCGATAAGCGCCTGTTTCTTATAGGCAAATGGCGAGGCGTGGATTTTTTCATCTGTTTTTGGATGGTCGTGAAGGCCAAGGCGCATCTTTGCAAAGGAAAAGTTTTTGTTCGTGGCAAGTGTTGCACTGCAGAGCACAGTCGTTGCCATCTTATCGAAGAGATTTTTTCGAAGAAGCGATGAAACATCAGGTTGGGCCGAGACAAGCTGCACTTCATTTTGCCCAAGCTGGATCCAGTAAATGGTCTCTTGGTCTTTAGGCCCCTTAAAAAAGGCTTTTATCTTTTCGCTTGCAAGTTGGAGGCGAATAGAAAGTGCTTTAATTTCCTGACGAAGATGTTTTGTCTCTTGATCTAATGACTCAGATTTACATTCCACAAGTCTATTTTCAAGTCCCTGCAAAGATACTGCAAAGCCGATTAGCTCAGCTGACAGGGCTGTAGATCGTGGAAGGAGCGTCTCTATCCAAAAGGGATGGGTAAGATGGTGGGGGCCTATACGAAGTTTTTGCTCTTTTTGGCCCACAAGCGTTGTAAATGTTTGAATGCTATCAAAGAGCTCATCTGTTAAAAAAAGTGATGATTTTCTTGCTTGGGATAAAACCTCGAAGGCCTGGAGAAAGCTTTCTGCAACATGTTTTAGCTTTTGCCTCAGGAGGGCAAGCCTTCCGGCAAAGCGGTCTGCAAAATCGAGCGATAAGAGCGAAAGGATCTTTGCGATCTCTTGGCGCGAGACTTTTGCAGCAAAATGCTCTGTAGCGATATCTTCAATGTGGTGAGCTTCATCAATGATGAGGCGCTTATAGGATGGCAAAAGGGACTGCTGACCAGATTCAAGCCTTAGTGCAATATCTGCAAAGAGTAGATGATGATTGACTACGATGATTTTTGCACTTTGCGCTTCCTGCTTTGCTTTAAAGAAAAAACAGCGATTAAATTGCTCGCACTTTGGTCCTGAACAGAGATCGCTTTGTACCGATACCTGTTCCCAGGATGCATGTGTGGGAAGAAAGGGAAGGGATGATCTGCTTCCGCAGATGGAGCTTCTTGACCAATCCTGTATGGCTATAAGTTCTTCTTCAGAATTCGTTGCAAAGAGCGATCTTTCTGCTACTGCCTGATCAAGCCGGCTGAGGCAAACGTAGTTTGACATTCCCTTTGCAAGTACATACTTAGTTTCAAAGCCGAGTGCACGGATTGCTAGCGGGATGTCTTTGTTAATAAGTTGTTCCTGAAGGGCGATGGTGTTAGTGGAGATGACCACCTTTTCATCATATTTTTCAGCCCAGAGTATAGCAGGAATGAGGTATGCAAGGCTTTTTCCCGTTCCTGTCCCCGCCTCTATAAAGGCAGGATGCTGGTGGATAAAGGCTTGAAGGACATCTTGAGACATGAGCTTTTGCTCTACTCTTTCCTCAAAGCCTTTGACAGTCAGCGCAAGAGGTCCTCCTTGGCTGAAGAAAGCATCAAGGGTATCCTTCATGGGGCTTTTATTCTTCTTCTAGCATGTCGAGAAAGGCACGAAGCTGCTTAGAACGTGTTGGATGTCTCATTTTACGAAGAGCTTTTGCCTCAATTTGGCGAATTCTTTCTCTTGTAACGTTAAACTCAAGCCCAACTTCTTCAAGCGTTTTTGGCTTACCATCGAGAAGGCCAAAGCGGCGAATGAGAACTTTACGTTCACGGTCCGTAAGCGTATCAAGAACATCATTCATCTTATCTTTTAAGATGGAATAGCCAGTAGCTTCGGATGGGGAATCGACGCTTGTATCTTCGATAAAGTCACCAAACTGGCTCTCACCACTATCGCCCACTTCTGCCTGAAGCGATATTGGATGCTGCGCAATCTTATAGATTTCGCGCACGCGATCTGGAGTGATGCCTACTTCTTCTGCAAGCTCTTCTGGAGTTGGCTCTCGGCCAGTTTCCATCATCAGCTTTTTTGCACCGCGAAGCACTTTATTGATTGTTTCAATCATGTGCACCGGGATACGGATTGTCCTTGCTTGGTCAGCGATTGCGCGCGTTACAGCTTGTCTAATCCACCAAGTCGCATATGTGGAGAATTTATAACCTCTACGGTATTCAAACTTCTCTACAGCCTTCATGAGGCCCATATTGCCTTCTTGGATAAGGTCAAGGAAGGAAAGGCCACGGTTTGTGTATTTTTTGGCGATGCTAATAACAAGGCGAAGGTTTGATTCCACCATCTCGCGCTTTGCTTCTTGGCTTTTATCCATCCAGCGCTGCAGCATGCGGACATCTTTTTTAAAGTCGTCCAGGCTACGGCCAGCAGCAAGTTCTAGTTTTTTTAGGCGTCTTTTTGCTGCATCAAGTTTGCTTTGGGCAAATTTGTTGCGAAGGGCTCTTGGTGTAAGCTCCTGGATCTCTCGCTCAAGCTGCAAAAAGCGATCATAGGCTCTCAAGATCACTTCACAAAAGTCTTCTGTGATATTGTGGCGGAGATGAAGGCGTCTAAGATAAGCCTGTGTGCGTATACGGCTCTTTTCGATATCTTCTTGGATTTGCGGCTTATCGCCCTTTTCCAAGAGCTCTTCGAGAAGAAGATCCTCTTTTTTGAGGAGCTGCGACATCTTAGGAAGAAGCTGCATGAATTCATTTCTATTCGCCACTTCTTTTTCGCTAATTACTTTGTCAAATCGGTCTTTTCCACCGATTAGGTAATTTGCGATTGAGATAGCCTCTTTTGCAGAGTAGCGAAAACGCATGATGATGCGCTCAATCTGAATCTGCGCCTTTTCGATGCGCTTTGAGATTTCTACTTCTTCTTCACGGCTAAGGAGCGGAACCGACCCCATTTCTTTAAGGTACATGCGAACAGGGTCATCAGATGTGCCCTCTATTCGCTTTGGTAGCCCTTCAAGCTCTTTTGCCTCTTTTTTCTTTTCTTTTTGCCTATCTACCTCAGCCTGGTTAAGGATTTGGATATCTAAGCCGCTTAAAAAGATGAGAACCTGATCGATCTGTTCTGCCGAGTCAAAAGACATAGGCAGGACTTCGTTGATCTCTTCGTATGTGATATAGCCCTGCTCGCGCGCGAGTGCAACAAGTTCTTCAACTTTCTGTTGCTGCTGGGGGGAGAAGACTTCTTTAAAGTTTAACCTGCTCATGCCGTGGAAATAATTTGAATTTTTTGTCTAAACGTCGTATTAGTGTTTCCCATAATGGGAGTTTCGGTCAACTAAAATGCAACTTTATGCGTCCGATCAGGAAGGAAAAAAATGTTTTGCACGCTTTGCTCAAAAAGGAAATGACTACTTTTGTTTAGAGTGTGCAGCTCGTGTACGGGTAAGATCCGGCACTGCTATTCGTCCCCATTTCTACCATTTATCGCAAGAATCCTCGTGCCGACAATCTGGCAAGACAGAAGAACATATCGCTATTCAGCAGCTTCTTTTGGATCAGATTGGTGGAGGGATTCTAGAGATGCGCTTTGAATCGGTAGGGCGAATTGCAGATCTCTTTTGGGAAGAAAAAAAGCTTATCTTTGAAGTGCAGTGCTCTCCTATCACGCAACAAGAAATTGAGGAGCGAAATCGTGATTATGAGAGTCTAGGATATAGTGTGATCTGGATTTTGTATGATAAGACCTTTAGCCACAAAAAAAAGACAGGCTGCCAAAAAGTGCTTACAGGCAGGACGCACTACTATAGCAATGCAAAAGTCATTTATGACATGCAAAGCAGGTTTCAGAAGAAGGTAGTAGAGGTATCATCGATTATGCCGCTCTCCTTTTCAAAAGCTCTTCTTTTGGATCAAGAAATGCATATTCGCTTTTATTCATGGGCCTATTACACAAAAGGAGATTTTCTTTGGCATGCGCTGCAAAAGCCGCAAAAAAGATCTCGCTTTTCTCTAAACAGCATACCTGCTCTTTTTAAAGCGATCTGGCAGCTTGTATTAGAGAGAAGCTGTAAGTAATTTTGAGCGATTTTCTATTCGAAGAAGGGTGTAGAGCTCGAACTTCAGGTCTTCGATTTCTTTTTCCTTCTCTTTAAGGCACTCTTCTTTTGTTTTAAGAGTAGTTTGAAGAGATTCCAGCTCCTCTAAAAAGAGCTCTTTTTGGGAGCTAAGATCTTGTTTTAGGCTTTCTATGACAAGAAGGTTTTTGTCCACAATGTGCACGTTTGGCGAACTTTTTAGCGCCTGCAGGGCAGCTTCTTTGAACTCAGATGTGCTAACTTGTTTTATAACAGTAGCTGGCTTTTCTTCTTTTTCAACAACTGTTTTAACGACGACCTTTGTTTCTTTGTTCGAAATGCTTTGGAGGTAGAGGATAAGGCTTGAGAGGCTAACGCCACAAATACCCACAAGAAACGCCCCTAAGGAGTTGGGGAAGGCCATTGGAGCCAGTAGAAAGAAGAGGAAGGGCAAAAAGTAGCAGCAAACAACGGATATTGCCATAAGAGTATAGGGCCTTTTTTCTCGTAAATCACGAGTATCGGAAAAATGATAGGAAAAATCAACACTTTTTAGTATCATTTTTGGAAAAACATTCGAGGACCATTATGGCAGACCCAAAAGATAAAGACGCAAAAGCACAAAAGCGCCCTACTCCACAAAAAAGACAAGAGCAAAGCGAGAAGAGCCGCGTGCAAAATAAAGCGCTCCGTTCACGTCTTCGCACTAGCGTGAAGGCCTTTATAGAAGGTGCACGCAAAGGCAGCAAGGAAGAGCAAATGAAAGCGTTTTCAGAAGTTTCAAGCCTTGTAGACAAAGGTGTTAACAAGGGTGTTTTCAAGAAAAACAAAGCAAGCCGTGTGAAAGCAAGATTGTCTGCTAGACTTCAAGCTGCTTAATTTCAAATAAAGTAAAGGAACCAAAGGGGCTTTTTTATCGTCCCTTAGGTTCTTTTTTTTGGCTCAAATTGACATAGTAATTTTTTGAGTCTTGCTTCTCAAGTACTCCGCTCGTTTTATGGCGATTTCTTCGCTTGGGCTCTCTTCGTGCAAAAGATAGGTTAAATGGCTTCTTCTGGAGTCAAAGTAGAGGGTGTTTACCTCTTCCAGGCTAATTCCTTTTATCCAGCCAAGTTCGACGCCAAGCTTTAAAAAGCTGAGCTGTCCAAGTGCTTCAGAGGCCTGAAGTTGATAGGAATGTTTTAAGGTTCCTATTGCACGAGAAATGTGGTCCTTAAAGCGAGGGTTTTGCCTTGCTTTGATTTCTGAACGAGCATCCTTTTCTGCTACAATTAACCGAAGAGCTGCACTTCTCACTGTGGTCAATATCGTCTCTTCCGTGATACCCAGCGTATAGCCATTTTGAACCATCAGGATATCCCCTACTAGATCGTCTGGACTTCCTTGAAGGCCAAGTGTCTGGATCCCTTCAAATTTTTCTTTCTCAAGATGGTCTGAAAGTGTATGTAGGTGAATAAGTGCGGGCAGATGAAGATAGGTAGAAACAATAAGGCTTGTTCCGGAAAGGTGTGGGTCTGCAGTTAAAAAACCAAATTTTTCTGAAAAGGCATAGTTGCTATTAGCGCTAAGGGCAGCTTCAATTGAAGATGCTTTTGCCCATGCCTTTTCAATATCTTGTGTGCAATCTGTACACTGGATTTCTATGTGATCTTTCACATTAAAGCTTACAATTGTCTCCCCCGTCGCATCGAGAAGAAAGGAGGCGCCTTGTCCTACTTCTTGAAGCCCTTCTGTTAGCAAAAAGTGCTCTATCAAAAACTCTTTTTCGCTAGGTGTCATATCGCCCGCTTGAAGCATATACGGATTTATAAGCCCCGGAGCTTGTAAAGCGGATTTACTAAGAAGCTGAAGAATGTGATTTTTTTTCTCGAGCTCGAGCTTATGTGGAAATTTAAACTTTTCAATATTTCTAAGCATGCGCACTGTTGACGCAAGCCAGATTGCATTTTTATTATGATCCCAAGGGGCATGCAGAGATGTAAGCGGCGAGTTGCTACTCGGAAGGTTTTTGTTCATCTTTTTCTCCTTCCGTAAGTGCCTTTATTTGATCGCGAAGCCACGCTGCTTGCTCATAGTCTTCCCTGGCGAGTGTTTCATTGAGGGCTTGGTGCAGGGCTAAAAGTTTTAATGCAGGATTTACAGTTGCAGGCTGTCCCGGAGCTCTTCCCATATGAAGTGGCATACCGCGCTTTCCTTTATGAGATGGAGGGAGCCTATCTTGCGTGCTCATCTCTTGTAAAATGAGATCTTCAAATACATCATAGCAGGCGCTGCAGCCAACTTTTGCGCCCATTTTTATCTCATCTGCCCTGGTATGGCAATTGCCGCAGGTAAGGCCGGCTTTTAAGGCAAGGGGACTTAGCGGCTCATAACTTTGTATCCCATACAGCTTTTGCCTGAGCATCGGACAATCTGAACACATGGCTACCCGGTAGATCATCTTTCCAACAATTTCTGTATAGATGACATGGACGGGCTTTTTACATTCTCCGCACTCAAGCGGCCTGTCAGGCGGCTGCTCCATAAGAGATTCCTCCAAAATTTGCACTATAGAGCAAATGGGGAATTCGAGCAAAAGAGAAGCGTTTTTTGTGTTTCCGGGTGAACAAATTCTAAGTTTGTCGCATGTAGAGCAAGGCGCTTATAGCGGTTGGTTTTTGCTCCATACTTGGCATCGCCTACGATAGGATGGCCATTTTTTGACGCTTGAACGCGGATTTGGTTCTTTTTGCCGGATTCTAGGGTAAAACGAACAAAGGTTTGTCCATTTTTTGACTCTAGGGCCTCATAATGGGTGATGGCAAGCTCGCCCTCTTCCGGATCATCAGAGGTGTGGACAAAGTAGGAGTCATCTTCGTAGAGATAGGATTTCCAGGTGCCTGTACCTTCTAAAATGCCCTCAACAATTGCATGATAGGTGCGCTTTATTTTGCGCTGCTTTAAGGCTTCTTTTAAGGCTACATACGTTGGCTGGTGGGTTGTAAAAAGCATAAGTCCCGATGTGTCTTGGTCGAGGCGATGGACAACAAACACTTTTTTTGGATAGTAGCGTTTTTTTAGCTTTGCATGAGCTGTAAGTTTAGCTTCAAAATTTGATGATACACTTAATAGTCCGCTTGGTTTGTCGATAACGACAAGAAAGGGATCTTCAAAGACAATTTTAAGTCCACTTCTGTCATACTTTACTTTATGCTCATCGAAATAGAGGGTTTGACCAGAAGAAAGCTCGATGTCGCTCCTAGTAACTAGGTCTTCATCGACAGATATCCTGCCCTGACGTACAAACTCGCGAAGACGGGTTTTGCTAGAGTCGGGACATAGTATGGCAAGCGCCTCAAGAAGAGGCATAGGCTGTGAAATAAGAAGTTTCATGGCTATAAGTATAAACGAAGGGATGATTTATGAGTAAAATTGTATCGATACAGGGACTAGAACTTTTAGATTCACGCGGAAATCCTACTTGCGGGGCCAAAGTAGTTGTTGAGGGGGGCGTTTTTGCCTGGGCAATGGTGCCATCTGGCGCCTCTACTGGCCAAAATGAGGCTATAGAGCTTAGAGATAAGGATAAAGGACGATACAACGGCAAGGGAGTGTTGCAGGCAGTAAAGAATATAAATGAGCACATACAAGAGCTTTTGGTTGGCACATCAATTTTTGATCAGGCAAAAATTGATAAAATGATGATTGATGCTGATGCTACTGCAAATAAATCCCGCTACGGGGCAAATGCCATACTTGCCGTATCGCTTGCAGCTGCAAAAGCAGCTTCTATCGCAAAGGGAGAATCTCTTTATAGCTATCTGGGAGGCTTTATCGCAAAGGATCTTCCCTGCCCAATGCTTAACATTATCAATGGCGGCGTCCACGCAGACAATACACTCGATTTTCAGGAATTTATGATCCGTCCACATGCTGCAAAATCCTTTTCAGAGGCGTTTAGGTGGGGAACTGAAGTCTATCACGTTTTAAAAGCAATCTTAAAAAAGAAGGGGCATGTAACTTCTGTTGGCGATGAGGGCGGATTTGCACCAAATCTAAAATCGCATGAAGAAGCTCTTGAGCTTATTGTAGAGGCGATCAAAGAGGCGGGATTTGAACCGGGAAAGCACATTTCCCTTGCCTTAGACTGCGCTGCTACAGAGCTCTACAAAAATGGGCGCTATCTTGAAAAAAATGATTATAAGCAGCAGGTTGCCTATCTCGAAAGTCTCTCTGCAAACTTTCCAATTGATTCTATAGAAGATGGTCTTTCTGAAGATGACTGGGAAGGCTGGCAATACCTTACAGAAAGGCTTGGGAAAAAAGTACAGCTTGTAGGTGATGACATTTTTGTAACAAATCGCGAGTTTTTACAACGTGGCATATTTGAAAACGTTGCAAATGCCATTTTGATTAAGGTAAATCAAATAGGTACGCTCACAGAAACTCTTGAGGCCATAAACCTTGCCCAAACACATGGCTTCGCGGCTATCATTTCCCATAGATCTGGTGAAACTGAAGATAGCTTTATAGCAGATCTTGCTGTGGCATGCCGTGCCGGACAGATTAAAACAGGAGCGCCTTGCAGAAGCGATCGCGTGGCAAAATATAATCGCCTTCTCCAGATTGAGCAAGAACTTGGATCTAGCGCAGTCTACTACGATAGCAACATCCACAAGAAAGGATAAGGTTGAATGTGCTAAAATAGATATATAGGGGGTGTAGGATGAACACTTCTTGTATAGCGCTATTTGGAGAGGCTGAAAAAGGGCAGCTTGATACTGTCTATTTTTGTCCCTCACTAACAATCTTGTTTGAAAGGCTTGGAGAGCCTCCTTTAGATACGAGGGGGCTCTATTTTGCGGTGCAGACGCTCCTTTATCGCTTGCCTGTTCTTTTTTTTAGAGTGAGAGAAGAAGGGGTATCTGTTGAAGACTATTTCTTTGGACTACGCCTGCTCAGAAATCTTGATTTTCGCGCGCTTTTTATGCCAGGTGCGACAGAGTCCATGCTCATTGAGGAAGGAACAAATCTCTGTCTTGAGCGCAAAAGCCTGCTTATTGTAAGTGAATCTGACTTTTACGATTACACCTCGCTTCGCTATACTTTATCCAACTGAGGTGGATGATGAATAGTATTATGCTGGAATCTAGTTGGAAGGAAGTACTGAGCGATGAGCTGAAAAAGCCCTATATGACAGACCTTGCTGCATTTGTAAGGCAGGAGCGAGAAAAGTATGGCAATATTTATCCTCCAAAAGAGCTAGTTTTCAACGCGCTCAATCTTACGCCCTATGAAAAAGTGCGTGTCGTTATAGTGGGGCAAGATCCCTATCATGGCCCTGGACAAGCACATGGGCTTTGCTTTAGCGTCCCAAAAGGTGTAGAACCTCCTCCCTCATTAAAAAACATATTCAAAGAGATTCGTGATGATCTTGGACTCGATATTCCTAAACACGGCTGCCTGCTTAAATGGGCAGAGCAGGGAGTTTTACTTTTGAATGCTACACTTACTGTGCGCGAGAGCTCACCTCTATCTCACCATAAAAAAGGGTGGGAGCAGTTTACAGATGCGATTATTAGAAAAATTGCAGAAAAGAAAAATCCTGTGATTTTTGTCCTCTGGGGACGAAATGCACAGGAAAAATGTAAAGACATCGATCAACATCATATCATTTTAAAGGCGGCGCACCCTTCTCCACTTTCTGCGTATAATGGATTTTTTGGATGCCGCCACTTTTCAAAAATCAATGAATTTTTAGATAACCCTATCGACTGGAAGCTGTAGCTGCTACGTAGTCTTTAAGACCTGCGTGCGTTGCTTTCATGCCTTGCTTTCCTTGCGACCAATTTGCAGGGCATACCTCTCCATACTGCTCAAAAAAGATTTGGGCATCTAAGATGCGAAGTGTCTCTTCGACAGATCTTCCAAGAGGCAGAGCGTTTACAAGCTGGTGAAATACATTGCCCTTCTCGTCGATGAGAAAGAGCGCCCTAAAGGCAATACCTTCATTAGGTACTAAAACATCATAGTCTCGAGCTATTGTTTTATTGAGGTCAGAAACAAGAGGATAGGTAACACCCTCGATTCCACCTTTTGACTTTGATGTTTCTACCCACGCAAGGTGCGAAAAGGCGCTATCGACTGAACAGCCTATTACCACGCAGCCTCTTTCTTCAAATTGAGAAAGTGCTTCCTGAAAGGCGTGGAGCTCTGTCGGGCATACAAAGGTAAAATCTAAAGGATAAAAAAAGAGACAAACTTTTTTCCCTATAAATTGGTCCAATGTAAAATTTTCGACAATTGCTCTGTTTATCACAGCTTTTGCTGTAAAGTTTGGCGCTTTTCTTCCTACGAGTACACCCATGGTTTAACCTCCAAAATAATGCTTTGCGTTTGCGAGCCATCCCTCATTGCCAATGGTAGTCGGGCCACCATGGCCAGGAAAGACTCTAGTTTCCTGAGGCAAAAGGCTCAATTTTTTGAGCGATTGCCACATCCGTTCAGGTTCTGCAGTTGGTATATCAATTCGGCCCATTGAACCCCTAAAGAGGGTATCTCCCGAAATGAGCATCTCCTCTGCTTGTGAATAGAGACATATGCCTCCTGGAGTGTGTCCAGGAGTGTGTATAACTTTCCAGCTAGATTCCCCCACTAAGATAGTATCACCTTCTTTTATAAACCCAAGCGGCTCTACGGGCTCGATTTGCATCCAGGTTGGGACTCTGTCGGATCCTGGAGCCTGAAGGTTATAGGCATCTTCTTGATGAATAAGCGGTCTTTTTGAGACAAGATAGGCCTCTGCTATATGATCCCAATGAGAATGAGTGAGAATAAAGGTTTCGAGCTTTAAGCCTCTTTTTTCACATTCTCGAGCGATTTTTAGATGGCTGTCTGGAGGCGCATCAACGAGTGCGGCACTATTTGTCTTCTTACATACAATAAGGTAGGCATTTGTTCCGAGGGGGCCCGAAGGAAATGCCACGAGGTCTATGTTTTCTTTTGAAAAAGTAGGCATGATATAAATACCTAAAGATGCGCACTGGAGAGGATTCGAACCTCTGACCCCCTGGTTCGTAGCCAGGTACTCTATCCAACTGAGCTACCAGTGCAAGGTGGCTAAAATGATAGCGGGATTACTCATTTTTTGCTATCGATAAAATAAAAGAGGTAGGTCTTTTGTGCAAGTAGCAATAGTAGGCAGGGATCGAGTAGCAGAAGGTGTTGCCAATCGATTTGAAAAAGAAAAAATTTCTTACACACGAATTGATGCAGATATTGCCGCAGTTGAGCGCTCGTTTGCAAAAAATTCTTATGACTATTTTATCTCATTAGACTGCAGGGATGAGACAAATTTAGTGCTATCTGCACTTGTAAAGCAGCTTGGCAGCCCAAGGACTGTTGCAACCATTCAGGGTGCCTCGTTTACCTCAGAGGAGATAAATGTTCAGAGGGCATTTCACGTAGATCATCTGCTCTTTTCAGATCTCTTTGTTGCGGATAAGATTGGACAATACATTTTTGACGAGGGTATTTATTCGAGAAGCTTTTTACATGGCAATGTTCTTCTGAGAACAATGAAGATACCGGATGAGAGCTCTTTTGCGGGTAAATCGCTCTCAGAAATTCGTGAAAAGTATAAAAATATGCTCATCTGCCTCATTAATCGACAAGAGAAAGAGCTGATCTTTGCGCATGGCAAAGATATTCTTTTGCCAGGTGACGAAATTACAATGCTTGGCGAGACAGATACGGTCCTTGAAGCATCAAAGCATCTCTCTGGCTACAAAAAAGAGGCCTCCTCTGTTTGCATTATCGGTGATACTCCAATGGCAAAACTGCTTGGAGATCGTCTAAAAAAACATAATGTAGAGGTTCGGATAGAAGAAAGATCGGTGCCTTTTGATGAACTTGGGAAGGCGACGGTCTTTGTCTCGTGCCATAGCGATGAAGAGCATAATTTTGTTCTTGCGGTACAAGCAAAGGATCATAATTTTGAGAAAGTAATAGCTGTTTTATCAGAGAAAGAGACAGTGGAAGAGGCTGAACATCTTGGAATTTTGCATGTCCCATCGGCTCCTACAAGTATAGGCGATAGGCTTGTTGAGATCGTGCTCGGAGGCAAGGTAAGTTCTGTGATGTCTTTGTATGACGCAAAGGCAGAGATTCTGCAAGCGACTATATCGGTGGATTCTGCGCTTGTAGGTATACCGCTCTCTGTTCTTGGTCCAACGCTTCCTAAAGAGCTTTTACTTGGCGTAATCTACTCTAGGGGCAGGACATTTATTGCAGGAGGTGGGCATATCTTAAAGCCAAATGATGAGTGCCTTGTGATTCTTGATCCAAAACATCGAAAACTCTTCGAAAAACTTTTGTAAGGAATAGATGATGAAAGCAATGGTGCTTAAAGAGCAAAAAAAGCCTCTTCAGTTGCAAGATGTGCCTATTCCTTCCCCAAAGGAGGGGCAGATTCTTATTAAGGTAGAAGCCTGCGGAGTTTGTAGAACTGATTTGCACATTGCAGATGGAGATCTTAAAGAGCCAAAATTACCACTGATACTTGGCCATCAAGTTGTTGGAAGGGTTGTAGAAAAAAATGGAGTGGCTGGGAGAAGGGTTGGAGTGCCATGGCTTGCAAAAGCATGCGGCAGTTGTTCCTACTGCATAGATGGACGTGAAAACCTTTGTGAAAATGGGCTCTATATG
Organism: uncultured bacterium; assembly: GCA_964512205.1. Lineage (GTDB taxonomy): Bacteria > Chlamydiota > Chlamydiia > Chlamydiales > FEN-1388 > SZAS-7. Next base: position 67,151 of record CAZEGK010000003.1, on the reverse strand, counting down.
GGCTATCAGCTAAATGGGGGGTTTGCTGAATACTGCATAGCGTATGAAGACTATGTCTTTTCAATACCAGAATCTTACTCCTCACTTCATGCAGCGCCGCTTTTATGTGCTGGGCTTATTGGATATAGGAGCCTATCGTTTGCAAAAGATGCAAAATCAATTGGTTTTTACGGCTTTGGATCAAGTGCTCACCTTCTCTGCCAGGTTGCGACTCATCTAGGTAAGGAGGTATACGCCTTTACCCGCCCGGGCGATCTCGAGACGCAAAATTTTGCCAAAAAAATGGGCGCTGTTTGGGCTGGAGGCTCTAATGATATGCCTCCAAAACTGCTCGATGCAGCCCTAATCTTTGCCCCGGTTGGAGCTTTGATTCCAACTGCACTTAAGGCCGTTAAAAAGGGAGCTTCTGTCATATCTGCTGGAATTCATATGTCAGATATTCCATCCTTTCCCTACTCTTTGCTTTATGGCGAACGGGTAGTACGATCAGTAACTAATCTTACAAGACAAGATGGAAGAGAGTTTTTTGATATTGTTTCGAAATTTCAGGTCGATACAGCAATTACTGTTTATTCGTTAGAAGATGCAAATCGTGCACTCGATGATATACGATCCGGAAAAATTGAAGGTTCAGCAGTTCTTGCTATTGACAATTTGAAAAGCGAGTGATATGTGAGGGTAAAGAACAATAGGTTTATAAATGAGAATATTTCTTCTCCTGTTTACACTACTTTTTACCACACAAAGTTTTGCTATAGATAATGATAAAGGTTATCCGAGTCTTGTAGCACAGCCAGAGATTTCCCAATTTGGCTTGCTTGTCAAGGAAGCGGGTCTTGCCGAATTCTTTCAAGCTCCCGGCCCATTTACGCTCTTTGCACCAAGCAATGAAGCTATAGCGAAGATGGACCAAAATAAGCTAAAAGAGATGCGAACCCCAGCTCATAGCGATGAGCTTATCGATTTTATCAACTACCACGTTGTTATGGGTAAATACCCATCAAGCACGATAAAGACTAGAGCCTATCGAACAGTCAATGGCAAAAATATCGATGTAGTCGTAGATGGTGAAACTATTAAAGTGAATGGTGCAAAGGTAATAAAGTCTGATATCTCAGGACCAAATGGCGTGGCATACATTATTGACCAAGTGCTTATGCCTAAATGAAGCTTCTCTGGGCACTTCTTTGTACTGCTTCACTTTATGCAACGCCAACATCTGTCTTTTGGACAAATTGCACAACGGCAGTACAGCCTTATGGAACATGCCATCTAGGAATAGATACTCTTTCCAAATCATTTCCATTAGATTTTGGTCTTACTGGAGGGGTGCTCTCTTATAAAGGAATACGAAGTGAGGTAGGTATTGACTACATCACAAAGGTTTCTCGCCCATTCTATGGCAATGGAAAAATTGCCGTAGATGAGGGCTTTCTCTTTGCACATTTCCCATCTGTAAGCGTTGGCGTTTTTTCTCTTGGTACATCTAGTAAATCCAATCTTAGAGTCCTTGATCTTGTATTTGGAACAACGCTTCCTTTTGAGCTGGGGTCTTTCTATGCGGGCCTTTATAAAGGAAGAAAAAGAGCCCTTGGCAAACACAACGCGGGCTGGATGGTGGCCTACCAAATTGGCTTTGATGAACAAAAAGAGCTATCCGGCATCACCTACTATAAATGGCAACTTAGTGCTGATTTCGCATCGAATAAGAATGTGCTTGGAGGAGGTGGAGTGGGTGTCGCCTACTTCTTTTCTCGGACGGTAAATCTACTTATGGGACCTGTTTGGTTTGCCGACAGAAAAGTGAATGGCAATTGGAACTGGTCTATACAACTTGATATTGACTTTTGAATGATAAGATCTTGGCCATAACCTTAGATTAGATTAAAGCCAAGATTCGGAGGATGCTTTAATGACAGCTGCAACCACCCGGTTTATCGCAGCTGCCCTTTTTATCCTTGTAATCAGTGATGTAGAAGCCTGAGCCTTTAAATTGGATTGAGACCTCCTTTGGAGGAACTCGCTTAAAGGTTGGTTTATTGCAAAATGGGCAGTTTGTGAGTGGTGCTTCAGAGATCTTCTGCACCACTTCCTGTTCCTTTTTGCACGTATCACATCGATAGCAATAGGTTGGCATATTAGAAGTCCATATCCATGCCGCCCATGCCACCCATGCCCATTCCTCCCATACCACCCATGCCGCCCATTCCGGGCATACCAGCTGGTTGTGGGGATTTTTTCTGAGGCTTATCGGTGATCATGCAGGCTGTTGTTAAAAGCATTGCTGCAACTGATGCTGCATTGATAAGAGCTGTCTTTGTCACTTGTACAGGATCGATCACACCTTCTTTTACAAGGTCTCCAAACTGATCCGTAAGACCGTTATAGCCATAGGATCCTTTTGCTTCATAGATCTTTTCTGCAACGAGCTGGCCCTGTTTGCCGCAGTTATTTGCGATTGCAATTGCAGGCTCAAATGCTGCTTGACGGATGATCGCTTGGCCTACTGCTTCATCTCCAGTAAGCTTTAGTTTATCAAGATGATGAATTGCTCTAAGAAGGGCAACACCGCCACCTGCTACGATACCTTCTGCCACTGCAGCTCGAGTCGCATGGAGAGCATCTTCAACACGGGCTTTTTTCTCTTTAAGCTCTGTCTCTGTTGCAGCTCCTACATTGATAACAGCTACGCCGCCTGCAAGGCGAGCGAGGCGCTCTTCAAGCTTTTCGCGATCGTAGTTTGATGTACATGCGCTAAGTTCTGCTTTAATTTGTCTTGTGCGCTCGGCGATAAATTTGCTGTTTCCTGCTCCATCGATGATGGTAGTTTCATCTTTTGTCACCTTGATCGATTTTGCAGAGCCTAATGAATCAAGATTTGCATCTTCTAGGCGAAGTCCTACTTCTTCTGTGATGTAGGTAGCTCCTGTCAAGATTGCAATATCGTGAAGCATAGCTTTTCTGCGGTCGCCAAAGCCCGGCGCTTTTACTGCGCAAACAGGAAGACCTGCTTTAAGTTTGTTTACAACAAGCATAGCAAGTGCATCACCATCGACATCATCTGCGATGATTAAAAATGGCCTTGCACCTCTTTCCATAACCTTTTCTAGTATGGGAAGAAGATCTTTTGCAGTTGAGATTTTTTTATCAGTGATCAAGATAAGCGGATTATCGAGCTCTACTGCCATCGTCTCACCATTTGTGATGAAATAAGGAGAAAGGTAGCCCTTATCAAATTGCATACCCTCTACAACATCAAGTGTAGTTTCAATGCCTTTTGCTTCGGCAACTGTGATGATGCCATCTTTTCCTACTTTATCCATTGCTTGTGAAATAATCTCGCCAATCTCTGGATCGTTATTTGCTGAAATTTGTGCAACCTGTCTAATTTCATCAGTGCTAGAGACTGGAGTTGCAAGTGCATTTAAGCCTTCAACAAGCACTTCGACTGATTTTTCAATCCCGCGCTTTATAGTCATTGGATTTGAGCCGGACGCTACGTTCTTTAATCCTGCTTGAAAAATAGCTTCTGCAAGGACGATAGCAGTTGTTGTGCCATCTCCAGCAACATCAGATGTCTTGGAAGATGCTTCTTTAACGATCTGTGCGCCAAGGTTTTCAAATTTGTCTTTAAGGCTCACCTCTTTTGCTACAGTGACGCCGTCTTTTGTTGAAAGGGGAGCTCCCATGCCTTTATTGATGACAACGTTTCGACCTTTTGGTCCAAGTGTCACTTTTACGGCGCGAGCTAGTGTCTTTACACCCCTTGAAAGTGCCTTTAGGGCCTCTTCATTAAATTGCAGCATTTTTGCCATAGTGCCCTCGTTATTCAATAATTCCTAAAATTTCATCTTCAGAAAGAATGAGGTATTCATTCTCATCGCCCATATCTTTTACTTCTGTACCGGCATAGGAACCAAAGAGGATCGTATCGCCTACTTTTACAGACATTGATTCGATTGAACCATCTTCATTCATTTTACCAGGGCCTGCGGCAATGACTTTGCCCTCTTTTGGCTTTTCTTGAGCAGTATCTGGGAGCAAAATGCCGCCCTTTGTTGTCTTTACCTTTGATCTCTGAACGAGAACGCGATTTCCTAGTGGTTTCAATTTGGTCATGAGACTACTCCATATTACGTGTTGTGAGATAAGAGTAGCGATTTTGCCCTATTTACGTCAATGATTTAGCAAACTGAAGTTGAGAGTGCTAATAGTCTGGATATAAATATTTCTTTCTGAGTTCGACAAACTTTTGGCGCTCTTTTGAGTGAAGTGCGGCAAGTTTAGAAAATGGCTTTTCCTGCTCAAGCAGTTCAATTATCTTATTTGTACCGCACGCCTTATAAAAAAGCTCCGGCTTTGCCTTGAGGTCTTTGATAGCTTTTGCCATTTGCTTGGGATATTGCTCTTTGAGGCCGCACATGATTGCAAAAGCTGTTGTGACTGGCAAGAAAGATCTTGGATTTGTAATCTTTAAAAGAACGCCTTTGCAGGGCTTTTGGACAAATGAGCCGCTTGTAGGCTGAAAGTGAAAGGGGTAAAAGTGAACGCCAGGAAGCCCTTTTGCATTGAGCGCTGCTGCAAATTTTTTCGGGTGTATCCATGGGGCGCCAACTACCTTAAAAGGAAGCGTATAGCCAATGCCAATAGAGACAAAGCGCATGTCTCCAAGAAGTCCTGTTATCGGATAGAAACAGGGCGTTGTGGCTTCTGGGATATTTGGACTTGTAGGAATCCAGTGAAGCCCAGTGTCTTCAAAGTTCATCCAGCGCTTCCACCCTTTCATCGGAACAACAGAGAGTGCGCAGCCAATTTTATATTCTTCATTAAAAAAGTTGGCAAGCTCGCCAATTGTCATCCCATGGCAGTAGGGAATGTTTAAATAGCCTATAAAAGAACGAAAGTCCTGCTCCAGCATTGGGCCATCTACAATAAGTCCGTTGATCGGGTTTGGCCTATCGAGTACAACTACAGGAATTTTTTGTTTTGCTGCCTCTTCCATCACATAGTAGAGCGTGGTCGCAAAGGTATAGGATCTAGAGCCTATGTCTTGGATGTCAAAGACAAGTAAACTGATTCCTTTGAGCATTTGGGCTGTAGGCCTTCTCGTTTCGCCATGCAAGCTATGGATTGGGAGTCCCTCTTCCGATTTGGTTGAATGTACATGCTTTCCTGCATGCGTATCGCCATCTATCCCGTGTTCGGGAGCAAAAAGGGCGATAAGTTCATATTCGCTTGCCTTTTGTTCCTTCAAGAACGCAAAAACGCTTGTCTCAAACCGTTTGTTTACTGCGGTATGATTAGTAATAAGACCAATTTTTTTTCCTTTAAGCTGCTCGTTATATGGAGCGGTAAAGACAAGATCAAGGCCAACCTCTACAGAATGGACCTTTGTCACAAAGAGCAGTATCAAGAAAAAGAATCTAGTGGCCAGTTTCACCTAAACATCCTACAATTTTGCCTGATTTTAACACGGAAGCCACTTCTCATGCAGCAATTTCATCAAGAACTTCGTACACTTAATCCTGAGCAGCTTCGTGCTGTTTTACATAAAGATGGTCCTATGCTGGTGCTTGCAGGTGCTGGATCCGGTAAAACCCGCGTTGCTACCTTTCGCATTGCCAATTTGATTAATGATGGCGTGCAGCCAAGGGAAATTTTGGGCCTTACCTTTACAAATAAAGCGGCAGCGGAAATGAAAGAGCGCGTACATAAGTATGCGGGCCATAATGTACTTGTCACAACCTTTCACAGCCTGGGAGCTCGCCTTCTCCGCGAAGCAATTGGACATCTTGGCTATACGACAGATTTTGTCATCTATGATGAAGATGATGCCGAAAAGTTGCTGAAAGAGACCTTCAGAGAACTTGGCGTGTCAAATTCAGTCGAGCTGAAGGTGGCAAGGGGCTACATTTCAAAAAAGAAAAACGGACAGCTTGTAGAGCTTGATCAGGCACTTGAGGCAATTTATGAGCGCTACAATGAAAAGCTTAAACGCTGCAGCGCCTGTGATTTTGATGATCTTTTGCGCCTGCCGGTCGAGCTTTTTAGCCAATTTCCTGAGGTCTTATCATATTACCAAGATCGCTTCCGCTATATGCTTGTGGATGAGTATCAAGATACAAACGGCGCGCAGTATAACTTTGTAAAATTGCTCTCAGGTGATGCCTGCAACCTCTTTGTGGTTGGGGATCCTGACCAATCTATATATTCATGGAGAGGGGCTAACATTCAAAATATCTTGAATTTTGAAAAGGACTTTCCAGGAGCTCAGGTTGTACGTCTTGAACAAAACTACCGAAGTACAAATATCATTCTCCAGGCTGCAAATGCAGTGATTACGCGAAACAATGGGCGTTATGAAAAAAGCCTCTGGAGTGCTCTTGGAGAAGGGGAAAAGATTTCGCTCTTTATTGCACGGTCAGAGCGCGAAGAAGCGCGCTTTGTTGCTCAAAAAATTGAGGCAGCAGGGGTTTCTTATTCAGATATTTGCGTATTTTATCGAACAAATATGCAATCTCGTGTGCTGGAAGATGAATTTTTATCCAGGCGCATTCCGTATGTTATTGTAGGCGGTACATCCTTCTACCTCAGAAAGGAAGTAAAGGACGTCCTGAGCATGCTAAGGCTGCTTGAAAACCCTCAGGATGTGATTTCCTTCCTGCGCGTTGTTAACCTACCAAAAAGAGGCCTCGGAGAGACAACGCTTGAAAAGCTTGTAGATGCTGCGGAAAAAAGCAATATGCCAATCCTTCATTTTGTAATGCAAAATGTTGATAATATGCCTTTTACGCTTACTGCAAAACAAAAAGAGGGACTCAGGGACTTTGTTAAGACCTATCAGATGCTCGAGGAAGTTAAAGAGGGTGAGACAATCGGAGAGCTTGTGCGCGCCGCTATCTTTAGAAGCCGCTATATTGAGGTAATAGAGCAAGATTCAGAGACAAAGCAAGAGCGCCTTGAAAACCTTGAAGAACTTATCGTTAAGGCAGAGGAATGGCAAGATAGCCAGGAAGAGCCAAAGCTTGCAAATTTTCTAGCAGACACCTCCCTTTCAACATCGCTTGACACGCAAAATGGATCAGACCAGGCAGTTACCCTTATGACGATGCATAATGGAAAGGGGCTTGAATTTGAGGTGGCGTTTCTCGTGGGTCTTGAAGAGGATCTTTTCCCGCACATTAACTCAAGAAATAGCGAAGAGCAGATCGAAGAGGAGAGAAGGCTTTTTTATGTCGGCATTACAAGGGCAAAAAGGCGCCTCTATATTAGCTTTGCTCAGGTGCGAAGCCTTTGGGGTGGAACTCGATCGATGAGGCCAAGCCGTTTTATAAAAGAGATTCCGGAGCCTCTCAGATCGCGAATCGGAATGACAGTTTCTGCCCCGCAGCCGCAGGTTCACATGCAGTCTGCTCGGAGTCCGGAGGTGCTGACGATCTTTTCTATAGGAGAGAAGGTTTTTCACCCGATGTTTGGTGTAGGGCTTGTTGAAAAAGTGAGAGAAAGCTCAGCTGGGCTCATGTATGATGTATTCTTTACTAAAGATGACACAACTAAATCATTAGTTGCGAAATTTGCGCCATTATCAAAATTATAATTGCAAATTAATTTTCCCTTGGAATATGTCTGGGCAAATAAGGGTCTTTTGCATAAAGATTGTGCGGAGGGCCAAAATTAAGGAATGTAGAAATGCAGCACTTTATTATTTGGCCAATTTTGGTTCCGGCTATTGCTTTTTGTTATGAAGATACACAAGATATCGAGATTCAGAGTCCCAAATTTGTGGATCAGGAAGAGGTCACTAAAGATTCTGATTGCTGATTGAATAATCTTTTGGTATGCTTAATCCCTTTGAGAAGGGGTTCTGTAGCCATGTATCGACTTTTTTCCCATTTATTTTGTCTTTTTTTTGTGACAGCGTGCACGCCTCCAGAGAAAAAACCACCGGAGAAATCGCAGCTTGAAATCCGGACAATGCAAACGAAGATGTTTGATAAAGCTAGCACCAAAGCTGTTATCAAAAGTGTTCTTAGCGTACTCCAAGACCAAAACTACATCATTAAGCATCAGGCGCTGGATCTTGGGTTTTTAACGGCATCAAAAGAGATCGATATAGAGCCCGGTGATGCCTCTTTTTGGGGTAAATTTCAAAGATCTGAGAATATCAGCTGGCCAAAATGCGAGATCATTGAAGCAACAGTTAGCGTTGTGGATGTAGACAATAAAACTCGTCTTAGAGCCAATTTTCAATCAAAAACAATGGATAATAAAGGCGCGATCAAAAATGTGCATCAAATCACAGACAGCGCTTTTTATGAGGAATTCTTTTCGAAAGTAGAACAAGAGGTATAATATGAAAAATAAAATATTTGCACTATTTGCAGTCATGCTCGTCCTTTTTAGTGGATGCCAAACCGCTGCAAGCCATACGAAGGATCTAGGGGATGATTCAACTGAAAAATTCACTCTTGGCAATGTGCAGAGAAAAATTCAGAAAGGGGCATCTCAGGCTGATGTCGCTCAAGCTCTTGGTTCACCAAACATCGTAACAAAAGATGCCACAGGCAAAGAGTCATGGATATACGATAAGGTAGCAAGAGAGGTTGCCTATTCACACGATTCTGGTGGAGCATGGCTTATTCTTGGTGCTTATGGCAAGGAAGCCGGTGCTTCTAGACAAAGTCAAAGAACACTCACCGTGGTGATTAAGTTTGACGATAAAGGATCTGTCGACAATGTCACCTATCACTCAAGCTCATTTTGATCTCAATAGGCAGGGGATGATTCCTCTGCCTGAAGATTCTCCAGAGAGTTATCTGGCAAGGTGTTCTTTGCCAAAGGACTCTCTCCCTCTCCCAAAAATTCTTAGCATATATGATTTGGCACCTACCTGGGTCGATGTAGAGTATGCAAATGAGGGGCTTATGCCTTGGGAAGCTGCCTGCACCTGGTATAGCGATACCGTAGAGGAGCTTCCTGTCATTCAAATGAGGCGAGTATTTCAGCAAAAGATCTGCTATCTTGGGATCTATCAAAAAGAGGATATACTTGCTCACGAATATGTCCATGCTGCAAGGTATGGACTGCACTCTGTCGCTTTTGAAGAGATTTTTGCCTACTATCTATCAACTAGTATCTTTAGGCGGGTGGTGGGGCCGCTCTTTGAAAAACCGTGGGAGTCATCGCTTCTTTTGCTTCTTTTGCTTGTATCTCCTTGGACAATATGGCCTGTTTTTCTCTTTTTGGGATATCTTGGAGCTCGTCTATCTTACCGCTGGTGTCAATGGCTTAGGTGTAAAAAGAGGCTTGAAGCGCTTATGGGAGAGAGGATGCCCCTTGCTTTAATGGTGCGCCTCACTGATGAAGAGATCATACGATTTAGCTCTGCTACGCTAGCGGAGATCAAAGAGTGGATTGAAGAGCAAAAGAGCTTTCGCTGGCAGCTTCTCAAGAAAAGCTATCTTTTCTCTTGCACTCCTAACTAACTTTTGGCAGTCTTATTCTAACTTTTTGCAAAGAGTGGATATGTTAGAAGATTACGAAGAATTTACCCCAAACCAAATACAACTTCTCGAGCGCTTTGTTACAAATACAAAAGGCTCTGTCTTTGTCTTAAGAAACCTGCCAGAAGTAATAAAAGGGGCTCTTTTTTCTCGCTATTCGCGCTCATCCTTAGGGCTTCGCACTCTTCTTTTAAAGGAATTTATTTCAAACTCCGATGAAACAGGTTTTAATCAGATTGCAGGATCTGAAGGTGAAGACCCAAGCGAGCAGCTTATCGCAATCAAAAAAGCACAAAATTTTTACGATAGAATCCTTGATGGATATGGCGATGATTCTATTGGAGAGCTGGGGGGTGCTCACCTTGCAGTAGAAAATATCTCCATGCTTGCTGCAAAGGCTATTGAAGATAGTCGTCTTGGTGGATCTCCACTAGAAAAATCAACCCGCTACATCTACTTTGACCAAAAGGTAAAGGGAGAATACCTCTTTTATCGAGAGCCGGTATTGATGACATCAGCGTACCGCACGCTCTATATCAATACCTGCAATATGCTCTTTGATACCTATGCAAAGCTTATTGCCCCGCTCTCTGCGTTTATGGAGACGCGCTTTCCTCGTGAAGCAGAGACATCCAAGACCGCATATGCTGCTGCACTTCGTGCTAAAGTGCTCGATTGCTTGCGTGGACTTCTTCCTGCGGCGACACTCACGAACATGGGCTTTTATGGCAATGGCCGCTTTTTTGAGTATCTTCTCCATAAAATGCGCTGCCATAACTTGGCAGAGCTTCAAGAGCTTTCTAAGAGTGCATATGATGAGCTCTACAAAGTAATCCCTTCTTTTATAAGAAGGGCCGATGTTTCACATAGGCACCATAAATCCTTTGCCGAATTTACAGAATCGATGCAGGCAGAGCTTAAAGCCTTTACACAGACAATGGCAAGTAACATCCAGGGTAATGATTCCGCCGGTGTTCGCCTGATTTCCTTCGATCCAGATGGTCTCTATAAAGTAGCTGGCGCTCTGCTCTATGCCAATTCAAATAACAGCTTGGAGTCGCTTGTACAGTTTTGTAGGACGCTTCCGGAAGATGAGCTTTCTCGCCTGCTAGATGCCGCGGCAAATAGCCGAGAAAATCGCAGACATAAATCTCCTCGTGCATTAGAGCACGCAACCTTTACATTTGAAATCCTTGCCGACTTTGGTGCCTATCGCGATCTTCACAGGCACCGCATCCTCACGCAGGAAAGACAGCTTTTAACCTGCGATTATGGCTACTACCTTCCACAAGAGCTTATCGACAGCCATCTCAGCCAAGACTACTGCAATGCTCTAGATGCTGCAAAAGAGGCCTTTGATACAATTCAGAAGGAGCTGCCTGAAGAGGCGCAATACGTCGTACCTATGGCCTATAACATTCGCTGGTACTTTACTGTAAATCTTCGAGCTCTTCAGTGGCTTTGTGAGCTCAGATCTTCGGCTGCAGGTCACGCATCTTATCGCCATATAGCCCAAAGAATGGCAAAAGAGGTTGTGAATGCCGAGCCGCAATTCGAGCGCTTCTTTAAGTTTGTCGATTATGATGGCTATGAACTTGGCCGGCTCGGTCAGGAGCAGAGAACAGCTGTTCGCCTTGGACTTGATTAGTTGTTGTTTGTTGTTAAAAGAAAAGCCTTCAAAAGTTTCTCAAAAGAGCTCCGTGTCGCTCTGTCACTCTTAAAATTATAAAAGCCTATAGCGATAATCGCTAAGCGGGATTTGGAAAGTTCTGACTTCCGGTTGTTGGTTCTCTAGGCGGCGGCGCTCTAAAGAATTTGTGTTCGCATTGAAGACAAGGTCTGAAAGAGGCGTTTTTCTATCTTCAAGTGTGATAAGTGTTGTATTTCTTTGGTCTAGATGAACTACGGGCTGGAGATTTCTTCTTCTTGTGAGATGGTAGCCAATGGATGTTTCTAGGCGAGATCGGTTTTCGTAATCGACAACTGAGCGAACAAATTGGATCTCTTTTCCAACATAATTTGTATTTGCGCCGCAGCGTCTCATTAGCTGCACAAGCATCGTTTGCTTGTGGTCTGCAGCAAGAAGGAGTGGTGAGTATTTGCGGATGGTAAGTTCTGTTGGCCTCGCTTCTATATCTTGCAGCTCTGCATAGTAGGAGATGCCGTAGACGCCTCGTGTTGTAAACTGGGTATTTAGGCTTGCTCCGCGAAGAATGTAAAGAGCTGCCTTTTCAAAGCTTGCAGGGGTTGCTCTGTATAGGGCTTCTATAAGCTTTGTAGAAAGCCTTGTGACCTTTGCTGTAGAAAGACATTGATTTGCGGCTTGAGTGCCCTCTGGTGGCGCTATAAGCGAGCGATTAAAGTTTCCAAAATTGACAAATTCGTGAACGCGAGCTGCTGTAATCGTAGAATCTCCGGTATGCTCTCGGAGCCAGCTTGCATAGTCCCACTTATTTAGGGCGCGCTCTTTATTTCCAACAACGACATAGACAGACCAGTTAAAGAGCCAGGCAAAAAACTTTGTAAAGAAATTGTTGTAGCTATTGACAGAGCCGTAGCAGAGCCCGCCATATGAAAATTGCGCTCTTCCATAATCAATTGTAGATTCTATTCTATCTAACATTGTTTAGTTTCCTCAATAAGGCCCACATTATAGCATAATGAGTAAATAATAGCAAAAACATTTATAAATAAAAGTTTAAGACATGAGACGAGTTGTTCTTCTCTTTATTTGGAGACTTACGTACACTTATTGCACTTTTTAGGAAAATGTGTATGAACCGGACGCTTGGGGCAAGCCTATTGATTGCAGGCTGCTGCATTGGAGCTGGGATGCTTGGCATTCCCGTAGTAACAGCGCAGGCAGGATTTTATCCCTCACTTCTCTTTTTTGTTTTCGCCTGGTTTTTCATGATGCAGGCAGGGTTTTTGCTTACAAAGCTTGTCCTTTCATTTAAAAAGCCAGAAATTCATCTTCTGACTATGGCAGAAGAGACTTTAGGCCGTTTTGGAAAGCTACTATCTTGGCTTTTATTCACCTTTCTCTTTTACGCCATAATGACCGCCTACATCATTGCAACGAGCGTGATTATCATGGGATTTACCGGTGTGAGCTTTACACCGTGCGCACTTATTTTGAGTCTTTTGATGTTTTTAGCTATTGCTAAAGGCCTTAGGCTCGTCGATTCCCTCAATCGCTATCTTCTTTTTGGTATGGCCGGATTTTATCTGCTTCTAGTAGCTTTTGGGCTTCCATCAGTAAGTCTTGAGCGATTTATGCGAAGCGATTTTTCAAGTGCCTGGAAATCACTTCCCCTTTTAGTCATCTGCTTTGGTTTTCATAACCTTATACCATCTCTTGCTACATATGTAAAACATGATGAAAAGGCGATGAAGCGAGCGATTCTAATAGGCAGCCTTATCGCACTTGCCATCTATCTTCTTTGGGAATTTGTCATCTTGGGGCTTATCCCTGAGCAAAAGATTGGCGAATGGGCAATGGCAGAAAAAAAGGGAGAGCTCGTAACACAAGTTCTTGCGGAGACTTCAAGTTCAAAGTGGGTAGTCCTCTTCAGTCAGGGCTTTGCTTTTCTTGCGATAGCAACTTCATTTTTACCAGTAGCCTTTAGCTTTTTAGATTTTTTAAAAGATGGGTTAAAGGAAATCCACGCAAAAGCATCGTCTAAGATACTTGCGCTTGCTGTACTTTTGCCCCCTCTACTTTTGGCGCTGAGTGATCCATATCTATTCTTAGAGGCGCTTGATTTTGCAGGCGGAATTTGCGCGGTCAGTATTTTTGGAATACTTCCTGCACTTATGGCAAGGAAACGAAATATCGTCTCAGCATGGGTGTGGGGACCTATACTCCTTGTCTCTTCCATAATATTTGCAATAGAACTCGCATGCCAAATGGGATATATCTGATATGAATAATCGCCTACTCGGAGCCATTTTGTTAATTGGCGGCACGGCAACCGGTGCTGCAATGCTTGCACTTCCCGTAAGCACAGGAAGAGCCGGCTTTTTCCCATCCATTCTTGGCATGGTTTTTGTCTGGATTTACCTCTCTTATGCTGCACTTTGCACGCTTGAAGTAGCCATAAGCCTTCCCAAGGACTCAAACCTTGTCACAATGGCTGAGCATACGCTTGGCAAATGGGGAAAAATTGTAGCAGGAATTGCCTACCTGTTTTTGCTCTATGCATTAAACACCGCATACATTGCAGGTACAACTGCACTTTTTCAGGATTTTTTTGAAGATGTTGCAGGTATACGCATAGCACAAGTAGTTGCAGCAATTCCGCTCCTTATAGTTTTTAGCCTTCTCTTAAGGCGCGGCGTAAAAGCAGTAGATGCCATAAATCGCATCTTTATTTTAGGACTGCTTGTGAGCTTTGGCCTCCTAGTTGCTGTATCATTTCCTCATATTGCATCTGAAAATTTAGTTTCGCTTCGCTGGGAATATCTTTTGCCATCCCTTTCAATTGTCCTTACTGCATTTGGCTATCACGTTGTCATTCCAAGCCTTGCATCCTACCTCCATGACAATGTAAAGCAGCTTGAACGAGCTATTTGGATAGGAAGCGCCCTTCCCCTTATCGGCTATATCATCTGGCAAGCTGCAACGCTTGGCATTGTCCCGCTTGCAGGCATAGATAATGCTTATATACAGGGAATGAGCGGCGCCGAGGTGCTAGCTGAAGTTAGCCACAATAATTGGATCGCCGGGATCGATACACTTTTTGCCTTTTGCGCAATCATCACCTCCTTTTTAGGCGTCTCTATGAGTCTCTTTGACTTTTTGCAAGATGGTCTCAAAAATAAATCTATAGTAAAAAAGCGGTCAATACTCTTTGTCCTTGCCTTTCTTCCGCCTCTTTATTTTGCCTGTGCCTATAAACGGGCATTTTTATCATCGCTCGAATATGCAGGAGCCTACGGCGTCGTGATACTGCTTGCGATAATACCTGCCTTGATGACATGGCAAAAGAGGTATAGCCTCAAGACGGATAGCAGGATTATTGCGCCAGGCGGCAAATTTGGCCTTATTCTCTTTTTACTCATATCAGCTGGATTTATACTGCTCGAAACCTGTTTTAAGCTAGGAGTGCTACATGGATAAGCCAAAAAAACGTCTCGTCTCTGGTGATAGGCCTACAGGACTTCTTCACCTTGGCCACTATGTAGGCTCTATTCAAAACCGTCTAAAGCTGCAAGATAGCTTTGACTGCTACTTTTTTGTTGCCGATCTTCATATGCTCACAACAAAAAAATCTAAGGAAGATATCCTAGAGGCAAGGACGCACATTAGAGAGATGCTGCTTGATTATCTCAGCTGCGGCATAGATCCCAAAAAGTCGCATGTCTACCTTCAATCTGCCCTTCCTGCTGTTTATGAGCTTAATTTGATCTTTGAGATGATGGTTTCGATCAACAGATTAAGTGGTCTTCCAAGCTTAAAGGAGATGGCGAAAAATGCAAAAATGGATGAAGAGAGCATTCCCTTTGGACTTATCGGCTATCCAGTCTTGCAGTCTGCAGATATTTTGGTAACAAAGGCAGATGTTGTTCCTGTAGGAAAAGATAATGAAGCACACATAGAGCTATGCCGCGATATCGCACGCAAGTTTAATAGCCTCTATGGAGAGTTTTTTCCCATGCCGCAAGTGCTTTTAAGCGATGTTCCTACTCTTATTGGCACAGATGGCCAAGGAAAGATGAGTAAATCCCTTGGGAACTGCATATTCCTCTCAGATGATGCAAAGACGGTAGAAAAGAAGGTGCGTCAGATGTACACAGACCCAAACCGCATCCATGCCCATATTCCCGGCACTGTGGAAGGAAATCCTGTCTTTATCTACCACGACATCTTCAACCCAAATAAGCAAGAAGTTGATCAGCTTAAAAAAAGATATGCTGAGGGCTCTGTAGGTGATGTTGAGGTTAAGGAATGTCTAATCCATGCGCTCAATAACTTCCTCAATCCAATACGACAAAAAAGAGCTATCTTAGAAGAGGAAAAAGGCTATGTCGAGCAGGTAGTGTATGAAGGCACACTAAGGATGCTTGATGAATCAAATGAGCTGCTTAAAGAGGTAAAGAGCATCATGGGTCTTTCTGGAACGTGGAACAAAATATCACGTATAGCTCGCGATCGTAAAGATAAGCATGATGCCTGCCAGCATCCTGTTATGTAAAAAGGGTATCTGCAAAGGCAGCTACGGTTTCAAGCTGCGCCACTCGCTCTATCATAGAGGGACGCATCTGGCGAAGGCCAAGGATGGCGATTGCCGGGTTAAAGTAAAGCGGCTTTTCATCTCTTTGTAGAGCCTGAGCTTTTAGCCACGTAAGCAGGCATGCAAATGCTGTGCCTGTTCTCCCTACACCTGCTGTACAGTGTATGATCGTCTTTCCGCCAAGCTCATTTTCAAGCGCTGCAAGCTCTTTAATGAATGGGAGAAGCTTTTTAATATCCATTCCTTCAAAAGGCGGCCATTCAAGCTGCAGGAAATGGACAATCCGGCCATTTACATCAAGCTCTCGTCTTGTGCGATTTATCTTACCATCATAGATCATGCTGTATGAGGCTACCTTGACAGCATCGTCTGAATAGGGAAAATAGGGTGGTGAATCGTCTGTCTTTACTTTAACAATAAGTGTTACATTTTCTTTATCGACAAACTGCCAGAAGGCTGCTTTTTCGTGCTCTGCAAAAGGCTCGCATGCTGCAATGCGTACCCTTTCATCGCCAAGGTCTATGAAACTAGAACCCCTTAGAGGAGCTACATTATGTACATAGCTACTTGGGTGATCGGGATCTCTTTCCCAGTGGAGCTCTTCTGTTGCGGCTAGTGAAAAAATCTCATCGAGAGAAAGGTTTGGGAGATACTTTTCAGATGAAAAGAGATCTGCAAAATCTCGGTAATCTTTAATGTGGGTCTGACTCGTTATTTCAAGCTTTGGAGCTCGCTTCGAAAGCTCAAGGAGAGAGCCATGTATAAGAGGTTCCGTGTGGAGGTTTTTTGTGTTAAATCTGCGAAGTGTTTTACACGCCTCTAGTACATGCAGCCTGCAGATCTTTATGAAGCGACATCCTTCAAGTGAAAGCTCCTCTAACTTAAGGCGTGAGAGCGCTTCGCTAAACTCTCCAAATAAATTTGTATTTTGTATGGTAAGTGCGGTCAATGAGCGAAATGGGGATCTTTTAGGCGGCAAAATTCCATGCTGATTTACTCTTGCTGCGCGAGCCCTTTCAACCAGAAGCGTTAAACTTTTAAGTGCCGGAAGATCGCCAAAGGTATCTAAAGAAAACTCAGTGTCTACAACGAGGCGAAGGTCAATTTTTGTCAGATGGACTCCATTTTTCAAAAGGGGTGGAAGCTCTCTGATAAAAATCTGATCTTTTTCAACGAGCTCCTCATTGGGAGTCGCATGTAGCAGGGCCTTAAAATGCTGAGATAGTGCCCCAACTGAGCCTTGAAATAGTGACATGGCTCAAGTATAGGCAAAGATCCATTATCTGTCAAAAATAGCCCTTATGATATAATGAAAGAATGTTTGAACTTTCTACTACATTTACACCCAAAGGCGATCAGCCTCAGGCTATCGATAAACTTACCAAAGCAATCGGTCGAGGCGAAAAGGCGCAGGTGCTGCTTGGCATTACGGGATCTGGGAAGACCTATACAATGGCAGAGGTTATTAATAGGCTCAATAGGCCAACCCTTGTCATTGCCCATAATAAAACGCTTGCCGCTCAGCTCTATCAAGAGTTTCAAAGTTTTTTTCCAACAAACGCTGTTGAATATTTTGTCTCCTACTATGACTACTACCAGCCAGAGGCCTACATTGCACGAACAGATACCTACATTGAGAAGGACTTTGCCATCAATGATAAAATTGACAAGATGCGCCTCAGTGCTACTCGATCTCTTCTTGAAAGGCGCGATGTCATTATCGTTGCATCTGTTAGCTGCATCTATGGCCTTGGAACTCCTGAGTACTATAAAAACATGGTACTTCATATAAAAGAGGGCCAGAAGGTGCGAAGAGATGATATGCTCCTTCATCTTGTCGATATGCAGTATACAAGAAATGACATCGACTTTGGCCGGGCAAATTTTAGAGTTCGCGGAGATGTTTTAGATGTCTTTCCTGCTTATGAAGAGGATATTGCATTTAGAGTTGAATTTTTTGGAGATGAAGTAGAAAGACTCTCGGAGTTTGATCCACTTACAGGTAAGATACGAAGGCGTCTACAGGAGCTTGCTATCTACCCAGGCTCTCACTATGTGACCCCTGAAGAAGTCCGCCTTGATGCGATCGAGAGCATAAAGAAAGAGCTTGCTGAGCAGGTAAAGCACTTTGAAAAAGAAAACAAGCTTATCGAGATGCAAAGAATTCAGCAGCGAACACTCTACGATATAGAGATGCTACGAGAAGTTGGCTTTTGCAAAGGTATAGAAAATTACTCGAGGCATTTTAGCAAAAGACGGCCAGGCGAGCCCTCTCCATGCCTTATAGATTATTTTCCGGATGATTATCTGCTCGTTATTGATGAGTCGCACCAGACCGTTCCTCAGATTAGAGCGATGTATAACGGTGATAGGTCAAGAAAGCAGGCCCTTGTTGACTTTGGTTTTCGCTTGCCATCTGCCTATGATAATAGGCCTCTTCAGTTTGAAGAGTTTTTGCGTCATATGCATCAGACAATATTTGTCTCTGCAACACCATCTGAGTTTGAGATACAGGAGTCTCAAGGAGCTGTTGTCGAGCAAATTATTAGGCCTACAGGGCTTCTTGATCCGAAGATCGAAATACGACCTGCAACGACACAGGTAGATGACTGCCTTGCAGAAATAGGTATAGAGATTAAAAAAGGCGGCCGCGTGCTCGTAACGACCCTTACAAAGCGGCTTGCAGAAGAGCTTACAGGTTATTTAAAAGATCTTGGTGTTAAGGCCGAATACCTCCATTCAGAAATCGAGACGCTAGAGCGTCTCAAAATAATACATGATTTGAGAAGCGGCCTCTTTGATGTGCTTGTGGGGATCAACCTTTTGCGAGAAGGACTCGATATTCCAGAAGTTTCCCTCGTTGCGATACTCGATGCAGATAAGGAAGGCTTTTTACGTAGCGAAACATCTCTTATACAGACCTGTGGCAGAGCTGCGCGCAATGAAAATGGACGCGTTATCATGTATGCCGATCAGCTCACAGGTTCAATAAAGCGCTCTGTAGCAGTAACTGAGCATCGGCGAAAAATCCAAGAGGCATACAATCTCGAGCATGGCATCACCCCGAAAACCGTAAAGCGCGAAATAGCCCTTATGCATATCCTTGAAGATGGTCTCTCTGTTAAGGAAGAGGCGCCGGCTGCACCAAAGAGACAGGTTTCAGAGGATCTTACAATCGAAGAAGTGCGAAGAAAAATCGCTGATTGGGATAAGGCTATGAGAAAAGCTGCAAAAGACCTTCGCTTTGAAGATGCTGCCCATGCACGCGATATGATGAGGCGCTATCAAGAAATGGAAATTACCTTATCATGATATATGATATATCACCTCTTATTCATAAAGACCTTCCTGTATGGCCAGGAGATGCCTCATTTTCTCGTACACTTACTGCCGATATGAAACGGGGCAGTATGTATACCTCTTCAACAATATCAGCAACATGCCATCTCGGCTCGCACGTCGATGCGCCTTCTCATTATAGCTTAAAAGGCGAGTCAATCGATCAAAGGCCGCTCGATTGTTTTCTTGGAAAGTGCCAGGTAATGCATGTGGAGGTCCCTAAAAAAAGCCGCATTCACATAAGCCACCTAAAGAGTGTCCACGCTCCAAGAATCCTTTTTGCAACAAAGACATTTGACTATGCAAAAAGCTCCTTCCAGCAAGACTTTGCAGCGTTAGATCCGGCTCTCATAGAGCATCTTGCTGCCCTTGGCATACTTACCATTGGCATCGATACTCCAAGCGTTGATCTATTTGAGTCTACCCAGCTTGATGCCCACATAATGGCCTCGCGCTACAATATAAATCTTTTAGAGGGTGTCGTATTGCAAGATGTTCCTGAGGGTATATATGAGTTAATTGCCCTGCCCCTCAAGCTAAAGGATTGCGATGCAAGCCCGGTACGTGCTATCCTTCGCACTATTTAGGAGTATGTATGGATCCTGTCAATCGAAAACCGCCGCCCGTAACCCCGCCTGAATCTCAAAAGCCTTGTCGTGAAAAAGAACTAGAGAGAAAAGTCCTCAAAGTTGCAGTGAGATGTCTATTTCCCCTCAAAAGTAAGCTGTAAAGGTTTATTTACCTAAAGACTGGCCGATAAGGCATCTGACTTCAAGATCATGTCCCACAAGATCTGTATCGAACGTGATCTTTCCAGGTTCAAAAAAGATGAGAAGAGCAGAGCCGCCAAATTCGAAATACCCCTTTTCATCGCCTTTTTTAACAGGCTGATCTGGCGTATAGGTTTGTATGATGCTTCCGACATTTGTCGCTCCAACTTCGAGAAACAGCACCTTGCCATACTGCTCAGAATCTAGTATTGTCAGCATGCGTCGATTCACGCCCCAGATCCAAGGGTTATCCTTGATGGCAATTGGGTTAACGGAAAAAAGCTTTCCATTAATAAACTTTGCCTTTGAAGGAGTGCAGTCGAAGGGAAAATAAAAGCGGTGGCAATCTGTCGGGCAAAGACGTGCGATGACAAGGCTTCCCTTGTGGTATTTTGCTGCAAGTTCTTTACTCTGCAGTATTGTCTCAAGGCAAAAGGCGCGATTTTTTACGTCAAAATGAAGGTCTTTATCGATCTCTTGATAAAAACGATACCTGCCATCTGCCGGGATGATCGCATTTTGGCTAAAGGGACGAGCCTCAGCTTTAAGCTTGCGTACAAAAAACTGGTTAAAGGTCGTAAAGCTCTCTGCAGGATCTAAAAATTCATCTGTATCTATGCCAAAGCGCTTAATAAAAGGTAAAACTTTAGCTTTTGAGGATTTTTTGTTTTGAAGGTATCCATAAAAGGCGCTTACGGGCGGCCATTTGGCAAGGCTATGGAGCATAAAGTAGCCAAGAGGCGATTTGCCGTATAAGAAACGGATAGCCTGTTCCCCGAATACCTCTTCGGTTTCGATCTGGCCTGATTGTCTATTTATGTAGCGAATACTTTTCATTTCGCTTGGGGGATATTTTTCTTATTGGAAATCTGACTGAACTTCTGAAGTTCCTCAAGAAATTGCGGGCTAAACATATCCTGCAGGGAAGAGTCATTGATGATATCAAGAATTTCTTTTGCAAGGTTGACAAGCTTCAGAAGGTTATCTGTGTCGTTTGGATCTTTTAGCGCGGTAGCTTCAGCTTTTTTATACTCGACAAGGAGTAGTTTAATTTTCTTTAATCTAGCGATATGGTCATTAGATGCTTCAATCAGCTGATCGATCTTTTCTACCTCATCTTGGAGCTCTGCAGGAGTTTGGGCAAAAAGGCAGTTTGTTAAAATAATAGTTAATAATACGAGCATCTTTTTCATGAAACACCTTCAGATTATCCTGAAAATAGTACATATACTAGTAGTTTCTTGTCAAATCAGCACTTTTTTTGTTATAATGTCTGCATGGAATTTATTCACCGTCCCTATATTCCCGGAGAAACTATAGCTGCTATTGCCACTGCCCCTGGAGAAGCAGGCATTGCAATCACCAGAATCTCTGGCAATCAGGCAATAGAAGTTGCTGAAAAGATCTATTCACGCTCCATCACGCAGCAAAAAAGCAATACTGTTAGCTATGGGAAGATTCGTTCAAAAGGTCGAATTATTGACGATGTACTAGTGCTTGTTATGAGGGCGCCTCGCTCCTTTACCGGCGAAGATACAGTCGAAATCCACTCTCATGGAGGTCTCACTGCCAAGGATGTCCTCGAAGCTGCAATAGAAGCCGGCGCAAAGCCTGCAAGTCCTGGAGAATTTAGCTTTAAAGCATTTATCAATGGCAAACTCGATTTAGCACAGGCAGAGGCTATCCAGAGTAAAATTGGGGCAAAGAGTGAAATTGCGCTGCAGCTTGCACAAGATCAGCTTGAAGGAAGACTTTCTAAAAAAATCAATAATCTTCAGGGAAAGCTTATTGACATCGCTGCAATTTTTGAGGCGTGGGTCGATTTTCCTGAAGAAGATTTAGAGTTTGCCTCATTTGAAGAGGTCATTAGATCGCTACTTGAGGTTATGGGTGAAATTGAAGGGCTTATAGAAAGCTTTGAACAAGGCAAGGCAATACATACCGGGATTTCAGTCTCCCTTATTGGAAGTCCGAACGTGGGTAAATCTTCCCTCATGAATGCCCTTTTAGGAAAAGAGCGTGCTATCGTCTCCCCAATTGCCGGGACAACTCGAGATCTTGTAGAAGATGAAATGCGATTTAATAATCTTCAGCTTCGCCTTGTCGATACAGCGGGCATTCGAGAAACGGCAGAATGTATCGAAGAAGAGGGCATTAGACGCTCTAAAAAGGCAATAAATGATGCAGACATCATCCTTTACGTTCTCGATGCCACGCAGCCTATTGAAGTAGACCTAGCGCTTGATCCCGCAAAGACTATTTGCGTCTTTAATAAAATAGATCTTGCACATGAGAGGCCTCTTCCGCAAATGCCTTTTGAATATATAGTAGAGCTTTCGGCAAAGAGCTTTCATGGGCTCGATACACTCTACAAAGCAATCGATGCACTCATCTGGAAAAAAGGTGCACCTCGTCGCGATGAGGTCATTATCACATCAATACGTCATAGGGATGCTCTAAAACTTGCTCTTGGCCATTTTCAGAGGGTTGTAGCGGGGCTAGAGCAGAGAAATTCTTCAGAATTTATTGCCTTTGATATGAGGCAAGGTCTTCAGTCGCTTGGTACTATCATCGGAAATAACATTACAGAAGACATTTTGACCTCTGTATTTTCAAAGTTCTGTATTGGAAAATGAAAAAGCAAAAAGTAGCGATTATTCAGGAAATTTTGGATGAGTATTTTCCAGAACCTGCTATTCCGCTTATCCATAAAGATCCCTATACACTGCTAATCGCAGTCCTTCTCTCTGCCCAGTGTACTGATGCACGGGTAAATAGCGTAACACCTGAGCTTTTTGCCCTTGCGGATACTCCGGAAAAAATGATGCATAAATCAGTAGAGGAGATCCAAAAGATCATTCGCCCCTGCGGGCTCTCTTTACGAAAGGCATCTGCAATAAAAACGCTCTCTAAAATATTGGTAGAAGAGCACGAGGGCAAAGTGCCAAATACCTTTGAAGCGCTAGAGGCTCTGCCCGGTGTTGGCCATAAAACAGCATCTGTTGTCATGGCTCAAAGCTTCAAAATTGCTGCCTTTCCCGTAGATACACATATCCATCGCCTCGCTAAACGCTGGGGGCTATCCAAAGCTAAAACAGTAAAGATGACAGAAGAGGATCTTAAGAGGCTTTTTCCCAAAAAAGCTTGGATTCGCCTGCATCTGCAGATTATTTATTATGCGAGGAAGTTTTGTCCAGCGGTAGGGCATAAGGTTAATGAGTGTCCTATTTGTGCGGCTTTGGGGGTTGGACCAAAGGGACAACCTGTTTAGGCTTCTGCTAGAGTTGGTTTTGCGAAATAGGTTTTACTTGCTTCGATTACCTGCTTAGAAAGCAGGGCGACACCGATTACGTTGATGAGGAGCATCATTGAAATTGAGATGTCAGCAAGACCCCAGATAAGATCAACGTGAAGAAGACCTCCAAGTGGTATTGCTCCGATGTAGCAGTATTGGAACGCTTTTACGCCTTTAGGATAGAGAAAGCCCATTGCCTTTTGACCGCAGTAGGCCCATGCGATAACAGCTGTATAGACAAAGAGCATGAGGGCAACGATTACGATATAAAAGCCGATGCTACTGGATAGCCCCTTTTCAAAGGCATAGGTAACCATATCAGTGCTCTTTAGCCCCAGTTCGTAGGCGCCTGTTGTGATAAGTACAAGGCCTGTCATTGTGCAGACAATCATCACTAAAAATGGCGTAACGAGAGTTACTACACCATCTAAAACTGGGTTTTCAGATCTGGCACTTGATTGAAGTATAGGTACAATCCCCGTTCCAGCATCTGTTGCAAAAAGGCCTCTATCAAAGCCGCTCGAGAGTGCTTGTGCTACTGTATAGCCAAGTACGCCGGAGGCTGCTTGATCAAAAGAAAAAGCTGAAGAGAACATAAGCTTTAGCGCCGGCAGTACGCTCTCATAGTGCATGGCGAGTATGACAAGGCAGGTGCCAAGATATAAAATTGCTTTTAAAGGTACAACAGTTGATGCAACCCTTGCTACGCGCTTAATACCGCCAAGGATTACCACAAAAGCAGAAAGGGTGATAATGATCGCGGTTGTAAGTGGCTCTAGCCCGCAAGCTTTTAGTGGAAGGCAGATGGAGTGCATCTGTGTAAGATTGCCAACGGTGAAGGCTGCAAAAATTGTCACAATGCAAAAGATTGATGATAGAACCTTTAATCCCAGCCCATTTGCAAGATAGTACATAGGCCCGCCGCTGAATTCGCCGGATTTTGAGACGCTACGATACTTTACCCCAAGAAAGCAGCTTGCATACTGTATTGCCGCTCCAAAAAAGGCCATAATCCACATCCAGACTAGGGCGCCAGGGCCGCCGCTTGTGATGGCGATGGCTATGCCGGAAATGTTTCCCGTGCCAAAATTGCCTGCAAGTACTGAGCTCATAGCTTGGTAGTGGCTAATGGAGCCAGCGCCTTTACTTTTTTGTAAAAGTAATTTTACAGAAAGGCCGATTTTTGTCACTTGAGGGACCTTTAGCCGAAGTGTAAGGTAGCCTCCCAGCAGCATAATTGCCGGAAATATGACATAAAGCGTAAAGGAGTGGTTTATAGTCTGCAAAAGTTCATTAATCATTCAAGCAAGTATAGGTAGATTTTGACTAGTTGTCAACCTAATTGCCGCAGGAAGTTTGGCGATAATTGAGGTAGCTGTCATTGAGTAGGAGGTCTCATCTCTAGCGCTCACTTCTCCTGCTACACCATGAAGATAGCTTCCAAGGAGCATGGCATCTTGCGCACTTAGACCTTGAGAAAGAAGCGCGGCTAAGATGCCTGTAAGAACATCGCCCGAGCCGGCTGTTGCCATACCCGGATCTCCCTGCATTACAACAAGGGGAGTTTTTCCATGTGAAAAAAGAAATGTAGGGCCACCCTTTAAAATAAGATTTGTCTGGTTTTTATCTACAAAATCTTTTACTTTTTCCAGAAAGTCGAAGGTTATTTTTTCTTTTTGCTCAAAAAAGCGTAAAAGCTCTCCAAGGTGCGGCGTTAGTATGGCATCAGGAAGTGGTCCAAATGCATCACGCTTTGTTTTTGCAAGCCATGTTAGCCCATCTGCATCAAGTACGAGCTTTTTATCGTTGAGCAATGGCCAAATCGCTTCAAGTAATCTGCTTTGCCTTTCACCTTGTCCAAGGCCGGGGCCTAAAAAAAGTGCAGTCGATCGTTCGATCCAATTCTTTACGGCTTCGATATCGTCAGCTGTGTAGGCGATTCGGACAATCTCTAGCGGCTGTCCGGTAAATTCTAGGCTATATTCTTCAGGATGGAGAAGATGAACGATACCTGCTCCTGTCCGAAGCGCGGCAAATGAGGCCATAAGGGCAGAGCCTGCCATCCCATGTGATCCTGCAAGACCAACTACATGGCCTGATGTATACTTATTTCGATTTCGGACGACTTTTGGCATGAGATGTGCTACATCTTCTCGTTCAAGAAGAGAGAGCTTTGGAGAGAAGTCTTGAACTGCATTTTTAAGGCCAATTTCAAGAGTATGCACATCTCCTACATGGTTCCAGCCTTCATCGAGAAAAAAGCCTACCTTCGGGCATTCCATGCAGCAGGTAATGGTAGCAAAGACTGCAATATCTTCTACTGAGCCATCTGCTACATTAAGGCCAGAGGGAACATCGACGCTAATGATCGGAATTTTTGCCTGATTTATTGTCCTAATTATCTCAATGGTCTCTTCTTTTTGCCTGCCATGAAAGCCCGTTCCAAATAGTGCATCCACAAGGACGCCATCTTTAGGCATGAGGAGCTTGTCTACGACCCTGCCTCCGCGAGCTTCATATCGGCGTCTTTGTTTTTTCGCTAAGGAGCTTGGATCTGTCACTCCATACTGAAAAACAGATACAGAAAACCCAGAGGATAAAAGATGTCTTGCAACTACATAGCCATCGCCTCCATTATTACCATTTCCGCAAACGATAAAGGCACTTTTTGCAAGGGCTTTTGCTTCTACGAGATCGACAATAACTTTAGCAGTAGAGAGTCCTGCCTGCTCCATAAGAGCTTCAACACTTGTGCCGCTATCGACTGCTTTTTGTTCAATTTGCCGCATTTCATCTGGTGTGACAATGCTTCGCATGGTTCCTCAAGTAAATTTGTTTTTGTAACAGAAATTGCTGTTTTATGCTACTTTAGTAGCATGGATATTTCTGAAAAGCCTACGCAGCACTACGAACAGATCATCTCCTTCTCATCCCCTTGGCTTCAGTTTGAAAAGCCCCATTTTCCTCCATTTGCTGGAAAAACATCAGCTGATGTTGCTATTATTGGCGGCGGAATCTCCGGCATTTCTACCCTCTACTACCTCCTTAAAGAAACCGATAAACATATTCTTCTCTTTGAAAAGGGAAAAATAGCAAGCCAGGCAACAGGAAACAATGCAGCACTTGCCTGTTTACACATCGAACGCCCTATTCAGGAGCTTGTCGAAGAGTTCGGGTTTGAAAAGACAAGGCAAAGCTTTGAGGAAATTGATGCTTCGTGGGATTTAATGCTAGAAATTCTCGGTGAGATTGGTGCTAGAGATTTGCTCCTTACCTTGCCAAATATAAGCCTTGCAATGACGTCAATAGATGTGCTTTTTGGTCACATAGAGCGCGAAAAATATAACAGAAAGTTTGGCAGGGCAAAGTGGCACTATTTTGTCAGAGACGATGTAACACTTCCCTGCGTAGATGAGGTAGAGATTTATCGCATCACTAAAGATGAGCTTTTGCAAAAGCTTCATATAGTCGATGAGGATTTTATCGCTGTTGCAATACCTCAGGAAAATGTAAAACTGGGAAGGCTCAATAGCGCGCTTTTTTGCCATGAAATAATAAAATATCTGTATAAGCAATATCCCGGAAGGTTTTCTCTATTTGAAAATAGCCCTATATCTCATATCAGAGAAGATGAAGGGTCCCTTTGGCTCAATGATGCTATAGAGGTGAAAGATACGATTCTTTGCACAAATGGCTATAAGGATTTTCAGATACGTACAAAGGATAAGAAAGAAATAACAAGGCTGCATGATGCCCTTATTCCTCGTGAGGGGTATATGGCAGGCTTTTTTGATCCTGATCGCGAGCCTTATGCACAGGCCTTTTTCGATGATCGAGGCACATATGCTGACTCTCCCTATTTTTATTTGTCACATATCAAGCAGTATACGGTGCTTGGAGGGCCGGAATATGATCAGCCAGATGGCATGCACACAAACAAGCAGATTGCAAAAAGAGCTCTAGAGAGCCTCAAGATCTACCAAGCTTTTCTAAAGAACACCTACAACAAAACAGATGTGCATTTTGCTAACTTTTGGTATGGCATTATGGGCTACACAGCAAATGGTGTTCGCTGGGTAGGTGAGGAGCCAGATTTGCCGCATCTTTGGTACAACCTTGGCTGTAACGGCATCGGCCTTACAACATCGCTTGGTGCAGCAAAGCGACTTGTGGCACTTCTAAAAGGCGAAAAGCTTGCGCCTTCTCTTTTCGATATAGATTAAAACAATCTTTTTTCTTGCCTCGCCAAAAAAAGTGTGGTTTTCTATTGCTGGTGTCGTCGTATGTCAGTGTAGGCAAGTACACCTATGACCTATTTAACTACTTATTTGAGGAAACATGAAAGTTCTCACTTATTTAGCCCTAGTGACGGCCCTTACAGTGCCGTTTGGTAATACATTTGCAGGTCAAGCAAAAAAAAAGAACAAGAATCGCTTTGGATATCACCACACCTCAAGTTCTTCATCATCTAGTTCAGATAGTATTGGTCCAACAGGCCCAAGAGGTCCTACAGGTGCTCGAGGAGCTACTGGCTCGACAGGAGCGACCGGTGCAACTGGTGCAGCTGGATTTTCAGGCCCAGGAGCTACTGGTGCAACTGGAGTGACCGGTGCTACTGGCCCGACAGGTGCAACCGGCTTTACGGGAGCTACAGGTTTTACGGGAGCTACTGGTGCAACTGGTTTTACAGGAGCTACTGGTCCAATAGGTGCAACAGGTTCTGCTGGAGCTGGTGCCATTATTCCCTATGCTTCAGGAACTCCGATGTCACTAACTACTATAGCTGGTGGACTAGTTGGCACAGTGGGATTACTTGGTTTTGGAAACTCTACAGATGGGGTTACACCAGTAGGTGGAACTATCGATCTTACGGGCGGTCCTGGATTAAATTTAGATTTTGCCTTTTCTATGCCAAGAGATGGTACAATAACATCAATTGCAGCTTATTTTACAAATACAGTAGCACTTGCTCTCGTTGGCACTACTGTAACAATTACAGCTGATGTCTACACTTCTACAACGCCAGATAATACCTTTACATTAGTTCCAGGAACTACTGTTACTCTTGCGCCGGCCCTTACAGGGGTTCTGGGTCTAGGAACAGTTAGCAGTGGTATACTCACAGGGTTAAATATTCCTGTAACTGCAGAGACTCGTGTACTTGTTGTCTTTTCGATAACAGCTGCAGGCGTTACATTGATTAACACTGTAGATGGCTATGCAAGCGCAGGTATAGCTATTAGCTAAATAGATTCTTTCAGACGGGTGGATTCGCACCCGTTTTTAATTCATGTATGAGTTGCAGCCAGTGAGCATTGGTCTTTCTCACTTCGGGATCGGTGGAAAGCATCTGCAGAATCATTTCCTCAAATTGCTCTTCAAGCTCAAGAGGCTCTCTTTTTTGGCTAAGCTCTTCGAGGCGCGGCTGAATGAAAGAGGTAATGCTTTGATTAAGTCGCTCTATTTCTTGGAGTACTTCTGGATTTGAGCGGTCCTTATAGAGCTTTCTAATGAGTGGATAGGTGTGGAATGTTTCAAGCCAAGGAACATCTTTTTCAAAAAGAAGGAAGAAAAATAACCGGCCAAGTGAAAAGACGTGGCAAGAAAGGAGATCCTGGGAAGTAAGTCTCTCTTCATAGAAGGCTTTATGAAGGTCTGGCGGACTCGATCGTAGGCTTGTGCCAAGGGGTTTTTTCTTAAATGCATCCTCAAAGGTAGCTGTATAGCCTCCAAGGTCTCCAACAACCGCTTTAAACTGACCATTTTCTTGGTGAATGAAGAAGTTTCCTTTATTGTTATCCCTATTTACATAGCCTAAGGCATTAAGCTTGCTAGAGCCTGCTAAAATATCCCTTGCAATGGAGATTTTCACATCCAGGGGAACCTTATTTTTGCTAGTCAGCATAAAGGATTTTAGCGATCCCCTATTGTAGAGCGGGGTAATAATTTCAAAGCGAGGCTCACCTGATTTCTTTACATGCTGCGAGACATGTATAGGAGCTATAATACCCTCTGAATTCCTGAACTTTTCTAGTAGTGCAACTTCTGATCTCGTCGCTTCGCTATCATGAGTTACAGCTGTTGCAACAATTGTGGGCTGCTGTGTGTCGTAGAGAATTGACCTTGTGACATGCTTATGAAAGCCCCTTCCAACGGCTGGAGAGTTATGTGTTTTAAGGTGGATAAATATGCGCTTATGGAGCGGATCTATTTCTATCGTTCTTGGAAGATTTGTAGCTTCTTTTCTGAGGTATGTTTCGCCAAACTGCTCAAATTTTTTTACCTCTTCGATAAACTCTACAAGTTGTATAAGCTCATGCATTGCAAGGCCAGTATCTAGCGCTGCAATTTTTGCTGCGATAGCGACGATTTTAGGGTCGGCTGCTTTTGCTTTTATTTCATATACGATCTCAACAGGAACGGGAAAGAGCATGTAGTACCTTATTATAAATATTCTTCTTTGATCGTGCGCTGCATAAGATGCTGGACCGCCTCTTTTGGATGAAGCGTTCCTTCTAATATTTTTAAGACCGTCTCACTAATTGGAAGATCGATGTTTGCAAGCTTCCCAAGCTGTACGGCAGAGACTGCGGTATATGCTCCTTCTACCACCATTTCAATGCTCTTTTTTGCATCATTTGGGGAACTGCCCTGGCTTAAAAGCATCCCAAAACTATAGTTTCTACTTGTAGATGATGAGCAGGTAAGGAAAAGATCTCCCATGCCAGATAGGCCATAGAGCGTCTCTTGCTTTGCACCGTAGTGTTTAGCAAGTTTTACAATTTCATGTAGGCCTCTTGTCATAAGGGCTGCTCTTGCGCCTGTTCCAAGCTTTAGGCCATCTGAAATGCCGCAGGCGATTGCAATAATATTTTTGAGTGATCCTCCAAATGCAACTCCCCGGATGTCGCGGTTTGGATAAACACGAAGAAATGGCGTAGTAAATGCATCTGCAACTGTTTGCGCAACATCTGGATTATAAGCGCCAGCAACAACTGATGTAGGAAGGTTTTGGCTTACTTCTTCGGCAAAGCTTGGGCCGGAAAAGGAGCAGACAGATTGTTGAAAATCATTGCCAAGTACATCAAGGACTACTTCTGGCAAAACCATACCGCTATTTTGTTCGATTCCCTTTGATGTTAATACAAAGGGAATATTTGAAGAGAGTCCAAGCTCTTTTAGCTTTTTGCATACTGGCCTTAGGCCTTGAGATGTGACGGATTCAACAACCATTTCGGCACCCTCTATCGCCTCTTGCAAATCACCTGTTATGATAACAGAATCATCGATAGGACGACCTTTTAGGTGTGGGTGTAGACGCGTTTTTTTAAGCTGTTCTACGAGTGGTGCTTCTATCGACCAAAGCCGCACGCTATGGCCCTTTTCGGCAAGCAATCTCGCTAAACAAAATCCCCAAGCTCCTGCACCTAAGTAGGCTACCTTCATAATAGTTCTCCAATAGTAGCCTTAAGTATATGACCTTGAGCATTAAGCTTCGAGCGTAAAAATTCTCCTATTGCCGCCTGGTTCTCTAGTCTCTGCAGTAAAAGATTAAAAAATGCCGTGTTCGGTGAGGGCTTGCTGAGCTGTTTGGATATCAGATTTTGTTTTAAGAGGCGAAAAATAGTCTTTACGGGGAAGGAGTAGGGCCTCTACTTTATCAGCAAAATTCACAAGATCAAAAATAAAATATTCAGATTTTAGGCAGCTAACCTCTCTCCCATCGATGGTGACTTTTTTCCTTGCAAGGTGCAGGGGAAGATCTTGAGGTGTATGCGCGCGAATTTTTTTGATAAAAGAAAGGCTAAAGGCAAAATAGGAGATGTTTGCAAAGGGATATTTGAGGCTGCCATCACTAAGTCTTGCAAAGCGTTCGCTATCGTCTAGTTCTGTATATTCTACAACTTTTAATTTTCCATCTTGCTCTACGAGCACTCCTACATGCTCTTCTGGGTTTTCACGCGTGATGCAAGCGATAGTCATATCGTTGTCATGAAGTGCATTATATCCGATGAGATCGAGCTGAAATGGGTCTGCAAGCACGTTATCTACGGTCATCACTGTAACGTGGGATATTCCCTTTTTTTCCCAGTCCTCTAACTTGTCAAAGTGCCAAAACAGTGCGCCATTTCCGTCTGGAGCAGTTATTGAAAGACTGTTTCCTTCCAAATCCTTGAGGGGAAGGTTTTTTTGCATGAAAAAGGATACGTTTTCTTTGTCTAGTCCAAAGTAGTTGTTATCTTCAAAGTGCTTGCACGTCGCATCGTGAGTGGCATCAGATGTCATAAAGGCAATTGTATGGCCTTTTGATCGCATGGCAAATAGCTCATAGAGGCTTTTTTTATCTACAGGAGATATCGGGTAGCAGCCTTTTGGCGCATCGTAGCCAAAGCGAGATCCATGGCCGCCGGCAAGTATGATCGCGCCAGCTTTAACGGCTTTTCCTGCTTCTCGAGATGCACTTGTTTGTCTTAGTATGTTTTTAACGGGTGAGTTTTTTGTCATCTGGCAGTGTGGTTTGAATGGCTGAATAGACATCATCAACAGAAATGCTTGTCATGCACCTAAAGTCAATTGGACATTTTCTCAGGTAGCATGGGCTGCAGAGGGTGTGCTTGTGAATCACTGTTCCTCCTCCATAGGGGCCGGTCTTTATTTCATTTGTTGAGCCGAAGATAGCTACAAGAGGTGTAGAAAGTGCAGCTCCTACATGCATTGGGCCGCTATCATTTGTTACAAGAAGATCGCATACTGAAAGAAGTGTCGTAAAGGTGCGAAGGGATGTCTTTCCCGCAAGGTTTACTACTCTTGAGTCAAAATGAGAGGTAATTGAGTCGACAAGGGGTTTTGAAACTTTGTCTCCAAAGTAGACAATTCGAATCCTTGGATGGGTAAGGAGCTTTGCAGTAAGTGCCTTAAAACGCTCTTCTGGCCAGCATTTTGCAGAGCCAAAGGCAGCTCCCGGATTTATACCTATGACAATATGATCAGAGCCTATGCCATATCCTTCAAGGAGCTCTAATGCAGATCGTTTTTCCTCATCTGTTATATAGAGCTTTGGAGAGGTTGTGCTTTGGTTTATTTCTAACGGAGCAAGAAGCAGTTTGTAGGTAAGCACCTGATGCTCAAATTCCTCATTTGGAGGAATCTTGATAGGGTCTGTAAGGAGTAGGCTTCTCCAGTGGCCTTCAAATCCAATCCTTTTTTTGATCTTTGCTCGATAAAACCACCACGCTGAAGAAAAAGAGCGTGTAAGTAAAATGGAGACGTCAAATTCTCTTTTTTTAAGCTCGTCGTAAATTCGTCTCTTTTCGGCGCTTGTTCGCTTTTTATCTTGCTTAAAGACGATAAATTCATCGATATGAGGTGATGCTTCAAGGAGTACTTTGATTGCTTCGTGACAGAGAACAGTAAGTGTGCATGAAGGATATTTTGCTTTAATATCCTCTAATATTGGCTCACCCATTACGGCATCGCCTAGCCAATTAGGCATGCGGACACAGATTTTTTGCATCAAATCACCCAAAATTGCTAACTATAGTACACGAGCTTAGACTTTTTAGGATATGATCACCCATGATGAAATTGTTTTTTCACATTATTGTTTTGCTAACTCTTGCCTCTATCGATCTAGCGGCAATTTGCAATTTTTCATCTATACGCAAAAAGGTAGACAAGGTCGATGTTGTCTATACGTGGGTTGATGGAAGTGACCCCAATTGGAGTAGAGCATTTCAAAAAACGAAGTATGACTATAAAAAACCTGTTGTAAAAGATGCACAAGGCCTTGATCGATTTAGAAATAGGGATGAATTGAAGTATTCCCTAAGGTCAATTTATAGATTTGCTCCGTTCGTTAATCATATATATATTGTGACCTTTAGCCAAAGACCTTCCTGGCTTAAAGAACATCCTATGATATCTGTCGTTGATCACACGGAGATTTTTTTAGATGGTAAAGATCTGCCTACGTTCAATTCTCAGGCGATTGAAGCAAATCTTCACCGAATTCATGGACTCTCGGAGTGCTATATTTATTTTAATGATGATGTCTTTTTGGGAAGGCCGGTATCTAAAAGATCTTTTTTTTCAAAGTCCGGAAAGCCAAAGCTCTTTTTAGCACCCTGGATCTCTCCAGATGGTCCTGTTACATATGATGATCCAGCTTTTGTTGCTTCTTGGAAAAACACAAATGCTCTTTTAAACCGTTTTTTTGGTGCCAGGGCAAGGTTTGCACTTGAACATGCTCCATTTGCTTTTCGTAGATCGCTCCAAAAAGATGTTGAAGCTTGTATGCCTCTTCTCTTTAAAAATGTCTCTTCGCATAAATTCCGCTCTCCTGATGATGTTGTGCTTACAGCGGGATTTAGTCAGTATCTCCTTGCTCATTTTAGGCTTGTTTATCCCTCAAAAATCGACGCCATTGTGGTAGGGTTAAAGGATGCGCTCGAAGAAAATCGCAAGGCCTTGCAGATTATCAAAAAGAAAAAGCCTACCACCTTTTGCATCGAAGATGCCATGACGGAAGAGACTCGGGAGCAAAATGAGCTTTTGGAGAAGTTTTTTGAGGGCTATTTTCCAGAAAAGGCACCTTGGGAAAAGTAATTCTTGATTATCAATATAAATTTTTGTAGAAAAGGGATGATGGAGGATCTCTATGTTTGGCAAAAGGCTCGAGCTTTGCACAGTTTTTGGCATACGAATTGGCGTAGATCTTAGCTGGTTTATCATTGCCATTTTGCTTTCATGGACGCTCGCGGCCGGCTATTTTCCTGCCTCATATCCAAATCTTACACACCAGGCCTACTGGATCATGGGCATTTTAGGGATGCTTGGCCTATTTCTTTGCATTTTGCTTCATGAACTTGGCCATGCCTTTACTGCGCGATACTATGGAATGACTATTTCACGCATTACCCTTTTTATCTTTGGCGGTGTTGCAGAGATCACAAAGGAGCCTCCCAGCCCGAAGGTTGAATTTTTAGTCAGTATTGCCGGTCCGATCGTAAGCATTTTGCTTGCAGGTTGTATGTATCTTTTGACGATGTGCGGCCATGCTCTTGACTGGTCTATAATATTTATCGCCATAACAAGCTATCTTGCCCTCATCAATATTGTGGTCGTGCTCTTTAACATGATCCCAGCCTTTCCTCTCGATGGAGGGAGAGTGCTTCGATCACTTCTTTGGTATTGGAAGAACAATTTGCAGTGGGCAACGAAAGTTGTTGCAGCAATTGGATCTAGTTTTGGGATCATGCTTATTATTTTTGGACTATTTCTTTTTCTTATCGGTGACTTTGTTGATGGGCTTTGGCTTGTCATCATTGGGATGTTTATTAATGGTGCTGCAGCATCCTCAGAGACTCAGTCGATTGTTACAAGGGAGTTTCGCGGGGAAAAGGTGGAGCGCTTTATGACAAAAGATCCCATATTTTGTCCTCCCACTATTTCTCTTACTGATCTTATAGAGAACTATGTCTATAAGTCTCAGCATCACCTCTACCCTGTAGTAGATGGCGATAAGCTTGTAGGATATATAAGCTTAAAAGAGATAAAGGCTCACCCTCACGATGCATGGCCAAAAACATCTGTGCGAGATGCCATGGTGCCCAGAGAGCATTTTCGATCGGTAGATCCACAGTCAAGTGCGCTATCGGCACTTGAGCTTATTCAGCAAGCACATGCATCTTGCCTGTTAGTTACAGAAGGTGAAAAGCTTGTGGGGCTTGTCACAGCTCGCGATCTCTTTAAACTCATCTCCCTTAAGCTTGAGCTTGAGGAATAACTAGACGTTTCTCAAGCTGTCTGTAATAAGCTCAGAGATGTCTATAGTGTCATTATCGTAGGATTCCATCGTCTTAGAAACGGCACGCTCTGCAGCTTGCCTGCTATAGCCAAGATTTACAAGTGCTGAGACAGCATCATCTAGTAGCGGGGGATTTTTTAGGGATTTTGTCGTGTCAACTTGAATGAGGTTAAGCGAAGAGCCCTTAAGTTCAAGAAGGAGCCGCTCTGCTGTCTTTTTGCCGATGCCAGGGATTTTGACAAGTACTGCAAGATCTTTATTGAGGAGTGCAAGCTTAAGATCATTTGGTGGAAGATGCCCTACAATACTAAGGGCAAGCTTTGGACCAATTCCTGAGATGTCTAAGAGAAGTTCAAAGAGGTCTCTCTCCTCTTCGTGCAAAAAACCGTAGAGAGCCTGAGAAAATTCACGGATGACAAAAGAAAGATGTATCAGTGTCTCCTTTTGAGAAAGGGGAAATTTGTGTGAATATCCTGGCGCTAGATGGATCTGATAGCCGATTCCCTGTACTTCTAGAAGGAGATATTCAGTTCTAACGGCTGAGATGGTCCCTTTCATGTATCTATACATATATTATAGCTCTTTCGTTTTCTGATTTGGTAAGCTTTGCAAGTCTATCGATTGTGCATGGCACAAGGCTATTGCTAAAGCATCTGCTGCATCGAATGGTTCTGGAGGTGTTTTTAGTGAGAGAAGCCTCGATACTGTGTTTTGAACCTGAAACTTTTCTGCTTTTCCCGTGCCTGTGATGAAGCATTTAACTTCCCTTGGGGAATATCCAAACACTCTCATCTTTTTTGATTTGGCGGCAAGAAGTGCGGTGCCCATGGCGATGCCAAGTTTTAGCGTGCTCTGCGGATTTTTATTGATAAAGGGGGTTTCAAGTGCCATTTCATCTGGGCAAAAACGCTCTAAAAGCGATTGGAGGCTATTATAAATTATATGGTAGCGGTCGCTCAAAATATAGTTTTGAGGGGGGCGTATGCAGCCAAAATCGATTGGTTCGAAGGAGTTTCCAGATATGGAAATAATGCCATAGCCTGTCACACGTGTACCGGGATCTATTCCTATAATGATTTTCTTTTTCATTCTGAAATAAAGAGCGGTGGTGGTGAAAAGCTGAAGGTCTCTTTTGGCTCTAAAGGTCTCTTAAAGAGCGCTTCTACTTCTGAAAATTGTGCCTGTATGCGTCGTAGATGAGTTAATTCCTGCTCCTGCTTTTGCATCTCAAGATGCAGGGCATCTAGTTCTTCATCTTTTCTCCTCAGATCATCTTGGAGCATATTTGCCTGGTGATCAAGCTCAATGCGGAGGGCATTTTCTACTTTGCGGGCATTATCTAGCGTTTCTTCTAAGTAACTAACCTTTTGTGTGCTTACTGTAAGTGAGTTTTGAAGCTCTGTCGCTCTGTCCATAAGGTCTTCGATCTGCTTCGAAGAGAGTGCACATTCTTTAACTCTCCGTGCAAGGTGCTGCTCAAGGAGGCTTAAATGGTTTTCCTGCTCGCCAATTCTCTTTTGCATAAAAAGATGCTCGTCAGCAAGAAGGCGATAGGATTTTTGCTCTTCAAGAAGTTTTTCCTTTTGCTCGTGTACAAGGGCTTTGCAAAGAGTAAGCTCTTGCTCATAAGCGCGCGCATCATGGGCTATTTTTTCTTCAAGTACTCGCATTTTGAGTTCAATGTCTTGTGCTGCGAGTTTTTCTTTTTGCAGATCGTCAATTTTTGTTCGATATTCATCAATTTTCAGATCATTTTTTTTTGTGAGCTCTTTAAATGTTTCAACCTCGAGATCTCGTGCGGCAAGGGTTTCTGTCATTTCCTCAAGGGTCTTTACAAGTTCTTTTGTCTGCTCTGCAAGGAGCGCTTCTCTCTCTTCGAGCTTGAGGTAGTTTGAATGTTCGCTTTGAAGCCTTGCTGCAAGCGTTGCCTTTTCACAAGCTAGTGCTGACAGGGTATCTTCCAATTCTTTTTTTTCGTTGATTAAGCGGACAAGGCGGCTTTTTGCCTCTTGGCTATCAAGGGATGACGTGTGAATTTTTTCAGAGAGATTCTCTTCGGTTTTGAGCGTATGCAGCTTTGCTTCTTGTAGCGAGCTTCTTAGCAAATCGATTGTAGCTGCCTGTTCTTTTATTTCAGCTTCTAGGGCCTTAAGCTGTTTTTTTAGCTGCTTTGTGTTCGGGACATCTTGCATAGCTTCTTGCGAAGATTCGAGTGTTGTGGTCAATGGAGCTTGCTTCTCCTCTACCTTGATCACCTCTTGCACGTCCTCTACGAGAGGGGTGATAGCAGGAACTGGAGGCCGCTCCATTTCAGTTGCTACTGGCTTTCCTATAATCTTATGCAGAAGATTTTTAAGATCTCCGGTGGTTAATGTTTGCGTGCTTTGCATAAAGGTGTCCTGAAATTTCCGTACATTGTATTCTATTTGTGATTACTTTTTACCGTAACAAATATCTATATGAAAAAGAATGTTTTTATTACCGGTGCGGCAGGGTTTATTGGGTTTCATTTTGCAAAAGCCTGTCTAGAAGCTGGTTTCAATGTGGTTGCTCTCGATAGCTTCACTTCCTACTATTCCGTCGGTCTAAAAAAGGCTCGTGTTAAAATCCTACAAGATATGGGCCTTTTGGTACACACTATCGATATTAACGACGGTAAAAAGCTCGAAGAGCTGGCACAAAAACATGAAGTTTCTCACTTTGTGCATCTTGCGGCACAAGCCGGGGTGCGCTATTCATTTACCCATCCCGAGGTTTATCTTAAAACAAATATAGATGGGTTTTTGCAGGTACTTGAGTTATGTAAAAAAAACCCTCATATTAAACTTATCTATGCATCCAGCTCATCTGTCTACGGTAACAACAAAAAAATTCCTTTTTCAGAAGATGATAAAACAGATCATCAGACAAATGTATATGGTGTAACGAAGAAGACAAACGAACTTCTTGCCTACAGCTATCATCATCTTTATAAAGTTCCAAGTATTGGGCTGAGGTTTTTTACAGTGTATGGTCCATGGGGAAGACCGGATATGGCTTATTTTTCTTTTACAAAGGCGATATTTGATTCAAAACCAATACAGGTTTTTAATGATGGCCTTTGCAAGAGAGATTTTACTTATGTAGATGATGTAGTTTCTGCTATGCTACAAGCTCTCGATTGTGAAGAGAAATGCACAGTTTTTAATATTGGTAATGAACATCCTGAACTTGTTAATGATTTAATCACACTGATTGAAAACAATGCAGGCAAAAAAGCAGAAAAAATTTTGATGCCGATGCAGCAGGGAGAAATTGAAGAAACCTATGCTGACATTGCTCGCGCAAAAGAAAAACTCCATTTTTTACCAAAAACCCGGCTTTCAGACGGCATTGCAAAATTTGTCGAATGGTATAGGGAGCTGGACAAAAACTATCCAAATCTCATAGATTGAGAAAAATATATAAAGTCTACCTGGCTGATCGGAGCGAAAAATACATGTTTGAAAAAGTTAAATCCGTTCGTATTGCACTTTGCCTCGTTTTCATATCCTTTTTAGTCTTTTGCGGTTTTGTAACCGCACGCGACGAAAAGTATGTAACCTACTTCATTCACCTCTATTCAGCGGGTTTATTTCGCGAACGAAATTTTACTCTACATGATGCAAAAGCGACCTTTGGAAAGGATCACATCCATCGCATAGAAATGTCGTTTGCTTGCTACAAGGCATTGCCTCTCGAGCGTGCGCGCGAGCTTGTAACGGCAGTTGCAATGGACTTTATCGAAAAAGTAAATAATGACCCGGGGCTAAGAGAAAAGGGATTAATTAAGGAAAAATTCATCCCTAGACAACTTTACCTAAGAATTCTTTGTGATAACGTTATTGGTGAAACATATGAGACAGTCTTTATCCGAGAAATTATTCTCGATAAAGGACAGCTTACCTATGTTACATTCAAAAACATGCCGGAAGTTTGGGGCAAATCTTATACAATTCATGAAGACTTTGATTATGCGCTGATGCTTACAGGCAATGCGCGTCATCCAGAAGATGTCATCGCAGAACAGAAAATTGTTCCGCAGCTTAGAAATCTAAGAGGCGATAGAAATGACTTCCCACACCATCGTGAACATGAAGAGCTCCTCGCTCCTGAGCGTCCAGTTAATAAAGCAGCACTTGAACCGAGAGAATCTGCGCCAAGTCCAATTTTACCTGTTCTTGTTGCAGTCGAAGAGGTTTCTCAGCTTAACCTCCCTCCACAAGAGATACCTGTAATTGAAGAAGAAGTTCCACTTCCTGTAAGTGATATCCTATCACCAGAGCAAGGCCAAGGTGAAGTTCCAACTGCTCCGGTAGTAGCAACTGGCCCGGCGCTCCTTCCTACAGCACCTCCTACACCGGTGCCACAGGAAAATGTACAGATTGAGGGTCCTGCAGTACCGACGCTTCCTACTGCTCCAGTTCCAACTGCAGCCGCGGCACCAGCACCTATTGTTCCAACAGCTAGTCAAGAGCCAGTTCCTCAGAGTATTGAAAGGCTGAAGTCTGCAGAGCAAGAAGGTATCAAGCTTTTGAGCAAGTCAGATACCCCAGATCCTGATAAAGAACATGTGCCAACACTTCCGGAAGTTCAAATTGCAGAAAGTGAAGAGGCTCCAAAAGAAGAGCAGATCGACTTTTTTGAGCTTTTTGATTCCTTCTCAGAGAGCTTGAATGATGAGCAGACAAAGCATCAGGAGATTGTTGAAGAGGTTGAAGAAAGTCCAGAACCAAGTGCAACCATTCCTGGCGAAGCACTTCCTGAAGATAACAGCAGCCCAAGCGATGAAAATTTTGAGATGCAGGAATTTGAGTTCAATGCACCGCCTCAAGCTGTTGCAGAAAATGAGCCGGAGCAACCTGTTACTTCTCAAGAAAATAGAGAAGAGCAGCCGGCGTCACCTTCTTCTGATAACCTGCTAGTTGCAGAAGCTGAAGACCAAAATGAACCACCTGTAGAGGAAGAGACTCCGCAAATTGAGCAAGAAATAACACCTCAAGAGCCAGCTCCTGTAGAAGATGAGCAAAAACAAGAAGTGCCTCAAGTACAAGATGATGCAAATGCTCAAGTGATCGCAGAAGCAGAAGAGGCACCTCAAACAGAAGAAGCTCCTGCAAAAAGCTGGTGGGAGAGAGTGTTTGGCTCTGACAAACAAGAAGAACAAGCGCAAGAAGAAGCTGCTGCTCAAGTGCAAGATGAAGCTAAAGCTGAAGAGATCGCTCTAGCAGAAGAAGCACCTCAGACAGAAGAAGCTCCTACAAAGAGCTTTTGGGAGAGGATGTTTGGCTCTGACAAACAAGAAGAGCAAGCACAAGAAGAAGCTCCTCAAGTGCAAGATGAAGCTAAAGCGGAAGAGATCGCTCTAGCAGAAGAAACACCTCAAACAGAAGAAGCTCCTACAAAGAGCTTTTGGGAGAAACTGTTTGGCTCTGACAAACAAGAAGAGCAAGCACAAGAAGAAGCTCCTCAAGTGCA
>CAZEGK010000003.1:0-26606 GCA_964512205.1 uncultured bacterium | reverse complement strand
TTGGGAGAAACTGTTTGGCTCTGACAAACAAGAAGAGCAAGCACAAGAAGAAGCTGCTCCTCAAGTGCAAGATGAAGCTAAAGCTGAAGAGATCGCTCTAGCAGAAGAGGCAGCTCAGACAGAAGAAGCTCCTACAAAGAGCTTTTGGGAGAAACTGTTTGGCTCTGACAAACAAGAAGAACAAGCGCAAGAAGAAGCCGCTCCTCAAGTGCAAGATGAAGCTAAAACAGAAGAGATCGCTTTAGCAGAAGAGGCACCTCAAACAGAAGAAGCTCCTACAAAAAGCTGGTGGGAGAAAATGTTTGGCTCCGATAAACAAGAAGAGCAGCTGCAAGAAGACGCTTCCGAGGTTCAAGATGAAGTAAAGCCGCAAGATATTGCTGATGCAGATGAAGTTCCTCAAGCAGATGAGCAAAGTGACAAGCAAGAGGCAATTACTCCACGAGAAGAGCCTCAAAACAGCGAAAAGCAGGTTGAAGAGAGCCAGCCTCTTACGAGCGGTGATGATGAAGTTAGCGCTGTCGAAGTAACTAATGAAGAGACGAAAGAGGAAGAGCCAGTAAAATCTTGGTGGCAAGGTATCTTTTCAAACGAAAAGCAGAAGCAAAAGACTAGCCAGGAGATGCCATCTGCTGCTCTCGTGCTAGAAGATGAAGTAGTGCCAGAGCAAAAAGAAGAGCCCTCCGCACCTGTTGAAAAAGATGTAGCAGTTGATACTCCAAGAGAGCAAGTTGCACTAGTTGATGATGAAGTAGGTTATACGCAGCCTCAAACTGAACAGGTGCAATCTATTGAAGAAGATGTTCCCCTTATCAA
This sequence comes from uncultured bacterium, assembly GCA_964512205.1. Lineage (GTDB taxonomy): Bacteria > Chlamydiota > Chlamydiia > Chlamydiales > FEN-1388 > SZAS-7. Next base: position 25,790 of record CAZEGK010000003.1, on the reverse strand, counting down.
TGATGAAGCAATCATCGAAGAGGAAGAGACATACATTGAACCAGAAAAAACTTCAAATTCCTGGTGGCAGAGTTCAGTTTCAGAAAGCAAGCAGGTAGCTCCAGCTGAAGTTGCTGTTGAGTCTGTTACGGAGACAGTAAATGAAACTCCCCTAATCGATGATGAAGCAATCATTGAAGAGGAAGAGACATACATTGAACCAGAAGAGACTTCAAATTCCTGGTGGCAGAGTTCAGTTTCAGAAAGCAAGCAGGTAGCTCCGGCTGAAGTTGCTGTTGAGTCTGCTACCGAGCCAGTAGAAGAAACTCCCCTAATCGATGATGAAGCCATCATCGAAGAGGAAGAGACCTACATTGAACCAGAAGAGGCTTCAAGTTCCTGGTGGCAAAGTTCAGTTTCAGAAAGTGAGCAGGCAGCTCCAGCTGAAGTTGCTGTTGAGCGCGCCGCGCAACCTGTAGAAGAAGTGTCATTCATACAAGATGAAGCAAGTGTCGAAGAAGAGAAGCCTTCAGAGCCAGATGCCCCTGCAAAATCTTGGTGGCAAGGGATCTTTTCAAATGAAAAACAAAATGAGCAAACAGAAGCACCTGCTGAAGTAGTTATTATTGAAGACGAGCAGCTAGAGCCTGCTAGTGAAGAAAAGAGTAATGAAGAGCCTACAGAGTCATGGTGGCAAGGGATCTTTTCAAATGACAAGCAAAATCAGCCAACTGCTGATGAGAGCCCATCTGACGAAGAGCCATCCCAAGAGGATGCTCAAGTAGCAGAAGTTGAGAGCGAAACCCAGCCTGCAACTTCTTGGTGGAAAACAGTGTTTGCAAAAGAGCAGCAGGAAGAGCAATCTCCTCAAGATAATGAAGAGACAGTACCTGATGCTAGTAAAGAAGAGCCCATAGAGCTTGCTGCTGAGCCTACAAAATCCTGGTGGCAAAATATCTTTACTCGCGATGAGCAAAAGGAGCCAGAAGCTGTAGCGCAAGAAGAGGTTCAGCATGTTCAAGAGAGGGAAGATGCACCAGCCGAGACTCCTTCTTGGTTCAATAGCCTTTTTTCATCTGATGACGATTCCTCAAAAGATGACGATGAAGAGCATCTCCAAACAGTAGAAGCTGGACCTTCAGCATCATCTGCATGGTGGGAAAATCTTTTTTCGACCGACGATGAAGAAGAGGAAGAAAATGCTCTTCAAGATGAAAGACAAGAAGTAGAGCGTACTGTAGAAGAAAATCAACATGCTGTCCCAAGCAGTGAGAGCGCTGAATCATGGTGGAAAAAAGTCTTTTCTTCATCAAAAGAAGAACAGGCTCAAGACCAAGAAACAGCTATGAATGAAGAGCCTCTTATCTACGATGATGAAGATCAATCGCTTCCAAATGTTTCTGTAGAACATGTACAGATCGATACTGACGAGGCAATTGGCAAAGATGAAGAAGCACATGATCCAGTACTAAAAAGCCTCTATAGAGAACCATTAAGCTGGATGAAGACAAGAGCGAGCCAGGAGCCTGCAGGAACCTTTGGCGATGAACAAGAAGAGGTCATTGCCGACCAAGGTGAAGTAGAGCAGTAACAGAAATTATGAGCCTTTTGCAAAACTCAAATTGCCTGAAGTAATTTTTGAGAAAGGCTCATAGATATACCGGATGCTTTTGGATTTTGTTCAGAGGTACAAAGTAGTTAGGTAAGCCATACTACAGTAAGATTGCGGCCGATCGTTTTATCCCTTCTATAGCTAAAAAAGAGATCTGGATTTTCATAGGTGCAGATGTTTGCAAACTCAAGCTTAGTTACACCAGCTGATTCAAGCTGCCAGCGAGCTATCTCCCAGAGATTAAAATAATTTTCCCTGTGCTGGAATGGCCAAAAGCTTTCTGGAAACTCCTGCCTATAGTTAATAAATTCTGAATTTTCAGGTCCAAGGGATGGGCCTATGCAGCAGATGAGATTTTCTGGCAGGCTTCCATACTGCTTTGCCATTTCATCGATAGTTTTTTTGTAGATGTTTTGGCAGTTTCCACGCCATCCTGCATGAATACAGGCAACGGCTCTTTGTTTTGGATCAAAAAAAATCGCAGCTTGGCAGTCTGCATGGCGAATTCCAAGTGCTACATTTTGGGCATTTGTAATGAGGGCATCTGTATTTGGGGCAGCTGTAGTATGATCAAAAGCATCATCTATCCTGCAGACACTATCTTTATGCACTTGATTTGCAAGCTTAAGCTTTATCCCCCCTAAAAGGCTTGTGGGATCGTCTGAGCGGCATAGAATAGCATGAGAAACCTCAGGATATTCCTGCAGGCTCTCAAACTCAAACCAAGAAAGACCATTTTGTTCTTTTTTTAACATAGAAAGAAAGTAGCTTTACTCAGTAGGATAGAGAAAAGATACGAGTTTGTCGAATGAAAAGATTCCTACCGATTTTCTTGCTCCTTCTTCTTTGCACGGGATGTTTCTGGAATAAGGACCAGCATCCTGTCTACACCATTTTTCGAGCAAATACAATTCAGGGGATAAATCTACAGGGTAAAGAGACAAGCATTCAAGGCTTTACAGATGATATTCTCTACGAAATCGCACGCATGAAGAAAATACGGCTCCAAATAAACACCGTTGAGCATGGAAAAACCGGTGAAATGATTGAAATGCAGGGAGCTGATGGAGTTGTTGGAGTCGTAGATGCCAGTTTGCAAAATCGAAGACAATACCTCATTTCAGATCCTCTCTTCACCTTCGGACCAGTAGTTGTCCTGCGTCAAGGAGATAGCTATAAAGATATCGATTCGTTAAAAAACAAGGTCGTAGGATTTAATCGGGCCTATGCCGGCCTCATAGAAAATCGAGATGATCTCTCTTTTATACTTAAGCCCTATGATCAGATGACATATGCCATGGAAGATCTTGTACATGGTAAAATTGATGCTGTAATACTTGATTCTATCAGGGCATATCAGCTCGTTGGCAATTTTTATGCAAATACGCTTAAAGTAGCAAGCAGTCCGCTTATCGCTACGAGCCTCTGCCTCATCGTTAAGGTTGGCAACTATAGTGAGCTTATCCCTCTCTTTAATGATGGCCTTGCAAAGCTTAAAAAGCAGGGCACATACCAAAAGATGCTTGATTACTGGGGACTTGTAGATCCTGCTGGCACTATACAGAAGTAGGTTGAAATGTATTCGTGCCCGTGCACGAATACTATCTGTCATAATAAAGAAAGCGGAGTACTTTCAAGATAGGCCTTTTGCACCCTATCAAAGAGCTGTGTATCAATGGGGCATGGCTCGATGTCCCAGATATTTGTGCAGTACTCTAAGATAGAGCGGTCTGTAGAAAATTTACCCATACCTGCAATATTGTGTATCGCATATTCCGCCCATTTAAGCGGCTGGCTGTAGAGCTCATCTACTTTATTTTGTGTTTCATAGTAGCTTTGAAGATCTTTTAGAACAAAGAATCGATCAGGCTGGGATCCATAGCTTCCTTCAAGGAGCGTATAGTAGAGCGAGCTGAGGGATTGGTGCTCTTGCTCATGCGAGGTAAGTGAGTGATCTCGTAGAGAATCTACAGCCTTCTTAATTTTAGGATCAGACTGATAGATATCCCATGCTTTATAGCTCTGTTTTGCCTTCATATCGGCAATCTCTTCTGCAGAGCAGCCAAAGCGAAATGGCCACCACACATCTCCTACTTCCTGCCGCATTTCGATATTGGCACCATCTTCGGTTCCGATTGTCAGAGCGCCATTCATGGAAAATTTCATATTGCCGGTGCCGGATGCTTCTAGTCCTGCAGTGGAGATCTGCTCTGATAAGTCTGTAGCTGGTATTATGATCTCTGCTTTTGACACATTATAATTTTCAATATACACAACATTCAGAAATTGGCTTGCTATCGGATCGGAATTTATTTTCTTTGCAAGGCAGCATATGAGATGGATGATCGTTTTTGCAGTCTCGTAGCTTGCGGCAGCTTTTCCGGCAAAGAGACAGAGCCTTTTTACGCGAGGTTTGGTAGGGTTTTCCAGAATTTCGTGGTAGCGGATAATGAGATTTAGCGCATTTAAAAGCTGTCTCTTATATTCATGTACGCGCTTTACCTGCGAGTCTATAAGCGCTCCTGGCCCCATGATTACATCTGATGTGACCTGCTTGCCAGTTGCATCTCGAGGTCTTCCCTCTTCGTGGATAAAGTTTAACAGGCGCTCTTTATTTTTGCGCTTTACCTCTAAAAAGGCTTTTTGAGACGCCTCGTCGGAAGCAAATTCGCCAAGCTTGCTAATTTTGCTAAAATCGCAGATCCATTCCTTGCCGATGCGCTCTGTGATAAAGTCTGCTAGGTCTTTATCGCAGTTAAGAAGCCACCTTCTATGTGTAACGCCATTTGTGATGTTGACAAACTTATCGGGCCACATATCGTGAAAATCTTTAAACAAAGACTGCTTGAGGATCTCTGTGTGAAGTGCTGCAACGCCATTTACCTTGTGGCTTCCAACCACTGCAAGATTAGCCATGCGTACCATGTTATTTTCTAAAATAGACATCTTATGGATGCGGCTTTCATCGTCTGGATAGCGCTTTCTTACAGCTGTGCAAAAATCTTGGTTTATTCGTTCGATAATCTTGTACTGGCGGGGAAGAAGGTATCGTACAAGGCCTTGATCCCATTGCTCTAAAGCCTCTGATAGGATCGTGTGGTTGGTATAACTTGTACAGGTTTGGGTGATCTCCCATGCCTTGTCCCAGGAGAGGGCAAAATGGGATGTCAGCTGCCTCATAAGCTCTGCAATCAAAATAGCAGGATGGGTATCGTTAATCTGAATCCTTACCTTTTCTTGGAAGTCGTTGATGTCAGAATTGCTGGCAAAGTAGTAGCGAAGGATATCTTTGACAGATGCTGAGACCATCAAAAATTCCTGCTTTAGCCTAATTCGCTTGCCGACATCTGTCACATCGCTTGGATAGAGTACATCGGTAAGCGTTGTGTTTTCTGCGGCCTGATCAAGCCTTCCAGCATTATATCTTTGCAGCTGAAAGTTTCTTGGCGACTCTTTAGTTGTCCAAAGGCGCATGGTGACGACAGCAAAGTCATTTTTTTCACTATATCCTACGATAGGAATGTCATAAGGGATAGCCCATACCTCTTCTGGGCTATCTAGGTCATACACTTCATCTCCGAGGGCATTTGTGCGCTTTACAGGATTGCCGCAGAAGTTTACAACCTGCCTTCTCTGGTCTCTTCGAAACTCCCAAGGATTTTCTGATAAGAGCCACAGGTCTGGCTTTTCATACTGCACGCCATCAAGGAGCTGCTGTTCAAATAGCCCATATTGGTAGCGAAGGCCATAGCCTCTAGAGGGCATTTTGAGGGTGGCAAGAGAGTCTAAAAAGCAAGACGCAAGCCTTCCAAGGCCGCCATTTCCAAGGCCTGGGTCATATTCGTAGGCGATGAGATCGTGAAGGCTTCTTCCTGTTTTCTTTAGGACAAGCTTTACGACATCGAGGTTTTTGAGGTTTGTGAGGTTATTGTTTAAAAACCTTCCTGGCAGATATTCAAGCGACATATAAAAGACGATACGTGCATTTTTTTTATGCCACGTATCGGCAGTTGCCTGCCAATTTATCATAATTTGTTCGCGGATTGCATAGCAGAGGGCGCGATAAAATTCTTCAGGATTTGCCTCTTCAAGTACGCGTCCGATGGTTGTAATGAGATAGTGTTTAATTTTTTGGATAAGAATGGCTGCTTGCTCTTCGACACTGTAGTCAACCTTCGTGTAGCTCGTCATGTAGTAAAGCCCTTGATTGAGAATTCCCTAATATCGCATATATACTGTAATCGAAATTAAATTTGTGAAATGAAAACGCATCGACCACTTACTTTTTTTCTTAAGGCGCTCACTTGGAGCCTCATACTTTTTTTTCTGGGGATGATCTACTGGTCATCGCTTATACAAGAGGAAAAGCTCCAGCTTATTAATGCTCAGGTTGATCTTTTAGAAAAGGAATTTAAGAACTTTCCTCAAAAAACAGTCGAGACACATGGAAAAAATGAGCGCGTGCGGCCTCACATCGATCCAAAATATAAAAATATCTTAGAGCTAGACCCCTTTTTTACAGAGACATTGCCAAAGCTTATAGGACCAAATTTTCAACCAAAGGGCACATTTCGGCTCGCAACTATCGGAAATCCTGAAAATCTTCATCCATTTAGCCAGTGGGCGCAGGTTAGTGAATGGCTTGGCTACTGTGAGGGAACGCTCGGGACTCAAAAGTTTGGTTTTTATGAGCAGCTAGCCCAAGATTTTGCCATAAAAATCGAAGAGAGAGACCAAAATAGCTTTTGGGTGCATCTTCGCGAGGATCTCTTTTGGCAGCCGCTCGAAATTAGCCATTTTCCTAAGGAGATGAATCTTTCATCCCACTTTCTTGAAAAGCATCCCGTTACATCGCAAGACTTTAAATTCTTTTGGGATGCGCTTTCAAATTCCCATGTAGATGTTCCAAGTGCAGTAACCCTTCGTTTTTTGCTTCGCGATATTGAAGATATTAAGGTGGTAGATGACCTCACTTTTGTTATCTCCTGCAAGCAAAAAAGCTATGCCCTGCCTTTTTATCTCGCCCAGTTAAGGCCCCTTGCACGCTTTGTCTATCAGTATAATCCTGATGGATCAAAGATCTGCCCTGATGATTCAGGAATAGATTTTTATCGTACAAGCACCACGTGGGCCCAAAGCTTTGCAAATCACTTTGCATCTCGCACTATTGTCTCATCGGGACCCTGGATTTTTGATGGCATTGATGATAAGCAGATACGTTTTCGCAAAAACCCCGATTTTTATAGCAAGGTACATGCCCTCTATGAGGCTTTAGAGGTCTATTTTTTAGAAACGAGTGAAGCGCTCTTTAGGGATTTTTTAGCACAAAAGATCGATATGTGCGTTATCAATCCACAAAGCCTTGTGGAGCTTGACCGCTATCTTGCTTCAGATGAATATAAAAAGCAAAAAGAGCTGGGAAGCGAAGTAAAGCGCCTTGATTTTCTTGCAAGGCAGTTTTCCTATGTCGGATGGAATGAAAAAAATCCTCTTTTTGCAAGTAAACAGATACGGGCGGCGCTTACCATGGCAATAGATAGAGCTCGCATCATCCGTCAAAACCTCAATGGTCAAGCTGTAGAGATTACCGGCCCATTTTTTTATGGCTCGAGTGAAAATGATCTCAGTATTCCACCGCTTTCCTACGATCCAGATCAGGCAAAAAGGATTCTTGCTGTAGAGGGATGGTATGATTCTGTCGGAGATGGCCTGTTACATAAGGAAATCGACGGGAAAAAAAGGGACTTTTCTTTTTCTTTGATCTACTTTGTTAAAGACCCCATTGCAAAGATCAACTGCGAGCTCATCGCACAAAATCTTAAGGAAATCGGCATAGAGTGCCAGCTTGTGGGAATGGATCTTGCAGATATCTCAAATGCCTTCGAGGACAAAAGATTTGATGCTGTCTATCTCGGATGGTCGCTTGGGACACCCCCTGATGATCCGAGGCAGCTTTGGCATTCTGAAGGGGCAAATGTTAAGGGCTCTTCCAATATGATAGGGTTTATGAATAAAGATGTAGATGCACTAATCGATGCGATCGAAATAGAAGCTAATCCATCAAAGCGAAATGAGCTCTTTAGAAAAATGCATGCCCTTCTTTATGAAGAACAGCCCTACACCTTTTTGTACACCACAAAAGCTACCCTTTTATACTGGAGCTGGATAGAAAATATATTTATTCCTAAAGATCGGCAGGATTTAGTGCCTGGAGCTGTCGTCGAGCAGCCGGCATATATGTATTCGTGGAGAAGGTAGGATGTTTTGGTATATTGTCCATAGGCTTCTTCTCTTGCCGCTTACGCTCTTTGCGATAGTGTTAGTAAACTTTGTGATCATTAATCTCGCGCCTGGCGAGCCTGTATATGTCGCAGAGATAGGTGCTGGAGGGCAGGCTTCACGAAGGGCACAAGATGCAGCTACATCTCCAGAAGATAGATACCTCCAGTTTAGAGAATTTTTTGGCCTTACACTCCCGATACTCTACAACGACTGGCCCTCATATCCAAGGCGAAAGATTATCCAAGATCTTGAAGCCTTGCAGCATAAAGATGACTATAGCGCAAAAAACTATTCCGAGCTTCGCATAGGTTTGAGCGATAAGGCACGCTTTATATCGTTAAAGCTCCTTGGTATTGCTAAAGATAGGACGCTTTCTTTTGAGACAAGAAAGCTTGCTTTTTACTTCTTTTTACGAGGAGAGACTGGCTTTTTGAATATGGCTGCACACCTTACAGAAGAGCAAAAAGAAGAAAATCAAAAGATCAGCAAAAACAACCTCTTCATCGATGAAATCAGGCAAAAGCCGCCAAAAAATAGCCAAGAGCTTGAGGAGCAAATTGGCCTTTTTGCTAGCTGGCAGTTTCCTAAGGAGCAGTCAGATGTTTCTATAGCACTCTTCGATACGCGCCTTGCAAAGTATCTAAAAAGAACGCTCAGCTTAGATTTTGGCGTTTTGCGAAATGATCCTAACAAAACAGTAATTGGCGAGGTGGCTGCTCGGCTCAAAATCTCCCTTACGTTATCTCTTTTACCGATGCTCCTTACCTTTATCTTATGCCAAATCTTTGGTATGTTTATGGCGATCTATTGTAAAAGCTTGTTTGATAGAGGGATGAATGTTCTTTTTTTAATACTTTGGGCGACGCCAGTTTTTGTCGTTGCTCCCTTTTTGATCGAAAAGGTAGCGCTTTACCATAACTATCCCTTCACAGATATTCCATTTCCTATACGAGGCTTTTCAAGCCCTAGTGCAATCTATGATAATTTAACGTCCTGGCAGAGGCTCTTTGATATCCTTCGTCATATCACGTTGCCGCTTATTACGATCTTTTTGGGAAGTATGGCTGTACAAACCAGGCTTTCAAGGCAGGTGTTTTTAGATGCACTTGGACAAGATTATGTCAAAACGGCCTGGGCAAAAGGTGTGCCAAAGGTCTCTTTGTACTGTAGGCATGTTGGGATGAATGCCGCGATCCCTATCATCACATCAGTTGCAGGCTCTCTTGGAGTGATTATCGGAGGGTCTGTGATCATCGAAACCATATTTGAGATACATGGGTTTGGAAAGTTTTTTTATGATGCCATTCTCAATCGAGACTATAATGTAATGATGTTTTCCTCGCTGATGGGCTCTTTTTTAGCCCTTATAGGATATCTTGTAGCAGATATTAGCTATATGCTCCTCGATCCGCGAGTAAAGCTAGGGAGAGAGCAATGATACAGGCAATTTGGCATAACTTTATTCGTAGGCCTCTTGGGATTTTAGGGCTTGTCCTTTTAGCTATTTTTGTCTTCATGGCACTCTATGCACCCTTTTTAGCTTCTAGCAAGCCAATTTGTGTGGCCTACAATGGAACGCTCTACTTTCCGCTCTTTCGCTACCTGCTCTCGACAGTTTTTTTTACAAAAAAAATAGATATCTTCTTTAATTTGCTTGGCCTCTTTTTTCCTTTTTTCTTTGAAAGAGGCTGGTTTAAGCCTCTTTCATTTCTCTTCGTAGTGCTCTTTATCTTCTTTGGCTTTTTTGCAGATATCAATCCTGCTTCATCTCCCTATCTCAATCAGCAAAAAGAGGCTTTTCTCTTGCAGCTGGATCGCGACAATGAAGAGGCTATCTTGCCAAACTGGGACTTTGATTTAGAATATATGAATGACTATGCAAAGCTAAACCTTGTTCTTGAAAACTATAATAGAAAACGCACTCACGAGCAAGTAAACAGAGCTCTTGGACATGAGGGCTATACGCGATACTCGATCGATCTTGCGCACGAAAAGGAAAGGATAGAAAAGCTCGAGAGTATAGGTGCAAAAAATGAGCTGCAGTACATCATAGAAAGAAGGGCGTGGCTTGAGCAGCAGCAAGCAAATATTCGCTACATCCTTTGGCCGCTCTTTTCAACTCATCACTGGGAAGATGATGTGGGAGGTGAGCAGTCTCAAAACCTGCAGCTTCCTTTCAACTTAGATACAAGAATCAACCGCAAAGACCTTTTGTCGGCACTTATCTTTGGCTCTCGCATATCGCTCTTTGTTGGGATACTCTCAACGCTCCTTGCACTGGGCATAGGGCTGCCCCTTGGTCTTGTAGCGGGCTACTATGGAAACAGACTCGACATGCTCCTTTGCCGTTTTGTGGAAGTGTGGGAAGCAATGCCTGTATTTTTTATGCTCTTACTTATCGTTGCCATCTTGCAGACAAAATCCATTTTTGTGGTGGTCGTTGTCATATCGATCTTTAGCTGGATGAGCGCTTTTCGCTTTGTACGAGCAGAGACCTTTAGGCAAAGAGAGCTTCTCTATGTCGATGCCTCAAAAGCTATAGGCTTTCCGGATAGCACCATCTTGCTTCGACATATCCTTCCTAACAGCATCCTTGCTGTCGTCGCTCTGCTGCCCTTTGATATTATGGCAGCCGTCACAAGGGAAGCGGGCCTTGCCTTTTTGGGCCTTGGCGAAGAGGTCTCCTGTTCTTGGGGTGTTCTTATGGATGAGGGAAGGGTAGCATTCCCGGCAGATACAAGCCTTCTTTGGCCACCGGCTATTATCCTCACACTTCTTCTTATCGCAATAGCCTTTGTAGGTCAGGCGCTTCACGCTGCCATGGACCCTAAGTCCCAAGAGTAGCACTTAGGATCTCCTTTTTTTCAATTTTACGATCTTATTGATATTGATTTAATGGGAAAAATTGTATTAAATAAGGAACTTTTGAGATTGTAATGAGTTTTATTCAAAGATATGTGCCATCAGCTGCTGCAGTTTTCGCCACTACAGAAGCAGTTTTATCCACAATTGATCCATATGTTCCGCTACTTTCTGGAACAACAGGCATCTTATTGACTGCAGACGGAGTAAGACGTTTAGTAAAAGATGGACTTAGCAAGGAAGCCTTGTTGGAAACAACAATCGGCCTTGGGATGTCGATTTTGGCGTATAACAGCTTCAATAACATGAATGCTCGCCACGTAGCTTCTATGCAAAACAAGGTGCGTGAAGGAGCTCTCCAAACTGCAAAAAATAATATAATCCAAGTGTTAAATTATTTTATCGGTGGAATCAATAATCCTAGAGAAGTAGCTGTAAATTGTACTCTCTCAAAATGGAGTGAAACCATTATACAAATCTCTAGCTCTCCTGAAAGATTAAATGGAGAACATTTAATTGCTTTATGTACCATTACAAACGTGCATGTCTCTTCTGATACACCGCTTCACTCAACAATCGGTAATGTGTGCAGGCGAATTGCATCGACGATATTTTCTTCTCGCGGATATGGTGCTCCAGAGCCACGTGTTATAGGACAAGTGTTTACTAACATAAAAATCTCCTAAGGATCAGAGCTTCCTTAGGATTATTTAAATATGAGGAACATGCAGGGTGCCATTGTCTGAGAGCACAAAGGTTTTGTTATGAATGCTCTATGACAATTTGATAAAATTATTTACATTCAGAGTTAATTAGAGTAAAGAGAGGTAAAATAGCGAGGAGATTGATATGCGCTCAATATGGAAAGGTGCTATTAGCTTTGGCCTTGTGAATATACCTGTCAGGCTCTACACGGCAAGTAGGGCAAAAGAGCTTTCCTTTGTGCTTTTACATAAAAAAGACTTCTCACAGATTCGTTATGCAAGAATGTGTAAGGAAGAGGATAAAGAAGTGCCTTGGAATGAGGTTGTGAAGGGGTATGAGTATGAGACTGGCGATTATGTAGTCCTCGATGACAAAGACTTCGAAAAAATGGCGGGAAAAAAGTCAAAAACCATTGAGATTGTGCAGTTTGCAGATGAAGATGAAATAGACTCAATCTACTATGTAAAGCCCTACTTTTTAGAGTGCGAAAAAAATGGGGAAAAGGCCTATAGCCTCCTTCGCGATGCTCTTAAAAAATCAAAGAAGGTGGCAATCGCAAGGTATGTATTAAAAAATCATGAACATTTAGCTGTCATCAAGTGTCATGAAGATATGCTTGTTCTCAATGAGTTACGCTACCAGGCAGAGCTTATAGAGCCTAAAGATCTCGAGATTCCTCATGCAAAAACAAATGCAAAAGAGCTTATGATGGCGATGCAGCTTATCGATCAGCTCACCGGCAGCTTTAATCCAAAAGCATATAAGGATACCTATACCGAGCAAGTAAAGGCACTTATCAAGCAAAAGGCAAAGGGCAAACCTATCCATCCCAAATCTGGTAAAGAGAAGCTTCAGCCTTCTAAAATCCATGACATTATGTCCCTCTTGCAAGAGAGCCTAGAGAAGAAGCCTAAAAGAAAGTCAGCATAATGAAGCCTATGCTTGCGACGCTCATCGATAAGCCCTTTGACAGCAAGGAGTGGCTCTTTGAGGTAAAATGGGATGGCTTTCGAGCTCTTGCTCACGTTGATGGTAAAAAGGTGCAGCTTATATCAAGAAATGATCTTTCCTTTAACGCAAAATTTCCTTCCCTTGTGAGAGAGCTGCAAAAGGCAAACGCTCATGTGATTATTGATGGCGAGATTGTCGTGATTGATTCTAAGGGCAAATCTCACTTTCAGCTTCTTCAGAACTATACTTCCATGACGGAAGGTGTGCTTTGCTACTATGTTTTTGATATTTTGTTTAAAGATGGCAAAGATCTCAGAGAACTCCCTCTTATCAAGCGAAAAGAGCTAGCTAAGAGCTTTGTAAAGAAGCTCAAAAGTCCCTACATACGCTATAGCGATCATGTGATAGGCGAGGGCAAAAGGCTTTTTAGTGAGGCCGAGAAAGAATCTCTTGAAGGTGTCGTCGCAAAAAAAATGACAAGCACCTACCAGTCTAAGCGAAGTCGTGATTGGTTGAAGATAAAAACTAAACTTCGCCAAGAAGTGCTTATAGCAGGGTTTACCGATCCGAAAGGCTCGAGAAAGTATTTTGGATCGCTTATTTGCGGTTTGTATGAGGATAAAAAGCTTGTCTTTGCCGGCCTTGTTGGAGGTGGCTTTTCTGATCGAGCGCTTGAAGAGCTCTATAAAAAGCTAAAGCCTCTTATACGGTCAAAATGTCCATTTGAAGTGGCTCCTAAGGTCAGAGGAGCTGTTACCTGGGTAAAGCCGCAGTGTATTGCTGAAGTTAGCTTTACCGAATGGACAAAGGAAAGTAGCATGAGACATCCAGTGTTTCTTGGTCTTAGAAGTGATAAAAAAGCAGCGTCTATAAAAAGAGAAATTCCAGTGAGGATAGTATGAAAGCGATTGTCATACGAAGAAATGGCGGACCAGATGTTTTGCAAATCGAAAATGTGGAAGAGCCAAAGCCAAAAAGTGGAGAGGCTCTTATAAAACTCGAGGTAGCGGGAGTTAACTTTGTTGATATTTATCATCGCTCGGGAATTTATGCAGCGCCAAGCGATATCCCTTTAATTCCTGGCCTTGAGGGCGCAGGGGTGGTGGAGGCAATAGGGCCCAATGTTAGCACAGTAAAGGTTGGGGATAGGGTCTGCTATACAGGACAAATTGGCTCTTATGGAGAAAAAAATATCGTTCGAGCGGAAAAGCTCATCCCAATTCCTGATACCTTTTCTTTTGAACAAGCGGCAGCTTTTCCCCTTCAGGGGATGACGGCGCACTATCTCTTACATGAATTTAGAAAGGTTGAAAAGGGAATGAGGGTTCTCATTCATGCTGCAGCTGGCGGCATGGGGCTTTTGCTCACTCAATGGGCAAAGCAGATGGGTGCCTATGTGATAGGGACTGTATCTACTGAGGATAAGGCAAAAAGTGCCCTAGCTGCAGGTGCTGATCATGTCATTATCTATACCAAACAAAACTTTGTTCAAGAGACACTCCGGATTACAAATGGGCAAGGGGCAGATCTCATCATAGATGGTGTTGGTAAAACGACACTTGCTAGAGATTTTGAAGCCTGCAGCATACGGGGCAATGTTGTTCTTTATGGCTATGCAAGTGGGATTCCGGATCCCATAGATCCACGGCTTCTCATGCCAAAATCGCTTTCGCTTTCATCGGGAAGTCTTAATAATTTTCTTCGCTCGCGAGAGGAGCTTCTTTATAGAGCAAACGCTGTTATCCAGGCAATTCAGGATGGCACTTTGAAGCTTAAAATCGATCGCCTCTATGAGCTCAAGCAGGCAAAAGATGCTCACAGGGCGCTAGAGGGCAGAAAAACTTCTGGTAAATTACTATTAAAAATTAATTTGACAAATTAATTGCAAAGGTGTTTAATAAGTATAGAAGAGATTGAAAATATAAGATTTCCTAGGCCGGTATAGGAATATGCAGGCCTAGGGTTTAGCTTTCCTAGGTTTGCCGCTTAAAAAATGGCAGACCTAGGGTTTATTTGGGCTCTACTTTCGCTTTATGTGAGAGTGGAGCCCTTTTTTTTTCTCTTTTTAAATCGTGATTTTAGGTAGAAGAAGCTCATGAGGAGTTTATTTGCTAAAAAATCCTTAGAGACTATCTACCAGCAGGCGGGGCAAAAAAAGCTTACACGAAGCCTTACGGCCTTTAGTCTTATAATGCTTGGTATTGGTGCCATCATTGGTGCTGGCCTGTTTATTAGGACTGCAGCGGCAGCTGCCGATAATGCAGGACCATCTGTTACCCTCAGTTATATCCTTGCAGCCTTTGGCTGCACGTTTGCTGGCCTTTGCTATGCTGAGTTTGCAAGTAGGATCCCTATTGCAGGAAGCGCATATACCTATTCTTACGCCATTATGGGAGAGCTTGTTGCGTGGATTATTGGCTGGGATCTTATTTTGGAATATGGACTAGGTGCTGCTACTGTCAGTATAGCGTGGAGTGCTTATCTCAATAAACTCTTAGCTTGTATAGGCCTGCAAATACCATATGAATGGATCCATTCCCCTATGGAAAAGGGAATATTCAATATTCCAGCTTGCCTCATTACCTGGTGTATGAGCGCGCTTTTGATACGTGGGATGAATAGCTCTGCATTTTTTAACAATATAATTGTCTGTTTAAAGCTTACGATCGTGGTGCTTTTTATCTACTTTGGCTGGCAATTCATTAATCCAGAAAATCTCCATCCCTATATTCAGCCCTCATCAATTTATGTAGATGGTGATGGTATTATGCATCATTTTGGGGGAATTGCCGGCATTATCGGAGGTGCAGGAGTTGTCTTCTTTGCCTTTATTGGATTTGATGCTGTCTCTACTGCTGCTCAGGAGACGATAAATCCTCGCCGCAATATGCCAATAGGAATACTCGGATCTTTAGCAATCTGCACAGTGCTCTACGTGCTTTTTTCCTACGTGCTTACCGGCATAGCGCCGGTTGATGCCCTTAGAACATCTGGAGCTTCCGCCTCAGTAGCCTACGCAGTACAAACCTATATGAAAGGATATGAGTGGCTTGCACAATTTGTAACGGTGGCGATACTTTTTGGACTCTCATCAGTACTGCTTGTGTTATTAATGGCCCAATCTAGGATTTTTTATTCGATGAGCCAAGATAGGCTGCTTCCTAAGCTCTTTTCAGATCTTCATCCACGATATAAAACGCCCTATAAGTCAAATTTACTTTTTGCGTTTTTTGTAGGCCTATTTGCAGCCCTTCTTCCTGCAGACATAATCGGAAACATGACAAGTATAGGAACGCTTTTTGCTTTCGTCTTGGTGTGCGCAGGCATTCTTATTTTGCGTCGAAAAGATAATGAAAAAGAGGGCTCCTACTTTAAAACGCCGTGCGTTCCCCTCGTTCCCATTTTGGGCATTGTTACATGCGGAGTAATGATTTATGGCCTTGGCTACTTAAACTGGATGCGCCTTATTCTTTGGGGAGCAATTGGCCTTATCATCTATTTCACCTACAGCCGAAAACAGTTTTAAGAGCCCTTTTTTATTAGTTTGCTGCCTTGACCTCATCCCAGAGTTTGTTATAGAGCGATTGATCTTGGCCTAGATCGTGGATCACTTCAATTTTTTGCAGGCTTTCTTCTTGGAGGAAAGATGCAAAGAGGGTCTTCAGTCGATTGTCGATCATTTCAAGAGCCTTTGTATTTGGAGAGAGATAGCAGGTAAAGTTCATGTTTTCTGCGGCAACAGTTGGCTCATAGAGGTAGTTGATGAACTCATGAGCAAGGGCCACTTTTTCTGCATTTTTAGGGATTACTAAAAAGTCAATCGAGGTTGTGGTGCCTTCTTTTGGCAGAGCAAAATCGACATCGTTATTTTCTTGCATGACCTGCAAAATATCTCCGCTATAGCCCTGTACGACAATATATTCGCCGCTTGCAATACCGTTTTTGTACTGTTCGCTTTCAAATTTGGCAAGCTGATCTTTCCAGCGCATAAGCTGTTTTTTAGCAACCGCCAGCTCTTCCGGATTTACAGTATTTACACTAAAGCCATGAAACTTAAGCGCAGCTCCTATCGCTTCCCTAGGATCATTGAGCATTGTCATACGGCCTTTAAGCGCTGTATCTGCAAAGATATTCCATGTTGGATCAAATGCCTGCAGGCGATCTTTTCTCCAGCTAATGCCAGTAGGTGTCATCATGTAAGGTACGCCGTATTTGAGTGTCATCTCATCGACGAGCTTATTTTGCGATGGGCTCATGTATGTGAGATTTGGAAGAGCCTCTTTATTGATGAGCTGAAGCATATCGGCCTTTTGCATAATCTCTACAAAGTAGTTGCTAGGAACGACAATGTCATAGCCCCCACCGCCAAGTCTCAGCTTTGCAAACATTGATTCATTTGAATCAAAGGTATCGATCACGACGTAGCAGTCATGTTCTTTTTCAAATTGTTCGACTATCTCTGGTTTTATATAGTCTGCCCAGCAGTAGACATGTAGTTCATTTTTCTTAGATCCACATGCAGTTGCAAGGAGCAGGCATAATATGGCGATATATCTCATTTTTTCTCACTTAGGTGATGGCTAAACCAAACAATAAAAAAGGTCACGATTATAAGCACAGTTGAGAGTGCATTGATAAGGGGCGGCGAGCCGAATTTAATCATGCTGTAGACGTAAATAGGAAGGGTCGTAACCCCTGGCCCTACGATAAAAAAGGTAATCACAAAGTCGTCGATAGAGAGTGTAAAGGCAAGGAGTGCTCCTGCAAGTATTGCTGGAGAGAGGTAGGGAATAATCACACGATAAAATACTTCCCAGCCATTTGCTCCAAGGTCATAGGCTGCCTCTACAAGCGATCGGTCAAAGTTATCAAGGCGAGCCCGGACAAGCATTGTCACATAGCTTATACAAAAGGTAGTATGGGCAATAAAGACAGTGCCGAGGCCAAGCTGCCATTTAAGTGAGACAAAAAAGAGAAGAAGGCTTACACCCATTAAAATATCTGGAATAATGAGAGGTATATAGATAAGGCCGTAATGTGTCTTCTGCAGAAAAGATTTGTATTTATAGAGCGCAAGCGCTGCAAGGGTACCAAGGATCGTCGCTACAATGGTAGAAAGTGATGCGATGATGAGCGAGTTTGTAAGCGCGCTCCAAATAGCTCTCTCATTCCAGAGCTTTTCGTACCATTTGAGCGAAAATCCTGTCCAAACCCCGCCAAATCGAGACTCATTAAATGAATTTGCAATAAGTACGATAATCGGCAAATAGAGAAAAAGGAGGACAAGTCCAGCAAGAAAAAGTGAGAGGCGCTTTTCTTTCATCTCGTTTGTCTCCTATGAAGATAGGCAGATATGGCGATAGGAACAAGCACCACAAGGCAAAGGACACTCGATAGCGCACTTGCCTGAGGGAGGTTTCGGTCGATGAAAATGCGCTGGGAGATTTTGTTTCCGATCATTTCTGTCGATGTGCCGCCAACAACATCGGGAATAACGTAGGCGCCAATAGCAGGAATAAATACGAGCACAGCAGCTGTCAGGATTCCCTTGCTAATTCCTGGGAGAAAGATCTTGAAGAATGCAGATGTCTCTGTT
Organism: uncultured bacterium; assembly: GCA_964512205.1. Taxonomy (GTDB): domain Bacteria; phylum Chlamydiota; class Chlamydiia; order Chlamydiales; family FEN-1388; genus SZAS-7. Next base: position 7,803 of record CAZEGK010000003.1, on the reverse strand, counting down.
GCGCCAAGGTCTTGCGCCGCCTCTATCAAGCTATAGTTAAATTTTACAGATTGTGCATAGATTGGCAAAATGGCGAAGGGAAGGTAGGAGTAGATCATGACGACAAGGACTGTACCTATGTTATAGAGTAAAAAGGTGTCTTGATCGATGATATGCAAAAAAGTGAGCGTTTTTCGAAGCATGCCTTCTGGATGCAAAAGGGTTTTCCAGGCAAAGATCCGCACCAAAAAACTGCTCCAAAAGGGCATAATTACTAAAAGGAGAAAGAGCTTTTGTATTTTTGGCCGTGCTCGAGCAAGAATGTAGCCAAGAGGTAAAGCAAGTGAGAGGCAGACGACTGTCGTCACAGCACTTAGCCAAATGGTTCTCCAAAAAATAATGGCATAGTCCGGGCCAAAGACGGAGGAAAAGGCATCTTGCGTACAGGCGTAGGCAAAGACCAAAATTGTTGGAATAAGAAAGAAAATGATAAGCCACCCATAAGATGGCAGGGTGAGGCCTAATTCCTGAAAGTGTTTTCTCATTCTTTAGCGCCCTCAGGAAGTTCGATCATAGGATCCTCTTGAGGTAGCACTTCATTTTCAAGTTCAATTTTAGAGTATTTTTCTAGCATAAAGCCATCGTCTGCATGCCACGTAATCCACACTTCGTCATTCCAAGAAAGCGGTTTTTCATCGAGCAAGAAGCGGCCATGCTGCTGGAAGACGCCTATCTTTTGTCCCTCAGTGCGAACCCAAAATTTTGTGTGATCGCCCTTGTAAACGACATCTTCGATAATGCCGGAAAAGAGGTTTTGATTAGGTTTTGCTTCCGGTTTTTCTCTTGAAATGCGGATCTTTTCCGGACGGATACTTAGATGCACGGGCTCGCCGACAGAGAGCTGTTTGTCATTAAAGCAGATGATGTTTGGAAAGTTCTCTATCTCAAGAAGGCTGTAGTCTTTTTGTATTTTACTTACCACCTTGCCGTCGAAAAAGTTCGTATCTCCGATGAATGCTGCAACAAAGCTGCTTTTAGGTGATTCATAGAGCTGAATAGGTGTTCCGATCTGCTCGACGCTTCCATGATGAAGCACGGCAATTCTATCGGATACTGCCATAGCTTCTGTTTGATCGTGCGTGATGAAGATAAAGGTAATGCCAACCTCGTCGTGGATAAGGTCTAGATCTAAGAGCATCTTTTGTCTGAGCTTAAGATCGAGTGCCGCTAAGGGCTCATCGAGCAGAAGCACGCGCGGCTTATTGATAAGGGCTCTTGCAATTGCAACTCTTTGCTTTTGTCCGCCGCTAATTTGATCTGGTTTTTTGTGACCAAGCTGCTCAAGCTGTATAAGCTTTAACATCTTTGTCACTTCTTTTTCGATCTCTGCTTCGCCTCTTCCGGCAATACGAAGGCCAAATGCGATATTTTCCCATACGCTAAGGTGGGGAAAAAGCGCATACTGCTGAAAGACAGTGTTTACGGGGCGTTGATTTGGAGGAAGGCCTGTAATATCTTGGCCATCGATGAGAATTTTGCCGCTATCTGGTTTTTCAAAGCCGGCAACAAGCCTTAGAAGGGTTGTTTTTCCGCAGCCGCTAGGACCCAGTATTGAAAAAAACTGACCACTTTCTATTTCGAATGAGACATTATCAACTGCTTTAACGTCACCATAAGATTTAGAAACTTTATCAAAAACAACTGATCCCGAAACTACTTTTGCCATTTCACCTACACCAAAAAAGAAATATCTTTTCAAAAACGGGTGAATTTTACAACAAAAAAACCCCGGGATGTAGGTAAAATTTTATATTTTATTTTCCAGGTTTTACTTCGACAGTTGTACCATCTGGTCTTTTGATGATTTTGCTGCCGTCTGGCTTAATATCAACTTCTGTACCATCTGCTTTATGGATTTTTTTTGTGCCATCTGCATCAATCTCAACTTTTTGGTTTGCATGAAGGCAGGAAGCTGCAAAGAGGGCAAGTAATGTAAAATATTTCATAAATAACTCCTTTCGTTGCCTTTTTACCTAATCATTTTTTTGCCTATTTTGTCAAGCAATCAGGTAGTAGCAGAGTATGGAGAGGAGGGCGCCTGCTGGTATGGTGACAATCCACGCGAGGGCAATGTCTCTGATCATCCGAAGGTTTAGCGTGGCGATGCCGCCTGCAAGGCCGACGCCTAGTACTGCGCCTACAAGTGTATGCGTTGTAGAAATGGGGAAGCCAAATCGAGAGGCTAAAAGGACGGTAAGCGCTGCTGCAAACTCTGCAGAAAAGCCGCGGCTTGGGGTAAGCTCTGTAATTTTTTTGCCTATTGTTTCAATCACTCTCCAGCCCCAAGTTGCAAGGCCGAGGACGATGCCAAGTCCGCCAAGCGCAAGTATCCATGTTGGTATATGAGGCGAAAAGCTTACGCTATTTGTTTCAATAATAGTTATTATCGCAGCAAGAGGCCCTATTGCATTTGCAACATCGTTTGCGCCATGAGAGAAGGCCATAAGGCAGGCTGTGACAATCTGAAGGGATGCAAATAATTTTTCAACTATCTGGAATTCTTCGTGCAGTCCATTTCCTGTAAACTTTTTCATCCGTAAAAATAGGTAGGTCGCTATTCCTAAAAGAAGCGCTCCAAGGATTATATGTATACACCCAGCCCCTTTCCATATGCCCACAAGTGCAAAGATGGTAAAAAGTGCAGATACTATCCAGGGAAAAGCAGATATGGCAGCTTTTAGAGGCTCGCTGCTATAAAATATCCGTTTTCGAAGGACAGAAAAGAGGACGAAGCCGCAAAGTGCGCCAAGGAGCGGAGAGACTACCCAGCTTGCTGCAATAGAGAGCACCTCATTCCAATAAATGGCATCAACTCCCCCAACTACTGCACCAAAGCCGACAATCGCTCCAACAATTGCGTGGGTAGTAGATACAGGCAGCCCTAAATAGGTTGCAAGCTGCAGCCAAATACCAGATGCTAAAAGCGCAGCAAGCATACCATCCACTAAGATGCGAGGATCGTCTGCAAAGACAGTTGATTTAATAATCCCTTGCTGCAAGGTTTCAGAGACGTGGGAGCCGAAAAGAAGTGCGCCGCAAAATTCGAAAATAGCTGCGATGATAACTGCCTGGCGAATAGTAAGTGCTTTTGAACCTACAGATGTTCCCATCGCGTTAGAAACATCATTTGCACCTATGTTCCATGCAGCATAAAATCCAAAGATGAGGCTAATTATCAGTATTGGGTCACTCATTTCACGTCGAGGGTCATCCGTATTTGATCTGCAAGCTGCTCTGAAATATTGGAGATCTGGCCGGTTGCTTCAAAGATCTTGCTCCATAATGTAAAGGTGCCGTAAGAGATGGTCTCTTCTTGGCTATAGAGAAGTGTTAACAGCTCTCGCTGTATGCAGTCTGCCTCATGCTCTAAAAAGGCAACTTCATCGCACATGGCTTTGACGCGCTCTGCCTCTGATCCGCCAAAGGAAGATTCTACAAGCTCATGAAGTTCTTTGATAATCTTATGGCTTTCTTCAAAACACTCTATATTTTTTGCTAAGAAGCGCTCAAAAGGTGCCTTAAGAGGTTCTTCCAGAGATATTTTTTTGAAAGAAAGCAGCACGGCGACATCTTCGACTTTATCAGCAACTGCATCTTGAAGTTCTAATATTTGTAAAAATGTATTGCGATCGATTGCCAAAAAGAGGTTAGATGGGAGGTTGTTTCGTATATCGCTTTTGATACGATCTGCCTGGTGTTCGATTTCAGAGATCTCTTTGGCAACTTTTTGAGGATTTTTAAAGAGCGGTTTGAGAAGCTGCACACATGCATCTACCTTTTCCATGTGAGACTGGAGCGGTGCAAAAGGAGAGCGTGCAAATAAGTTAAGAATATGTAGCATATTGATGCAAGAGTACTAAATTGGTAATTTAATGGATAACTCTTCTTTACTTGAAGTAAATAGGCTTTCGGTATTTGTTCGCTCGCGGCCTATTGTCAAAGGTATTTCCTTTGGCATTAAGGCAGGCGAAAGGCTTGCGCTCGTTGGAGAATCCGGCTCTGGTAAGACGACGACAGCCCTTGCTCTCATGGGGCTTTTATCTAAAAAAAATGGCTTTGAAGTTTCAGGTGATGTCACATTTGAATCACAAGATCTTTTGCATCATAAGAATTTGAGATCTATCAGAGGCAAAGAGCTTTCGATGATTTTTCAAGATCCAGCATCGAGCCTTAATCCTATCTTTTCTATAGGGGAACAGATAGCTGAGATGTTTGAGATCCATGAGGAGTATACGCGAGAAGAGTGCGAGCAAAAGACTTTTGATGCACTTGCAAGTGTTGGCCTCTCAGAGCTCCATAATCCCTTTGAAGTCTATCCCCACGAGCTCTCTGGTGGTATGAAGCAGCGCGCTATGATTGCGATGAGCCTTGCGCTTAAACCAAAACTTCTTATCGCCGATGAGCCTACAAGCGCACTTGACCTTACTGTCCAAAGGGACATACTCTCTCTTCTTAAGGAATACCATGGCGCAATGCTTCTCATCACGCATGACTTTGGCGTCGTGAAAGAGATGGCAGATAGAGTATGTGTCATGTACCATGGAGAGATCGTCGAGGCAGGAAAGACGGACCTTGTCATAGAAAATCCCGAACATCCCTATACCCAGCATCTTCTTGCAGCCCTTCCTAAAAAATCAAATAGAAGAAAGCTTTTACCCACAGTAGGTACTCTATGAAGGCATTTTCTCCACTGCTCTCTTGCAAAAATCTTTCCATGCATTTTCCGGTTAAAAGCGGCTTTTTACGAAGACGCATTGGCGAAAGAAAAGCTGTAGATGATGTGAGCTTTGAAATAGGTGAAAAAGAGATAGTAGGAGTTATTGGAGAATCTGGGTCTGGCAAAACCACCCTTGCAAAGATGATTGTTCGCCTCCTTCGGCCAACAGATGGGCAACTTTTTTTTGATAGTGTCGATATTACTCATGCTACAGAAGAAGAGCTTAGGCCGCTTAGAAAATCTTTTCAGATCGTTTTTCAAAATCCTGCATCCTCATTAAATCCTCGTATGAGAATCAAAGATACCCTTGAAGAAGTGGTGCTCTTTCACCAGATGGCAGATAATCCTACTGCCTACATTCAATCACTGATGCGAAAAGTTGGATTAGATCTTGAGCTTCTTTCGCGCTATCCTCATGAGCTCTCCATCGGCCAGCAGCAGCGCGTATCGATTGCTCGCTCACTGATTACGCAGCCTCGATTGCTTGTTCTTGATGAATGCGTCTCTGCCCTCGATATCTCTGTTCAGGCACAGGTATTAAACCTCTTACTTGAGCTGTATGAAGAATATGGCATGAGCTATCTTTTCATCTCCCATGACATACGCGTCGTAGAGCATCTTGCTGACAAAGTGATCGTAATGAAAGATGGCAAAATCGTTGAAGAGGGCCTATGCCTTGAGGTGCTAGAGAACCCTCAGCATCCATACACCAAACTCCTTCTCTCAGCAGAGCTTCCTATCTAATTTTATTCTTATTCTTATTCTTGGTCTTATTCTGTTTTTTTGAAGAATAAGAGAATAAGATGATAGTTACTTCAAAAGTTTTGCGATGTGTTGAGCAAGTAGCGTATCTCTAAATGCGTAGGAGATGCCATTCTTTTTTTCAAATTCAACATCCGGTTCTCCATTGACAACGGCATCAACGAGTAAACGGGTAGCTCCTGAAAGGCCCCCTTCAGAAAGGTCTCGACGATTTGCATTGTTTCGTATGTTGTCTCCAAACTTGATAGCATTATACGCCGTAATGGCCGTGAAAATTGCAGAAATAATCCAGAGAGGACTTAAGGGATCAGAAGCGTATGTCACGACTGTGCTAAAAAAGCGAACAGTAGCAGCGACCGCAAATATTCCCCCCAAAATGCGAAATGCAACAGAGCAAATCCTTTCGTTTCTTGATTTTTCATGAGCAGGCTCATTATTAAAAATCATTTCTATGTCACTTGAAATCGTTTTGCAATAATGTCCAATGTCAGAGATAGCCATACAAAATTCCTTTGTTTGTGAAAGTCGAAGGGATGATAGGAAAAAAAAGATAAAAAGCCAACTCTTCCTTAAGTGGAAAGAGTTGGCTTTTGTGAGAGGCTTACTTTCTCCAACCGGTCATTGGGACGGCTGTTGAGTCATTTCGGCCTAGCGTGCCAACACCAAGGCTCTCTTCGATTGTTCGGAGAAGACTGTAGTGGTTATATGCTCCGCTTACAACAGTATGTTCTTTTACATTCTCACCAACAAAGGCGCAGTAGACTTTGTTTACATCATCTGAAAAATCATCTTCGTCAAATGTGAGCACGATAACGCGATCCTTAGTAAAAGATTTGTTAGCTAAGGCAACTCCGATGGATGTTGCAAAAGCCTGACCTGAATAATAAGGTACAAACTCTGTGATTGGTGTTGTATAGTCAAGTTGAAGAAAGAACGTATCGTGTCCGTCGTTGAACTGACTTGGGATGTAAAAGGCGAAATCCGGTACTGTGTCGTTTGCAAGGTCTTTTGCAAATTCTTCAGCATTTACAAGCTTTGCAGCTCGAGCTGGGTTTGTTGAGATGTTTAAAAAGCTAATAAATGGATTATGCTTTCGAGCATACATAGCATTTGCACTATTTGTTGATGCGATGAGGTCTTCAACAAGCACTCCTGTTGAAGTTGGGTCTGTTGTAATGCCATCTACAATTTCAAGTCCTGCAGGATGTGAGATGCCAAATACAGGGATTGTGACGGTAGGATCAGAACCTGCTGGTTGGAAGACATCTCCATTTGTAAAAAGACCAGGACGATCTGCACTATTGTAGATAATAACGCCAACAGCACCTGCATCTTGTGCGTTCTTTGCTTTGTCTGTGAAGGCAAATGTGCCGCGAGATACAAGGACAATTTTGCCTACAAATTGTCCGGGTACTTCAGGTGTGCCATCAAGATTTGAGGTAGCCGTTAGTGTCGCCGCTGGCAAGCCTGTTTGTGCACCAAATAGAGCTTGTATGGCTGGATATTCTCCTGTTGCTGGGCCGCTTGTCACTTCAAAATCCCAAACAACACCACCGAGTGGGTAGACAAAGAAGGAAAAATCATCCGTTGTACCGCCTGCTGGATAGTTTTCGATATAAACTTTCCAGCTAAGTCCTTTTGCCTCGATGAGGTCGATGATTGTTGAATTTGCTTCCGGATGATCTGGATTTGGAAAGTCTACTGGATCATCATCGTAGAAGGGCGGCTCAAAGGTATCGCCTGCAATCAGGCCAATATAGTTTGGCTGTGAAGGGTGTGTGATTGCGCTGTAGTTTGAAAAGTAGGTGCCTCTATTTGCAAAATCTGCATATTCTGGCACGGAAAGTACGGTTGCGGCATCGGCGTTCTCATGGATGACAACAAACCATTTATCTCTTGGTTCATTGCTGCATCCGCAATCTGATGAAGAAGATGAAGAGGATGATGAGCTATGATGAAACTTCCAGTTTCTATTTTTTTCTGCAAATCGATTGCGTGCATCAAGAAGCTGTCGCTTTTCCACGTTTTTTTTAGCGTCAAGCTTTTTTGCGGGGGTTGCTGCTGCCTTAGGTTGCGGCTTTTTGCCTAAAACTGCTGGCTTTGCAGGTAATGCTAAACAGTGCACAGAAAAACCAAGTGCAAGGATCATCGTGAGCAGACATTTTTTCATCAATCAGGTCTCCTATAAAATTTTGATTGCTAAAGAAAGCCTACTGCGACCGGAAAATTTTTATCAATTGAAATTTCTATAATAAATGCTCTTGGTCAATTTCTGCCTTTCCAAG
>CAZEGK010000002.1:0-128572 GCA_964512205.1 uncultured bacterium | reverse complement strand
TACTTTCTACAAGTCTTCTTAGCCAATTAATGAGAACATGTTGGCAACCATAATGGAATCATTTCTCGGCTAGCTTCAAAGTATATGAAATATCCGAACTTGCAAACAATCAGAGACGAAAAAACCCTTTCTCTTTAACGTAAATCGCACGAATCGCAGGATCCGGCGCCTTTCATAAACTATAGCTTAAAAAGGCTCTTCGTCACCCCCAGAGAGAATGAGGAAGATACTTTTACGCAGAGCTATCCACCCAGCTCTAACCTATTTGGTAATTTAGGCAAATCTCGCAAGCCCTGGTAAAAATGGCCAAAATACAGAACTCTGTTTTGGGCCAGGTACGCCAACAAATTCTAGAAGAGTTCCTGCAACAGCACAAGGTATCGCTCTCTCCAAACCTAAGGCTGTGCCTATTAATGTTTGAACAACAGAGTTTGCTAATGGATTAATCAGATGACCCAAAACTGGGATGTCGGTAACAGTTACCTCGGCCTTGGGAAAAAGTCCCAGCATGGCCCCATTTACTGCGCAAGCAGTAATCGTAAAAGCTGACCATGTAGCTCCGCATTTTATAGCCTTAACGCACCGCTCCCTGAAAGAAATGTTAGCTGTTTTTGTCGGAAGATTTTTCAAGAAAGCATCCAGCGCAAAAAGGGAAACACCTAAACCAACTGGGTAGAATAGTATGTTGTTCCAGCGTTTTGAATGGGATAGGTGTTCTAAAACTTGATTGGTGGCTCGGAAACCAACACTCCATTTTATCCCGGCAATTATTGCTGTATACAAATTAATCTCCTTTTATTTTGAACTATTATTCTACCAAGCGAGTGAATATAGTAAAAGAAGTCCTGCTGCGATAAAAGGGCCGACCCAAATTAGCCCAAAAGGCTTATAGTTTTCTTCCTGCTGAAATTCAAGAACCCACTTTCAATCCTCCAAAAGAAAACGTCCGTGCTTAAGCGAAAACCCCCTATGACTATCTCTCGATTTTCAAACCAAGAGGCATATTTTTGAGCTCCCACCCATCACAGTAGGGGCAGTGAAAAATACTCGTGCCATAGAGCTCTGTAACTCTGGGGTTAGAATTGAACCTAACAACTTTTTGCATATAATTACAAAGATTGTATAATTGCGTTACAAAATAAAGGCTGTAATATGAATATTAGACCTCCCAGTGCGCACATCGGTTTTAATTTTAATATTGTAGATGATAGACGCAATAGAGCTCATTTTACAAATTCAGAAAAAGTATTGAAACTCTTTATGGCCATTGTAACAATTGCCTCTATCGGCACTACCATCTATCACGGCTTGACAACAGCACCTTCAGTACAGATGTGGGAACATTTAGGATAAACATCCTATCGAAACAAGAAGAGCGCTTGCTATTTTTTTACGATCTCTCTATTTTGCAATGAAACGACAATCGGAGATCGTATATGTTTCGCTGGTTAGCTCTAGTGCTTTGTGCAGGCTCTCTCTATGCTGAAGAGCCTACTATTGAACTCTCAGGTAGCTATAACAATGTAGATAAAGCAAAATTTACCCATCCCCATTCACAAAGGCATCACCATTTTCGCTTTAAAGAGGGCTATGTCCTTGGTACATATACCCAAAAGCTTAAATCTCCTACTGCCCTCACATATGGCCTTGGCTATATGCAGTCTCATTTTCACTTTTCACACCACCCAAAAAAGACAAGCTTTAAAGAACAAGAGTTTAACAACTTGCTTGTACAGTTTGGCGCAGGCACACAAGCATTTGAAGGATGGAAATGGGATGCAGGCATTGGCCTTCAGATAAACACAGAGCACTTTCGACTTTCTCAGTACACATTCTTCAACGGCGTGCTGCACGGTGCTTATCAATATGCACAAGATTATCATCTTCACGTAGGTATCGTCGGCAATACCGGCATGCGCTACACACGAGTACTTCCTATTATAGGCTTTGATAAAAAGCTCTCTGATAAATGGCAGCTTAATGCCGTCTTTCCATTAAATATGGCACTTATCTACAAAATTACTGACCACTGGTCAGTAGATGCTGCGATACGATATATGCTCTCTCGTCAGCGTCTTAACAATAATGGCCACTATCCAAAGGGACTTGTAGCCTATCGTAATTGGGGCGTAGAAGGCGGCATCAATTACGCCTACAATGAAAACATCAGAATTAATCTCCACGTCGGTGAAAGCTTTGCAGGCCGAATTCGCATATCAAATCACAAAGATAGCCATAGAAGACATCTTAAGTTAGATGAAGCTCTCTATTATGGGCTTTCTGCAAATATAGCATTTTAAACAAAAGGATCAAAATCATGAAAAAATGTCTCTTGTCACTTCTTGTGCTTGCAGGGGCTTGCCTTTTTGCTGCAGATAACATGCAACAGCAGCAACAAATGCAACAACAACCTCAGCAGCCGCAGCAAATCCAGCAGGCCGAGCCGCCGGTGCAGACGCAGCAGCAACCTTCAGTAGAATTTAGCATGCCAACGCATGTAAATAAAACAGCTGCAGAAAAAGCACTTCGCCTCAAAATTGAAATCGCAGATAGCGACATGCAAACCTACGGCTTTAAGCAAGGTGCTATTTACACCGAAATAGTAAGCAGACTTGCTCTTGGATCAATACAAGTAAAGGATGATCCAAAATACCCTCAACTCGTTCTTCGCATAAAATCAATTCAAGCAGATCGAGCTGTAGCATCGTTTATTCAGCTAGGCTTCTTCGAAGAAGCAAATCTTGTACGCAACCAAAGCGTCGTACAAGCACTTACCTGGTCACAAGCTACTATGCTCTCATGTGCAAAAGAAGATGTTGTAAAGGAAGTAACACAAGTTGTCAACCAAATGACAAATAGCTTTATACTAGATTATCAAAAAGCTATGGTACCACAATAAGGAGACTATTTATGAGAATATTTGATATAGTAGCATGGATCCTCTTGGTAGTAGGAGGATTAAATTGGGGCGCAGTTGCACTCAACTATAACTTTGTCGACATGATATTTGGGACAGGCTCTTTAGCCTCTCATATTATCTATGGCTTAGTAGGCATTTCTGCACTTTGGGAACTTATCCGCTGGAAGTGCTGCTCTACTACCGGCTGCAAAATGTAGGCTGGATAAAAAGGATGTGACTTTCGTCACATCCTTTTTTAAAGAATTACTTATTCTTTTGAAGCTCTTCTGATTCTTTTTCTAAATCTTTATATTCCTGATCTTGTTCAGCTTCGCTAGAATCGAGCTGGATTGCAAAGATATCTGTTTGATCAATCTGATCAACTTGATCTGCCATTTTAGGTTGCTCAACCTGTTTTGGCTGCTCAACTTGCTTTGCAGGAGGCTGAGGCTCCGGCTTTGATACGCTAGATCCCGCCTGAAGACTACTGATAGAAAGTGTAAGTAAAAAAATTGTTAAATAACGCATTGTTTTTCTCCTTTCTTTTGACAATAGCAGAAAGGATGATTTACGTTGACAACTTGGAACGAATAGCCGAAAATATTTGGCTTATGGTTGAACATTTTGCACATATTCCCCTTCAATGGGTTGGCCCTATTTCTCTTATAGGACCGGAAATCAGTGAAGAGGTAAGCGTTCCTTTAGCCACGTTTGAAAATCCTCTCTGGCCCTCTACAGAGAGAGGCGCTAGCTTATGTAATAAAGCTGGAGGAATACGAGTCTGCATTATTGACGAGCGCATGAGCCGCTCAATTGCAGTACAGGCAAAAGATGGCCTGATGGCGCAAAAGATATATAATAATCTTTTGCAAAGACGTGAAGAGGTTGCAAAAATTGCAGAATCTACAAGTCGCCATGCTGCCTTCCAGGGCATGCATATACAGGTTGTCGGAAACCTGATCTATGTACGGATCGAAATGACAACAGGCAATGCTAGCGGCCACAATATGGTGACGAAGGCAAGTGATGCAGTGCTTACGTGGATAACTACTACCTATCCTGAAGTTTCCTACGTCTCAATCTCCGGAAACTTTTGCACTGATAAAAAAGTATCTGCAGTAAATGGCATACTTGGTCGCGGAAAAAATGTCATAGCCGATATCCATATCCCAAGAAAAATTATAGAAAAATTTCTTAAAACGACTCCCGAAGCGATAGTTGAACTCAATATCAAAAAAAATCTTGTAGGATCAATCCTTGCAGGATCACTTCGTTCGGCTAACGCCCACTTTGCAAACCTCCTTCTTGCTTTCTATCTCGCAACAGGCCAAGACGCAGCAAACATTGTCGAAGGCTCTCAAGGAATCACCTATGCAGAGATGCAAGATGATATGCTCTATTTTAGCGTGACGCTGCCAAATATAATCGTTGGGACGGTAGGTGCTGGTAAAGACCTTCCATTTGTCAAGGAAAACCTTGAAAGACTGGGCGTTGCAGATAACCCACAAGGTGCTCGCCGCCTTGCATGCATGATTGGAGCGACCTGTCTTGCAGGTGAGCTATCACTACTTGGAGCCCAGACAAATCCTGGTGAGCTTGTTCATACCCACATACGCTTAGAGCGAGGTGCCAAATGAAGGGCATTGAGCGCTTAAGCTTTTATACCTCTCGCTACTACATTGATCTCAAAACACTCGCTGAAGCTCGCGGAATAGACCCTGATAAATACCTTGTAGGCCTTGGCCAAGAGCGCATGAGCGTTGCACCGCCCGATGAAGATGTTGTCACATTAGCAGCAACAAGTGCAAAACAGGCACTTGATGGATTAGATCCACAAGAGATCGGCATGATGCTTGTTGCAACAGAATCTGGAATAGACCAGTCAAAAGCACTTGGTATTTGGGTACATCACCTTCTTAACTTGCCAAAGTCATGTAGAGTTGTAGAGCTTAAGCAGGCATGCTATGCAGGCTGTGCCGGGCTTCAACTAGGCCTAAGCTACCTTCATAGCCATCCTCATAAGAAAGTGCTTGTCATCGCAACGGATATTGCACGCTACGGCCTTAACAGTCCCGGTGAGCCAACGCAAGGATGTGCAGCAGCAAGCTTTATACTCTCTACTAACCCAAAGCTTATTGCCTTTGAAAAAGAACATGGGATCTACACCTCTCATGTCATGGATTTTTGGCGTCCTAACTACTCTGAAATGGCTTTTGTCGATGGGAAATATTCCACAAAAATATATCTAGAGGCCTTAGAAGAGTGCTGGAAAGGCTATAAAGCAGAGTCTAACCGCGCCTTTTCTGACCATGCAAAGTTTTGCTACCACCTTCCCTTTATCCGCATGGCGCAAAAGGCACATGAAAGGCTTGCAAAGCTTGAAGAACAACCACTTGATCTGAGCGAAGTGCGAGATTCCTTCACCTACAGCCGCCTTGTCGGCAATAGCTATACGGCATCGCTTTTTATCGGCCTCGCTTCTCTCTTGGAGCAGGGCAATGAAGATCTCAGCAACAAAAGAATTGGCTTTTTTAGCTATGGCTCAGGCTGTGTATCTGAGTTTTTTAGCGGCATCGTACAGCCCGGCTACCAAAGCTACCTAAAAAAAGCCCTCCATGAAAAATTGCTTGCTTCTCGAGATCCGCTTTCCATTGAGCAATACGAAGCATTTTTTACATTCCATCTTCCAGAAGATGGAAGCCTCTTTGAATGCCCAAAAACAAATACCAAGGTCTTTCGCCTAAAAGGCATCCAAAAGCATGAGCGCCTCTACGAAGAAGCGCTTTCCTAAAGGAAATCGTGCTCCTGCCCGCTTTTTTATATTGCATGATCCTGCAATGAAGCCCAGGCGTTTTATGGTTCTAATAAATCGTTAATGGTTTCTAGTGTTTCTGCAATGTCTTTAGGCAACAATACCTGGGCCTGAGCAAAGCCTTTTCTAATGAGCCTGCCTGAGATCTGGGCCTTGGCATAGAGTTCAGCATTTGAAAGTGCATCAAGGTTACTCTGTAAAATGCTCTGGAGTTCACTGTTCTCTTTTGAACGCACGCCAAACCATTTACCAAGAGAATTTTTTAAGAGCTTACCTTTTGAAGGGCTTTCAAACCTATACGCATCTTCAATGACTCTCTGAAGCATAGCAGAAGCCCTCTCTTTTGGCACCACATCTCCTATTAATTCAAAGTATTTGGTTTTAGGACGCTTTCCTTCTGCTTCATCCATCACGCGGGCATGAAATCTACGATAGAGTTTTAGGCTTTTCAGCTCATTTGCTATCTTCTTATGTATTTCCTTTTTGTTCCCACAAAATGGCTTTAACCGCTTCTCGAGTAGCCATAACATTCTTTCTGTTTCTATAAAGTGATTCCAGGCAAACTCAAGCACTCTTTTTTTGATATCGCTATTTTCTCTGGCTTGCTCGTCATTAGATAGCGCTTCATATCCTTCTGATCGAAGAAAGTATCTAAGCTGTTTTAAGTTATTGACAGCACCTAAAGTGATACTATTTGCATAATGAATCGCTCGACTCAAGAGGGCTTGCTGCCTTTCGTTGCGAGCAATAAAGGAGACTTTTAGGTCCTCATCTATAATGGCATAATTTTTTAGCTCAAAACCGCTTAGCAATGCTGCTGCCTGCAAAAATTCTAAACAGACAGACTGCGACTTGTCGTTGCCTTTCCAGTAGGCCGAGCAATGTATAGCGTTGCTTCCCTTGTGCTGCTCAAAAGTCATTATTGAGCTGTGATAATTCAATGGGATGTTCACTGTAAAGGAGGCGCGATCCTCTCTAATCGACGCAAAGGTCTTGGCATCATTTCCAAATTTCTGGGCAATAAAGGGATTATGTTTAGTAAATAGATGGTATGCACTTGCAAGCGTTGCCGGGAGATACTCGACAAGAGCATCAAATGGTGGCGCACATGCCAGCAAAAGGTTTTGGTGAATAACAGTAAGTCTTTGATCCTCAGTCCTAATAGGAACATCAGCTGCGCATGCACTTCGAGGACCTAGCCAATGCTCGACTGAAAAAGGTCTAGGATTAGAAAATAAGCGGCTTCCCTTAAGGGCATCTCCAATGGTATTGTAAATTGCAAGATCATACTTTGGTGACCGGCGTACAAATTCCTGTCCGAACTTCCCAAATTCTTTAACTCGTTCACGAAAGAGGCGTTCTTCTTCTATTTGCGTAAGAACCTTAGAGGTCTTTACCGACTTAATCTGTAGATCCCATAGCTGGATAAGCTCATAGGAAAGACTGGAGATGTGCAGGAATTCAATATCTGTTTGCTTCTCCTTGCACTTCCACTGCCAAAGAAAGTCTAAAAAGTTTTTACTTTGTTGTTTTAAAGCATCCCAAACGGCCATGAGATCTTCACCGGTTCTCACACTCCCCACTCGTTCTTTGAGGTGAGCAAAATCTTGTAAAAAGAGCTCTTGTCGCTGAAAAAACAGCTCGCTTTCAGGATCTTTTACTAAAAGCTCTTCCACTTGGGACTGGCTTTTTGAAAAGTAGGCCACAAACCAAATTGGAAGCTGATTCGTAAGATCTAGCTGCTTCACACGCGCAAGGAGGGCATCTTTAGTCTCTGCCTCCATATTGTCGATAAAGGCAAGCCATTTAGCTTGCAGGTCATCATCAAAGGCCTTTCTTGCAAAAAGTGCAAGTTCACACAGGATCGGATCATGAGAGTGTGTCTGTAGAAAATCCGTTATTCGAGAAGAGAGGTTTGTTGCCGCTTCGAGACCTCCAATCGTATGTGCTCCCAATACTTGTGGAGAACTTTGATTTAGAAGCTGCCTTAAACAGCTTGCCTGAAATGCAAGAAGAGTGGGCTTTTCTTTATTCGCACTTTCCTTCATTGCGCCTAAAAGGGTATACGTCATCTTCTGAAGCTTAAGCGCTACTTCCCGAAAATGGCCTATGCAGGTTGTGCGAGAGGTAATTTCCCTAAAAAGCTGAGCAAGTCCTCCTTCTATTTCATCTAATCGAATGGTAAGTACTTGAGCTGTGGCCGAAAGCAGCTTTTCGATTTTCTCGAGGCTCAGATCTTGCGATGGGGCTTGAAGGCCCTTTTCTCGTTCTTCAGGAAGGCTTATGGAAAGGCTCGCCGGGTGCAAAAAGAGCCCTTTTTCCACTGCTTGCTCGCGATTTTGAATAACTATAAGCCCTGTTTGGGGACAGACATTGACAGGAGTTTCCCACTCATTAGATAGCGTCTCTTTGAGAGTTCGCCATCCATCCTCAGGGAGTAGCAAACAGGGAATTGGCGGTTTATTGCTATCAAAGTTCACCTCAGCATGTGTGCTTGCGCTTTGAGGTGCTGTATACACTACCACAGCCTTATGCAGTTTTGCATCAAACTTCTTTTCTGCCTCTTCAAGAGAGGTTGCAAGAAGCAGATTATTGTGTGTAAGTGTAAGCACTTCACTTTTTCCATAAAGGATTGTTTTGCATCTAAAAGAGAGGGTTCCCTTAGAGAGAGTGTCTGGATTTAAAAATGTCGGAGAGGAGAGTTCTGGAGCTTGAATTGGCCGTGCCTGGACTATATAGCAGATATTTGCCTTGCACACAAATTCAACATCCATAGGCTGTTGAAACTCGTTTTCTATAAGCTTTGCAGCTTGCTTTAGCTCTTGTAGCTGCTGAGCAGAGAGAGCTTGCTCGGATCTAAGTGCTTCAGGATTTCCAATTTCTTTGCCATCTCGCTGCCTTGAGGGTTTATTGCGGATCGTACAGTAAGAGTCGTCATCTACTAGTAGCCATTCGTCAGAAGGAATTTTACCTGACACCACGCCCCCTCCAAACCCCCAAGAAGCTGCAATATGACGCATTACCGCTTCTTGACGCGGCATCCATAGGGGCTTGTGAGTCATCATTACGCCACTTGAAACAGGTTCATTCTCGTTTTTTTCAACAATCTGTACCATCACCAGAACAGAAGATTTGGGCATTCTTGCAAAAGGATCTTCAAAACTAGAACGATTTTTAAGAGATTGGAAACTAAAGTAAGAGGCCAAAACATGAGCTAGCGCCTGTTTTATAGCGCTCTCTTCTGCCGCCACAGACTCCACACTAGTATTTCCGCCGGCATTTGGACACGTTGCATCCTCATCAGAAGAGCTTCGAACAATAAGCCTCTCCCCCTCATGAGCTGTTAAAAAAGCCTTCTGGGCATCTGTAAGTGGTAAATATCCTGTAGAAACATCCTTAAAAACCTGCTGTTGTAAGTCGTTAAGAAGTGCCTGAATCTCTTTAGTAAATAATCCCTCCTTCCCAATTGCTGCAGCCTGCTGCCACAAAGCATGAGTTTGTGTACTATAAAGCGGCTGAATTTGGTCTTCAGAAAACCCAAAAAATGGAGGAACTGCCAGATTTGGCTCGTTCGCTAATACTTTTTGAACTCGGATTAGAGAATCATGCTTATTACCACAAGAGGGAGCAGGCTGCCAGGCTTGGCTAGGTTGTATAGACTCTCTGACATTTGGTATCCCAACACAAGCAAATCTTGGATTAACTAGTGACATAAAAACTCCAAACCAGGATTATCAAATAAAATAAATATTATACACTACTCTGCAATAAATAGCAACCTTTATGGAAGATTAGACATATTCTATAAGTCGCTAAGGTATTAGTGAAAGGAGCCGGCCCGTTTCGGTTTGGCAATATTATATTGCAGAGGATCCTGCAATGAAGCCTGTCGTCCAGGCGTTTTGAAAGTTAAAGCCGCCTGTAACGCCGTCTATGTCAAGCACTTCGCCTGCAAAAAATAGCCCATGCACTTTTTTGCTTTCCATTGTTTTAAAGTTGACCTCGTTGAGGCTTACTCCACCTGCTGTTACAAACTCTTCTTTGTTTGTGCTTTGGCCCTCAATCTCATAGCGATCCTTTGAGAGTCTATCAACAATCTGCAAAAGTTCTTTCTTGCTAAGCTCTCCATACCTCTTTTCAGGATCTTGCAAAAAGGCTCTCCACAATCTATTGGGAATAGAAAATGGACAAATGGTTGCGATTTGCTTTTTTGCATGCTCTTCTTTTGTCTGCATAAGCAGTTTTTGCTTCTGCTCAAAAGTAAGATCATTTTGCCAGTCTATTAAAAGCTCCGCTTTATAGGCTGCATCATGAAAAAGCCTTGCTCCCCAAGCAGATGCTTTTAAGACGCATGGTCCGCTAAAGCCCCAATGTGTAATTAGAAGAGGGCCTGTCTGCTTAATTCCAAGAACAGAAACTGCCCCCTTTGAAACACTCAGTCCAGCAAGCTCTTGAAGGCCAAAATTTTTGATATTGAAGGTAAAAAGCGATGGAACGGGAGGGATGATCGTATGACCAAGCTCCTCAAGCATCTGATATACTTTTCTATTTGAGCCCGATGCGACAATAACCTTCTTAGTCTTCATTGGAGGCTGATTTATGAGATGTAGAGTAAATCCAGGCTCTATTTTTTCAACATCCTTCTCTAAGAGGATATCGACTCCAAGCCTTCTGCACTCGCCTTCTAGACAGTTTATGATTGTCTCTGAGCTATCGGTGATAGGAAACATCCTGCCGTCGGCTTCTGTTTTTAGCTCTATGCCTCTTTGACGAAACCACTCTATGGTATCTCTCGGCTGAAACCGAGTAAAAGGACCAAGCAAAGCCTCTTTTCCTCTCGGATAGTTACCGACAAGCTCCTTTGGATCAAAACAAGAGTGTGTGACATTGCAGCGGCCGCCGCCCGAAATCCTCACCTTGGAAAGTACTTTTCTACTTTTTTCTAAAATGGCCACACTTTTACCAAGCTCTCTTGCCCGAATAGCGGCAAAAAAACCAGCAGCACCACCACCGATTACAATAATGTCTTTCATTTCTTCTTAAGTTCTAAAAGAGCTTCCATCAGGATTTCATTTTTTCCTGTCTTTTCGTGCCAGATAATATCTTTGAAATTTTTTGGTATCCAGGCCCATTGATCTATTTTTCGATCGGTACGAATAACAACAAGTCTTTCATTCGTCCGCGGCTCTGCAGAAAGAAAGTACTCAAGTGTTGCAAGTTCTCCACTTAGAGCGTCAGCACTTCTTTTGGTATCAAGCTGCATAAATATCGCTACATGCTCTGTCACAACGTAGTAATGAAGATGTTCTTTATCTGTACCGATAAGAACATACTCTTTGGGCGATTTTTCTATAAACTCTCTAACAAAAGCATCAATTTCATAGATTTTTGTATCAGAATCTCTTGTACCAAAAAGTGCATCTTTTTCTAAGACTTTTAGACGAGCATCCTGCCCTTCCGGAAGAGCCGGCATATCAACATGCATGTGATCAAAAAAAGCTCTACATGGATCCATACTTCACCTTTATTGAGGATATCTTAGGTAATTCCAATTTGTTTGGCTACGATCAAATTTATACGTCTCTCTTGCCCAGTAGCTATTATCAGGATTAATCAGTCTTTGTGCTAGAGGATACTTTCGCATATTAGATTCTATATTGTATAACGCTTGCGCATCCTTCACGATCGTACAGGCTTTTGGATTCTCAATGTGCTCTTTAAGCTGAGCGAGACGATCTACTGCCGCCATCACCTCTTGAGGTGTGAGTAATCCTTGAAGCACGTCTTTTAGGCTCTCAGGAGAAAGGGCAAGTACGCTATTTGCTACCGATTCTATCATAACGGTCGGCATATTAAGCATTAATGAGCCCATATTGGGCATACCCCGATAGGTTGGTTGTTTTCGCACATCTACCCCGCGAGGTGCTGCGTTCACTCCAAAGGATGCATCCTGGTCAATCCCTGTCACCTTGCCTTTTCCATCAATAAAGTAGTTTCCAGGATGGCGATCTACCTGGCCGCATATCCAGTCAAGCACCTGAAGCTTCTGCAGTCCTTCAAGTGTGGTAAGATTTTGTGGATCAAAGCTTTCATATGAATTCTGTGCAAAGAGCTTTGTCCCCTCCTTTGTTACTTTATCTACCTTCAAAAAACCTGCAAAAGCTTTAAGATTTTCTTTTCCATTAGTGAGAAGAAGCAGCTCTTTTCTTTGTTCATCTGTGATTTCAATTTTTTTAGTCTTAAGCTCTACAGGACTAAAACCTCTTGCTACCTCCATCAAAATACCATTTTTCCCGTTTACGACTGCAAAACGGGTTTCAACAGAGACTGGACTATCAGGAAAAAGCAGTTTATCAACTTGAGAACTGGCTACAGCACGAGCCGGAAGATTTGCCTCTTTATCCACAGGTATCCCAGAGAGCGTGGCAGACCCCCATATACGTTCTTTTACGCTTGTTTTTGATGATTGGTTTGGTTTAAAAATTTTTGAGGTGAAAATTTCATCTCCGGATTTTGGGTCTATATGACTCGTTACTACCTTTTGGACAGCATTTACCTTTCCTTTACCAAAATGTTCGATCTTTTCAGTATTGACAAAGACTGGCTGCAAATGAACTTCTGAAGGAGAAAGCTCGCTTGATATAAATGAGCTTATTGAAAGAGAGCTATCCGTATCAGTATCGTTATGTTCTGCAAAAATAGCGTTGAAGCGCTCTTGAACAGCCTTCATAGAGGGTCTACGCGTTTCATTAACCTGAACCATATCCATCAAAAGCCATTCAAGACGATTTTTTTGCTCTTCCGTAACAAGACCATTTTTTTGCAGGAACATTCCGAGCCGTTCGATGTATATATTCAAATATTGCTCTTCATCTTGAAGTGCCTCAGGTTCGATAGCTCCTTTTACAGTAAATGCACGAGCAGCTAGGTCTTGTCCCTTTCCCCCTAAAAGCCCCTGATCCTTCGTTTCAAATGTACGTGTAAAGCGGGGGTTTTCAAGAACATGCCTTTCAATTCCCCTCCTTGAACTATGTGGGGCTACATTTTTTTTGTCCTCAAGAGTCAAAAGAGTAGATCTACCCTCAAGTGTCGGCTCAATTCGAAGAACAACTTCTTCGAGCATGCGCAGCATGACAAGCCCTGCTCCATATACATCACCTGCCTTACTTAGCTTACCTTCTGGCGGGCCAAAGCGCGTATTGCCAGAATACTCGCTTTTTGTAGGAACTTTTTTGCTTTTGCCAAAGTCAGCAACAGCTAAGCGATCATTTTCATACAGTAAGAGATTTTCAGGTTTTAGATCACCATGGACGCGGTCTGTGCTATGCAAGTTTGTCATGCCGTTGATAAATTGACGACAATAGGATACTCCCTGCTCAAAAGAATAGGCTCTTTTAGGATCGCTTATAGCCTTTTCTCCATCAGAAACTGCCTTCGGCATCACATGATACACCTTACCATCAGGAGTAGTTACTGCCTCAAAATCAAGGGCTAGGTTTGTCTCAAAACCATCGGGAATAGAAAGCTCCTTCCTAATCCCCTGCATCAGGGCAAATTCTTCCTTTACAGTCTTTGCTCGAGATAAGGCAAGCGGCTCAATAAGTACAGATCCTTCCCATTTTGCACGCACATCAGGTGCCATCTGCAGAAGGGCTTGTTTACTCACCTGCCAAATCCGTTTATCTTTACCTTGGGCAAGGTGTTCCATATGAAGCGCCTTTACGGCTACATCCCCTACAAGATTTATTGTCCTCTGCTCTGGCGGCGCGACAATCATCATCTCAAAACTAAAGAGATCCGGATTACTTTTTGCAAAGCGGTAGAGTGCATCTGGTGTCGTTTTTTTAGGATCAAAGCGAAGCTGAATAGCATCATCTAACACCTTAAAGTGCTTTTTTGCTACCTCAGTCGCCCATTTCTCTAAAACCCTACCCTGTTCTTCATGGGGCATATCTTTGGGGATGTCGGGAAAAACTATTTGCTCTCCAGGTGGAAGACGAACATTTACCTTTGCAAGTATATCCTTTGATTCTCCGGCCTGGAAGGCCCATCCGATGAAGTATGAGCAGAAAAATTCACGTATTCCATTTGCATCAACGGGCTGTATACCATTACTTGCATAGGCTGCACCTTTTAGGTAGCGCTTCACACCATCTACTGTAAGTTTTCCATCTGAAATAGAAGCACCAAGTGCTTTTAGAATACTATATTCATGGGCAGATTTTTGCTCAGGCGCTTTTGCAGAGAGCTCTTTTGCAATTCTCGCAGCTTCTTGTGCAAGATCGCTATTTTTGGGACGCACCACTAAAAAGCTATGCTTCATACCGGGATCTAACCGAAAGCGATCTCCTGAAAAGTCATTGAGGCGAACACCATCTGATACCGCTTCTGAAAGCTGGCCATCTCCCACATAGAGTGCAACATGGACAAAGTCATGAGATTCACTGTCCCCCTTTGCATACTGAGCAGCGCTAATTCCCGTGGCAATTGCATCTCGGGATCCTTTAGGATAGTAGCTTAAAACGACATCGCCGGTTTCAAGCTTAGCTCCAGCTTCATCATATCGAACTTTAGCTACGCTCTTAAGCGATGCTGCTTGCTTTACGCTTTGTACAGCAATTGATGACACCCTCGATCCAGTCTCATCAAGCGATTTTGTGTCGCTATGCGGCACATGGACGCTTTTTCGCTTTTTTGCAGCCTGTTCGACATCGAGTTGAGGATCAATTGGCTGATTGCCAATACCCCCAAGTGACCCGTTCATATACAACTCCGTTATAGTTTACCTCTATAACCGTAGAGTTAATTTTTTAATAGCATATATTTTGGTGCAAGCATAGCGGGCTCATAGGAATGCTTTGCCTGGCGAAGGCTCTCTATCCCCATATCCTGTTCCATGTTAATACATGGATACCTTTGAAGAAGCCCCTCTGCAAAGTTTTGATACATAAATTGATAGATTCCCTTATAGGAAATATCTGCCTTTGCAAAATGAAGAACAAAAAGCTCATGAATAAGCTCCTCACCCATCATAAAACCTGCCGGCTTTCCCTCTATATAGTAGATTTTACCTTCGAGAGCTAGTTCCTTCATGAGAACTACCGCCTCTTTCGATGGCTCAAGGTCAAAATCCTCAAGGACATGGGCCCTCCAAGCAGCAAGGATTATCTCTACATCTTGCTCATCATCAGGACAAAGCGCACGCACTTCACAGCTATAGAGCTCCTTAAACTGCTTTACGAGGTTTCTTTTTTTGCTTAGATGGCGCCCTTGATAGGTTGCAAGAAGCTCTGTTTTGTAGATGTAGTCACTATCTGATGGGTTATGCACCTTGCCTTCAAAGTCTTTGGCCCACTCCTCAGGAATAGGAAAAAGAGGTCCTATGCCCTTTTCAAGAAGATAGTGAAAGCACTCTTTCGATGTGGGCATAATAAACCTCGTTTTGTCGTAGCCAATCCCCTCAATATAGGGATAGCGATCTAAAACAAGCTGGTAGTCATGTACGTTGCGAAAGAGGTAGAGGTTTGCAAAGCTATATTCAGAAAGCTGAAGTGCACATGATCTCAATAGCGGATCTAAAAGCTTTTTATCCTGAAGCTCAATTCTTTTTTTCTGGATAGATGAGGCCATTTACTCTATACCAATTTCGAGGGTTTTCTTTGAGAAGAGCAATCATCTTTGGCAACGTTTGCCGAAATGTATGCCTTGGCACCCAGCCAAGCCGTTCCTGACTAAATCCTGTATCACATGAATAATTTACATCGATGTTATCTATCATCCACTCGGTGGTATCAGTCTCAAAGACTTTTATACCAATTTTATGGAGCCATTTGGGGATCGCCCACGGCTTTACCTCAACGCCATCTAAGAGGCGGCCTATTAACTCTTCAATTTCACCATAAGATATGCGATCTGTCTCTGTAATGATCACCTGCATCTCTTTGGGCAAAGTGGCCCTCCTTTGAACTGTCGGCCATAAGGCATCTGCTACGTCGTCAAAATGAACGTAGGAGCATGCATGCAGTGGATTTCCCGGAAAAAATATAGCGCTTGTACGCTGCTCATAGAGTTTCTGGATCTCCTTTGCAAGCATATACGAATGACAAAACTCATCATAGCCTATACCTATCCGAAAGAAAACTGTAGAGATATTGCCGCGTCCTTTTCTTATAGCCTCTTCTGCAAGGGCTAAAGAGCGTGGATACTCCCACGAAGGCTCTAGAGGCCAGTGCTCTTTAATACGCTGCCCTATTTCACAAGGCCTGTAAACTAAAATGGAGCTTCCATAGATAAATTGCTGCACATCTGCTCTACGCGCAGCATCTAGCAGGTTTTCAGTGCCATGTACATTGATATTTTCATAAAGCTGCCAGTTACCTGCTCCATAGTTACAGTAGGATGCAAGATGTATGAGAGAAGCGATTGCATGCGGCATCTTGCTAAATGCTGCCTGCACTTCACTCTGATTTGATATGTCGCAAGGGATGTATGTAAAGTTTGCAGGAGCTGTTTGTGGAGGCACAAGATCGAGGCCAAACACACTAAAACGCGGATCTGCAAATTTCTGAAGCGCCCTTCGACCAATTTTGCCTGAGCAACCTGTAATGACAATTACTTCTTTGGCTAGCGCCACAATATCGCACCTTCTCTTTTATCGCACGATACTGAAGGAGCTGCAGTTTGTCAATCTTCTTAACGCAGCTCTGTTGGAAGGTTAAGGAGCGCATCTTGTTTAATGCGCTGGGTGTTTGCCATTCTCTTTTTGGGATTTGTAGCTTCGCAGCCCCAGTCAAACTCTAAGACAAGCCTCTCTTTCATTCTGCTGATACTAAGATAGGCAGTGCCTCCACTTTTACCCTCGCCTGCCGGCTCTATAATCATACTAAGTTTTCCATTTGTACAGACAAATGGAACGTTCTTTGTCTCTGATCCGCTTGACTGTGTGGAAACATAGACCTTTTCGTCAGGATCAAAGTCATACCCCTCTACGAGGACAAGCCGTGCATCTGGAGTAAGGCGGCGAATAGAGACAGATGCTCCATCTCTTGCCTGTGTAGTAATCGGATAGGGCACAAAAGAGGTACACATCTTCACCTTTCCATCTAAAGATGTAATCCAGTACTCAATAGGCTCACCCTTGCAAAAATCAAACATCAAAATGCGTTCATTATCGAGCATAAGGGTGCCTGCGTCAATTTGTCTGCCAAGCTGCCCTTCATCGTCAACTTCAAGCCTCATCACGGGGGTAATTTCGCCATTCAAGGTCCTAGTGGCTAGGATATAGCTTGTATTAGGAAAAAACTTTCGAGCGATAAATTGATATGTTGTAACTGCCCCTACATTTTCTACATAGGTATCTTCTGCTCTGACAGAATAAAAGACAGAGCCATATGGATTAAGCTCACGCTCTTCACAGTGAAGTGCTGAAGCAATGCATAAAAGAAAAAATAGAATCGGTTTCATAGCAATCTTTAGACTTTTTGCTACGATACTATCTCAAAGGGGACTATTTTTCCATATTTCTAATGAGCTCTTCAAGCAACTTACGAGCTGTATGGGGAGCATAGCGCGTTTTAGGATCTGGGTCAAGAAGGCCTAAAATAGCAAGTCCAAGGCCCTTATTCTTATTGTCATGGCCATCAAGATCGCGCCGGCGCTTATCAAGGGCTTCCCTGATGTCATTTGCAAGCTCGTGGCTAAGGCGCGCTTTTTTCTTGCGGCTCATCTTTTTGACATTTTTCGAACGCATCTTTTCGCTCCACTCAGGCGCCTGGCCGAAGAAGAGGTGATAGAGGCAAAAGCCTACTGCAAAGGCTTCAATCTTGCGGATGTCTGGACGATGCTTGCCTTTAATAAGAGATTCTGGCGTAACAAGATGTCGAGAAACCTCTACGCGTGGAGCCAATTTTTTAGCTTTATGGAAAGAAACTACCTGTCCAAAGTCAATAAGAACACTCGACACTTTAGGTTTACCATCAACGACTTCTTTATGAACCATAAAGTTTCCGCTGTGAAGGTCTCTGTGAGCAAGCTTTTGGGCATGCATGCTCTCAAGTCCCTTCATAAGATCGCAGGCTACATATACTTCTTCGTGCGGCTCTAGCTTGTTTCTATCATATTCATAACTTCTCAGTGTATGAGCGTTATAAAGCTTTGTGATGATAGAGTAGACTTTTTTCCCATGCTTTGATTTGTGGTTTGTTACAGCATAAGTCTTTGCAATACCCTCTGCACCATGCAGCTGCGTAAGAATCTTCCCTTCAAATTTTACTGTCTTGTCCCCGGAGCAATTTGCGACAATCTCAGGACTATGTGCCGCATACATAATGGAGCGTGTAACTTTTTTGTGGCAGCCTTCGCCAAGTTGCTGATTGAGGTGGATAAAGGCACGCTTTGACTTAAATTCAATGGTACGAGCAAGGCCTGTCTTATCTCCTCGAAGATAGGCTTTACCCTTTTTTGTTTTATACTTCAGCTTTACTTCGATGTACTTTGCAATCTTGAAGAGCTCACCTTTTGTAAGGCCAATATCATCACCTAGCTTCATGATATTTTCACAAGCCATGAGCATGCGCTCGAGCTTATCTTCGCCATACTTTTTGATGATATGCTTTACATGACCGGCAGATGCCCATTCTCGAGAACGTATAATGAGCTGGGCAGCTCTTGACACCTTACTATCAAAAGCGGAGCGCTCTACTGATATCTCTTGGCCTTTCACAACGCGCGATGCACTCTTTTTTACATTTTTATGATGTGAGTGATGATGGCGTGAATGATGTACCCTGCTTACCTTTCCCATGTATTAGGTCCCCAAGAAAAAATCGTTTGCTATTTTTTCTGGTAGATAGGCATATTGGGAATTTTTGTGTAGAAGATTTTTCTTTTTCTTTTAAAACAAAAAGGTTCTCTATCTGAGATTCTATCTTTCTCTCAGTGTCTCAGCATAAAATTTTTGGGTAGCTTTACTCGAGGATTTCTACTTCTTGTCCAACTTCTAAAAGTCCAGATCCTTCATGGATAAGGCTTTGGCCAAAGAGTATGTTGTCGTCTTCTTTACGAAAGGTTGCAAGCGTTGTAAGAGGCTCATCTCCAGCTTCTGCTCGCTCTTGATTGATCGTTGTCACAATAGAGCGTGCACATGGTTTAACAAAATGAAATATGATATCTCCAATGCGAATACGCTTCCAGGTATCTTCTTCGTAGGGTTCAGCATTTCCTATGACGAGGTTTGGACGAAAGCGATTCATCCGGAGTGTCATGCCAACGCGTTTATTTAAATCAGCAAGAGATGCATCTGAGAGCAAAACAAAAGGAAGCCTATCTGCAAAGCCGGCCTCTGCCTCTTTTCCATAACTTGCCCCTACAAATCTATGAGAGCCATCAGGCAGAAAGACAAGGCGCGCTTCTTGCCCTAGAAAATTTGTGGCCCAAAGACTTGCTTTTTCCCCCATGTCATGGGCAAGCAGGCGATCGTCCCAAACTTCAACTTCACATGGAGAGCCAACTGCACCATAGGGAATCATCAAAGGTACTGTAGAGGGTGCAGAAAGAAAAAGAAAGTGATCATCAAGCTGTACATGAATCATAGCAAGTTTAGCAATAGATCGCTGTGAAAGAAAACGGCCAGTCTTATCAACAAACATCCAGCGTCGATCCATTAAAGGGCCCTTTGCGCCAACCTGTACACTTCGAAGCGACATCCCCTTACATGATTTAACAGGATAAATGTAGAGTTCAGAGAGATATTTCTTTTTCATGGCATATAGCATAACAATCTTCTGAAATAAAATGCAAAAAAGGCTGTTGTAAATATAACTTTTTGATATCTACCATTAAAAGGAGTCTTTATGCGCTCTCTACTTTGTGCACTTGCAATTACATATAGTTTATTTTGTCATGCAGAGACTAAAGCACCAGAATTTGTAGGCATAACTGACTGGATAGATGCAAAGCCCATTACACTCCATTCTCTACGCGGCAAAGTAGTGCTTATAGACTTTTGGGACTATAGCTGCATCAACTGTATACGAACCATTCCGCACATTGAACGCCTACATAATGAATATGGTAGTCAGGGATTAACAGTAATTGGCATTCATACTCCGGAATTTTCTTTTGAACATGAGCGTGATAATGTAAAAAAGGCCATCAGTCGCTTTGGCATTACCTATCCCGTTGCAATGGATAATGACTATAAGACATGGCGTGCCTATGACAATAAATACTGGCCAACGAGCTATGTTGTTGATAAGGAAGGAATTATTCGCTATACACACATTGGTGAGGGTAAATATTTAGAATTAGAAAATAAAATTCGAAAAGAGCTTGGCCTTGAACCTCTAGAGCAAAGTGAAAGTGAGTTAAAGAGACTGCCAACGACAGGAGAGATCTATCTCGGATCCGCTAGGGCAACTAATTATGCCGAAGAGAGCACTTTGCAACCGCACTCTGTTCATGCCTATAGCTTGAAAACTCCACTAAAAGATGATGAGGTTGGACTACAGGGTCTTTTTAGAGTCTCTGCTGAAAATGTAACAAGCGCAGGATCAAACTGCTCGATCTCTGTTAACTTTCTTGGAAACCGGGTATTTATGGTGCTTTCTGGAACAAGCCAAGAACCAATAACACTTCTTCTAGACGGCAAACCAGTTCCTAAAGATGGCTACACAAAAGATATGGATGAGCATGGATCTATCTTGATTGATGAATCAAGAAAATATGACCTTATAAACCTAAAAGGCGATATGAAACGCCGCACCCTTACCATAAATTTGCCGGCCGGCATCTCTTGCTACTCCTTTACCTTTGGAAATTGAAATTCAGGTTTTTAAGTGTTTTTTGAAAAGAGGCACTCATAATTACATCTATTAGCAGCAAGAGCGCATGCGTTATTGGAAGCCTATCTTCTACCTTTTCACCTTTCAGCACCTTTTTAAAAGACTTTACATCATCTGCAAGCATGCTAAATTGTGCTTTTAGCTCCTTCATTTCCTTTGGAAAGCGGCTATATTTATTGAGTAGGCTATCGACATCTTGCTCTTCAAGTACGCTGATATGAAAAAGTGCAAGATCTGACTTTTCATACTTTCTTGCTTGGTAGTTATGAAGACCAGATTCTAAGTTTTTTATGTTTTTGGTAAATGCTTTCTGCATCATTTCGATACCGGCAGGATCTGTAATGCATTCAATTGCATCGAGGAGCGATTTAAAAGGCTTTTCATGCATATTCCAAGGCAAGCTGCATCGATTATAAAAGTTGAGCGGATCTAATAAGTCAGAGACAAGCATCGAGCCTATACTATAGCTATAATGAGCTTTGAGAAATGCCGCAAGCCCTACAAAGCGATTTTGAGGTATTTTTTCATGAGGAAAGCGATAGCCTGAGAGATGAAGCATCGGCTGTCTTAGATCAAAGAGGTATTCCTGCATTGCAAGAAGATAGGCCTCTTCCTGTCCAAAAGGCACATTCAGACAAAGCTTTGGCTTTGATAAAAGCCCGGCCATCCCATGGCGAAAAGGCTCATCCTGGAAGATATGCTGAAGCAAAATGTCATGAACGCGTTCAAGGATATATTCAAGGTTGAATGAGGTTTCGGTCCACGTAGTTTTGCGTCCCTTTACCCAGCCAAAACGGCAAAAGTATTCCTCCTTATGCTGCCAGGCAAAAAGAGCATCCGAAAATACTGTAGCATAGGGAACATGTACATCATCATCGCCCATATGGATGATGCATGGAGCACCTTTCTCCTCGAGCACAATATTGTGAAAGTCGGCTCGTATCCTTTCGCTTGAAAGCGTACGAAAGTCAATTTTTTGCCCGTCATAGAAGCGTATAAGCGGAGTGAGTAAAAAGATTGCATTTCTTGCCCCTCCAAAGCCAAACCTGCCTTGAGTGTCTGTTATAAAAAGCGCCTCTATTTGAAGAGCCCTTCCTAAAAAAAGCATATCCTCTGTTGAAAGGTGCCTTGCATGAGGATTGACTTTTGCGATAAATCTGCTATTTTTTTCGAAAAGTTCTGGACTTGACTGATCAAAGATGTAGATCGGAACTTCATTTTTGATGCCAAATTCTTTACAAAAGCCTTCTATGCTTTCTGTGATGGAAGGAAGCCAGGCATAGCGAGACAGCTCTTTTCCTGCCGTGGGTAGTGCATAGGTAATGAGGCTAAGGCCATTGACGTAGCAACTTCGGTCATTTAAGAGAGCCTCTAGATGCGCTATGCACACATCCTTTAAAGCGCTCATCTTATCGCCAAGAAAGTCATATTCTTTAAGCTCATCCCATGCCTCTTTTGGCACTTGATGGCCATAAAGTCCAAAGATGGAGACAAAGTGTTCAATTTCAGCTCTACTATAGGGAAGATCTAGGCTTTTGCAAGCTACTCTCCAATCAACTGCTTTGTTCTCTAGAAGGACCGAGGCCGCCTCCTCCGGCGTCACAAGGCTTTTAAAAACAAGGTCGAGTACAGGATAGGCCCCCTTTGCATGCTGCAAAATGGCATAGGCGCCCTCATCAAAGTTTTTCATGCAAAAGACAAGGCACTTTCTTTTTTGCATCTCATCCATCTTGTCAAATAATGAGAGATGATGGGTTGCAAGATAAAAAAGGAGGCTCTCTTTTGATCGCAAATGGTCAAGAGGTAAGTTTAAATAATAGATATGATAGAGAAGATCCGTTAAAAAGCGACTATCATGTACATCAGGGAAGGTAAAGCCCGGCACAAGCATAGTAAAAAGCGTGGAGAGTATAATATAGGCTTTTTGATCTGCCTCAAGGGTATATCCCTCAGCTAAAAAACAGTCCTCCACAATGTCTCGGAGAAGCCCCTGCTGAAGTGCATCCAGAAGGTAGTCTCGCTTGAGGTTAGATGCTATAAGATCACGTACAAACAGTTCAAAGTTCATTGTATTTTTTTCTTACATTGTGTATAGTTGTTCGGCATTATGAACGAATTCATCTTTTTACTACATCTTGCACTATCAGTACTTTTTTTGCTGCCTATTCGCAGCTTAAAAAAAGAGGGACTTATTGCTTGGGTAGCCGTTCAACCCATACTTGCCAACCTCTTTGTCTTAAAACAGATAACATTATTTGGATTTACTGTTACAGCAAGTGATGTCTACGCAGTTTCGTGCGCCTTAGGACTCAACCTTCTACAAGAATATTATGGGAAAGAGGCTGCAAAGCAGGCTGTAAAAACATCATTTACATTGCTTCTCTTTTTTGTAGTTATGGCCTACATTCACCTCTGCTATATTCCTTCAAGTGCTGATTTTGCAAGCGATGCCTATGACACAATACTCTCTACAACCCCTCGACTTGTCATTGCCTCTGTTACTTCATTTTTCTGTGTGCAGTCCTTTGACCTACATTTCTTCAGCTTTTTAAAAGAGCGAGCGGCAAAACTCTCACTCTTTTATCGAAACATCATCAGCCTTACCTCATCGCAATTTGTAGATACCCTGCTTTTTACAATTCTCGGTCTTTGGGGAGTTGTACATGAGCTGTTTGATGTCTTCCTTATTAGCTTTATTATAAAACTTTTAATTGGTCTACTTTTAAGCCTTCCTACGTTGAGAAAACAAGCCTATGTCACCGTTTAGATTTGAACTCCTACACACATCAACAAAATCAAAGGCAAGGGCTGGCCGCATCCACACACCCCACGGCATTATTGAGACTCCAAACTTTGTAGCTGTTGGAACAAACGGCACACTAAAAGCACTCGATAATAAGATGGTAGCAGATATTGGATTGCAGCTTATGTTTTGCAACACCTATCACCTTATGCTTCAGCCTGGTACTCGCGTTGTAAAAGAGGCTGGAGGCCTCCATCGCTATATAAATCGAAAGATGCCTATCATCACAGATTCTGGCGGCTTTCAGGTTTTTAGTTTAGCCTATGGATCTGTTGCAAATGAGCTAAAAAGCCGGGGAACAAAAAAGCACCAAAACTCCGTCCTTAAGATTACAGAAGAGGGAGTGCTCTTTCGCTCCTATATTGATGGAAAAAGCGTAATGCTTACACCTGAGAGCTCTGTAGAGGCACAAAAAGAGCTCGGCGCTGATATTATCATCCCCTTTGACGAGCTCCCCCCCTATCACATAAGTGAAGAGGCGTTAAAGCGCTCTTTTGAGCGCACCCACCGCTGGCAAAAAAGATCGCTAGACACCCACTTAGCATCTCCGCAAAATCAGGCAATGTTTGCTGTAATCCATGGCGGCGTTAACTGGGAGCTTCGCAAACAAAGCTGCGAAATCCTAAGAGATCTTGCATTTGACGGCTTTTCAATTGGCGGAAGTTTAGGAAAAGAAAAAGCTGAATTGATTGAGCTTCTCGCAAATACAGTGCCTCACCTTCCCGATCCCTATCCAAGACATCTTTTAGGAATTGGCGATCTTTCCTCACTTGAGGCATCAGTTCCCTTTGGAATAGATACCTTCGATAGCTCCTATCCGACAAAACTTGCTCGCCACGCATCGGCACTGACAGCCCATGGCCAGCTCAACCTAACACGAAGTGACAATAAGGCTCATTTTGGCCCAATCAGCGAAAGCTGCAGCTGCTACACATGCCAGCACTATACAAGGGCCTACCTCCACCACCTTTTTAAAGCAAAGGAGCTCGTGGCCTTGCAGCTTGCCACCATACACAACCTCCACTTTATGGTAGAAAAGATGGCAGCGATTAGACAAGATATCCTCGATAACAAAATCTAAAGACACTGTCCGTTATTTTCTATTTTTTAATTTTCAAAGGAAAAAATAGAAAATAAATTATACTGATGTTTTATTTTTTATTACTTTTACCATCGTTGCTAAAAGCGCATCACCTTTTCCTATGCTGCACAGCCATTATAGAAATTGACTGAAAATCTAACTTTTGCTATCCTGTTGGCACTATTTTTTACGGAGATATTCACATGGCAAGCAAGCGCGAAAAAATTAAGCTCAAAAGCTCAAAGAGCGACTTTTTCTACTATACAACTAAAAACAAAACAAAAACTCCAGATCGCATTACGCTTCGCAAATTTGACCCTACAGTACGCGAGCACGTAGAGTTTAAAGAAACAAAATAGTTTTCATGTTCGAGTTTACTGTCGCACGAAAATACCTTATTCCTCGCGTGCGACAGCTTTCTGTATCCATCATCAGCCTTATTTCAGTCTTTGTAATAGCTATTGTCGTATGGCTTAGCATCGTCTTTTTTTCTGCCCAGGATGGCATCGTCAAAAGCTGGACAGAAAAAATGATCGCCCTCACATCTCCCTTGCGGCTCACTCCATCTAAAGAGTACTACAAGAGCTACTACTACCAGATTGATGCCTTCGCCGATAAATCTAACTACAGCTATAAAACGCTAAAAGAAAAGCTTAAGGCAGAGCCCATCGACCCATATGATGCGGAATTTGATCCCTCTCTTCCAAAAAATTTCCCTAAAAAAGAGTCGCTAGATATTGTTCAGGCTACTATGCAGGCGCTAAGCAGCATCTCCGGGATAAAAAGCCACATCTTTGAGACCGCACAAGCTAGCCTTACCATTCATATGGTAAGAGATGAGATGACAGAGCAAGAGCTAAAAACGACAACCTTTGTAATGAGTCCTGAAGATGTAAGCGTCCGCCTTAATGTTAAATTGACAAATAACAAAAACATCATACTGCCCAAAAGTTTTCATGATGCAGGAGTCCAGGTTGGAGATATAGCGTTTCTGCAATATAAAGGCTTTGGGGCAAGTGCAAGTCAGGACCTTCGTACAAAGCTCACCTGCCAAGGCTTTTATGATCCAGGTATTTTGCCCGTTGGCGGAAGAGTGGCAATCGTTTCGTCGCAGCTTATAAGCGAAATACTCTCTGCAAGTTTAGGGGCAGAAACAAATCTTCCTACCGGTATTGGGGTAGATTTTGCAAACCTTGATGAGGCAGATAGTATAAAAGATAAAATCATAGAGGCTCTTGAAAAAAAGGGTTTAGCCCGCTACTGGAATGTAGAGACTTATAGTGAGTATGAGTTTACTAAAGAGATCTTTCAGCAGATGAGGGCAGACAAAAACCTCTTTTCATTGATATCGATTATAATCACCTTTGTCGCCTGCTCCAACATCATCTCCATGCTCATTATCCTCGTCCACGATAAAAGACGTGAAATCGCTACCATGAGAGCTCTTGGCGCCTCTAAAACAAGCATCGGCTTTATCTTTGGACTTTGCGGGTTTCTTCTCGGTACGATTGGAAGTATTGTAGGAGCATGCCTTGCAGTGCTTACCCTAAAGAATCTCTCTTTAATTTTAGCCTTCATAGGAAAGTTGCAAGGCTTTGAAGTACTCAGCGCCCAATTTTATGCAAATAGCCTTCCAAACGAGGTGAGCATAACCTCTCTCCTCTTTGTTATTGCGATTGCAGCTGTTAGTTCCTGTCTCGCAGGAATTATTCCGGCCATCAAAGCAAGCCGCATCAACACATCGGAGGCCTTGCGCAATGAATAAGCCTGTGCTTTCTGCAAAAAACATCTCCAAAAGCTTTACTGATCCATGCCCGCTTGATCTTTTGCAGGAAATACACCTCGATGTTTTACCAGGCAATACAGTTGCAATACTTGGAAAATCTGGCGAAGGAAAGACTACCCTGCTCCATATCCTTGGAACCCTCGATGAGCCTACGAGCGGAACTATAGAACTTTTGGGCAGCCCTGTTCTTTCGCAAAATAAAAACGTCCTCAGAAACCGCCATATCGGCTTTGTCTTTCAGGCTTTTCATCTTCTTGACGACATAAGTGTATTAGATAATATTTTAATGCCGCTCTACATCGCAAGGCAAAAGATTGATAAAGACTCTGAAAACTATGAAAACGCCCTTCTTCTCTTACATAAACTTGGGTTATATGAGAGAAAGAATCTGCCGGCACTTAAGCTCTCAGGCGGTGAAAAGCAGCGCCTGGCAATCGGTAGAGCCTTTATCACAAATCCCGATATTATCCTCGCTGATGAGCCTACAGGCAATCTTGATCACCAAACTGCCCAAGAGATCCAAAATCTTCTTTTTAGCTGGGTTACTGATCAGAATAAATCGCTACTCGTCGTAACTCATAGTCTTGATCTTGCAAACCGCTGTGATATTCGCTACCAGTTAGAAAGCGGCTATCTCGTTCCAAAAATCTAATTGATTTAATATAATTTTCAAATTATAATCTCCGCCTTATTATGGAGTTTTTATTATGGTAAGTCCATTTCGTGATATTTGTAACCGATTAGTAACATACAACTACCTCCCGGCAGCGGCTGATGAACTACGACGCATGCCAGATAATCAATATCGCGATCTTTTTCAATCACTTACTACACGAGAAAGAAGACATTTTGAACAGGCCCTCTCTACAGCTGAGGAAAAAAGTAGAGAATTTTGCGAAACACATGATCCAAAAGTCAAAGAAGTTGCCCTTCAAAGCCTTTGTCAACTACGGCAAATGAAACAGCTTCATGAGCTTTTTCAACTAGAGCTAGGAGGCAATCCTTCCTATTTTAGAAACATCTGTAAGCAACTAATTGGAGATGACCAAGACGTGCTTACAAAAGCAGTTTCTGTACAAGATGAACTTACTACTAATTTTAAAAGGCTTCAGCTTATTCAGACGCTTGCCAAGACTCCCATTGATGAAAGGGACGCCGCATTTGCTCACATTGTCTATCTGATTAAAGGCTGCCCTGATCGCGAGCTTTTTCATGGCTTTCTAGGAGCTGTTTCTGAGCAAGCGATGGCAACCTATGTTACAGACCTTCACACACTATTATGTAACGTCCCGTGCGAAAACTGGAGAGGGATTCAGGCTGTTTTAGCAGAATCAAATAAAAAAGTTGCACTCGTACAGTGTGCGGCAGCGATCATTCCTCGCCTCGAGAGACAAAATAGTACGCTCGTAGAAGATGTCCTTAGAGAACTCATGCTTCACCAACATTTTGAGCAATATAGCACAATTTCAGCCCTTACCCAAATGTGCCAGGATGGACATCATTTTATAGAAGTTGTCAGGCTCCTCATTGCTCTTTCACCACACGATAGAGCCGATATACTAAGAAGGATTCATGGACTGCTTCAAGGTACAACAAGCGGCTGCGTCGTTTTTCACATCATTCAACAATTAGCAAGACGGCCCCTTCCAGAGCGAAACCATCTCCACCTTGCGCTCGCGCTACTCTTTAGAGGAATAGACAGGCAAAACACTCCAGGATTACTTATTGCCTTAGGACCTCTCTTAGGTTTACTTATTCCGCAAAACGATCAATTTGGCCATCCTCATAATCCTCACATCAGTCAATATGAACTTCAGGTTGGGCGAGAGGATTTTGAAAAGAATCCAATTCAGCTACTCGCTACAGTTGTTGATCTCCTAAAAAGGGAGGTAAAACAGAGGCTTCGCGTCCATATTCTCGGAGAGCCGGCGATCGATGGCGGAGGGCTTGCCAAAGAACTTGTAACACTTGTTCCGAGAGGCGTCTGTACAGCACTAGGTATGGCTCGATGTGATAGCACAGGTCTCTTTAGACCAAATGCAGAAAGCCTTACTCTTGAAGAAGAAGAGACCTACCAAAATCTTGGCCAGTTCTTTATGTTTTGCCTCAATGCGAGAGAAGAATACATAATAGGTCAGGAATTTGATCGCAGCCTCTTTACGGCTCTAAAGCTTCTTAAAGAAGAGCACCTTGCACTTTCATTTGATATGATGGTTGCGCATGAAGATGGTTTTACTGAGCTTTTTGAACTATTTGCCCAAATGAATTCAGAACACGATCAGGATAAGAGAAAAATTGACGCAATGAGGAAAGAGGGACGGTCAGAGGGAGTTCTCGAAGCGATGCGAAGAGAGCTTATACCCTGCATAGCAATAAAACAAGGCATGATGAGCTCACTTTTTCCTAAAGACGTACTAAGAGAGCTCACTGCAGAAGAGCTTTCAGACAAGCTGCAGGGAAAACTCTCCGGAACACTTGTCCTCAGCAAGTTGCAATTTAAACCTGAGATCGCACAAAAGTATCGTGACTGGGTCAAAAGCTTCCTTGAAAACTGCTCAAAAGATCAGCTTAAGGACTTTCTCTATGCATCATCTGCTGCACGAGCTATAGGAAATAAAACCATTAGCGTTGAACAATCTGATGATGACCTCCCCCATTTTCACACCTGTTCAAACAGCATAGAACTTCCCTTCAGGACCATCACTTCAGAAAAAGAGCTGCATAAGTTATTAAAAGATGCGCTCGAACTTGCGACCTTCTACTCGATGATCTAATGCAGTATCATGCTAGATGCATATACGCATCTAGCGTGAGAAACTCTTTGAACTCGTTATTTATGACAAGCTCATCGAGAAGTTTTTTTGCCAAGGAAAGGGCATCTGTTTGCCCGCATTTTGCAACTTCTTCATCAGCAAATGTTCGATAGAGGGCAGAAGTAATAGCGCGACCATCAGTAAGCTTTGCCTCTTTATGGTGGATCCACTGCCAGAGTTCAGCCCTTGCAATTTCAGCCGTTGCTGCATCCTCCATAAGACTAAAAAGAGCGACAGCTCCTACCCCTTGAAGCCAGGATTCAAGGTATTTAAGGGCAACTATGATATTTTGCCGAACGCCCTGCTCTGTTATTTTTCCACCTGGCACAGTAAAATCAATCAGCTTTTCCTTTGTAACATGGACATCTTCTCGCAGGCGATCTTTTTGATTTTCTTTTCCGCAAAGCGCTGCATTAAAAACCTCCATTGCAATAGGCACAAGATCAGGATGGGCAACCCATGTGCCATCAAAGCCATCTTTTGCCTCTCTCAGCTTATCCTCTTGTACTTTTGCAAAGGCTTTTTTATTTACCTCAGGATCCTTTCTACTTGGTACAAAGGCCGCCATCCCTCCCATAGCATGCACACCTCGTCTATGGCATGTTTTTACAAGAAGTTCGGTATATGCACGCATAAATGGAACTGTCATCGTTATTTCAGAGCGGTCAGGAAAGAGAAGTTCACTTCTGCTTTGAAACTTTTTAATACTGCTAAAAATATAGTCCCAGCGCCCGGCATTGAGGCCAACGGCATACTCTTTAAGCTCAAAAAGAATCT
The DNA here is from genome assembly GCA_964512205.1 of uncultured bacterium. Classification (GTDB taxonomy): domain Bacteria; phylum Chlamydiota; class Chlamydiia; order Chlamydiales; family FEN-1388; genus SZAS-7. The sequence goes on along the minus strand of CAZEGK010000002.1, from coordinate 98,761 downwards.
CTTCCATCTCAAATGCTGCAAGGATTGTTTCTATCAAAACTGTGCAGCGAATCGTCCCTCTTGGAAGGTCAAATGCATCTTCTGCCGTAATAAACACATCTCGCCAAAGCCTCGCTTCTAGATGGCTTTCTAACTTCGGAAGATAAAAATAGGGGCCTGTTCCCTTTTTGAGAAGTTTTTGCACGTTATGAAAAAAATAGAGTCCAAAATCTACTAAAGAGGCAGACATATTGAGATGCTTTTCTTCAAGATGCCAGCCGCGCGGGCGCACAAGAAGGGTTGCCCGCTTTTCATTCAAGTGATAGGCTTTACCCTCAGGAGATGTAAATGAGAGCGTGCCATCGATAGCATCTTGTAGATTTTCCTGTCCTTGGATGATATTTTCCCACGTAGGGGAAAGAGCATCCTCAAAATCTGCCATGAAGGTGTCAGCGCCGGAATTTAAGGCATTAATCATCATCTTTTTTTCTACAGGACCCGTTATCTCCACATAGCGCTTTTGAAGATCTTTAGGAGCCTCTGCAACCTTCCATGTGGTATCTTCGCGGATTTTTCGTGTCTCTTCAAGAAAGTCTGGATCTTTGACATCGAGTATCTTTTGCCTCTTTGCGCGAGCTTCTAGAAGCTCTATTCGAGTAGGATTATGCTTGCTATGGAGTATCTTTAAAAAATTCATTGCTTCATTAGATAAAATTGACATATTCAACCCCCGCATAGTATAGAAAAGCTATGGATGACTTTGTTTTTCATAAAACCACTGAAATAACCCCAAGGAGTGAACTTCCTCCGGAAGTGATCAGCATGCTGCCTCACGCTCCAACAGAAGAAGCATGGCAAAATCCCCATCCAATCACCTTCATAACAAAAAACCGTCAAGCTGTCACGTCGGAAATTTCTGGGGGAAACTACTTTTTAGGAGGTATTCCCGCCCTCATGCAAGCTGTACGCCTTCTGCAAAAAGATCCTCAAGCAAAAGTTACCTATGTATGTGATGATCAGATAAAAAAATCATCCCAATCTGCGCATCAAGGCCATGTGCATCCAACGGAATGGACTACACCGGAACTTGGCACCTGGCAGCTTACAAAAACGCTCCTTGCAAGCCTTGGAGTTACAAAGCCTATATCTCCAGACGATCTGGACAACTACTCATATGTCCATTTTCCTTTGGCAAAGCTAAAGATTCCCCTTCTTCTAAAGAATATGGCTTTTAAGCTCTTACACCTCCTCTCTTCAAAAAATGGGGTATCAAGTGATGATCGCTGGCAGTGCGATGCCGTACGAGAGTCTCTTCGGCTTCACAAATCGCTTAGCGATGAAATCGTCCAAAGCGGCGGCGAGCCAACCTACTTATCGGGCTGGAGGCTAATCTGGTCACAACATGCAGATGGTATTGAGAAAAAGCAAAAACTTTGGCTCGAGCTTGGCATAACAACAGAAGCTATTTCTAAAGAGGAAATCAGATCACACACACTACTCAGGGACGATCTTCCCATCTATGGACTAAAAGTGCATGGTGATGGAAAATTTTTTCCTGATATAGAAGAAAAGATCAGCACATATCTTGCAAAGAAATACCCAAACTTTACTGCAAGAGCAGGTGTAGTCTCTGAGCTCTATGTTGATGAAAAAGAAGAAGTTTTTGCGCTGAAGGAAAATGAAAAAACGCTACTCGTTGACTCATTCTTTGGGTCAGTTGGCCACAATGCTGTCTACAAAGAGGGATCTGATACCCCGCTTTGGGATGAAGTGCCGGTTGCCGGTGTCAGCACAATCTGGCTATGTGAACTTCCCATGCAAACAGTACTTGATCGCTTTGGAAGTGTAGAAGCACTTAAAGAGCTTCCTGGGGCTGCCAATCTTTCAAACCTTCATGTTACGGTGTGGGACTACAGAGTAGCTAATGACACTGTCTATATCCTTGCAAGGGCTACAGAAGGGGCAAATTTTAACTCACCCTATGCCGACCCGCAAGATCTTGCCAATATGAAGGAAAATATTAAGCGTTTCTTTATAGGATCATGGACGCTGCTTTCTGCAGGATCCTGCACAAGAAAAACGACACTTGCCAATGTGCCGGAATATAAAGATAACTTCATTCATGGACTCTCAGGCATTGGCTTTAGCTTCTCCGGCGCGCCAAAAGAGATGCTCTTTCGAAAACCTCTTCTATAATTTTGCAATCTTCGGGCGAAAAAATCCAAGGAGCTTCTGCCCATCCGGTGTCTGTAAGAAATCATCAAAGCATCTATTTGCAAGATCTTCTAGCCTCTGAAGGTTTGCAGGATCTGCATTGTCCATCTGCGCTTCTTCATCATTTTCGAGCGTCACCTGAAAGCGCATGTAATTTACATTTGGATTTGCTTCAGAGAGCAGTTCCATTTGTGTATCTACCTGATTTTGGCTTGCATCAAGAAGATAATCAATCAATGGACCAACCCATGGCAGAGCACCCCACGTAATGTTTTGATCGGTAGTAATAGGCTCGCGAGCAGGCTTTCCTGTGCCAAGAGATAAAACGAATAGAGGCTTATTCTTTCCTTCTTGTCCCATAGCTCTAAGTGCGGCAAGAAGTGCAGGGCTATTTGCTCCAACACCACCATCAACTAGTCTGCCAAGTGATGGAAAGAAGGTAGGGGCAGCAGATGTAGCTGTTGCGGCATAGTCAACTGCCACATCTTCTGCAATAGTAAGTGATCGTATTTGCCGATTTTGCAGCGCGCTCCAATCGCTTTGATTTCCAAACAAAACAGTGTTTGCTGTAATTAGGTCAAAGCTTGTGACGGAAACTTTTGAAACACACTGGGAAAGCATTGTCTTTCCAACAAGTGACTGAATGATCGTGCGAGGAGATTCATACTTTGCATCTCTATAGCCAAAAACTGAACTCAGCTTATGCCAGCATGAAGTTGCAAATACCTTTTGGGAAAAGGTGTTGAAGAGCTCATCAACGGCATCAGTCGTGTATTTTGGTTCATTTGGAGCGTCATCTTTTGGCACAGTGAGTGCAAGCGCGATGATACCTCCGGCAGATGAGCCTATAAACTCATCAGTAAGGCTAACAATTGTAGCACCAAGCTTCTTCTCAAGTGCTCTAAGTACAGTAATTGGAATTTTCCCCCGTACGCCTCCTCCATCTATACTGATGATAATATAGGGAGCATCCTTAAATGAGATTGCCTTTTTAGGACTAATACATATGGACTTATAGGTACAATGAGCCTTTTTAACTGTAATAGAGCGCTCTTGACATCGTACAAAATTCCAGACAGTTTCAAGCATATGCATGATCTGATAGAAAACGCACGCTACTGCCCTTTCAATCCTATCCAAAATGCCGCCCTCCGGCTGGATATAAACCCTAAAGGGAACATCGATTCGTTTTGAAATAACAGATGCATGTACCATACGATTGCTCCAATAAAATTGAGATTATTATCGAGCAAAAAAGTAAATTGCAACCATATTTTACCACAAACGTCTTAGACGTTCGAAGTAAAGGTAGATAACTGGAGTAAGATAGAGCGTAAGAAGCTGACTGAAGAGAAGTCCTCCTACAATAACAAGTCCAAGGCCGCGGCGCATCTCGCCGCCATCTCCAAAGCCTATTGCTATTGGTATGGCACCCATAATGGCTGCAACTGTTGTCATCATGATTGGACGAAAGCGGGCTTTAGCACCATCCAATATAGCATCTTTTGAGTTTTTCCCACTCTCTCTGGCTTGTAGTGCGTAATCTACCATCATAATGCCATTTTTCTTAACAATGCCAAGAAGGAGCAAAAAACCTACTGCGCTAAAGATCGATATTGGCTCATTAAAAAGCCAGAGCGTTAAAATCCCACCAAGCCCCGCAAAAGGAAGCGACGATAAGATAGTAAGAGGATGGATAAAACTCTCATAAAGTATTCCAAGCACGATATACATCACAAAAGCTGCTGCGAGAAAGAGAAAAAGCGTCTCCTCGGTTGCAGAGAGAATCTTTTTTGCAGCTCCGGTAAATTCACCGGCAATACCATGAGGAAGCTCTTTAGCTGCAAGCGCCTGAAGCTGCACAAGCGCATCCTTAGGCTCTACGCCATCTCTCAAGGTAAAGCTAATAGCAGCAGAGGGTATCTGCTCTTTTCGTGAAATGTGCGATGATGCCAGGCTCTCTTTCCAGCTTGCAATTGCTTTAAGCGGTACGCCCTCTATTGAGAGGTTTGCAAGTGAAGATGCTCTATTTGCATACTCCTGCTGAAGCTTCATGTAGATCTTCATAGTAGAATTTCCCTGTCTAAGCTCTCCAATAGAGCCGCTTGAGAAGGCAGAAGCAAGCATCATCTCAACATCTTTCTTTGAAATACCATATTGCGCTGCAAGAGATTCATCGATTGTAACTGTAAGCTTTGGAAAGTCAGAGTCTGTCATCGATTGGGCAAAGCTACAAAGCGTGCTATTTGTAAAGGCTTTTGCAATATTTTGGGCAGCCTTCTCTACCTCCTCTTCGACAACGCCGGAAAGGTCGTACATATACTGGCCGGAAGATCCAAACTCTGTATTTATATTTATGAGCTGGTAACTTTGGGTAAAGCTTCTTACGCCAACGAGATCATCTAGCGACTTCTGTACCTCACTTGAAATGATTGATGCCGGAGGCCTATTTTCTTTGGAGACAAGCTGTGTAAAAAAGCAAAGATGTTCTCCCCAGGAAAAATCAAAAAAACTGTCCACATAGGGGTTTTGCTGAAAAAGCTGCTCTAGCTCTCTTTGATGGCGGCTAAATTCTTTTGTAGAAAGCCCCTGAGGCAGGCTGCAGCTTGTAATTAAAATACCCCTATCCTCCGGTGGAACTAAAAGTACCGGAAGTTTTGTATAGAGAGGCACTGCAATTGCCATAAGAAGAAAGGCAAAAGCAAGAGCTGCTTTAGGATAGGCAAGAACTTTCTCTAAGCTTGCCATATAGCTATGGAGGAAGAGAGGTTCTTTTTTTTCGCGTGTATGTTGAGAAAGAAAGCGGCTAGCGAGCATCGGAGTAAGTGATAGCGATATAAAACCGGATACAAGTATTGCAATAGCAAGCGTTACACTAAATTCTCTAAAGAGTTTGCCATTTGCCCCAGGCATAAAAAGAAGCGGAATAAAGACCGCAACTAATGAAAGCGTCATCGAAAGCACAGTAAAAGATATCTGCTTAGATCCTATTAGAGAAGCATTTTTAGCGTCTTTTCCCTTTTCTTGCTGCGAGACGATTGCTTCAAGAACAACAATAGCATCATCCACAACAAAGCCGACAGAGAGCGTGAGGGCAAGAAGTGAGAGTAAATCGAGGCTATAGTCAAGAAGATACATGGCAGCAAAAGTGCCAACTAAAGACATGGGGAGGGCAAGACTTGGTATGAGTGCATCGGAGAGTCTTCCAAGACTTAAATAGATCACGATGCAGACAAGGAAAAATGCAATGACAAGCGACCACTTTACATCGACAATCGAATGATCAATCCACTCTGCCTTGTCAAACCAGACGCGCAAGTTTGATCCTGCAGGCACCTGAGACTGCATGGAATCTACAAGTTCATGAATGTCTTTAGAGATCGCTACAGTATTTGCATTACTTGTCTTCATAACGCTGATTGCAATGCAAGGGAGAACCTCCTCCCTTGTTACAAAGTGAAACTCTTGCGACTCTTTGCTCTCGTCAGTAACTTCTGCAATATCTCCTATTGTAACAGAGCTATTTCCAATGTAGATTTTTTTAAGTCTGTTGATCTGATCGGGGTTTTGATAAAGCTCTAAGGATAGCATGCGAGATCCAGTATCGATTTCGCCAAGGGCATTTTGGGATGTGTGAGCGCGTATTGTATCGATAACCTGCTTAAAGCTAATTGATCTTGCCGCAAGAAGATCTGGATTGATTTTGATCCACGAACATCTTTCAGATCCAAAGGTTTTTGTTTCTGCAACGCCGTTTATACGCTTAAGCCTTGGCAATAAAAAGGTATCTGCATATTGCCTGAGTGCTCCAAGTCGCACGCTATTTGATGTGAGCAGCACAAGCAAGATGGGATCTTTGTCATTATCTTGCCGAAAGTAGGTAGGCTTTTGGCTAAGGTTGTCGGGAAGGAGTTTTTCTGCACTGTTTAGTGCTGCTACAAGCTCTTGCACCGCCTCTTCCATATTTTGGTTAAGGTCAAACTGAAGAGTGATGTGAGAGACCCCTTGCGTGCTCTTGGAGTTCATCTCCTGAAGTCCCTTTATGACAGAAAGCGACTTTTCAAGCGGTATTGTTACCTCTTCCAGCATAACATCTGGACTTGCCCCCAAATATCCGGTGACGACTGCAATCTTTGGCTTATGGACAACCGGCAAATCTGATACCGGAAGCTTTAGATAGGCCATGATGCCTGCAAGTAAAATCGCAAGCATAACAAAGGTTGTCATCACAGGTCGCTTAATAAATGGAGCTGAGAGATTCATGTGCGGACATCCACTTTTGTGCCGATAGCTACTTTTTCAAGCCCATCAGAAATTACTATGTCATCAGGAGCTATACCATCGAGAAGAACGATATCACCCTCAAATTCTGGCCCAAGCTCTACCTGTCTTATTTCAGCCACATTCTCTCTATTTACAACCATTACAAAGGCCCCAAATTGGTTATATTTTACAGCCTTTGTAGGAACGAGCATGACACTATCGAGCATTCCTACGGGACATGCGACATGCACGCACATTCCCGGCCGAAGTGCTAAGGCCTCATTTTTGCAACTAGCACGCATGGTAATCTGTCCACGAGCCGGATCAAAATGATTATCGATAAATGTGAGCAGCCCTTTATAACTCTCATTCTTTGCAGTAAGGGGATGAATAGATACTTCTTTTACATCTTGTATCTTGCTAAACTCCTTTTCAGTCACAAAAAACTCCGCGACAAGAGGATCTAGTGTGACTACTTCACAAAGCGGCTTCTCCATCATGCTAGAAACATAATGACCGGGGAAGTAATCAATTTTTCCTACTCTTCCCGACTGCTTTGCAACAACTCTTGCATGATCTACTCGAAGCTCTGCTTCCCCTCTTTTAGCGGCTGCAAGAAGCACCTCTGCCTTTGCCTGGCGATACTCTTGGACAATTGCTTCCCATTCATTTTTTGATAAAAGCTCTTTATCGTTAAGTATGCTATAGCGGCTTTTTTTTCGCTTTACGGCATCAAAATGAGCTTTTGCCTGGTTAAGAGCTGCTTTTGCCTGCTCAAAAGCAAATTCATATGATTTTGCATCTATAGTAAAAAGAAGCATCCCCTTTTCTATCCATTGCCCTTCTTTTACATGTACATCTTCAAGGATTCCCTCAACTTGCGGCCTTACTTCGTAGCGAGATGCTGCGAGCATCGTTCCTCGCGCTTCAATCAAGAGCGGTACAGTGCCGACTTTTGCAGGTTTTGCATAGACGGGGGTCTTTGCAAGCTGAACTTCCCCAGTCCCCTCTTTGCCCTTGCATGATGTACAAAGGAGTGCTAATACTATAAAAATATGTCTCATAAAGTTCCTGTAGCATAGGCAAGAGAAGCAAGTGATGTAAGCCACTCTGTCTTCACCTCGCTATATCGAATCCGCGCCTCTGCAAGCTGCATGAGCGCATGTGATGTTTCTTGAAACATTCCCTCTTTCCCGGCTTTATAGCGCTCAAGGGATGCCCTATAGGCAAGATATGCATTTTCTTTTGCAGATTCTACAAAAGATAAAATTTCTTCAGCAGCTTCGTGCGTGCGCTTTGCTGTAAGTACTTCTTGGCATATGGCAAGCTTCATTTCAGCAAGCTCTGAGAGCGTGCTTTCTCTTTCTGCATGAGCGATTCTAGTTTTGTAGATACTCTCTAATCCTGAAAAAAGCGGAATATCAAGTGTAAGACCTACTGTGTAGTTGCCTTTTTTGCTGCTATCTTGGTGATACTCTGTAATGCCGCCTGATGCAAGAGCCGATAGTTTAGGAAGATAGGAGGCATAGGATTTATCAAGCAGCATATCTGCCTCTTTAAGCTTTGCAGCTTTTGCCTGAAGATCTTTTCTTTGGCTCATTGCTCTTGTAAAAAGCTCCTGGATATCTTCTTTTTTTGCCTGCTTTATGTTCTTTACTGGAGCGACTTCAAAATGGCTATCTTGCTTCATTCCTACAAGTTCAGCGAGCTTTGCCTTATAAATATCAAAATCTCGCCTTGCTTTTGCATGCTCCATCTGCATTTCAGCAAGAAGCGACCTACTTGAGTAGACATCCGATAGTGAGGTAAAGCCCGCTTTTTGAAGCTCCTCTGATAGATGCAGCATCTCTCTTGCATCATCTTCTGTCACCTTGCGAGCAAGCACCACTTCTTGTGCGTGTAGCACTCTATAACATGCATCAAGTGTCTGTATCATCACCTCTTGAAGCACAAAATCTCGTTGCCAATTTGCAGCCTGCAAGGCATGCATATGGGCTTTTACATCACAAGATCTCTCACCAAAATCAAAAAGCAGATAAGAAAGCGAAAGCTCAGCACTCGTTTCTGTAAACTTGCGATTTGGCCCATTGATAAACTCATACTCCTTACCATGAAGGGCTCCAAGAGAGAGATCAAGTTTTGGGAAATAGCTGCTTTTTGCAAGATCCTTTGCACTTTGGGCACGCTTTGCAGCCCACCAGGCAGTTTTTGTCTTTGGATTATGCTCTAGTGCCATCTCAACAAGCTCTGACACGTCAAGAGGATGGTCAAGAGGAGTAGATGCAAATAATGCTGTAGAGAGAAAAAATGCTGAAATCATAGGAACATAGTATCCTTTCTAGCAATTTGCCGCACTCAAATCACTAGCAGTCTCTATGTTCATTTTTTCACCAGGGAGTCACAGAGCTCACGGAGAGAATTGAGCGCATGAGCTCAGCCTAGTCTAAGGTACTGATTTATCCATTCACTATTTTAAGGCCCTTAAAAGGGTTATAATCCCCACCCGCGGCACTTCTCACCCTGCCTCTCAACCTTCTCTGTGAGCTCTGCGTCTCTGTGGTAAAAAATTATTACGACTCTTTACAAAAAATGGTTATTCTGATAATATAATAAATAATTTTTAGAGGTAATTATTATGATGAGCGTTAGCTTTCGATTTGATACTGACCAGCTTCTCTTAATTCAGAGAGGAGAATCCTTCTCAATTAAGCACTCTTCCGGGAAAATTCGGCTTGTTGATGAAGCATTTAGACGCCAAGTTCAAGAGTTAGAGCTCGCTTTTATTAGCGCTCGCATCCTCTCAGAAATTGCTTCAGGCCGCGTTATTATAGAGACTAAGGATAGTGAAGGCAAAATTAGTGCCATCACGAGTAAAGCGCTCTCTAGCCATGATAAACTTTCTAAGTATGAACAGGTAGAAGTTAAGGAAGAAAGCTTCTTTGAAGAGGTGGCAAAAGCCCTTGAAGAAACAAGCGAAGCTCTACAAGATGAGTCTGCCAAGGCAAATACTGAGCAAAAAAAGGCGGCAGCTGACCTTGAAAAAAGAGCTCCTCATACACGCTCTCCCCTCCAATTTACTACAGTTCACTATAGTGAAAAATCTCGAGACGATCATTTTGTCCAGGCCCCTGGTATCAAAAAAATCACACAGAAAATGATTGAAGATGCCATTGAATTTGCACGCCGCTCCCAAGAGGACAAGCTTGAGCAGCAGAAGCAGCATAAGCGAAAGCGCGAAAGACAAATCGATAAAGATAATAGACTCTTCGAGAACAATCACGAATTTCACAAAATCAGTGTAAAATAAATATTTTATCTCCTATAATGAAGTTTTATAGGAGATTTTCCATGTCCACGCCTTTAGAAGAGCTCGGCAGACTTTCTCAATATCTTTCTGATATCTCAGAAGATGATCTCGTTACTAACTTTGAGCAGATGGCCGTAAAAGGCGGCCGCAAGATGACCTTTTCAATAAAAGGGCCATCTGTAAAAGCCCTTACCATTCGATTTACTCCAGAATTTTTAAAAGAGTGGCATCCAGAAGCAAAAAATATAAAAACTGCCGACGTAAGACAGCGCGCAAACACCGACCTCTCTTTAGCCTTTAAACATGGCAATGCTGTACTTGAAGTTGTAAATGCAGACAATAGCCGAACGGCATATGTCTCGGAAAAAACGAAAAAGATGCTCGATGACAAAACCCTCACACTCAAAAAAAGTAATGGCGATGAGACAGCCTACACAGAAATTAAAGTGCTGACGGAAGAGAGCTTCGAGACCATGCTGCATACACTCATACAGCATATTACCGACCCAAGCGATACAACACCGCAACTATCAAAAGAACAGCTAACAGAAAGTGCAGAAAATGTTCCCCTGCAGCCTGCACAGCAAAATAACCCGCCAATGGCCGCCGCAAAAACAGCTGCAAAGCAAAAAGTTCCTCCTCTATCCGTAAAGTCAAAAAAACCAAAAGAGGTAGAAGAGCGAGAGCTTGAAAAACAAGAAGAAAAAGAGTTAGAACATGAGCGAGATCTTGAGCATGAAAAGCGATCACAAGCCAAGCTAGATGAGCGCACCGAAAAAACCATAAAAGCTCAAGAAATTAGGAGCGAAGACCAAAAGGCTTCTTGATTCCCTTAAATAAATTGGAAATGAATCGATACGCAAATACCCCGACACTTGCCCCTATAATTGCATAGACAATAGATTCAAAAGAGAGCGTAAGTCCCGGCGTAAACTCTGAAACTGTATCCCAGAAAACATCCGCATCTAGATGTTTAACAAAAACAAATGGCTTTGTCCATACTGTAGAGTGTGTGAGTGCATTATATGCATTTGAAAGGTCATCATATCTACTTTGCATCGATTGCATAAGCTCACCTTGATGCACAAAATCAAGGTCTTGCTGTTTAAGAAACTTTGCAATGTATTCCTGAAGCGTTTTATTAGTGAGCGATGCTGCATGCTGAAGCATATTGATCTGCCGTCTCGATTCTGCAAGGTGTCCAGAAAGCACCATGGAATACTCGTGCATCAAAAGAGGAAGCTGGCAAAAGAGAAATGCACCACCAACTGCAAATACCCTATCTAGCACTTTACTTACAAAGCTCCACATTGTTCACCTCGGTCATTTTCCGCCTTATTAAGTTGATTGCGGGAAAATGTCAAGAGCGATATAAATCATGATAAAAGGATTAGCATGCACAAGTTTTTCTTTCTTCTTCTACTTGCCTTCTCCTCACTACATGCAGACACTATAGCAAAATCACTCTATGAAATCAGCGTAAAAACGCTGGAGGGCAATACTGTGCCGATGTCTGCCTTTAGAGGCCGCGTGATCCTTATCGTAAATACTGCAAGTAATGATCGCCAGGCAACGCAGATGGCAAAGCTTGAAGAGATCTACCAAAAATATTCAGAGAAGGGCTTTGTTGTTCTCGCATTTCCATCTGATGATTTTACAGGTGAAGAGGCTAAAACCAGTCCGGAACTTCGTGCACTCTACTCAGAAAAATTTGCCACCACCTTTCCCATACTTGAAAAAACAACTGTGACCGGATCAAAGATTAGTCCGCTCTATGCATTTCTGACAAGTAGCCGTACAGATCCTACTTTTGGCTGGGAAATAGAATGGAACTTTACTAAGTTTCTCATCTCGCGAAGCGGAGAGGTCATTAACCGCTTTAGTACCACCGTCGACCCCACAAGCCAAAAAGTTACAGTCGCTATTGAACAGGCGCTTGCAGAAAAATAATTGCAACTTTTCGTTTGATCTAATTTGACAGTGCATTTTATAGTCTGTCAAAAAGGAGTTTGCTTATGAAAATTAAATCGCTCTCTTTAGCCTCCATACTATTTTGTGGACTTGGTTTTGCAAACACTCAAGCAGAGCTTTCTGCCAAAGAGTGCAGCCATGCAAGTTGCAAATGCACATCGAAAAAAAATCCCATCGTCGGAACATGGAACTTTCAATTTCCTGTTTCCCCTGAGTCAGATGTTATCGCATATGGAAACCTTATCTTCTTTGCCGATGGCTCCCTAATGGGCGCAGATAGCACAGGCATTGGAGCACTCTCAGGCCTTCCATTTAACACATTCCAGACACCTCTTACTGGGGGATGGAGATGTATAGGTCATAAGCAATATGAAATCTTCTTCACAAACGTTGCAATCAACGATGAAACAAGAGAGATCATAGGCCGCTCTCGATTTGACGGCACGTTGACTCTCAGCTCTGATGAAGAAACCTTTACCTTAGACTTCACAAGCGGCGTCTTTTACGACAAAGATAACATTTGCCTCAATGATCCACCGCTCTTCCCGATTCCTGCACTTCAAACCATCGGTTGCAGAATCTCATTTTAATTCTTTAAGGTGCGTGTAGGTTCTCTACGCGCACTATTTCCTCCCTACATCAAAACGGATGCTTGCAGAAAAGGGACAAAATTCCTAGTCTGAGGTTTAATGGCTAACTAGAGGATAGGATGTCCTATATAAAGGTTCCATCGTGGATTGACCTTGTACTGCTAGGATTCAAGCTACCTCGCAAGTATTTGCGTGGTGTGCATGAAGACCAAACTCAGCCCTTTTGGAAAGAACAGACACTTCGATTTGGCTTTGATATACGTGAAGCTGAAAATATATTATGGCAGTCCTATTTTTATGAGCGCTTTTTTTCCTATACGTTGAAGCGCATAGACAACTGCCTGCAAAATTTAACGACATGGGAAAGACAATTTTGGCAGCGAAATGGCAGATTTGTTGAACGGCTCGAGCTTATCTCCAGCTCTCAACAAGACCTTGAAATTATGACTCGCTGGTTTCCAAACCTTAAGATGCTTACCTTAAAAAGGTGTAATACGCTTATTCAGTCAAACAGCTCTTTTATAACAAGTTTTTCGCGTCTTGAAACACTTGAAATTTCAGACTCTCACCTTCTTTCAGAAAAAACCTTTGCAAATATTCCTGAAGGGGTAAAAGTACTTATCATCCGCTCTGCAAAAAGTATAACGAACGAATTTTTCGACTACCTCTCTACGCTTAATGAGCTCACATCTCTTTCACTTATAAATTGTCCAAGCATAGAACTTAACCAAATCACAAAGCTTCCCCAAACACTTTCTGAACTCGATCTTTCCGGCTCTGGCAAAAACATTCAGCCCGATATCTGCTTTACCCTTCCAAAGGGGCTTACATCGCTAAAAATGAATAGATTTAGCCATTTTACTGATAAAGAACTAGCAAATCTGCCTAAAGAACTCCATACACTAGAAGTTGAAGGTTGGCAAATCGCATCTCTTGATAACATCAGCTCACTGCCGCTTGAGTCATTAAACCTTACTAACACGAACTGTCACGACTTTAAAAAAATTCCAAAAACAGTAAAAAAGCTAAAAATTGGTGAGAACCCTCTTTTTGGAGAAGACCTCAGCGACCTTCCAATGTGTGAAGAACTTGACATCTCCTATATACAAGGCTTTGGAGGATCCTTAGAAGATACGCCTATCATCTTTCCAAAAACCCTTAAAAAGCTCTCTCTTGCCTATTCAGGACCGCTTCATAAAAAAACAATAAAGGGCCTCAAAAATCTCACTTCGCTTCAAAAGCTCTCTCTTGCAGGATGCAAAATTGAAAATAGCGACCTCGAATCGCTTCCTCCACATATTGTATCGCTCGACCTTGCACTCTCACATGATCTCACCGATGTCGGCCTCATTTTGCTGCATGCACTCTCATCATTAAAAACCCTCTCTCTAGATGGCGCTGATCAAATACGAGGCTTTGGCCTTTCTCGGCTCTCACCTACTATAAAAAAACTCTCCCTTGCCGGATGCAATAGATTTTCTGGCAAAAGCCTAATAGAGCTCCCAAAAGAACTTGAAGAGCTATTTTTAGATGCGTGCGAGCTTGTGATGGTTGATGATTTACATGACCTTCCTCGAGCACTGCAAGTGCTAAGCCTTGCAAGATGCCCGCATATTGGAAATGAAGCTACTGACATCTTAAGCTCTTTGCCTCTTCTCAATACAATCATACTAAAGGGCTGTCCAAAAATAACTGAAGATGCCATAGAAAAACTAGTGCGACGAAAATTTGAGGGAACGATTATCATAAAAAGCGATATCGAACTACACCCCTCTGTATCGATACTGAAAAAATGTATAAATTTTAAGGCGCGCCTCATACACAAGCTTAAACAAAAGTAGTCAAATGAAACATATTTTTATTTTCCTTTTAGTAACCGTTGCGACCTTTCTTCAGGCAGATTCTAGCTATGACAGAAGAAGAGATGACATAAAACGAGACGATCGTTTACGACAACAAAGGCAAGATGACATACGCCGCTATCAAAGGCTAACAGAAGAGCGAAATGCAGCAGATCGGCGCGTTCAAAATCGACAGAGCGAACAGGCGATGCAGCAAAGAAGAATGGATACTCAAAAAGCGGAAGATCAAGCGCAAAGAGAGCGTCTTGAAAATGCAAAACTTCCTCCTCCTGCACATACAGAGGCTGCACCTGTCCAGCAATATGCCGCTCCAAAAACATCAAGCGACGGCATTCCGCAAACACAACCTAGTGCAAGTAACGGGCAATGAATAAAACATCCATACTACTACTCAATACGGGAACGCCAACTGCCTGCACCCTTCCTGAAGTAAAGCGCTACCTTACTGAATTTTTAATGGATAGAAGAGTCCTCGATTTGCCCTTTTGGCTGCGCGAAATAGTTGTAAAGTGGTGCATCGTCCCTTTGCGCTATAAAAAATCCGCAAAAGCATACGCCAAAATATGGACTCCCTATGGCTCGCCGCTTATGGTCCATTCAAGAGCGCTTGCAGGCTCTCTTCAAGAGGAGCTTGCCTTGCCTGTAGAGATTGGCCTCAGCTATTCAAAACCTTCTATAAAAGAGGCTCTCAGAAAACTTCACGGGTCACACCATATCATTGTAGTGCCCCTTTTTCCCCAATATGCCTCTGCAACTTCTGGGTCTGTTCTCCAAGAGGTCATGTGCACCATTTCAAAGTGGGAGGCGATACCAAAACTATCGTTTCTTGGCCCTTTCTTTGACAACGATCTCTTTATTGACGCTTGGGTTGAAAATGCTCGCCATATCGCCTTTGAAGAGTATGATAATGTACTTTTTAGCTTCCATGGCCTGCCCGTTCGCCATGTAAAGAGAGATACAACCTATAGCTATCCCATGATGTGCGAACAAACTGCAAAAGCTATCGCAGAAAGGCTTAACATCTCTCGCTATAAAATCTGCTACCAATCGCGTCTAGGAAAAGATAAATGGCTAGAGCCCTATACGCAAAATGTGATTAAGCAAGAGCGAAAACTTGGCGCAAAAAAACTTCTTGTCTTTGCCCCCTCGTTTGTTGCAGATTGCCTCGAGACAAGCTACGAAATCGGCATGGAATACCGAGAAGAATTCCTCACGCTAGGCGGCGAAGTCCTCGACCTCGTCCCAAGCCTAAACACAAGCCCCGGCTGGATAAAAGCGCTCACCTCCATGATAAAGGGATCTTGCGAGCTTCAGCCTGTTTCAGTTGAAAATATATCTCGGCTTTGATCGTCAAGTTTTGTTTTGAATCCTATCATTCTATCGCTAAATCATGCTAATTTTTTTAAATGAATGTTAGCTACTAACACTTACATGCGATAAATAAAAAGAGAAAATGCAATAGATTTTAATGAAATGCGATTGTTATAATTTTTATATATGACAATCCCATTAGTTACTACAAGTAATCAAACTGTTGCAGCTTCAGCTATTTCTATACATCAACTTGCATTGCAGGATTTTCTTGATGGAAGTGGGGCTGTTTGCACAAAATACATCTGCTCTCTTGAAGGCGCACTTGAAGGCCAATCAAAAAACGTGAAAATCACCCTGATGAGCCTTCAAGAGCTACAGATTGCACTGCTTCTTACCTACGCACTTTGGAGAGAAACTGAAGTTGAAGACTATGGAAAACTCTTTGTACAAATCCTTCCACACTACCTACTTTCGATCGAAGAAGCGCAAAATAAATTTCCTCCCCTCTTGTCATGTGGTGCTACAGGCGATCTCCTGGAAGAACTACGTGATGTAACAAACTTAAAGGTAAAAGCTCCTGTCGATAAAGAATTTGAATGGGAAACACTTGGCCATTTAGTAGAAGAATTTGTAGCTAGGAACTGTTTTGACAAGCTGTCAGAGACTCTTGCTGAAGCATTTGCCGACTGGACTATCCTCTACCCTTCAGACAGACGATTTAATGGACTACTGACTCAAGCTTGTAAAATTTGTTGTTTAGGTGGTGACAGTTCGAAATTCTACCCCTTTTATCAAGCAACGAGCTATCACTTTCTTAAAGTTACAAAGAGACCAGATATTCTCTATAATAATTGCTGGGTAGGCGTCAATACTAAGATGATGGAAAGCCACATACTGCAAATCAAGCCGCTTAGAGAACTCCATGCAAGAATTGTATCGGACCCCTTCTTTCCTGAAAAAACAAGGAATTCCATTGTCAATTGGAGCATCAAACATGGCTGGTTTTCACATGCAATAGCTCAAAGCCGTCGCCTTACCTACACGCAGGTCATCAACCTTCAAGCAATTATTGCCGATATTTATAAAGAAAGCTCAGAACTCCTTCAAGCCCCGTGGAAGGCGATGGAGGATTCTGCAATGTATGAAGATGTTTTCTCCCGATTTACGTTACTTGCCGAGAAGGACTCTTGCGCTCCCTACAAATACCTTCTTTTACAAAAGATTGCAGCCAAAAGAGAGGAAGTAAGAGCCGACTCTCGCATACGCTATATCAAAGAAGAAGCCTCCCAGTACTCAAGGAAATAGTTGACAAATAAATAGTAAATTTGATATTATATTATTTCAAATTTATAAGGGACTTTATGATAAGTCAATTGTCAATTATGGGATTATTAGAAAATTTAAGTTTTTTTGGACCGGTTTTATTGTTTTTATTAATGCCGGTAGGATTTATCGCAAGCGCGTGGGTAACAAATAGCGTATCAAGCTATTTTCGCCCAGACGTCGATGAATTAACTTCTTTTGATCGATTTGGAACATTTTTACTCTTGATTAGCCTTTTTTCTACTTATTGCTATATTGTTTATGGACTTTTTCTAGAATAAAAAGCCATTTTTTGCCACACTCTGGTTATGAGCCACAAAAGTGAACTTACCGCGATTTGGCATAACCTTAAGCGAATTGGCCGCATTATCTGGTTTCGTATGGACTATGACCAGAACTTTTTACGAGCCTCTTCGCTCTCATTTCAAACTGTCCTTTCAGTTGTCCCACTCCTAGCAGTCATGTTTGGCATTGCCAAGGGCTTTGGCCTTGAATCGCTTCTAGAAAGCATCCTTCAAGATGAATTTCGCGATCAAAAAGAGGTAATAGACTATTTCATTCAGTTCGGCTATAGGCTTCTCGAAGAAACGCGAGGCGGGCTTGTTGCAGGCATCGGCACCATCGTCCTGCTCTATACCATCATGAAGCTTTTTGCCAACATCGAAAATTCCCTTAACTTTATGTGGGGGGTTAAAGAGGGAAGGCCGCTTACAAGAAAACTCTCTGACTACTTAGCACTTATTTTAACCTGCCCAATCCTTATAGTAGCCTCAAGCAGCCTGACAGTGTTTATGACGACAAAAGTGCACCAAATCACAAGCTCCGGCACCCTTCCCGATCAGATAGGCCCGCTACTTCTCTTTACGATTCCGCTTATTCCCTATGTGATGACAGTGCTACTCTTTACTTTAGTCTACATCATCCTTCCATATAAGCATGTAAAGTTTACCTCCTCACTTTTTGCAAGCCTCTTTGCCGGCTTTAGCTACCAGATCATGCAGGCAACATATATCAGCCTTCAGATCAAAATCTCTAATGCAGGCGCAATTTATGGAAGCTTTGCCGCGCTCCCCCTTTTTCTTACATGGCTCTACATCAGCTGGGTGATCTTTTTAGTTGGGGCGGAGATCGTTGTTATCCATCAAGAAAGGCTATGGGACCCACATATCATGGCCCCATATCGTACGCTTTCGCATTTTGAAAGGCGCCTTGCCTACCTTGCCTGCGTCAAAATCGTTGTAGATGGCTACATTGCAAAAGTACCGGCATCATCTGCTCAGCTATCAAATGAGCTTCGATTGCCGGAGCGACTTGTCAATGAACTGCTTGCCGATCTTGCAGCTGCAAATATCGTCATCAAAGCTGCAAATGACAATATAATTCCTGGCGAGAGTCCAGAAACGCTCAGAATCTTTGATGTTCTCCATCAAGTAGAGGGCGTGAATCAACTTCCTGCCCCTATCATTGAATACTTTGGAAAACTTCTCGATTCAGCAATAAAACTAGAAGACCACTCTCCGGCAAATAAGCTCCTCAAAGAGATTATCCTTCCGGAATAATCATCTCTTCGCTATAGAACATGGCATGTATTACATTGCCCTTAGAATGCTTTTTGGAGATCGTGCAAAGTATCTCCTTTTGGTATGCTCACTAAGCTTTGCATGCCTTCTGATCACGCAGCAGGCATCTGTCTTTTGCGGCCTTATGCGCTGGTCTACTGCTATGCTTCGCAATACAAAGGCAAAGATCTGGGTAGTAGATAGCCGCGTTGAACAGGTAAATGAGACACAAGCTATGAGAGATATCGAACTTCAACGCGTGCGCTCTGTGGAGGGAGTAGCCTGGGCTATGCCAATGTCATTTACACTTATTCAAGCACGCCTTCCAAATGGCAGATTTAAAACCGTGCAGCTCATCGGATTTGATGACACAACTCTTGCCGGCGCTCCCCGAAACACTCTCGAAGGAAGCTTCACAAGCCTTACAGAGACAAACACCGTAGTTATTGACCTTGTAGGTGTTGAAAAACTATCAGAAGGATATGGAAGACCGATTACCGTAGGCGATGTTTTTGAAATTAATGACCATGAAGCTCGAATTGTTGGCATCTGCAAAGTAGAGAGAACATTTTTTGGCGACCCCTATGTCTACACGACCTATTCTCGTGCAAGCGAGATGCGTCCTAGGGAAAGACGTGTTCTTAGCTACATCCTCACAGAGCCAGAACCAGGCCTCGATCCCAATGATATTGCAAAAAGGATAGAGGCACAAACCGGCCTTCGCGCCTTTACAGAAGACACTTTTTCCCTTTCAACAATGGTATGGTATTTCAAAAATACAGGCATCCCCATTTCCTTTGGAACAACAGTTCTTCTTGGCTTTTTAGTTGGCGTTGCAGTTGCTGGGCAGACCTTTTATTCCTTCATACTAGAAAACCTCCCCCACTTTGGTGCGCTTAAGGCTATGGGAACAAGCGATAAAACACTGCTTCGTATGCTGATGGTGCAGGGTTTTGCCGTTGGATTTACAGGATATGGGATAGGACTTGGCCTTACTGCACTTTTTGGCTATTCGGTGATGCAGCGAGGAAATCCGCCCTTTTATCTGCCGGATCAGCTGCTCTTTATTTCCCTGTTTGCGATACTCTTTATCACTACATTCTCAGTATTTTTAGGTGTTCGTAAGATTAACTCCGTAGATCCGGCACAGGTGTTTCGTGCGTAAAGTAGCCATACAAATATCTAACGTCTGTAAAACCTTTGGCCAGGGTGAAGACATGGTGCATGCCCTCAAAAATGTACACCTCGAAGTCTACGAGGGAGAGCTCGTGATGATAGTGGGGCCTTCCGGCTGCGGAAAAACCACCCTGCTAAGCACCATTGCGGGAACACTTCATTTTGATTCCGGAAGCATCAGAGTACTAAACTATGAACTAGAGAAGCTGGATAAAGATGACCTTACGGACTTTCGAGCAAAAAACATCGGCTTTATCTTTCAGCTCTACCACCTTATCCCAACCCTCACCGTTGTAGAAAACACCTCCATACCCTTGATTATACTTGGAAAAGGGCAGGAAGAGTCATTTAAAGCATCGGAAGATATTTTAGAGAAAGTAGGACTTGGAGAAAAGTATCATGTACTTCCAAAACAGCTCTCAGGAGGCCAGCAGCAGCGAGTTGCCATGGCGAGGGCTATCGTCCATAATCCGCCTATCGTCATCTGCGATGAGCCAACAAGCGCGCTTGACTTTGAAACGGGGACAAAGGTTATGGAGATTTTAAAACACATTGCTCAAACGCATAACCGCACAGTAATTGTGGTTACGCACGATCACCGCATCTTTAAATATGCAGACCGCGTCGTTGAAATGGATGACGGTGCCATCCAAGACGTAAAGCATAACCACAATAGCTAACTTATCTTCTTCCTCTACCCGTAAGTGCAAGCACGAGCACAACGATAAGGATAACAAAGAGTATTCCACTTGGACCATATCCCCAGCCAAGGCTGTAGGGCCACATTGGCCATGCACCAATCAAAAGCAAAATCAAAAGAACAAGCAACACAGTCTGCATAAGATCTCCTTTTTTGTTTTTTTTGAACCCTACAACCTGGTTCAAAAATAAGCAACAAAAATTCAAGACCTTGATTTCACTTGACATCCAAGTGTAATCTCGATATGTCCTGTCAAAAACGCATACTGGAATACTATGTTTTGGCAGATCATGACCTTCATTGTTTCGGCGCTTGGCATCATAGCTGCTATTACGCTTGTAAACTATCCTGCGCCGCCTCCAAATCTTACTGTAATGTATTCACCCCCTCCTGCAAACCCCTATGAGCAAGCAGTAGCAGCTTCCGGCCTTGTCGAGGCATACGAAGACAATATTTTCCTTGGCATTCAAGTTCCAAGCCTCATTAAAGCAGTTCATTGCAAAGTCGGCGACAGGGTTAAGGAAGGAGATGTACTCTTTGAAGTAGATGACAGCACGCAGCTTGCAAAGGTAAAGACCGCCGAAACATCTGTTGCAGTTTCAAAATCTGAACTTGAAAAGGCAAGATCGCAACTCTCTCGCCTAGTAGCGATCAAAGATACAAGAGCTGTCAGCATCGAAGACCTACGCAACAAAGAATATGATGTGCAGATTGCAGAAAACAATGTAAAAAATGCCCAAATGCAGCTAGAGAGCGCAAAAAATGACCTCCGATTAACAAAAACATATGCTCCAAAGGACTGCATAGTCTTAAAAATGGACCTCAGAAAAGGAGAATATGCCGGCACCTATACAGAGTCTGCAACAAGCCAAAATGATGCCCCAATTGTCCTCGGACGTACAGATAAGCTGCAAGTGCGGGCAGATATAGATGAATATAATGCATTTCGCATTAGAGATAACCAGCAAGCTGTAGCCTATACGAAGGGCGTGGCACAGGTTCCTCTTCCGCTTACCTTTATGCGCTTTGAGCCCTACTGCGTGCCGAAAAAATCACTTACCGCAGCAGCTGATGAGCGCGTAGACACAAGAGTGCTGCAGGTAATTTATTCCTTCGATGTTGTAAAAGACTTTCCGATTTATGTTGGACAGCAAGTAGATATTTTTATAAATGCCCCACTTGTGCTACATAGTAAAGAGACGCATGAAGAAGCAAAAAAATATGGGATAGACCTACGATGAAGAGAATCTCTTTACTTACTCTAGCTCTTGCAACCTCCTGTATACAGCGCTACAGTCCAGATCCTGTCAAAACGCCTCAGGTTGAAAAGTGGAAAACGCCGAAGGAAGAAGCTAATGCCTATTCAGATTGTCCGGAACCGGAGCAAGTTCTTGCAGAAGCTCAGTTTCATCCCTGGTGGAAGATCTATAGAGATCCAAAGCTTACAGAACTTGAATATCAAGCAATAAAAGAAAGCCCAAAAGTTCAAGCTGCGATTAGCCGCTTAGAGCAGGCAATGGCCTACTACGGCATCGAACGATCCTACCTCTTTCCCCAAATCAATCTCCAGGTAACAGCAAGCAGGGAAAGACTTTCGCAAACGCAGGCCTTTTCCAACGCCACACAAACTACGACATCGCTAACTCCAGCAGGTGGCACTGTCGGCCTTGGCCCTGGATCATCTTCTTCTACAACAGCTCCTATAGATCCATGTGTTGTCTGTCCACCAGCGCCGCCGCCAATGTGCGTATGCCCGCCCCCGGCACTACCTCAAGTAAAGAAACCATCACCCGTTGTAACATCGCTTGGAATTTTGCCCGTTTTAACATACGATCTTGATTTTTGGGGCAAAAACTGGCAAGCGATGCAATCTGCAATGGAGCAGGTAAAGGCCGAGCAGCAGGATCTGCAAAACACCCTTTTACAGCTTACAACAGCTGTTGCCGATTCCTACCTGCAGACAAGGACCTACGATAGGGAACTCAACATCCTTGAAGAAACACTCACTACTCGTCAGCATAGCTACGACCTTAACAAATCACAGTTTTCTGCAGGAATCATCAATGATCTAGCTGTTGAGCAGGCAATGTCTGATCTCCAGAGCGTTGCTGCAGAAATTGAAAATACAAAGCGCCTTCGCGCACTTGAAGAGCATCGCCTAGCTGACCTTGTCGGCATGCCGGCATCGCTCTTTACTCTAGAGCCAAATTTAGACCTGCCCTACCTGCCTGCGATACGTCCAGGACTTCCCTCACAAATGCTTGAGAGAAGACCCGATATCCGGCAAGCTCTTGCACTTATAGAAGCAGCGCGCCTTAACGTAGGCGTTGCAAAGACAGCATACTTTCCAGATTTTACGATAACGCTTGACTATGGCTTTCTTTCAAACTCTGCAAGTAAATTATTTAAATGGAAAAGCCGTACCTGGCTTGCTGCAGTAGAGGCCACAATGCCCTTATTTACTGCAGGGCTAATAGAAAGCACGATCGAACAGGCAATTGCCCAGTATAAGCAATCTGTTGCAAGCTACTTGGATACAGTGCTTACCGCTTTTCAGCAGGTAGAGGATGCCCTCTACTCCATTGATGCGACTAAAAAACAACTTGAGCACCTTAGGCTTGATGTTGCAGCTTCAAAAAAAGCTTATGATATAGCTGAAAAGCGCTACCGCATGGGACTAGAAACATATCTTACGGTTGTAAACACCGAAAGAACGCTTCTTGACGCCCAACGTGTTGAAATTCAGGTGACAAGAGCTCAATATTCTAATACAATATCTCTTATAAATAGTTTAGGGGGATGTTGGGATAATGAAGATAAAGAGCATTTGTCTCTTACTAATTTCTAGTACTTTAGTAACTTCATGTGTAAAAAATCCAGTTACAGGCCAAAGCGAGCTCAGATTTGTATCTGAAAATCAGGAGCGACAAATTGGTGATCAAGCCTATAAAACAGCCCAACAGGCCCAAGGCGGACAGTATATACATGATCCAAAGCTTACAGCCTACATAGCATCTGTAGGAAACCGCATCGCCAAAGAGAGCGCAAGGCCAACTCTTTCCTTTGAATTTGTCATACTTAACGATTCTACACCAAACGCATGGGCACTTCCTGGCGGAAAAATTGCTATTAACCGCGGCCTGCTTGTTGAGCTTCAGTCAGAGGCAGAACTTGCTGCAGTGCTTGGCCATGAAATCGTCCATGCTGCAGCGCGGCACGGTGCAAAGGGAATCGAGCGAGGCATGCTTTTGCAAGGCGGCATCCTAGCCCTTGGCATCGCAGCTCAAAATAGCCAGTATAATGACATCCTTCTCGATTCTGCAAGCCTTGCAGCATCTCTTGTGATGAGCAAATATAGCCGCCACCAGGAGCTAGAGTCTGATCGCTATGGCATGATTTATATGGCAAAAGCCGGCTACAACCCAGAAGCTGCAATCAGGCTTCAAGAGCTTTTTTTACGACTATCTGAAGATAAAAATGACTGGTCGGGCGGCCTTTTTGCAAGCCATCCTCCAAGCCAAGAAAGAATTGATCAAAATAGAAAGACCCTTTCCGAAATTATCTCTGAAACAAAATACTTCGAAGGAAAAGAGGAATATAAACAAGCTATTGCATCCTTGCTTGCCCAAAAAGAAGGCTATGACTTCTACGACAAAGGAATTAAAGCATTAAAGAAAAAGCAGTATACGCAAGCAGAGAGACATGCCGATCAAGCGATCGCCTCTTATAAACATGAGGCGCTTTTTTACAACCTCAAAGGAAAAGCCCTACTTGCGCAAAAGGAGGCAAAAGAGGCCCTCCCCTATTTTACTAAAGCAATTGAACTAAACCCTGAATACTTTGAGTTCTATCTAAAGAGTGCCGAATGCAAAAAATCACTCGGTGATAACATAGGCGCCCAGGCTGATGCCAAAAAAAGTGTAGAGCTCCTTCCAACGGGAGAAGCTCATGAGATCATTGGACGCGCTTTCCTTCAACGTGGAGATCGAAAGAGGGCTATCTATCACCTCAAAATCGCAAGCCATGCCGAATCGGAGGCTGGCAGCAGAGCAAGGGCTTTGCTCAAAAGACTTCAATGACCTCTGGTCATTTGTGTTTTCTCTTCGTTTCTTGACCTGAAACTTGTATGGCTTCTATACTTCATCGCCATGCATATGATTTCTGGTTTTGTACAGAGCTTTTGGGGACCTCGATACTCAGTAGAAAATGTCCCCGATCACGATGATGAGCTTCTTGCCCATTTACGCACACTTTCCGCACACGATGCCGTAAAAACGCTCTCGTTCAAGGCAAAGGCCATAAAGGATGATGCAATCAACTGTGAAGAGCTGATAGAGGCTGCAAAGTCTCAGCTTGAGCTTGCTCGTTACTACCTTACTGAAACAGAAGATGCAAAGGTGCCCTTTTCTCTTCGAGCATCTCTTCATACTTTTGTAGAAAATGCACTCTCAGTTTGCGACAACATAATCTCATTTTTTAATCTTGCCACTCTCTTTGGTGGAGAATCAGACCAAAAGCTCTATAAAATAACTGCCCTTTTAAGCTCCCTTGGCATGTTTGTGCCGATGTTGTTAGAAGTGATAGATACCTCAATTGTTCATGCACTACTTGTTGCAATGGTACTTCTTGTAGGCGCTGCAACATTTATCTATCCTCACTTTTCATTAAAGCCTGCCCAAATTCCCTACGGCGAAAACTACACACAAAAGTATCGCCTTGGCGATCTTCAAATCGAAAGAGGCCGTGAGCACTATATCGAAAAGATGGCAGCTATTTTAAGCCGCGACCTTCGCCCAAAGCATGTTCTTCTCTATGGCCAACCGGGAATCGGCAAAAATGAACTGGCAAAATCGTTTGTCCATGCAATAGAAACGAATAAAATACCAGGCTTTGCAGGAAAGACTGTCATCTACGTTAATGCCGCAGAGTTTGTAAAAATGGCAAATCCGCCTGAAGGAAACCCTTTTTGGGATATCTATAACGCAATGGGGCGCCACAAAGAGGGCTTTGTGCTGATTCTCGACGAAATCCACACAGTAGTTACAGGAAAGGCAAAGGAGATCGCAAATAAGCTCCTTAGTTACCTTAATAGCCCCTCTGATGGATTTTCAGCGGTCATTGCTATTGCAACTGAAAAGAAATTTAATAAGATGAAGAAGGTTAATGAAGCTTTCTGCAATCGGTTTGAACCTGTAAAAATAGAAAACACATCGCAAGAAGAGACGATCTCAATTCTTGACCGCGCGCTCCTCCATAGACGCCTGAGGCCATCGCTCGAAAAGGGTGCAGAGACCATCGAAGAGCTCTACCACAAAGTAGCCGCAGCCTTTCCTGACCGCGCAGAGCCTGCAATGGCAATAAAAATACTTAAAAGCTGCATAGAAAAAACATCAAAATCACAAAAGATAGCACTTGAGCAAGAGATCGAACAGGTAAAGACGAAACTTGCTGCAAGCCTTGCAAGCAGAACACTCAACCAAATTAGCGGCATCGGCACACCAGGAAATAGCGACGATCTTCAGCTAGAGCTTGCAACGTTGAAGAGCAGGCTCGATGAACATAAAAGTGAAATGGACAAGCTTTTTCAAACAAAGGAGCTTCTAGACGAAGTTCAAGGCAAGCTCTATAGAACAATCGTCAAAGTGCAAAAGCGTGTAAACCTTAAAAAGTTTTCCCTTTTCTCACGCTTTTCTTGCTTTCTTCAGCAAACACTTGCACAAGACGCACGTCTTGCTGAAGAGAAGTATCACATTAAGACCACAATAACGACTCAGCTTATCGAAGAAGCCATACAAGAAGAACTCGCCTCAGCATAATAACAATAAGGACTCAGCATGACAGTTGCAGTAGCAGCCCGCACCCAAAAACCAGTCGAAAGTCTCGCATACGATGACTTTAAGGTTACATTTAATTTTACAGAAACAACGACTGAAATGAGCCATCCAATCACAGAGCATCTAAGCGAAGTGATGAAAGAGAACCCCCTTCAGGGATTAGAACTTCTTTTGAAAGTTGATGAAATGGTTTTAGAAGGGTATGAGCAGTTTATTCCTCAAATACATTCGTTAAGCGACACCCTTTCATCAAAAATTGCTCGTGGGGGGCGCATATTTTTACTAGGCTCAGGATCAAGTGGCCGCGTAGGCACAGTCCTCTCCAAACTTACAAAATCTGCCTTTAAGGAACAAGCTGAGGTCATTCATGCCCTTCTTTCTGGCGGCGACTCGGTCATGATAAAGCCTAAAGAAAACCATGAAGATAATGCCAAGGCAGGATCAATGGCATTTGAAGAATATGACCTTGGAGTAGAAGATACTGTCTTTCTTATTTCCGCAAGCGGCTCAGCAACCTTTAATGCGGGCGCGGGCCACGCTGCAGCAGAGGCGGGAGCTGATGTCTACTATTTCTATAATAGCACATCCGTTCCGGATGTTACTAAGGCACTTTTTAACCGCCAAAAAAATCCTGTACATAAGCTTTGCCTTGATATTGGTCCGCAGGCGATTGCCGGCTCAACAAGGCTGCAAGCAGCAACGCTTGCAAACGCAGCACTTGGCGCCCTTCTTGTCTCAACTCTCTACAAGGTTGATCAACAAAAACAAGCGGCTGCAGAGTTTCCTAATAAACTCCTTGAAAACATGCGAAAGGGATTTGAGCTTATACGTGCCCATAGTCATCAAATTGCAGAAATCGCTCTACTTGAAAAAGCTATTTTTTCCCACCCAGCTTCTAACTTTATGGCACGACCTGGCAATCCAAAAGCAGCAGTGGGGTATGTGACCTTTGTTGCAGACGAGCACACAATCCAGACCGTCTTTATCGATGCGACAGAATCTTCGCCCACATTTTCACTTCCACCTATGCTTAGAGAAAATGAAGTACATAAGTTACTTCCAGCATATGCCGCCTACCTTGTAGGTGCCAAAAATAACCACGAGGCATGGGAAAAGCTCCTTGGGCGACGGGTTCATAAAGAAGACCTAGAAGCTACAGAAAGCTTCCTTCTTTCAAAGACAGCTCCTGGGATATATTCATACGAAAATCGTCCTACAAGAGAAGGAAACCTTGTGTTTGGCGTTGCAAAAATTGCACCAGATCAGCAGGTACCTGCAGCAATTTCAGGAGCTCTATTAAGCGCAAAACGCACTGGAGCTAAAACATGCCTCATACTTCTTTCGCAGAAGGAATTGGCGGAGGCTGAAAAGTGTACACTATCTGCCTACTGCGATGTGCTTCTCTCTTTTGATAATCTGCCGGAAGATCCAACAGGATTTTCTGAAACAATCCTTCTCAAACAGGTGCTTAACCTTATCTCCAATAGCGCTATGACACTCGTTGGCAAGGTTGAGGGTAATTTAATGACAGATGTGCGGGCTGCAAACAATAAATTAATTGCCCGGGTTATGACGCTTATCAAAAAACGTTGGGATATAAATAGACAGACCCCCTTTCCGCTACCTGACGAAAAGCTCTACAAAATGATTCTTAAACGCATGGAAGAGAAAAAGGGCGATCTCACAGATACAATCCCAATAGTTAAGGATATCTACGATAGAATAAACTAGAAATTAATAACCTGTGTGACATAGGATTATTTGACCAGCATAAAGGAATATCTCTATGTCACCTGAGCTTACCAAAATAGTTGCCGCATTTTCTAATCTCGATCAAGAACATATGAGCTTGAATGGGGCATGCGAAGAGACTCAGCAGCGCACCTTTTGGCAAAATGCTCTTGGTATGCTTTTGTATGTTATTAGCTGCGGGCTTATTGCAAAAAATCCCGAGCTTGACAGAGCAACATCAAAGATTATTTCACTGGCTAAAGACTTCTTTCGAAGCGAGCAAATTAACAGAGATGATTTGGCAGGCGTACATCTTACCCTTTCCAAACTGAAAACTATCATCAGCATAAATCAAGGCTCAAAATATTCAGCTGTAGATACACTTGCCAATAGAGCCTTTCGCCTCTTACGCGGCGAGAAGGTAGAGCCTCTGGAGGTAGACCCTCACGAAACACTCCACTCCCTCCTGAGACGATCAGCCCCTCTTCCTCTACTAGCGGCTAAAATCAAGGAGCTCTGCAGAAAAGGTAAAGTTTCTGATATTACTCATGCCTTTGCAAGCGTGCAAAGTGATAACGATCGCTTTTTGCAACTTTTTTTTATGGTTATACACTACAGCAGAGACAATCAGTGGGCGATGAATATCCTGCAAGATGCAGCCTGGCCATCAGAAGAGCTAAAAATTGCAACACTTGAGGCTTTTTTAGAAGATCCTACGGCTCTTTGCCCACCTCCCCTTCCCGCTCTGATTCAAGAAAGCGAGCTAAACCTCGATGAAATCAAAAAAAGAATTGAATCAATTCGCCTCTATCATGATTATGATGAGCTCCTTGATGCATTTATCCTTATCAAAGAAGATAAAGACAAATTTGAAAATCTTGCTCAAGTGATCAGATCACACGCTCCACAAATCACGCCATTTTTAGCAACAATAGAGTGGCCATCTGAGGAAATGAAAGCCACCTTGCTTACAATTGAATAAAGTGTCATACTAGTTCAGCTTTATAAAAAAAGAGGAATAATTATGTCATTTTCTGGTGATTTAAACAAAATTGTTACAAATTTTCAAACAATTGATCCCACTCAAAATAGTGTAAGTGAAAAGTTTGAAAAAGAGGGCAAGCGCGTTTGGTGGGCAAGCTTTTTAGGCACATTTTTTCACGTCATCACCTGCGGTCTTATCCCAAAAAATGCAGGCCTCGATCGTACAACCCAAAAAATCGTTTCCCTGACAAAGCAATTTCTTGCAACAACAGAAAATCCGTCACACGAGCAGCTCCAAGCCCTTGAGGGAACCTTTACCAAGCTTGAAACCATCGTTTCAAACAACCAAGGCTCAAGATACTCCCAAGTACATGATATGGCAGTCCGCATCACAAAACTCATGAAAGGTGAGAAGGTAGAAGATGAAAAAACAGTAGAGCCCACGCTGCAAGATCTTTTGGATAAACTTCCCTCTCCCGAAGAACTAGCTAAAGAAGGCCGTGAGAAATTAAAAGTACTAAACATAAAAGTAAAAGCACTTATCGAAGCTAATGCTACTAATGATCTTATCAATGGATTAAATAGTGTACATGCAGATGAAACTAAATTCGGAACGTTATTTACTTTTATTATACCTCACTTTACTCACGAGCAAGCAATTGAGCTCTTCTCTACCCTCAAGTGGCCATCCGAGGAATTGAAAGCTCATGGATTGCAAAACTGGCCAACTGCCGAGCAGCGCGCTCAAATGGCTGTACAACTGGAAAAGGAACTAAATGCCCAAGATCTTCCTGAAGTGCAGCCAGAAGAAGAAGCGGCCCAAGCTACTCCTGAAGAAACCGCACATCCAGAACAGCCACCAGCAGCTAGTGAAGATCGGACATTACTTGCCTTAATTAACTCTCTAGATATCCCTGACGAAACCACCGAGATACCTCAAGCTGAAGTTAATGCCAAAATGAAGCAAATATCTGAAGTCTTAAATAAAATTGAGGCGTTATTTGCAGCAGGCAAACAAGAAGAAGTTGTTGCCGCATTCAACCATGCAGCCCAAAACGAGCGTCTGCTTGCGGGTCTCATGAGAATAGTTTACCTTATATTTGAAGATAAGGAAACAGCAGCTAAAGTGCTCTTTGACAATATCAATTGGCCATCGGAAGAATCTAAGCAAAAAGCATATGCTATGAAGTGGCCAAGTGCTCAGGAAAAAGCTGCAATGCGTTTTACGCTTCAAACAATGGCTGCAAGCCAAGATACACCTCAAATTGATGCTGTATTAAAGCAAATTGATGAACTTGTTGTGCCTGAAGCTATAACAAGTGAAGAAGAGAACATTGCCTTCATAGAATCCATAACCCCACTCGCAGTAACACTTAAAGCGCTTTTTGAAAAGGGAATGATTGAAGAAGTGAAAATGGCCTTCAACCACGCAAGGGCAAACGAAGCGAAGTTTGAAATACTTGTGGGACTTGTTTCTCAGATCTGCAGCGATCACGAAGTCGCCTATGCTGTCTTAGAGAGCCTCACTTGGCCATCTGAAGAAACAAAAGGAGCAATCCTTGCCCAGTTTAAAGCCATGTACCAACCAGCTGAAGCACAGCCTCAGCCTGATGATGAATTAGTTCTTGAAAGACTCGTTGATGACGAAGAGCTCAACATCTCAGAATAGTAGCTTTGAAGTGACTCTCAATAAGAGAGTCACTTCAAAAACCTCTCTTTTCTTTACTTCAGTCTTTCTTCATAGTGTTTACCGATAATTTCAAGCACTTGTGCAAGCTGCACAGGATTTGGGCTAAGCAGCGGTCGAAAGCGTCTTCCCTCGAGGAGAAGATCGACGATGCTCATCTTCATCTCACCTTGCGGCACACCATCTTGCAGCATGCGCTCAAGACGCTTTCTGCCAAGGTCTGCAAGAAAAAAGAGGCCCGATCTTCCGATTGTCGCCTTGCAGTTAAGCATGCAGATATCATCCGGATGGAGCAGTAGGCTATCCTTTCGATCAAAGAGAACATTGAGCGCATCAAGATCTGGTGCTTCTTGGTGATCCGGCCAGTTCTCATAGTGTAGATGGACGGTTTCATGCTGCTCGGTGCCGCGTGTGACACAGATTTTTCTCTCCACAATGCGAGGAAAGAATGAAGCTGGATCTTTTACCTGTTTTGCTCTAGAGGAGTCACGTATTATAGAAACAGTATGACCCTCGTAGCGTATCACTTCACTTACCTTTTCACAGCGTATTCCATCTACCTCTACCCCATTCCAAAAAGGGATAATCTCCTTTGCCTCATAGGGAGAACAGAGAGAGACAAGCACCTTTACTTTATGGTTTATAATCGATTCAAGATAATGCTTGAGGTGTTTTTTATCCTGCGGATGAGGAACAAAAAAGAACTTTGTGCAGTCTTCAATATGGACAATCCTAGAAGGATCGTAGGTATGCTTAATATGCTCCGAAAGCTTCTTACGTAGGGCGTAGAGATCATCATTTTTTTGAGTAAGGCTCCTAATAACCTCTTTAGCGCATGCAGCGTAGTCGATATCTTTTGCTCTATCGAGAAAAGAAGAGACTGGAATAGAAAATTCCTGGAGCTCAAGGGGAAAGAGACGTCTATTACGACGAAGTAGCTCTTCTATGCTATCTGCAAGGGCATCACTTAAAGAAATTTTCTCTTGCAACCTTCTATAATCGGCAAAAAACTTATAAAGCAGCCGCCTTGCTTCGCTTTTATATTTTGAGGAAAGTTTGCCCTCCAGCTGGTTAAGGTAGAGAGGAATAAGGCTTTCTCTCTCCTCATGCATCAACAAATTCCAGGCAAACCAGCTACTGCTAAGTCTTTTAGTGCCGGAGACCACCTCTATAAGATGATCATCTTGCAGCACAGCTTTTTGCGTCTTTACCCGCATCCCAAAGCAAAGGGATGAACAGCAAAGTGCACCAAGGGCAACGATTACGATTTTTGACATAATTTTATGAGTTTTTTAAATGAGCTAACGATTTTATTTTTATATGAGATGCGATCTATCATCTCTTCTACAAGTTCTGACTGAAGCTTTAATAAACTAGGATTTTGTGGCTGCAAGGTAAGAGAGCTCTCTACAAGCTCTTTTGCCCGAGCAGCATCTCGCTTTTTATAGTAGGTAGCTAAAAAATAGAGCGCGTGTATATTTTTTGGATCGCGAAGAAGCACTTTTTCAAAGAGCTCTCTTGCCCGCTCCTCATCTTTTTGGACATTTTCTCCTCCATAGCCGTAGGAAAGCGCAAGCTCGACGAGAGAAAAGTAGTGATTTGGATCAAGGGTAAGGGCTCTTGTGAAGTATTCACACCCTTTTTGGTGATCTCTTGTAGTATCTGGTATTCTTTTATAGATAAAGCCAACAATGGCAAGTGCAAAAGGCTGCTTTGGGTCAATATCGAGCGAATGCATGGCAAGCTCGCGAGCTCTCGATAAATCACCTCGAATCCTAAGCACTTCCGCAAAGCAGCTTAGCACAAAGCTACTCTGAGGATCTTGTTGATACGCTTTTTCAAATAGGCCTTGAGCCTTTATGATATCTTGCGGGACTCCAGGAGCTCCGCTGCAATAAATTTCGCCAAGGCTTGCTTGGGCGTAGCCATAGTTTGGAGCAAGCTCTAGTGCATGAGATAAAAGCTCAAATGCCCGTTTTCTATCTGCCGAGACACCATCTCCACCAACTCGCAAAAGCTCCCCATAAATCGCAAGGGCAAAGGCATAGTTTGGATCTACAGTGATAACTCTTTCCAAAATCTCCTTTGCCTTCAACCTGTTGGGAGCCACCGCTTGATCGCCAAGCATATAGAGCTTTGCAAGGAGTGTAGCGCCATAAAGGTTTGCCGGATCGAGCGCTACTGCACGTTGTAAAAGCTCAAACGCTCTCGCTGCATCTTTAGCGATAGCATCAGGATGATTGAGCAGCATATCGGCAAGAGCGATCAATGCGAAGGGATTATCGTGACTTGTCTTATTTGCCTTTTCTAATAACTCAAAAGCCCTTTTTTTATCGCCATGCACAAGGACTACTTCTGCAAGATTGCACTGGACAAAGGGACTATCAGGCTCTAGCTCGATGGCATGCTCAAGTACTTTTAAAGCCCGCTTCTTATCCTTATATTTAAGAATAGCGCCAAGTGAGCCAAGAGCGAATGCATTATCAGGATCTGCATCTACTGCCCGGCTGAGATAATGAAAAGCTGCCTGCTCATCGACCTCAACACCAGCATCACCAACGCGTAGAAGCTCACCGAGCTGAGCGAGGGCAAAGGAATAGTCTGGGCTCAGGCGTACAGCCTCTAGAAAAAATTCATGTGCCTGCAGAGGATTTCTTGGGATGGAAGATCCTCCCGCTAGAAAGAGTGCACCAAGGCTTGCAAGCGCATAGGGGTATTCCGGAGAAATTTCGACAACCTGGTGCAATATCTCAAAAGCCCTGCCATCATTTTTTCCGATAGCCCTGCCAGGAGTAATAAGTAAGTTTGCAAAGGCAACATAGGGATAGAGATTTTCAGAAAAAGGCGCCTGTACCGGACGATTATAGATGCACTCTTCTTGCATGATATGCAAAATGTCGTAGAGTGATGCGAGTAGTTCATTTTCTTGCCAACCATCTATTTGCTCAATCTCAAAAAGAAATTGGCCAACATCCCCTGCAAGGTCTTCAGAATTCTTCAGCTGCTGGGTAAAGGAGGAAACCTTCAATTTCCCTTCTACAAGTGCCTGAATGTCTCCGGCATAAAATTCGTCGCTAATCATGCCAACTACTATAAAAGGCTGCCACCTCAAGCGCAAGAGTAAATTGATTTAAATATTGCCTTGAAGTATCCTTGTAATCCTCTACTAATAAAATAAGGAAGTAATTTATGAGTTTTGGATTTGGATTTAGCTCGATGATCACCATGTTGCCTGAAGCAACAGTAATTAATTATGTAAAAGGCGCATTAGACACTACTGAAAAGCGAAGTGAATTAAAAAAAACCACACTAGCCGGCGTACAAATAACTGAAATTCTACAAGATGAGCGCTGCCTTAGCTATAGAATATCATCTGCATTTCTTTCTCAAAATCAACATGTGGATATCGTACATGGCAAAACAACTGTAGCGACACCATCTGCCGCCCTAAAACCTCTTATTGAGAACTCAAATGTAAAAAAAGCACTTACTTTGGAGGAAACAGTAGCATTTGCAAAGGAATTTCATCCTGAAGAAGCAGATCTTCTTACAGCCCTTGCTCATGCAACAAAAGAGCTCGCTGTTGGGATTCTTAATCAAGAAGAAGCCGAAGAGAGCAGCAATTCACAGGATTCAAAAAAGCGCTCACCTGAATCATCTCGTTCCTCATCACCAGAGCTTTCAAAGCGAGCAAAAATCTAATGAAGAAAGACCCTGTCCATCAAATGCCTTTTCATATTTTTATAAAACGCCTTGCAAGGAATATCCTTCTCGGCCTTTTATTTACATTTTGCGCACTAGGCATTGGGATGGTAGGGTATCGCTATTTTGAGGATATGAGCTGGGTGGATGCGTTTGAAAATGCTGCCATGATCCTCTCTGGCATGGGACCAGTTTATGACCTCAAAAGCGCTGCCGGCAAAATCTTTGCCGGCTGCTACGCCATCTTTAGCGGGACGCTCTTTCTTGTTATCATCGCTATAGTCTTTGCGCCCGTCATCAAGCGTGCTTTGCACACATTCCACATCGACGACACTAAATAAGATTGTAAATAATTACTCCTACGAGTATTCACTCTACTATGTGTACAACACAGTAAAAAAGGAACTTATTATGAAAGCAATTATTTTAACACTTCTTACACTTTCAGTCGCTCCACTTGCAGCAGGCTCACACCCATCTGATACAAAAGATCAGAAAAAGCAAGAAAACAAGCAACTAAGCATGGGCGAAGCCCGCGAAAACAGCCTCGAAAATCGCGAAGATAGAGCAGGTAATCGTGGAAACGACCAGCGCGAGCAAAACCTCGACCAGCGTCAAGACAACATCGAAAACCGCTAATAAAAAGACATTACCACGGAGACACTGAGAACAGTGAGATTCATGAGAAAAATGAGGAGTTTTTTTTACTCTCTGCTCTCATTCTCCTCTATGTGCTCTGTGTCTCTGTGGTAAACTTTTCTAAGCATGATAACTTCTGCCAAGAGCCTGCAAACAGGCCTCTTTGATCGCTTCGCTATAGGTTGGATGGGCAAAAGGTAAATCTCCTACTTCTTGGAGCGTCATCCGTTTTGAAAGGGCAAGGACGCCAATGCCGATCATCTCTGATGCATGGCTTGAGAGTATATGAAGGCCAAGTATGCGGCCTGTCTCTTTATCACCTACTACTTTTACAAGACCATCTGTGTCATCGGCTGTTCTTGCCCGAGGATTTCCTTTAAAGGCACATTTTCCAATCACTACTTGGCGCTTTAGCTCCCTTGCTTCATCTTCTGATAGACCGACTGTAGCAAGCTCTGGACTTGTATAGACGACGTTTGGAATGCTGATATATTCTACCTTGGGATGTTCCCCTGCGATAATTTCTGCTACGGCAACACCCTCGTATGATGCTCGATGGGCAAGCATTGGACCATCGATGAGATCTCCAATTGCATAGATGCTTGGAATGGTTGTTCTAAAGTTTTTATCAACCACAATAGCACCGCGAGGTGTAACGTCGATATTGAGGTTCATGACACCAAGATCTTGCGAGCGTGGACGCCGCCCTATAGCAACAAGGACAACATCTGCCTGAATCTCGATCTCCCGCCCATCTTCTTCGCGTATTTTTAGCTCTACTGCATCACCAAGATCTCTTCCGGCAAGCACCTGCACGTTAAGTTTAAAGGTAATTTTTTGCTTTTGAAGCAGCGTATAAAGCTGAGCAGTGAGGGTAGAGTCGATGCCTGTACAGATTTGCGGAAGCATCTCAAGCACTGTAACCTGTGTACCAAGACGAGAGTAGACGGAAGCAAGTTCCACACCTATCACTCCCCCACCTACGATAAGCATAGTCTTTGGCACTTTGTCTAAAGAAAGTGCGCCGGATGAAGACAGAATCTTTTTTTCATCAAAGGGTAGAAAGGGCAGACCAATCGTCTCAGACCCAGAAGCGAGTATAATTGATTTGGCAGAATATATAGTGCCTTGCGACTTTATCTCGTGCGCCCCAACAACCTCCGCTCTTCCATATATCACGTCGATCTTATTTTTCTTTAAAAGCTCCCCTACTGCATCTGCAAGACCAGATACAACCTGCGTTTTCCTTTCCATCATCTGAGGAAAATCAACATCATCGCTATGTAAAAATTTGGCAAAAAGCTCTGAGGCATGAAGAAGCGTTTTTGAGGGTATGCAGCCGACATGCAGACATGTTCCCCCAAGGCCGTGCCCCTCTTCAAAGACTGCTACCTTTAAGCCAAGTTGCTTTGCCCGTATTGCGGCAATGTAGCCTCCAGGCCCAGCTCCTATAATACCTACATCATAACTCATATTCCAAGCTCCAAGCGATGTGGATCCTCTATCATATTTTTAATATGCACTAAAAAGGAGACAGCCTGCTTGCCATCGAGCACCTGGTGATCGTAGCTGAGTGCAAGATACATCATCGGCCGCACGACTATCTGATCGTCTACGACAACAGCTCGCTTTGTAATCTTGTGCATGCCCAAGATAGCACATTGTGGCGGATTTAGTATTGGAGTGGAGAGAAGTGAGCCAAAGAGTCCCCCATTTGTAATGGTAAAGCCTCCACCCTTTAGGTCATCTAAAGTAAGCGATCCCTCTTTTGCTTTGATGATAAAGCCATCGATTGCCTGCTCGATTTCGCTAAATGTGAGAATATCTGCATCCTTAATCACAGGGACGATAAGACCTTTTTCTGTAGAGACAGCTACGCCGATATCAATTTGCGACCGAAAAACCTGGCTCTCCCTATCGATATAGCTATTTACCTCAGGATATGCCTTAAGGGCAGAGACTGCCGCTTTAACAAAAAAGGACATAAAGCCAAGCTTTGTCTTATAGCGGGCAAGAAAGGCCTCTTTATACTGCTCTTTAAGCTTTATCACTTCGCTCATATCTACTTCGTTGAACGTCGTGAGCATGGCAGTTGTCTGCGACACATCAAGAAGGCGCTTTGCCATCGCCTTTTTAAGACTTGAAAGAGGCTTTCGTATATCATGAGATGCCTCCTTTCGAGGCTCTTCCTTTTTCTCTTCAAGCTCGCTTAGCCACTCTTTTTTCTTCTCTTCGATATGCGATGTTTGAGATTTTGGGGAAGGGATCTTTTGCTTTTCCAGCTGCTTTTCTTCAATTGAGCCAATGACATCGCCAACTTTTACGACATCCCCCTGCTTCACAGAAAAAGTTATTACACCATCAGCTTGTGCATAAAGCACCTGGTTAAGCTTGTCGGTTTCAATCTCAATTATCTCTTCATCTTGCCTCACTTCAGATCCGGTAGGTTTGAGAATAGCTCCTATTGTAACTTCAGCTATTGACTCTCCAAGGGGTGGGATTTTTATCTCTTTTTTCATGCTGGTCCTTTCAGTAGAGAGTCCATAATCATTTTATGCTCTTTTTCATGCACAACGTGAGAGCCGCATGCAGGAGAAGAGCTTGTCTCTCTTCCTCTATATTCAAGATGACTACCTTTTGGCAAGAGCTCTGATAGGGGCTCTTTTATATAGCTCCTTGCACCCATATTATAGGGCTCTTCTTGCGCCCAAATAAATGTTTTCGCATTGCTATAGCGATTGATTATTTCTCTGAGGCGATCTTTATGTAATGGATAGAGCTGTTCGATGCGAATGATTGCACTCTTTTCATCCCGTATCTCTACAAGATCAAAGAAAAATCCTCCAGAGCAGAAAATAAGCCT
Organism: uncultured bacterium; assembly: GCA_964512205.1. Lineage (GTDB taxonomy): Bacteria > Chlamydiota > Chlamydiia > Chlamydiales > FEN-1388 > SZAS-7. The sequence goes on along the minus strand of CAZEGK010000002.1, from coordinate 61,063 downwards.
TTCAACCTTTAGTGGATCTTGTGTGCTATCGTCGATAATCTCTTGAAAAGCACCCTCCGTCAAATCGTTAAGGCTACTTACACATTTGGGAGATCGAAGCAGCGCCTTTGGGGTAAAGACGATAAGAGGCTTTTGCATCATATTTTGCCGTCTCAGGAGATGAAAGTACTGACTTGGCGTTGTTGGATAGACTACTATGATATTATTTTCACTCGATAGCTGCAAAAAGCGCTCTATTCTGCCAGATGAATGCTCAGGTCCCTGTCCCTCATACCCATGTGGAAGCAAAAGGGTAAGCTTTGAATGGGCATTCCATTTTTGCTCGCCGGGTGTTATATACTGATCTATAACAATCTGCCCACCATTTGCAAAATCGCCATACTGCGCCTCCCAAAGGACAAGCGCCTCTTGTCTTCCAAGGCTATAGCCATACTCAAAGCCAAGTGCTGCATATTCGGATAAAAAGGAATCAACAATTTCAAACTCTTTGCTGATTTGCGTGTGAGGGATATAGACGCCGGCTGTTTTTTGGTCTACCCACATGCCATGTCTTTGGCTAAATGTTCCCCTGCGTGAATCCTGCCCGGCAAGCCTTATTGGTACGCCCTCCTGCAGCAAAGTGCCAAAGGCAAGCGCTTCAGCAAGGGGCCAGTCTATCTTAGAGGTAGTGCGCTCTGCTATCAGCTTTTTAAGCCGAGGATGGAGCTCGAAGCCATCAGGAACTCTATGTAATGCATGAAGGCATGCATCGATCCTTTCCTTAGAGACCTTTGTCTCATGCTGTGAAAAGGTATAATTTTGCACAATCTTTTGAGGATAGGCACTTTTTAGCTTTTTTTGGACATCACTATGGGCTTGTTGAAGCTCATCTTTAAACTCCTGATCAAGCAGTTTAAGCTCAATACCCTCTCCTACAAGTCTATCGTGATATTGAGCACGAATGGAGCTCTTTTTTCTGATAATCTGATAGATAAGCGGCTGTGTAAAGGCTGGCTCATCGCTTTCATTATGGCCATACTTTCTGTAGCAGTTTAGGTCGATGAAGACATCTTGTCCAAATTTTTGACGGATCTCATAGGCAAGCTCCATGACAAAGATGCAGCTTTCCGGATCTTCGGTATTTACATGAAATATTGGAGCTCCAAAGGCCTTTGCAATATCGGTGCAGTACATTGTTGAGCGCCCATCTTCAGGAAGTGTGGTAAAGCCTATATTATTGTTGATGACGATATGTATTGTGCCTCCTGTCGTATAGCCTGCAAGCTTTCCCATCTGGAGCGTCTCGTAGACAACACCTTGACCTGATATTGCCGCATCGCCATGAACGAGTAGAGGAAGCACATCTTCTTTTGATTTCCCAGACTGCCTTGCTCGAGCCATTCCTTCAACGACAGCATCTACAGACTCTAAATGGCTTGGATTGGCAACGAGCACAATATTTATTTTCTCTACCTGAGAGCTATAGCCTTTGTGATATTTGACATCTCCACTAGTCTCAAAGGTATCTTCCACAAAATCTTCAAACTCCGAAAAGATCTCTTCATGGCTTTTTTGCAAAATATTAGATAAGACATTCAGCCTTCCTCGATGAGGCATGCCGATAATAAGTTCCTGAATGCCTTTGCCTGTAAGAGTGGCTATCATTGGGATCAAGGTCTCTGCCCCTTCAAGGGAAAAGCGCTTTTGCCCTACATATTTGGTATGTAAAAAGGTCTCAAAGCCCTCTGCCTTGTTGAGAAAGTGTAAAATCTTCTGCTTTTGCTCGCTAGAGAAGGAAATTTGCCCCTCAAGCGGCTCTATCCTCGAGACAATATAGTCAGAAACCTCCTGCGAGCAAAAGGGATAAAACTCATATCCAATCGAGGCTGAATAGATCTTTTCGTATCGATTTTTAGGTGCATCTCTTCCCCAATTTGCAAATGGAGAAAAATGGGCGCTAAGATGCCCCTGCATCCTATATGCTTCTCCAAGATCAGCTGTCCTCTTCTCAGGAACCTGGGCATGAGGTTCCATGCACCCCTCCAGAAAGGGCAGATTCTCAGAATGAACGCTATCGAAATTGGGCTCCATACCTACTTCCTTCACAACCTTTATAGATACCTTTTTGCGTATAAAATGAAAAACAATTTTTTAATACCAAAATCTACTAATTTAAGTCAAATTAGTAGATTATCCGGAAAATCTACTAATTTGACTTAAATTAGTAGATTTTAGTACATTGAGAAGAGAAGAACAGCGAGGAAGAAATGGTTAAAGCGCCAGAAAAAGGACCTGATTGGCAAAACACTGTTAGACATAATTTTAAATCAATTCTTAAAATATTAGAAAACCCTTTACTTCTGCCAGTTATTGAAAAAACCGATCATTACTACTATCATTGGGATAAAATACGCTATATAGAGGTCCCATTTGACTTAGATAAAAAAGAGCTGTGGGCCTCTATTCGTTTTAGAAGGCAGTTGAACAGCAGCACTAGCCCGGTCATAGATGTAAAAGGAAAACCATTTACATTCTGGCTGACAGATGAGATTCAAAAAAATCTACACCTTATTGATCAGAGCACAGGTGGTAACCTTGCACTTTGGGATCCAGCTAATGACAAAAAAGCATCTCATAAATTCATGGTATCTTCGTTGATGGAAGAAGCCATTACTTCCAGCCAAATTGAGGGCGCTGTCGCTACAATTAAAGAGGCAAAAAAAATGCTTCTTGAAAAGCGAAAACCAAAAAACGATTCCGAGCAGATGATTTACAACAACTTTCAAACCATGCAATCTTTGAAAGAAGCTTGTAAAAGAGAATTAAGTAAAGAACTGCTCTTAGAACTACACATATCAATAACAAGAGAAACGCTTGAAATTAAAGAAGATGAGGGCAATTTCAGAACTTCAGATATTAGCGTTGTAACACCCTACGGAGACGTACTTTTTACAGCTCCAGCAGCTGAAGAAATACCTTCTCGAATAGATGCGCTCATACGTTTTGCAAATGATCAAAGCCTAAAGCCCTTTATTCATCCTGTTGTAAAAGCTATTATGCTCCATTTTTGGATGGCCTACATTCATCCTTTTGCCGATGGAAATGGCAGAATGGCGAGAACGCTCTTTTATTGGTACATGCTCAAACATGGATATTGGCTATTTGAGTACACTTCCATTTCAAAAACGATTCTTAAAAAAACAACACAATACGCAAACGCCTATCTCTATACCGAAAATGATGATAACGACCTCACCTATTTCATTAATTTTCACATTGGCATTATCATGGAGGCCGTTGAAGAGTTAAAAAATCATATCCGACAAGAACGAGAAAAAAGCAATCAAAACCTGATCGAAATCGCTGAATATCCTGAATTAAATATCCGCCAATCTCGAATTATAAATCATGTTCTTAGTAACCCACATGAAATCCTAACAATAAAAACACACCAAAATATCAACAATGTTGCCTATCAGACAGCAAGAACTGATCTTTTAGAATTAGAAAAACTGGGCTGGCTTAAATCTATTAAAAAGGGCAAAACCTTTTACTTTGTTGCGAGCGATAAAATATGGGAGAAAAGGTGACTTTACTCACACTTTATTGGTCTACAGCCTTTTGCTAAAAATGATGCTTATACAGTTTTTGGCATCCCATTGGACGCTACCCACTTGGCGAAATCCATTAGAAGCATAGAAACGTAGAAGATTTGTAGCACGCTCTGAAGTATCGCATGAAAGCTCGCTTGCACCCTTATTTTTTGCATATGCATCAACCTTAGCAAGTAGCACACGGCCAATTCCAGCTTTTTGAATCGCTGGATCTACCGCAAATTGGCCAAAATAAAAAACCTTCTTATTCCTATACCATTCGCATGTAGAGTTTTCATACCCTCTATATAGGGTGATCGTGCCTATAATTTTTCCATTTTTTCTTTTTAAAATTTCAAGTTAAATATAAATATAATATTTTAATTATTACTTTTTTGTGGTAGTAGTAGGAAAAACCAAGAAAGCATGAGGTATCACTATGCCAAATATAGATACAGCCTATATTAATAGACCCTACACAAACAATGAAGCAGTAAATAAGGTATTAAACTTTTTTACTCGCCCCTATACCTATGCAAAAAGGCATTTTGGGATGTGTGGCCAAATTAATGAAATTGCCCGCAAAACCTTAGGAACTAATCCAAGCCTTTCTCAGCCTGGCATGCAATTTTTAGAAAAAGCAAAGCATGTCCTTCTTGGTATTGTCGACTGCATTCCTATCGTTGGTCAAATTGCTGCTGTAGTAGAGGCTAAATTTCATCCTGTCCAAGAGCATAAAGTCTCCACTACCGTTCCTCAAAAACTTAAATATAGTGATCTTGATCCAAAGTACCAATCTATTTTGCCGGAAGAATATAAGCATGGAGACTTTGTTTTTACAATCTATGAGCGAGCTGACAGTGAGCCACAAATTCTTATTAATTGGGATGAGCCATTAGATAAATTGCGAACAGATGAGGTGATTGCACCTTCAGAGCAATGGATTATCGATTCTGTCTATGATGCACTTGAGACAATCGACCAAGTATTTAAAGCAAATGGTGTTAAATACTGCCTAGATGGCGGCACACAGCTCGGCGCTACTCGCCATAAGGGAGTTATCCCTTGGGATGATGATGGGGACCTTCTTGCACTAGAGTCTGACCGCGAGAAAATCAAATCTCTTATTCCACAGTTTGAAAAACTTGGCTACAAAGTCCACTACACAGAAAGCTGGGATAAATTTGAGATTTCAGGCCCGGGCGCGCATAAACTTCCGGGTCATGATTGTTTCGGCGTACCATGGGTAGATGTGTTTTTAATACGTCCAGGCATGGGAGAAGAGACCGGCCGCTATGTATATAGCGGAGATGTTGCCTATAGAGACTGGCACCATAAGGAATATATTACCCACGACGAGTGGAAAGAAGTTCAAAATATTCCCTTTGGCCATCTCGAGCTTCCCGGCCATGCAGGTAAAAATGCCGAGCGTTATCTCACAACTCTCTACAAGAAAGAGTGGAATGATGTTGGCTTTAGCTCTCATAGGCACACCAAGACTGAAGGCACCACCTTTTCACTAAATGTCGTTGAAAAAGTGCGCATTCAGCATACGTGCCCAAAGCATTCTAAGTTTATGACGAAAAAAGCATGAGAATCACACCTCAGAACTTTTTTGATCATTATATCATCGAGCCATTCTCGAAGGATCTCTCGAGCTTTGAGCGTAAGCTTGCCTTTGTGCTTTCGGCCCTTTTGGCACTGCCAACTTTAGGCCTATTGCATATCCGTGCAAAGTATCTACAATCCAAAAACATTGTAGACCTTCGTGGAGAGCGCCATAGCGCCCTTCGCTCGCTTGCAAACTCGATCAATAAGGTAAGCTTTCGCGTGCTTGCTCCCGGACAGGAAAAGATCAAGTGTACGAACGAGCAAGTTGGAAAGGTTGTGCAAGAGCGCTTTATCAAGCCCTTTTATGCAAAGCCGCTACCTTCTGAAGAGCAGGTGACAGTTCCCTTTCATGGGGAATGGAGAAAATGGCAGGATTTGACCAGGTCGCAAAAAATTGAGGTAAATAACACAGGTACTCGGGAGCACAATCAGCTTTCAGATTCTGCAGCAGAAGCTGCGGTCGATAGCTGGTTTTTTGCCCATGGACAAGCACCCTTTTTGCCTAATGACCCAAGGCAAAGCCACGGCAATGACCATGCTGCGAGGGCAAGTATTTTTGCCTCCATCTTTGCCTACCTCTATCAAAAGTATCATCCCGATGAATCACTTGATCTTCAAGATGTGATGCTTGCTCAGATTGTTGCTGCAGGCCATGACTCAGGACGCCAAACGGAAGGCCCAGACGTCTATGACGCAAAAAGCGCAGAAAACACCGTAGAGGTGCTAAAAAGCCTTGGCGTGACGGATCAACAGGTACTCTCTGATGCCCATGATGCGATCGAACATAAGGATAGCGATCCCCTGACAGGAAAAAAACCGGTGATTGCCCGCTGCGTGCAAAATGCAGACTCTGCAGAATTTAGCAGACTTTACTTAACAGGCCCGGTTCAAGATGGGGCAGATTTTGAGAAAGGCAAGGAATACCTTGATATCTATAAAGAGCTTAAAAGCCGCGGCACATTAAAAGATGGGCGCACATTTGAGCAATTTAGTGTAGAGCTAACTGCAATTCGTAAAGAAATGAATGACATCATATTCCATACCCATAGCCAAAAGTTTAGGAGCAAAATTGCAAGCGAAGGACAAAACATCTACGAAGCGATCCTTCAGACGATTACTCCGATGGACTACCCTATTATCCACGAAATCCTTACGCACATCGGTGTAAAAGAAGGACAGAGATCTCGGGAAGCTATCGCTTTTGAACACAGGCAAAAAGAGCTCGAGGCCTGGAAAAACTATGGGATAGAAAATATTCCCTTCGCATCACTTGAGAGGCTTGCCCACTTTGAAACTGGGAGCGATTTTGAACATCAGTATAAGGCAAGAAAAGAGACCAATTTGCGCTATCAAACGGCAAAATCTTTTCCCGAACTAGCTGTTGCCTATGCACATATTCCGGAAATTGACAGAGATATTGCCGACTTTCAAAAACGAGCGAGCGCTTTTGCAGCAAATAGCACCATGCAAATCGATGATCTTCCTGGCACACATGTAAGAGAGGCAAAGGTAGCTCTTGCCGACATCATGCACGAAGAGCTTAAGACACTTTTAAAAAATGCCACCTTTAGCACCATAGATACTCTTAAAGAAAAAACGCTTGCGCTCCTTGAACTCTACAAAGCATCTAGTGAGCTCCATCGCTCTCAGGCTATACAGACGACAGCTGCCCTCGCCCTTTCGCAAATCTCGAGCCTCTATTTAGAGAGCGGCAATGTGCAAAAAGCAAAAGAGACCCTTCAGATTGCTGCAACAGAGCTGCAGATTGATCCGGCAAATAAATTCTATGATCTCAAAAATCTGCTCACAAAAGAAAAGCAGGGAGATGCGATATTACATGAAGAAAGAGACTGCGGCATCCTTCGCAAGCGAAAGCTTGGCCTTCAAGAGAAAAAGCAAGAAGGCAAAAAGATGTATGAACTTAGCCTTGAAATACCTCGAGAGGTGCGTGAGGCTGTTGCAAAACAAATTTCCTCACTCGTGGACGAAAATCAAAAAGAAATTGTTGAAGCTAAGTTTTTGCGAAAGGAAGGAGATGAGTTTGTAGCATCTAAAAGCGAAATTGTGATCGGAGAAGAGCTCAAAATAACCATAGAGCCCGGCGTAGAAATATATATTGGCAACACAAAAAAGTGGTGGAATCACTATCACTTTATGCGCATCAGAGTAGCAGAGGGAACATCCGCACAAACTCTGCATAGCGCCCTCGCAAAAATTGGCATGCCGATGGCTCTTATGCCATCGAGAAAAGAAGATATCGTAAGAGAAGTGCGAGCACGAAGCATCGCCTTTCGCTATCCAGAAATCACCTATAGCGATCCGCACAATCCAAAACCAGTCGACATCCTCTACGAGAGCCTAAACGATGAGCAAAAACGCACCGTTGACTTCGATGTACAAAACGCCTCTCTCACCCATGTAGGAAATGGCCATTTTGAACATGTTGTTCCAACAATTGCAGAAGAGGCCTGGAAGCTCGGCGTTCGTTCTGTGTGCGCCTTTGTCTGGGGTGGAACCACGATGGATGATACGGCAACTGTTGTAAAAAGCATCGCAAGTAATGGCCTTCTTTCGTCTCAGGAGCGTTTTCAAAATGGCATACTCGGAAATGGCTGCTGCCCTTTTCAAAACTATCAAACAGGCTCTGCAGACCAGGTGTTTTGCCGGATGCTCACAAAAAATCTCTTTGAAGATGGCTTTAAGCTCTCAAACTTTGCTATTGCAGGCAGGGTGCTCATTATGCTCGACACTCGCATACTAGAGCGCATGCCCTATTGCTATAAAGGCGATAGAAACGGGGTGAGAAACCCAGATTTTTATTCTGCCTATTTTCATGCCCAAAAGCAAGAGCCGATCTTTGGCTTTAGAGGAAAAGAGATGATAAAAGAGCGGCTTGGCTTTGAAGAGCATGTAAATGAGCTCTATAGAGATGGATTCCCCCTCAATGAAGCGATGTTTGACCTAAACATCGGTCCAAATTATATCCAAAAGCTTGTCGTCACCACAAAAGAAGATCGCATAGCCCTTCTTGCCGCCCTTCAAAAAGCCGGCATTTATGAACTTGGCGGACGAGCGATTGAAGAAGTCGTTGGCGTCGCGACTCGATTAATGCCGGAGCTACTTCCTACCTACTATGATCAAAACCCCTACGAGGAGCTCAAAAATGGTCCATACTATATCTGATACACGAGTCTTCTTTGTCAACATGAAGGATCCTGAGGGACATGATCTCTACGAAATGGTAAATCCCCTCGCACATGAGGTTAAGGTTGTCGCTGTAAAAGAAAACAGAAATATTCTTTCCTGGTTTGATATGGCAAACCAAAGCATGCGCAGCATACCAATATCAGCCCTTTCCACACCAACCCCAGATAGCTATATAATAAAAGATAGCCTTGGCAATACCTACACGTTTCAGTATATCAACAAACAGATCTATGAAACCTACATCCATCCCATCTGTGCAGGATCTCCCCTCTCCTTCGATACTGACGAAGAGGTCCAGCGCTGGCTTCTTACTCATCAGTAGTATGGAATATTAGCCCTTAAGGCTCTCAATAGTGTCTGTAAACAGAACAAAATCACGTAAGCGATCTGTCAGGATAGATTTTACGACATTGAGGTTTATCGTTTGGTAATCGTGGACAGCGACATTTCTAAACCCAACCATACCTTGTAAATGCTGAGAAAGTTCTGGGTTGATATATCCTGCTTTTTCGAGTAATACGAAGACATCTCTACTGCTTTGTGGAACACCGAGGTCGCGAAGACTCACTACCCTCATTCCGAGATCAATCGCAGACTCACAGGCCCTTTGTAAGTTCAGAATTATCGAATCTTGCTTTGTATAGTTGTAGGCAAATTCCTCTTCATGGCCATCGTATTCATCATGAATACGCTTCAGGCAGCGTTTGATAATCGCAATCTTATTTCGTACTACTTCATCCATAATGCCCGATCATCCTTAAAACGCAGATACATTGAACTCGTGGAATTTTCAAAAAAAGCGCAGCGAGTAGCATCTTTTGTGTAAAATCTTGTCCCTGATGAAATAATGACATGCTGAAAAACCGTAGAAGCACTTTTTAGATCGATCAGATCAACGTCTCTATCAATTTCTATGGCTATCTCTTGTGCCAGATTCCAGAGAGTATATGAATCTATTGAAGTAGGAGCTAAGATAGCAAGATCTACATCACTTTCTTTATGCTCATACTTTGTGCCAAACGATCCAAACACGTAAATCGCAAGTGCATCGGGAAAGGAATTTATAATTTTTTCCTTTGCGACTCCTAAAATTTTTGTATGTTGGGCATCGAAATCCATAACGTATTTATACCTCAAACATAGTTAAATAAACAGTATAAAAATAGTGTGCACCTTCAGCCCTGCTTCTCCTATCTACTTTCACTATTTTTCTGCTTTTGGTTTATATTTTCCTTTCCTATTGCAAAAAAACCAGACAAATGAGATCCCATGCCATTACTGCCAAAAGTAACTTTTAACTCGCGGCAAAAAATGGAATATGTCATAGTTTTAGGGATTTTTTACGAAAGGGCGGCAAATGAAGCAAATTAAAAGCGAGCGTTTACGTAAACTAGAAGCCGAGTTGAACGACCTTCAGCAGTGGCTGCAACTTGGCCTTGTGCCAAAAAAAGATGTTGAGCGCCACAAAGAAGAGATTGTCGTACTTCAGGCGCGAATCGACGAAGAAAAAGAGCGCTTGCAGTTTCTTAAGGAAGGCGGCGAAGCTGAAGAGTTTATCGCGCCAAAGAGAAATCAAGCAAAAGCAGGCTACGCCGAAATGCCCACTATCCCCGACGTAGATATGGGAGATAGCGGATCGAGCATGTCTGAGGGCGGCTTTGATATGGATACCTATATCAGCGAAGATACCTCGTTTGAAGATGACACTGAAGAGGAAGAAAACTACGCAACCGGAGAAATCGGTGAAGGTGGAGAAGCAAAGGGTGAAGGCGGAGAAGAGGCTGGAGAAGAGGAAGATGAATCCTACTTTTCTGACCGAAACCGCTGGAGACGAGGCGGCATCGTTGACCCAGACGCTGATGAATGGTAAGCATATACATCCATATCCCCTTTTGCAGGCATAAGTGCCCCTACTGCCATTTCTATGTCATCGGGGATAAAGAGCCTTTCAAAGAAGACCTTCTTCATTCATTACAACTTGAATTCAATCAAATTTGCCCTCACATTGAGGGCAAAAAACTCACCTCTATCTACTTTGGCGGCGGAACGCCAACCCTCTTTGGTCCAGAGCGCATTCAGAAGGTGCTTTCTTGGTTTTCCTACGATGACGAGTGTGAAATCACAATAGAAACAAACCCTGAAGAGCTTGCAGACTACAAAAGATATCGCGATATTGGCATAAACCGGATAAGTTTAGGTGTGCAAAGCCTAAGCCCATCTGAGCTTAAGGTCTTAGATAGAAGGCATAAGCCAGAGCAGGCAATAGAGGCTGTCTATGCAATGAAAGATGCCGGCATCGATAACATTACAATAGATCTAATGTATGACCTCCCAGGACAGACGCTCGCATCGTGGGAGCAGACCCTCGATAGCGCCTGCAAGTTGCCGATCACGCACCTCTCGCTTTACAATTTAACTATTGAGCCGGATGCATGCTTCTTTAGGCGGGAAAAAGAAATCCGCAAGATGATGCCGGATGAAGAGACTTCCACAGAAATGTATGCCATGGCTCAAAAAAAGCTCCAAGAAGCTGGCTTTACCCAGTACGAAATTTCAGCCTTTTGTAAAGACAACCTCTACTCACGCCACAACATTGGCTACTGGACAGGAAGAATTTTCTATGGAATGGGCCCCTCTGCCTTTAGCTTTGACGGCAAGAGGCGCTATCGCAATGTAGCAAACCTTTCTCGCTACAAAATGCTTCTTGATAAGCAGGAATCCCCTATCGATTTTGAAGAAGTTGTAGATGAAAAAGCAAGAAAACGAGAACTTCTTACGCTAAACCTTAGGCTTCTTGCAGGCATCGACCTCAATACCTTTATCCCCCTTGAAGAGACAACTACTCAGAGCATCAAAACTCTCGTAGATTCAGGCCTGCTTCTGCAACAAGCGAGCCGCCTTGCCCTCAGCCCAAAAGGCATACTCTTCTACGACACCGTCGCCTCGGAGCTTATTTAGCCATATTCAACGATCCGGGCACGTCTATTGCTTTTTTCTGGTTGTAGTAGGCTTCATACTCAAGCTTTGCCAGATCCGTAAGTTCAATAACTTCGAGGATTTTTACCGGATGCTCGCGCTCCACTTCTTTTTTTGCAGAGAACATGATGGCTTTATCTTTATAGATGCAGAAGATGCGGATGTATTTTCTTCCACGCTGCTGGATAAGGACATTTTTGAGCAGTGCTTTTTTGCCTGTAAAGAGCTTTGTCACCTGGGTAAGAGGAAATGTACATTCATCGATCAGGAAGGTCTTATCATACTTTTGATAGTCTTGCCAAAAGGCAGATGCAAGATCGATATAGTCTGACGATGCAATTTTTTTGAAATAATGGACCGCATCGCCAGGCTTTGTTGAGATAATGCGAACAGTGGGTGATTCTTTAAGAAATAGCTCATACTCTATTGCAGCATCTTCAACAAGAAGGACATTTTTCCCAAAAAGAGTGAGCGACTCCTGCTCTATACCGAGCGTATATACAGTTGAATTATGTAGAGGAAAGAAACTTTCACTATTTGCTAGGCGAAGCTGAGCTATATTTGCAATCGTTGGATTTGAAATAAGGGAAAGCGTCTCAGGAAGGGCAACTAGTGATGCGGTAGAAAAGTCATTTTTGTCAATTTCAGCAAAAAACTGCCCCCAAAGACAGGCTTGTGGAAGTGGAAGATGCCAAGTGGCTGTCTCCACAGAATACGTGAGATCATCTGCAGTTATAAACTTTTTTTCGCTACTTGGCAAAACGATCTTTTTTTTGCATACACTTGCAACATCTGTGATGACATCGCAGATGATGGGATAGCTATAGCTTTTTTCAAATGCCAGTGCAATGTGATTTCCACCACTATAACATCCTGAATAGTGAAGTAGATGTGTGTGAATGCGGGTATCTAAATAGTCAAGAAACTGCTGAAAGTCAGAGAGTGTAAGATCTGCGATGAGTGGATCTGCCTCCCAGTGAACCTTCTCATCTTTCCAGTACTCCCTATATTTACTTCCCCCATGACCGGCAATTGCGAGTGTCCACACATAGTGATCATCTGGATTAAAAAAGTCCTCTAGTGAGTCAACGAAGGAGCCAATGCGCGCTGTTTTAAGGTAGAGATAAACAGGATCTTCAGGATAGACAAGCTCATCGAGCCCATCTACAGCTATGTGAGGATAATCCTTTGGGACAAAGAGGTAATAGCCCTTATTATTTGTATAGGCGCTCCATTCTTCTTTTGAAAGAGGTGTATAGTGGCTGAGAATCAACTGATAGTCATAGCCCGATACATAATTTTCCTTCTTATAAAACTCCTGGTTTACCCTCTGGACAATCTGATGAATAGTGCACCTTTCTACGCTAAGATCATGGACCATCTTATTGATGTTTTTGTAGAGACGATCAATTTTGTAGTAGGGCATATCTTCATCAACTCTGTTTTGGCGATAGTGAATCAGCCTTTCAACAAAGCTATGCCAAAGTCCCGCACTTACCAAAATTGGTGAGCCTTTATCTTGAAGTGCAGACTGCAGCTTGCTCATCAAAAAATAGGTCTCTGTGCCGATATGTTCACATTCATCATCTTGATCGAGCAGCACAATACAGTGGCGATGCTGATCAGCAACAACAGGTGCAACTAAAATAAACAAACAAATAAATAAGCTTTTCACATTCCAACTATTATAAGCATCTCAGCAACTATACAATACTGTATCAGATGCTGTATATGTGCTTATTTTTTTTGACGAAGAAACTGCTCTAGAGTTGAGTAACGAGCAAACTGAATATATTCATGATATAACTGAAAAGCAACAGTGGAATCATTTTTTGCAAGAAGAATGGAACGGATTGCAAGGCGAAGATTTTTTGCCACGCAGATAGATTCATTGAGGCTAGCTGGCTGGAGCGAACTATGCACACTATCAGAAAAAGCGTCAAAATATCCCCCTAAAGCTTGCGGCAGCTCTTTAAATATTATTTTTTCGCTTTTTTCTTTTTTATAGTTTTCGCATCTTTTTACCTTACGAATGAGCCCGGCCGTTATCGACTGACGTTTTATGCGATAACAGGTGATATCATATTCTTGCCCTTCAGCATGCTCTCCTCCATTGCAAAGAAATAAATAAGAGCCCATAAAAACGACTGTGAGGGAGTGCTCGCTCCAGCCACTCGCTATAATAACAGGATTTCTTCCCTCAAAGATTTTGTTCCTTAATGATGTGCACGATACCCCGTAAAGAGCACCTCCAATAGCCTTATCGATCTCAACGAAAAGATGATTTGGCGAAAAAGGCTTTGACTGCCAAAATGCCCTCCAGCTCTTGAGTAGGACTGCATACATCGATTCGACGAGCGAGCCATTCTCAAGATGAGGTGCTATTTTCAAAAATCGCCAAGCTTTTGATCCTAGCATATGTAAGAGAACAACATCCCAATCATCTTTAGTGATTGAAAAGTCCAAAAGATCAGCCTGTGCATGCGGATTCAATATCCATTCTCTTTCCTCTACTCTAGTATCTCTTGCATACTCTAACGTATAGAGAGGAGCGATAGCAGGCTGTGTGAAAAAACGCTTAGCTACAAGTTCTAGAAGCTTTGTATCATTTTTATCCCAAAGAGCCTTTAAAAATAGCAGCTGCCTTCCTTTTGGCATAAGTTCATCAAGCCCTTCAACCTGTTTAAAGAGTCGTTTTACAAAGTGAAACCGATCAAGTGAAAGCGCGATCTCGACTGCTGTTTCCCCAAATTTATTTTGAGCTCGTAGTGTAGAATTTGACTGTACAAGAATTGAAAAGGCGTAGGTGCTATTGATTCTAATTGCAAGATGAAGAGGTGTCTCTTCCTCAAAATTTTTGCTATTTTGAAGCCCTTCAGCAGCAAAAAGCCTGCATAAGCCTTTATAGCCTTTTAAAACAGCTTCATGAAGGATAGAATTTCCAAGGTCATTTGTAATGTACTGAAGCTTTTTACACGCATTATTAAAAACTTTAGATGCTTCTTGATCTTGCGAACACGCCTCTATTTTCTTTTTAAACCGTGCGATGCGGGAACCGGGAAAAGATTGATCAAGTAATTGATCGACAAGAGCGCACTGCTTTTTTGCCTGTAAATAAGTCTCACTTCGTATCATTGGAGCAAAAAGTATACACTAGCCATAAATTAAACCGTGAGGGAAAATCACCATTAGAAAAAAGCATTTTTCGGGGATTTATTTGTAGTTTTATCTACCTTGCCTGCTTTATTCTTTCATTTTATTTGCCCCTATATCCCAGGCAATCCAGACAGAAAGGGTCAGACATAAAATTTAACACACTGATAATAAACAATATGTGACTATTATATTCTAATTCTAAAATAATTGTTATAATAGTAAATAGAGAACAATTTATAACTTTTGGTGTATTATGTCAGCAATTCCAACAAATTCCTTTAGCAATCTATTTAGTAACCCAACCAACGAAATTGATGTAAAGAATGGTAAACTAAAATTGAAACTATCAGCTGACAGTAAAGATAGCACCGACCTAGATAGCGTCGTGAATGGACTTCAACAAATGAACTTTAAACAGAAAGGTGATTCTGAAAGTGGGAGAGTCGCATTTTCAATTGATATTAAAGAAATTGGGTTGACTCAAGAGGAAATTGATAAAATCGGAAAAGAGAACAAGGCTGCATTAGTAAGGCTTGTTGCCGACAAACTCAAGCACTCAAAGATTAATTATGAAGATCTTCCTACTCTTAGTTTTGAGGAAACAAATAAAGTAGTTCAAAGATTTCAAAACGGGCAATTTTTATTACAAAAAAGTTCACAGGATCCTGGCCACCTTATTGTGGCAATCAAAGTAGGATCAAAAGTTGAGCAAAAAAAATTTAGTCCGGGAAAAACAGAAAATACATTTGCAATTGGAAGAATGCTGGGCCTCTGGCCATCAAGGCAAGTGACTCTTGATGAAGTGATTAGCATGCATGGCGGTCGAAGCATGATGAGAGAGCGAACGCCAGAAATTAAAATTGATCAAGTAATGCAAAAAGTGTTTGAGAAATATGAGGGGGTAAGCGGAGAGCTTATTTCTAAGACAGATAAGGCAAAAACGGGCATGAGCGTATCGCAAGTGCAAGAGACTGTAGTACAAGCACTAGATGCTAGACATCCAGTAAAATATAAGGATCTTCCTGTTTTTTCTGATGAGGCGTCTGGACATCAAAATGAGTTTCAATTTGGCCAATTTTCATTCGGTCAACACCCTGATGAAGCAGGCAGTCTTATTATCCGGCACAAAGGATGGTTCAGCGTTGAAGATACAGTACTTCCTCCAGGAAAACGTGCAAATACGTTTATATATACGGATGAACTGACTGGAGAGAGTGAAGAAATATCTCTACAGGAAGTGATCAAACGCTATGCAGGAGTTGATGAACCTGAAGAGCAATCCGCAAAATTCAGTTTTTGGAAAGATGAAACCGGCAAGCCAGTCTATGCGGTCAAAAAGTTAGGAGCTGGCACTTTTGGCAAGGTATACCGCTATATCAATACAAAAACAGGTGATATAGGTGTCTTAAAAGATGCAAAGCGTAATAATCCAGAAGCGACAGAAGAGCGGACACGTAGAGATCTTGATACTGAATACACGCTGTTACAAAAAATACATGAAGGAAAAAAAGTCTGGGGTATACAACAAAAACTGTTTAAGTGCGAGCCCCTTGGCATAACAACGAGGCATGGAACTTCAAAAGTGCGCTATGGCACTATAGGGCCACAGTATTCAGGTGACTATTCTGAGGAACTAACTAAGAAAGACGTAACAATAGAAGAGCGCTTATATCAATTTCATCAGTTGCTTTTTGGGCTTAAAACGTTGCATGAAAAAGGCATTCTCCATGGAGATATAAAGCCCGAAAATATTTTTGTAAGAGGCGATAAGGTCTTTATTGCCGACTTGGGCGGCGCCTGCCTTCAAGACAAAACGGTTACTAACCTTTTAGAGCTTATTGGAGGAGCTGGCAATCGCCCGGCAACTCCTTTTTATACCTGCATGAGTGATTACGAGGCAAGCAGAAATAAAGCACAAGCAAATGATCGGGAAGGAGTTATTGCTATAGAAAAGCTAAGAGATGTTTTTTCCATGGGTTGTGTTTTTTATCTTGCCTTGAGTGGAAATGACACGCGTTATTCCATAAATTCCCCTCATAAATTGCCAGTTGCTAATGTGCGTGCATCGCTTATGGGCTTGGTGTTCAGGATGTATGACACCGATTATAAAACCCGGCCCAATGCAGAAGAGGTGTTTAATGAATTCACTAGGATTCTAGAAACGTATTATCCAGAAGTTGCTATAAAAATCCATGAAGACATGAAACAAGAAGGGTTTGCTTAATTAAACTGGGGCTCTCCTATCCACCGCTTGCCACTGCTTCCATTCCTCTTCAACAACAGCTAACCTAGACTTTGCCTCTCGCAAGTCAAGCACCGGTTCATAAACTCCCAACCATTCAGCAACACGCATTAAACAATTCATTTTTGCACCTGTATCTCACTTCTTATCCTTGAAGCGAAAAGTATACGCTAGACATAAAATAAACCGTGAGAGAGAATCGGCCCATGGAAGAAGAAAGAAAAAGAGCATTTTTTTGGGGATTTACTTGTAGCTTTATCTACCTTGCCTGCTTTTTTCTTTCATTTTATCTCTTTGTTTTTGCACCTCAGCTCCTAGGCAATCCCGATATGACAACAGGGATTGGGCTTACGCTTATTTTTTTAAGCCTTCTTACTCCCCTTTCTATTGTAGTAAGTATCGCGCTTATCTGGAACCGCTATTTAAGTCAAAACTATAGAGGCATGTATATCTCTTGCCTGATACCTCCAGCGGTGGTAATAGCTGTCATTATATTGCTTAATTTTATAAATCTCCTGCTTCTTTAATGCCATTTTCTGATTTTTTACAAACATTTATCCCAAAGCTTGAGCTGAAAAGCGTACAGCTCAATAAAGCCACCTGGATTTTAGAAACGACCGGCCTTGAGGATGCCTGCGACCTTAAGGCAACACTAGACACTGAACTTCGCCTCCTTTTTCATGACAAAAAAAGCTATGAAGAGCTCCTTTCCTATCAAAAGGAAAATCTTGACCCTATTCATAAGCGTAAGCTTTCTGTCTTGATTCGCGCCTTTAAGCAAAACCAAATTGATGAATCATTGCTTAAAGAACTGGCTCAGAAAGAAGCTGCTCTTTCGCAAAGTTATGCAAGTTTTAGGCCCATTCTCAATGGAAAACCCTGCTCAGAAAATGAGATCCGTGAGATTTTAAAGAAAGAAGAGCAAAAGGATGTGCGAAAGCATGCTTGGCTTGCCTCAAAAGAGATCGGAAAATTGCTTGCCCCGCAGATCCTTGCACTTGTAGCTATTCGAAACAAAGCTGCAAAAAGCCTTGGCTATAACAACTACTTTGAGATGCAGCTAGACCTTCAAGAAGTAGATGACAGATGGCTTAGCGCATGTTTTGACGAGCTTGCTACAAAATCTGATGCCGCCTACAGCAAAGTCGTGGAAGAAATAGAAGCTGTCCAAGCAAAAAGATTTGGCGTATCAAAAGAAGAACTTGGCCCCTGGGCATGGGTAGAGCCTTTTTGCCAAGAAGACCCCCTCAACTCAAGCGATCTTGATAGCTTAGTAGCAGGGACTGACATAGTAAAAGCTGCTAGTGAGTACTTCACAAAGATGGGCTTTGATGTCACAGCCATACTTGCCCGAAGTGATATGGAAGAGCGTCCTCTCAAAAACCAACATGCTTTTTGCATAAATATAGACCGAAAATCAGATGTTCGCACCCTTAATAACATCAAGCCTACCATGAAATGGTATGAAACAGTGCTTCACGAGCTTGGACATGCCGTCTATGAACTTGGCTTTGACGAAAAACTCCCCTGGCTGCTCCGGGAGCCTCCTCATATGATACCTACAGAGGCTATGGCCCTTTTGATGGGAAGACAGGCCTACAAAAACAACCCCCTTGCAGAGCGAAGCTTAAAAAGACGCCAGCTGATCTTTAGTCGCTGGGTGCTTGTGATGACAGCCTTTGAAAGAGAGCTCTACAAAGATCCCAAACAGGACCTCAACACTCTCTGGTGGCACCTTGTAGAAAAATACCAAAAAGTACGTGCTCCAAAGGAGAGAAAAGGAAAAGATGATTGGGCAACAAAGTATCATATCGCCCTTGCCCCGGTCTATTACTTTAGCTACCTAGTAGGCGAGCTTTTTGCCTCGAGCCTTGAAGAGACTTTCAAAAATCCCCTACCTAATAAAGAAGCCGGCGACTTTTTACAAAAAAGACTTTTTGCCCCAGGCAATAGCATGAGCTGGAGCGACCTTATCATCCATGTGACAGGCCATCCCCTAAAAGCCTCAGCCTGGCTCCAAGAGTTTGCCTAACCTTTACGCATATCAACCAAGTAGGTATAATTACTCTTATGCTTACTTTAGTTGAACAAACATTTCTTTCAGATGCCATACATAATTTAGAAGAATTATCTTTAGATACGAATAAAAAAACTAAAAACGCACGATTTCGTGGATGTGTCGAGACAGTACTTATGCTCTTTTCGAGAAATGAAGAGGGCAGAGTAGTACAACCATGTAAACCACTTAGAGATCGCGCGTGGATTGAATTTTTTGACAGCAAACATCGCAGGCCTCACGAATTAAAAGAAATATTTACGACTTGGCAAGCCGAGCATCAAAAGGAAATGAGTTTTTGGGACTTTCTTGCAGCGCAGGAAAAGACTTGTGAAAAACTTTTGAACCCAGATATCCAGGTGCGCTTTCTCTCCCCTGAAGAAAGAAAGCGGTATTTAGTCGAAATCAAGCTAAATGAAAAAGAAGAGCCTACTCTTATAAACCACGAGGGGGCCAAGATGCCCGATAACACCTATATGTTTGTTCTTGGTCCTGACGATCTGCTTTATGCGGGAATCGAAATGAGAGGCAAATTTCACCACAGCTCCTTCTTTAAGGGAAAAAGTGTAAAATGTCCCGGCGAGCTCATCATCAAAGAGGGCATCGTGCAAGAGGCCAACACGAGAAGCGGCCACTACAGGCCAAGCGAAGATGAAGCAAAAAACTTTACAGCCTATCTCGAAAGCCGTGGTATTCCTCAAGACGCATTCACCATCACAATCTACGCTAAACCAAACTAATATTTTTCTTATTTGCATAAATCAAAAAATTGAGTAAGGTCTTTTGCGGACCTAAACAAAGGAGTCTTTTATGCAAATTAAAAAACGAATACTCACAACCCTCCTAGCGCTATGCGCAATGATCTCTGTCATGCCGCAAGCTAGTGCTCGAAGCTGTGATCACTCATCAGAATCGACAAAAAAACTGGATGTCACGAAGCTAAAAGCACGCTCAGCCTGTATTAAAAACCTCAAAGCAGATACCGCCTACATTGACGATCTTGAGGCTGGATACCTTACAGTTGAAGAGGATGCAACTATCCATGGCAACCTCGTGGTTGATGGATGCATAACATCAGCGTGCTGCAAAAATACAGATCAGATCAACCCCACAATTATAAACGTTCCATTTAACCTCTTCTACTCAGGCGGCACAGCATCACAATCTGGCACAACGGTAACGGGCTATGGCACAGCTTTTAGACCCGATATGGCCGGAGGCCGCATCGTATTTAACTACCAAACCGCCCCACTTATGAGCGGCTCCTGGGCAAACATCGTAGAGGTTGTTGACGCTACACACCTCATCGTCGATAGATCCTTTGATGTGAGTGAGAGCACATTCCGCATTGGATATGGCCCCTACACGTCTATTCAGGATGCAATCGATACCTTCTGCACAGGCTTTGCCGGCTACACCATAATCGAGATAATGCCTGGGACATATGATGAATTTATCGATATCGAAGGTTTTATGGCAGTTGCTAACGGAACTCCCCGAAGCTTTCAAAATGGTGATGTGCAAACTACTGGAGGAACTCCTGGTTTTCAAATTCTTGGCGATAGCAGACCCTTTATTAATTTTAGCTATGCAAATGGCTATGAATATGCAGGATCTTCTACCCGCGCACAAAACTACATTATCACAACAGATGTGCCAGGCGTAGGGCCATATAATGCCCGCATTGCATCAACCTTTGGTGCTATTGGAGGCGTTACAAATTTAGGTGCGCAAAATGCTGAACCTCTCTTTGCACCAGGAATAAGCGGACTTGCCTGCACGCCCCTTACAAACGTAGGTCTTGCCGGAGAAATTGCAATCATAAGACGAGGGACATGTGGTTTTGCTTCTAAGACAGCAAATGCTCAAGCTGCAGGTGCTGCTGCTGCTATCATTTGGAACAACAACCCCGCAACTGGAATTATCGGACTCGGCGGAGTAGATTTCAGCATCACAATTCCTGCCTACTCTATCTCTAATGCCGATGGCCTTGCACTCTCTGCAGCAGTAGATGCAAATCCAGCTATAAAAATCAGCGTAGCCCCTACTGGAGGAAGCTACTACCCGCCACTTGGCACAAACTATGCAATTGCTACTCTTTCACACCCAGGTGGAGATAGAAGCAAGGTCACAGTAACTATGACGCTGCCTCTTCCTGTTGCCGATGATAATATCCTTGCACCACCCGTGCTCGAGCAGCCTATCTTTGATGCTCCATCGGTAGGTATCGTTCCTGGTGACTACATTGCCTTATCAGATGCTGATATCTTTGGAAATTTTGCAAGATCATTGCATATGGTAACTGCTGTAAGCGGAAATACTGTAACAATCGATCCACCAGTTGCAGATGTAGCCGATGGCGGTGTCGACATTACAGCACCTGCATCGAGCATCACCTTTTTACCAAATGTACGGATTACAAAGTCCTTTCCATATGAGCCTGGACAGTTGCCAAGACAAATTATGAGAATAAATGGTGTTGATGTAAGTATCACAGGTATTTGGATCGATCAGGATGAATCTCAGCCCTTTGGCAACATGAGCGCAGCTTTTGAAACTGCAAGCAACGTGCTCGTTCTTTCAAACCTTGCAGTTACTGACTTTTTCGGAACAACTGCAAATGGCTGGGCGTTCCATTCCATTGACTCCGATGTCTATCTCCTGGATGGATATCGCGACGAAAGTGGTAAGAATCTCTCTGTTATTGGATGGACTCAAGGGGTTGGAATTAGTTCTATGGGAATGCTCCGCTATGGAAACGTTTTTGTCACAGGCACAAATAATGAAGGTTCCGGTGCAAGTATCGGATCATCGGTTGGGCTTGAAAACTTCCAGAGTTTTGGAACGCAGCATCTATTCCAACCGGGCGGCACAGCCTTAGCTCTCGGTGCTGGAAGCAATTATACTGGAGTAAATTTTGAAGTGAATAAGCTCTTTCAGATTAGCGATGTTTTTGGTAGAGCTGTTCTTCTTGAACAAAGCCAATTTAATGCTGTTAATCCAAGCGTAAGGATTGAGCGAATCTATCGCCCGGCAAACGGCACGATTGAAGGTGACTTTGGAGCTGTTGCTATAGGCACTGGCTCAATCTTTTCGATCCAAAAGGGCGACTACCTTCCTAATGGCCAGCCGCTATCACCTCCCACAACAACATCAACATTTAAGGATATCTATGATGTGTTTCCTGGATTCACAGAGCCTCAAGTTGCCATATTTGCAAATGCCGGAGGCCGCTTTATTACTACAGGCGAATTAGACTTTAGTAATAATGACCTCAACTACCAGACTGTTCAAGAAGCAGAATTTGCAGCTCCCTTCGATCCTGCAAGTCCAAATGATGTATTTTTAGTCGATACATCCGGGGATGCCAATGCTGTATTTCTCAAACAGGCTATTGTGGTTCCAGGAGTTAGCCTGACACTTGATCCTGCTGCAGAATTTGGCCTTGATCAATTGTATGCAGGTAAAACCTACTTCATCAGAAACACTGGTGCAGGCGGTGCTACTTTGACATTGCCAGCTGCATTCTTTAAGCAATTTGGCGTAGCGGATGCATTTAGAGCAACCTTTACAGGCCCAAATGCCTTTATCGAATTCTTAGTAGAAAGCGATACATCTGTAGTTGTGTTAGACTCTCAAGGCGTAACCTTTACCTAAGGTATAGCCAGGGTGAGCTCGATGAGCTCACCCTAAATCTCTTTAGAAAGACTTTTTAATGAAGCTTCCAGATTCTCCCATCACTTGTTGCACAAATTGGTGTTGTTTTGTGCAGATGGACTGCCGAAATGGTCGTATCTACCGGTATCTCTACACGAGCATTTGGCGTTTTATCAGCATTAAGATCCCAAAGGTTATAGATATTACAGCCGTTTTTATAAGAAGCGACAAACTGCGTATTGCTTAGTGTAGATACATCCACGCGGCCACTATCTTCCGGAAAAGAAATGGACGACCATCTTTTTTTACTTCCACTAGGATGAAGTACAAATTTTTGAGGCTGTAAATATTCTTTAATTGATCTGATAGGGGGTGTATAGGGCACTTTGGTTATAAGATTCGTTTTTAAATTGAGTAGTTCTTTTGTATCTTCTGCATAACTAATCAGCTCTAGTACACCTTCACGTAATCGCATTGATTTAAATAATTTTATTGCCGATAATTTTGCTCGAGTATGCGTTACTGCATGATGAAAATTCCCGCTCTCATCAATATCCCATACTTGAATTTCCTCTGTGAAGGGCATAAGGACATAGAGCCTATTAGCGTCCCGTACAGGCGGCACTGGATCATTATAGTGATACACTTCAGGAAGAGTGAGCGCAATCCTTAGCGTACATAATTCATGCACGTTTCCAGAAGTATGAAGCTGCCATGCGTTTATAACAAAAAAAGCCCCCTCCCCCTTATCTTCATACGTTGATCGTAGCAACCAATCGTCTTGAATCGTAGTAATCGTGCGTAATGTAACAAAGAATAAGCGACTAGCTACTGCAGGCAATGTAGCTGTGCAAACCGGAAGAGATCCGCCCATATGCCAAATTTTTACTTCACCAGATGAGCTCGTCGATTCGTCACAAGAAATCAGTAAATCTTTATAACTGAGCAACTGTAGTGCAAAACCTGAATGCTTCTCAGGAAAGGCTAGCGCCTTAGTATATGGCTTAAACAGCCTCTTACATATATTTTGGATGTAGTTTGAAGAGAGCGCATCGGCAGGAATGTGCGCAATTTCACGCTCTGGCCAAAGGATTGTGTCGTTACCTGGATTTTCAAGAATATTCTTAAAAAGCCTAGAGACAAGACGCGCCTGGCTTCTTTCTTTCGTATCAAGAAAAGCCAATACTAAAGCCAATGGCTTTCCAGTCAATGATTCTATATTCATAAAGAAATAGTAACAAACTTAACAACTAATCATCAAGTCTCTTACTAACAAACTTGTTATATTGCCAATATAAAAGCCTGAATCAAAAATACAGTTGGCCTCTTATTGATGTTCGGAAGAGGACTTGCTCTCCATTCTTTTATCGATTTTGTATAGACCTCTTGGGTAGGAGCTGTCAGGTCGCATGAAATCGAAAGAATGGTATCTGGCTGCAAAGTCTCTACAAGATCTTTAAGCATTTCTTGGTTGCGATAGGGAGCTTCTATAAAAAGCTCGGTAAAGCGCTCTTTCTTTGATTTTTGTTCAAGCTTTGAAATAGCAGATTTTCGAGGGTCTCGCTCTCTTGGAAGATACCCATTGAAGGAAAACTGCTGTCCGGAAAGACCAGAGAGCATAAGTGCCATAAAAATCGACGATGGTCCCACCGCTGCTTCTATTTGTATATTTTTTTTGCGAGCAAGCCGTACAAGATGAGAGCCGGGATCTGCAATGCAGGGCAATCCGGCATCTGAAAGTATCGCCCAAACCTCTCCCCTTTCTATGGGAGCTAAAAGCTCACTAAGCTCTTCCTTTTTTGTATGTTCATTCAATACCTTTAGTGGAAGCTGAGCTTTTTTAAATCTGCCTAAAAAGCGGCGCGCTGGCTTTTCTGTTTCGCAAATGACCCCTTGCAGTGTGGCTATAGTGTCTGCGATTGTGGCAGGCAAAAAAGGAGCGTGATTTTCTACGTTGTCGTCTAAAAGATTTGGTAATAGCAGCAATTTTCCCGTCATAGTAATACCTTTAATAGAAGCGCCTCTTCATCAAATGGAGAATCCTTTAAAGCAAGCTCCACCTTATCAATCTTCATAAGCTGCTTTGTGAGATAGGAGGCACCGGCCTCCTCAGCTTGCCTCATCGTTTTTTCAAAAATTTTTCCTCGTAGCTGCGGAAAATGTTCCTGCACATTTTTTACTCCGCTTTCTGCAAGAGATGCCATCATCAAAGCCTGATGGCAGCTATTTCTTAGGCTGCGTATCAGTAAATAGGGGCTTTGATGCTGTTCAAGAAGGCGCCTAAGATGCATTGCAGCACGCGTTCTATCGCGCTCCAAAAAGGCATCCACAAGCTCCCAAACACTCTCTTCATGCTCAAGTGCGCCTACAGCATAGACATCTTCTTTTGTTATCAGATCTCCGCTAAAGGTAATAAGCTTATCTAGTTCCTGCTGCATTAAAAAACGATCTTGTACTTTACTGGAGGCAAGAAGAGAAAGCACTTCTTTACCCGCTTTTACCCCTTTTCCCTTAAGGTAGGAGGCTATCCACTCCTCCATTTTGGCCTCTTTTTCCCAAGGCTTTATCTCCTGAATAACCTGCACTGTCATCTCTTTTGCAAAAGGAAGCATCTTTTCGGCCTGAATAATCAAAGAAGTTCCTTGCATGGGACGCCTGGCAAATGAAGCTATAAGCTCAACTGAGCGCTCACTCAAATCATCGGCATGCTCTATTACAACAAGGGTTTTTTCAAAAAAAGAGGGAGAAAAGAGAAGTTCCTCGAGGTGGGCAGCCTTAACATCCTCCCCTTGAAGTCTTTCGAGTATATCATAGGAATGGGTCTTGATAGCGGCTTCGAGGTCAAAAGCATCTCCACCCTGCAAAAAGAGGCAATTTTTCATAAAAATTAAAATAAATATTGATTGTTATATGAAATTCCTGTAGAATAATATCACTTTTTGGTCTATTTTTGTGACCTTTTATGGAGAAAATATGAAGCTTTGGGCTCAAATCGCCATCGCAATTGTACTTGGCTCTGCCATCGGCTTTTTACTTGGCCCGCAAGCTGAGATGCTAAAGCCTATAGGCACGCTCTTTTTAAATCTCCTCGGCATGCTGATTGTACCGCTTATTTTTTCGTCGATGGTATGCGGCATTACAAATATTGCAGACCCCTCTAAGCTTGGCCGCGTTGGCCTTGTCGCTGTCATTCTCTATGCAGTAACTACCCTTCTTGCCATCTTTTTAGGAATTGGCCTTTCCCACTGGCTAGCGCTTGGGAAAGAGCTTCACCTTGCTGAAGTTGTCTCTCAAGAAGCAAAGTCGATACCGACACTTTCCGACCTCATTGCAAATCTTGTACCAAAAAATCCTGTACGCGCCTTTAGCGAAGGAAATATCGTACAAATTATTATCTTCTCGACATTCCTTGGCGTAGCAATAAACCTTGCAGGAGAAAAAGCAAAACCTATCGTACAATTTTTTGATGGCCTCTCATCTGTTATGTTTAGCTTTACAAAGCTTGTGATGGCCTTTTCCCCTATCGGCGTTTTTGCCCTTATGGCCTGGACCTGTGGATCTTTTGGCCTCGATGTACTGGTGCCTGTATTTAAGTTTTTGCTTAGCTACTGGTTTGCCTGCTTTATCTTTGCTATTATTATCTTCTGCCCGATACTTAAATTCATGGCAAAAGTATCGCCTTGGCCCTTCTTTCGCAGCATGGGCGGCGTCTTTGCAACGACAGCATCCACCTGTTCAAGCTCTGCATCACTTCCTGTAACCATGCAGACTGCAGAAGAAAAACTTGGCATCTCAAAAGGACTCACAAACTTTATCATGCCCCTTGGCTGCTCCCTAAACATGAATGGCTCTGCCCTCTTTCAGGCAATGAGTGCAATCTTTTTGGCCCAAGTGTATGGCATCGATTTAAAGCTTGAGCATATCGTTACCCTCACGACATGCGTCCTTATGGCAACGCTTGGAACAGCAAGCATACCAGGTGGCGGGCTTCTCATGCTTTCCATGGTACTCTCTTCTGTTGGCATCCCATTAGAGGGCATAGCAATACTTGCCGGAATTGACCGTCTTCGCGATATGGCAACGACAACCCTCAATATTGCGGGAGATACCGTCTGTGCCGTCTACGTTGCAAAGCGCGAAAAAGAGCTGGATCTTGGCAAATACTACCAATTTTCACCTGCAAAGGCTTTGCAGCCAAACGAAAGCTAACCTTGAGCTAAAAATTCTTTCATGCTTATAGAAAGTTTTGGGCACTTCTTTAGCACTTCTATGTCTTCAGTAAGAAGCAACGTGTTCAAGTTTTCTGCAAGCTGAACAAAATGAGCGTCGTATACCGATATTTGATAGTGAAGCGCACACTCAAGGGCCTCTTCAGTATCAACTTTATGCTCTCGATTCGTTAGAGCCTGACATGTGCTATGAAAAGCATCGAGAATGGATTCTGGAGTAGCCTTCACTTTTCTATATATTTTTGCGAGCACATTGGCATATTCTTCGCGCCAAGTAGTGGGGACTTGCCAATCAGAGTCTACCGCTAAGACTTTTCTCGCTTGATTCGTGAACTCTGTTTCATTAAAAAGATGGGTAATTATGCAGGTATCTACAACAATCATTCTCGACCTTCATTAATTGCTTCATCAATAAAACGAGCTTTTAACTTTTTGCCCCATTTAAAGGGCTGTGGTTCTTGAAGGGCACGAGGTTTGTTTTGTAAACCATTTGATAGAGCAACAAGCGCCTCTTGCGTTCTGCTACGCTGATGCTGCTTTGCGGCCTCTGTCAGCTGATTATATAAAGCAATTGGCATATTCCTAATAAGAAAATCTTTTGTCTCGCTTTTTTGCATGAGCCACCTCCATTCGTGCTATCTTTATGCTAGCATATTGTTAGCATTAAATCAACCCTAAAAAGTGATTGGAGCAAAGTGGTGCAAGGGATATACTCAAGATTTTGCATCTAAAACCCTTTGAATTGAAACATTTACTATGCGACCGCCTTATCAACTGACGGCACATCCTATTGGTAGTTTGAGAGAGATCTGGGCTGTAAGCTGGCCTTTAATGCTTAGCCTCTCATCAACAAGCCTCATGACCTTTGCTGATAGACTCTTTCTTGCACACTATAGTGTTGCTGCAATGAACGCAGTTACGTGTGCAAGTGCCTTTTGCTTTGTGCTTATTGCCTTTCCCCTCACTGTTTGCGAAATTACGGGCGTCTTTGTAGGCCGCTATCATGGACAAAATGAGCCTAAAAAAATAGGAAAGCCTGTCTGGCAGATGCTCTGGCTCGCGCTGCTTACTTGGCCGGTTTTTATGATACTGCCTCGTTTAGTAAGCCCTCTGCTTTTTGCCCCAAACTCCTATGAAGAGACCTATTTCATCACAAGTTTAGATTTTGGCCCGCTCCAGCTTGCCTCTTTTGCCTTAATGGGATTTTTCTTAGGGATCGGCAAAACAAAAATCATAACGTTAAGCACAATCCTTGCAAACATCCTAAATGCATGCCTTGCGCCCTTATTTATTTTCGGCACCACCATTACTCCGGCACTTGGTGTAAAAGGTGCTGCTATTGCAACAGCAAGTGCAATGGGTTTTCAGGCACTTTTTTTACTCTACCTGCTTCTCAAAAAACATAATAGAGAACAGTATGAAACAGCACCTTGCTGGGTCCAGCCAAAGCTGATAAAGGAAATGCTCTCTCTTGGCGTCCCTGCAGGCATAGGAAGAACAGCAGAAAGCGTCGCTCATAGCCTCTTTTTTCGGATCATCGCAATGGCAGGTGCCATTGAACTTACCTCTGCAACTATCGCCCAAAGTTTTTATATGCTTGTAGTCTTTTGCGTCTACGGCATCTCCAAGGCAATGACTGCGATCATATCAAATCTTGTTGGCGCAAATGCGATATCGCATATTCCAAAAGCGATCTTTTCTGCCTTCAAAATACATACTGTACTCTTTTTATTTTTACTTGCCTTTTCACTTGCAGGAAGCGAGCTTGTCCTTGCAAAAACGCTCAACGTCGAAGATAGCCACCTATTAGAAAGCCCAGAATTTCTTACGACAGTAAAGACAACCCTGTTCTTTATGTCTATTTTCTTTTTGCTTAAGGGATTTTCTTGGATACTTGTCGGCCACCTTACCGCCTTCGGCGATACGAAGTTTATTATGTACGTAAATGGCTTTACTCACTGGGTTGGCTATATCTTGCCAATCTATCTCCTCGTAAACTTCTTTGAAGCGGGAGCTGTTGCAGGCTGGACAATCATCGCCTTCAATGCATTTATTGTCGCTTCAATTTTTTGGTATCGCTCTTCAAGAAAGCGCGATGCCCTAGAACTTAAGGCTCAACAAGTCAGAATATCCTGATTTAAAAATGCACCCCTGGAACACCGAGAAATCAACGCATACAAATAGGCCTATTGAAGATATTTGGTGATACAGGAAAAGCGCTGAATAATCAGCGCACTCCTAAAAGAGCTTCGCTCGAAAATGCGCTGTCACGATGGTAAAAATTTTAGAGAACTGTTCATTAATAGCCTCGTCAGCTATACTTGATCAATTATGTCTACGAGAGAAAATTATCAACTTACTAAGCACCCGGTTGGGTCGTTTCCAGAAATTTGGACGATATGCTGGCCGTTGATGCTGAGCTTTTGCTCTAGTAGCTTTATGCTTTTTGCAGATAGGCTCTACCTTGCACACTACGGCGTTGCATCGATGAACGCTATGGCAGTTGCTGCAAACTTTTGCTTTTTAGTGCTTATTTTTCCATTTGGAATATGCGAAATTACAGAAGTTTTTGTAGGGCGCTATCACGGTGAGAGCCGCCATGAGCTTGTGGGAAGGCCCACCTGGCAAATTATCTGGCTTGCCATTGCTACCTGGCCCCTCTTTCTTTTAGCAAGCTATCTTTTGTCACATGTCCTTTTTACACCAGGTTCATTAGAATCTCTCTACATAGATACCTTTTTGGGATTTGGACCTTTCCTACTCATATCACTTGCGCTAACAGGCTTTTTTGTAGGTATTGGCAACACGAGGATAATAACAGTTGCCACGATCAGCGCAAACCTCGTAAACATCGTTTTAGCGCCGATACTTATTTTTGGAACCACCTTTACGCCTGCATTTGGCATCGAAGGAGCAGCCTTAGCTGCCGGCATCTCACAAACCTTCCAGGCACTTTTTTTGTTTGTTCGCTTTTTACAAAAAAAGATGCGCGAGGAATTTGCTACAAAAAATTGCTCAATAGACCTTCCCCTCACTAAAGAAATGCTGAGAATTGGCCTTCCAGCAGGAACAAGCCGCTCTATCGAAGTGCTTTCACACTGCGCCTTCTTTTACATCATGGCAAAGGCAGGACCTCAAGAGCTTACCATCGCAACCATCGTCCAGAGCTTCTTTTTACTTGTCGTCTTTACAAACGATGCTATTTCTAAGGGCGTAACAGCGATCATTTCAAACATCATAGGCGCCCAGGTCTTTACGCTTATTCCAAAGGTTCTTAGAGCTGCCTACAGACTTATGGCATGCCTATTTGTGGTGGCAACGGCACTTTGCCTTTCCATGGCAGATACCCTCTTTGAATTTGTCCTTCACGAAGAAGATAAACTTCTCCTTGCAGATCCTGCCTTCGTCTATACCTTGAAGGTATGCTTAGGTATGATGTGCCTCTTCTTCTTATTTGATGGCTTCTGGTGGATCGTCATTGGTCACCTCACAGCAATTGGTGATACTAAATTTATTTTGTATGCAAATGCCTTAAGCCAGTGGTTTGTCTACGTCATCCCTACCTATCTTCTTGTGATGTTTGCAGATGGTGGGGCGCTTTCGGGTTGGGCTATGGTTACCCTTAACTCCATGGTGCTCTTTGGACTCTTCTGGTGGAGATCGCGCACACAACTCAAAAAAGTAATCGGACATCTCGCGTGAAAAAAATCCTTCTTTTCATACTCCTTCTCCTCATTGGCATCTGGGGCTATAAGAAGCTAAATGCTAACTTTAGCCCAGAAAATATAACCCTGAAGACATGGCCAAAGGTAGAAAATCCCCCGGTAAATGATCCTAAATATCTAAAGATTCTCGATCAAAGCTTTCGCTATCTTGGCAAAGGAAGACAGTCTTTTGTCTTTGAAAGTGAAGATAAAAAGTATGTGCTCAAATTTATCAAATGCCAGCGCATAAACGTTACAGATTTTTATAAAGAAATACCTCTGCCTCGCTTTTTAGATAAAAAGCGCAAGGCAAATCTCTACGAAAGACAAGATAGAGTTGAAAGGCTCTTTACCAGTATGCAGCTTGCCTATAATCCCCTAAAAGAGCTTACCGGCACCCTATTCCTTCATGTAACCCAACAGCCGATAGAGCCTGTAGAGCTTATCGACAAGCTTGGCTTTACACATACTGTTGATTTAACACATGTTCCCTTCGCGCTTCAGATAAAAGCTGAAAAAATCATGCCCACATTAAAAGATCTCTACAAAAAAGGAGATCTTAAAGGCTTGGAGATACGCCTTAACCAAATCATAGACCTCTTCGTCAAGCGGGCAAATCTTGGTATTCTCGACAAAGATTCAAGCCTCCTTTTACATGATAACATCGGCTTTACAGAAACGAGAGCCATTTACATAGACATAGGAACCTTTAAGCGATCTAAAAAGGCAACTACAAAGAAGGCTCTAAAGCGCGACTTCAAGACGCTCAAACCTATCGAGCGCTGGCTGAGAGCCAAAAACCCAACGCTTGCACTTTCATTTTCACAAAAAATTAAAGAGGCTATCGAAAAGGGCCACTAGTTTTCACCTTAGGCCCTAAGTTGTTAGGTCATGCTGTAGGATTTAGAGCAGGCATCAGCACATGCTTTACACGCTTCAGCACATTCTTGGCAGTGCTTTGACTGCATTTTTTGGCACTCATCTGCACATGCCATACAGACATTTTGGCAAAGTTCCATAATTTGCTGACTAAAGTCTGACTGGCAGCTTGCAGCCTTGATCGCTAGTGCACAGACGTCTGCACATTCTATGCAGGCAGATGCTGTTTGTGTATTTCCCTCTTCGATGCATTTTTTTGCACATGATGCGCAAATACTCATGCATTCCATCATAGTACGCATATGAGAGCTACTTGACTCAGGAAACTCAGAATACTTTCCTTTTCCTTCGTTTTTAGTGGACATGAGGACTCCTTTGGTTGGTTTTTTAAAGAAAGCATTGATACGGAGCGAAAATCAATGCCTTCTATGCATCCTATAGCCAACCTAAGGAATAAATACAACTACCCTTATTTTGCTTCTTGGCAGGCGTCGTAGCCAAGTTTACTGATAATGCCAAGGTAGCTTGCTGTTAAAAGAAGCGTAGGACTTAAAGATGAGAGGCCAAGTGTTGCAGATACCGCTCCCATAACTGCAAAAGAGACAAATACTGCAGGCTTGAACTTCTCATAGCTTGCTTTGAGGCGCTCAATTGCTTCATTTCTTGCCGCTTGCATATCGCTTCCTGTAAAGAGAGCATGAATGGTAGGAGAGATTGCCCAGCCTACTTTTACAGCGCCATAGACAATTGCTACACCCTTAAACATACCTGTCAATAGGGCAAGGCTGCAGAAAATTTCCGGAACAGCACGGCAGACTTTTTCAGCCATATCGTGAAGGTGGTCTGGCAATGCATGCTTTGCAGTAGATACAAACTTATCTTCTGTTTCTACATAAAAATTTTGTGCTTTCGTTACGTACTCGCCAATTGAAAATCCTGCCATTTGCATATCTCCTTAGTCTGTTTTTTACGACAGAATAAAGAGTATTCTCAATAAATGGAACACAAAAAGCTTTTTAGATAATTAGATTCTGGATGATAAATGTTAATCGGATGATCAAAAGCGAGGCGATGCTTTTGTACAATCCTAAGCTCTCGTTTTGCCTCTCGGCTTGCATGAAAGAGCATCTTGAGAAAAAGCTCTTCATCTACATGATAGCTACAAGAGCAGGTAAGAAGGAGTGATCCCTTTGGCATTTTTATCAGCGTTTGCCGATTTATCTCCTGATAGCCCTTTACTGCTCGCTCAACATCTGACTTTCTTTTAGCAAAGGCCGGCGGATCAAGTATGATAAGGTCATAGTCAAGTGGATTATCGCGCAAGAAGTCAAAGCAATCTGCAACCTGTTCTGTATGGCAAGAGGGGGCGATTTTATTTAACTCCATATGCCTTGTCGTCTCTGCTATTGCTTCTTTAGAGATATCAACAGATGTTACATGGGCTGCACCCCGTTTTGCTGCATGGCAAGAAAAGGCCCCCGTATAGCTGAAGCAGTTTAGCACTTTTTTACCCTTTGAGAGATCTCCAACAAGGCTTCTCATTTCGCGAAGGTCTTGAAAAAATCCAGTTTTTTGCCCTTTAAGCGGGTTTACGTAAAACTGCACATCATCTTCAAAAATCAGAATATCATCTTGAGGAGTACCATATAGTGTTTCTCGGCACTCTGCAAGCCCCTCCTCCTTTCTGGCAGCACTTGTCGATGCCTCATATATCCACGAGGGCTTACACACCTCTTTAAGGATCCCTACAACAAACTCTTTTTGCCTCTGCATGCCAAGGGTCGATATCTGGATAACAACTACATCATTATACTGGTCGACAATAAGCCCTGGAAGAAGGTCTCCCTCCGCATTTATAAGGCGGGTTGCATTTGTCTTTGTCCCTTGAAGATGCCGCCTAAGGTCAATTGCCTGCAAGATATGCTCTTTGATGGCCATTTGAGGATCTTTATCCTCAAATGTAATCATCCTTCCTGTAATATTTGACTTTTTATTGAAATAGCCGAAGCCAAGGTGCTGCCCCTTATGGGAATAAAGAGGCAATATATCGCCATCAGTAAATTGTGGAAGGGATGCAATAGCACCAGAAAATACCCAAGGATGTCGAGAATAGAGAGATTTTTCTCTACCCGGTTTTAGTATAACACGCACGTTCAGATCTCAAGTCAGAGTAGATAAAAAGGATAAGGGCAGATAGCCCGATACAGCATACAAAATAAAGTGGATATATTGTAGAAAAGCTTGCCACAAAGGAGCCAAGGGCAGGAGCTACAATATAGCCCCAATTTTCTACGCTATAGAGTATTCCTTGCCTTGTCCCCTGCGTTGTATGCGATCCTGCAAGTGAGAGCTTGGCTTCGATGTTAGTATGCAGGACAGAAAAGCAAAAGAGCACCCCAAAAAAACCAAAAAACCAAGGAGCGCCTCCGGTACTAAAACAAAGGGCTGCAACAAGGGTGCAGAGGAGGATAAATACGCTACTTAACAGTTTACCCACGCGATCTGCATAGCGAACAACCACAAGCTGGTTAAGCGATGCTGCAAGACCTACAAGAGAGGCAAAGTAATTAACAATAGATGGGTTATCCCCAATTCGTTCAAAGAGGACAAAAGGGGC
The DNA here is from genome assembly GCA_964512205.1 of uncultured bacterium. GTDB lineage: Bacteria > Chlamydiota > Chlamydiia > Chlamydiales > FEN-1388 > SZAS-7. The sequence goes on along the minus strand of CAZEGK010000002.1, from coordinate 27,157 downwards.
AAACTTTACAAAGACAGCATACCCTGTGATCAGCAATACAAAAACAGCAAGGAGTGGGTAGTTAGTTTTTACAAGATTTGTAAAGAGAGGCCATGCACGTGCAGACTCTTTTTGTGGAAGGCTTTGGCAAAAGTGAGGAAAGGTAAATGTATATAAAAAGCAGCAAAAAGAGAGCGCACTTGAGACGTAAAAGAGCGGACTATAGCTCACCTCATTAAGAAATACTTTAAATATAAAAACTCCAGCGAGCGGAATGGTAAGTTTTACCACACCTTTCATAAAGGCAAGCTTTGCATATTCCTTTACACGCTCTTCGGGCTTTGTAAGAGATGCTATAAGCGATTTTCCAACCGGTGATGCACAGCCAATGACTCCCGGAATAAAGAGAGCAAAGAGCGCAAGTGGAAAACTTGAGAGCCAGCAAGCAACACCAAGTAAGCTGTAGCAGCCGCAGTTTGCAAGATGGATTTTGCGAAGGATAGAAACTTTAGAGCGCCTTTCATCAAGCTGTTTTCCCACATAGGGAGAGACAATCATCAACAAAAAGGGATAAATCCCCACGAGAAGCGCATAGGCAAAAAGGCGATAGCTCATCGCCGTATCCGCAGCAAAAAGCCCTCTATGCTCATCCAGCCCAAGCAAGATAATATAGGGTGCTGCAAAATAATAGGCCACAAGCTCAAGGCCTAATATAAAACGAAGACGGCTTGCTATCATAATACAAACAAGTTTACCCTATATTACCCTTTCTTACTATTGATTTTTTAGTACAAATGACCCTACAAAGTTATTAAAATCTTTCTCTAGAGCAGCTGGATCACGATTCATTGCCGTAAGGACAATAAGTGTCTTATTATCGACGATAACTTTGCTGCGTATGCCAGAATCCGGGTTTTCAAGTAAAAAATCTAGTGATGGAAGGTTAAGAAAGGTGCTTTTTTCCACCATTTTAACTTCATTTTTTGAATTTGAACCAACAGCTCCATTTTTTACAGCTTCAAGCACATCTTCGATATTTCCCATATCATAGTTTGGAGGATATTCTGTAAGGCTTATCATGTAGACACTTCCCTCATGATCTTGGGCAAGATAGACATCATATTTTGTAACATCCTTCCCATTTGGATGCGTCTCTTCAGCATGCTGCGGCACTTGCGGCATAAGCACTTCAAAACGGCCATTTTTTGGCTTAAAAAGCTTCCAGACGCTTTTTTCAGCAGGCGCTGCCACAATCTGGTCGTCATGTTTTGACACCGTGCTATAGATCAAAGTAGCACATACAATTGCAACCGCTGCAAGAATCATTTTTTTACCTGTGAACATCTCTTCACTCCCCGTTCATTTTTTTCGCATACTATCGATTTTTATTTTTTTTGCTAGCTTCTTTTTTTGCAAAAGGCTCCTTGACCATAAAATCCAAATAGGGCAGTTTCTGCTCTTTACGATAGGAGTCGAAATATGAAATCACTTACAAAGTATGCACTTCCACTACTTGCCGCCTGCATAGCTACAAGCTGTTCTTTTAGCACAAAGAAACGAGATCAAACAATTCGACTAGGAACAAGCCACAAGATCTCAACATGTGATCCAAGAAAAGCACAAGGCCTTACAGAAACATCGATCGCGCGCATGCTTTTTGAGGGACTCACCTACATCGACGAAAATGGCAAACTCTTTCCCGGCATTGCCACAAAGATTCAGATCTCTCAGGATCTAAAGACCTACACCTTTCATCTTCGAGATGCAAACTGGTCAAATGGCGACAAAGTGCTGGCAGCTGACTTTGAGAAAAGCTGGAAGTCAATGCTCGATCCGGAGACAAAGTCACCCATGGCCTACATGCTCTTTGTTATCAAAGGGGCAAAGGAGTTCTATGATGATAAAGTGGCAGCCGATGCTGTAGGCATAAAGGCACTCGACGACAAAACACTTGTTGTGCAGCTTAGCTCTCCCTCTCCCTACTTTTTGCAGCTTACTGCAACGCCAAACTACTTTCCAGTCCCTCAAAAGTGGGACGATATGCATCCGATCGGAAATGGCCCCTTTGCCCTTGCTGAGTTTACACCTGAGAAACCACTTCAGTTTGTAAAAAATAGCCACTATTGGGGAAATACTACCGTTACTGTCGAAAAGCTAGAGCTTCAGATGATGGAAGAACAAGAGCTTCTCTCCCAATTTAAGAAGGGAAATCTTGACTGGATAGGATCGCCTCTTTCTACCCTCACGCAAACAGAACGAGATAGCTTGCAAAACGTACAGTATGCCCAAGCTGCAGGGGTTGAATTTTTGCGCCTTAACACGCAAAAAGCTCCCTTTACAAATCCAAAAGTACGAAAAGCCCTCCAGCTTGCAATCGACACAAAAGCTATTACTGCAAACATATTAAAGGGAGGTCAAAAACCAGCTCAGGGATTTGTGCCGCTTGGAATGGGCATACATGCAGAGGATGTCTCCTATAATCCTACGGAGGCAGCATCACTCTTTGAAGCAGGCCTATTAGAAATCCCGATGAATAAAGCACAAGTTCCTCCACTTATGTTTACCTTTATCGATGCAGATCGCATGGGAAAAATTGCAGAACTTATCGCGCAAAATATAAAAAGTGCGCTCAATATTGAAGTAGTTCTCGATCCTCAAGCGCCAAATGCTTTCTACGAAAAGCTCTTTAGCCAAGACTATCAGATTGCAGCAGGCTCCTGGTTTGCAGACTACTATGATCCAATGAGTTTTCTCTCCGTCTTTCAGACTCCGGATAATGGTGTAAACTGCACAGGATGGAAAAATGCAGAATATAGCCACCTACTTCTTATGTCTAACTTGGAGATCGATCCAGTGCGCCGCATGAGCTATTTGCAGCAAGCACAAGATGTGCTCATGGAAGATTTGCCAATCGTGCCGCTCTTTTATTTTACCTTTTCCTACTGCAAAAGTAGCGATCTTGATGTCAAACCAATTTCACCAATGGGTACACTAGACATAGAGAACGCTACATTCATAACTAAGTAATGTAAGTGAAGTTCCCTTGTCAATCTCTTTGACAAGGGAATATATTTTTCTGATAGATTATTCGAAAGCCGATTACACCGATATATTGCTATGACTATTGAAACGCGCGTTGAAATTTTAGATTCTTCTCATACACAACACCTTCTAGAACACTTTATGGGCCTCTCTGACGTTGATAGGCGATTTCGCTTTAGCAGCTGTATGATATCGACTGTTGAGGATTATGTTCGCAAATTAGACTTTACTCGAGATAAGGTATTTGGAGCATGGACTAGCAGTGCAATCCTTGTTGGAGTTGGACATCTTTACTTTTTTGAGAACACCAAAGTGGCCCATATTTGCATGAGTATTGATCCTGGTTTTCGCGGCTTCGGATATGGGCAGATTTTATTGGAGCATGCAAAAAAGATAACGAAAGCCTATAACTGCATACAATTAAAGATTACTTGCTCTAGTTTTAATACGCCCATGATAAGATTCGCAAACAAAAATAAATTTTGCAGGGTAGCATGCAGTGATAACGAATGGGAAGGCGTGCTTCAACTATCGCAAGATTGATAGACTTTTACTTAGCAATGAGTTCACACGATCTTTACTTTCTCCTCTTGTAAAAGTAGCAATTTCGATGTAAGATCTCTATCGCCGATGGGCAAAATGGACAGAGAAAACGCCAAATTTATTGAGGATAAATAAAAAGTTTATGGGAAGAGAGCGCATAACAGAGTTTCATTACATTAGCCCCCTTGTCAACCTGGTGTCGATCTTTGATAAAGGAATTTTATCACATAATGATGCAGAAGGCGTAAAGTCAGCAGATGTCTCGATGCAAGAGGTGCAGGATCGGCGTGCAAATAAAATTATTCCAGCTGAAGCTGCAGGAACTCCCAAAAAGATCCACGACTGCGCAAACGTTTACTTTAATGCAAGAAATCCAATGCTTTACAAAAGGAGAGGAGTTAAGCAAAATATCTGCGTCCTACGATTGAAACCTGCACTTGTCGATCTTCCTGAAGCTATAATTGCAGATAGAAATGCCGCTGCAGATAAAGCAAATTTCTTTAAGGCAGCAGAGGGCATCGGCCATCTTGCAGAAAAAGTACTTTTTGATAAAGATAGCTGGTATTCAGACAACAAAGAACAAACGCATACTGACGGGCAGCTGAGATGTGCAGAACTCCTCATTCCTCATACGATCCATCCAAGCTACATTGGAGGAATGTATGTTGCAAGTGAAGAGGTAAAACAGGCGGTTGCTGCGCTCTTTCCTGAAGGCTGTCCTGTTGCTATTACCGTGCACCCCGCATTTTTCTTTGAAAGGGCCATAAAACCTCTTATACCCTCTCTTGAAAATAGTCGCTTTCCAAACCCAATTGACTTTGTCCAAGAACCATCTGCGCCAATTGCGCCTATTGAGCGAAAAATTGATGTGTTAGCACCGGCTGCTGCCCCTCAAAAGAAGGTAATCGAATTTGACTTACGAAAAAGTCTACCACCACATATCACACTTAAGAAAGGCAATCTCCTCGCCTCTTCTATGCAAACTCTTGTAAATACCGTAAACTGCAAAGGTACAATGGGAGCAGGAATAGCAAAAGAATTTAAAACTCATCATAAGAAGATGTTTGCAGACTATAAAAGACGATGTGATGAGAACAAAGTAAAACCCGGCATCCCCTATCTCTACGAGGAAGAGGGCAAAAAAATCATAAACTTTCCAACAAAAGATCACTGGAAAGATAAATCAAAAATTTCCTGGATTAATCAAGGTCTTGCAATCCTTAAAAATGATCTTGAGAAGTGGGGAATAACCTCTCTAGCAATTCCCGCACTCGGCTGCGGCCATGGAGGACTAGATTGGCCTATTGTTCGCAAACAAATCATAGCTACCTTTCAAGATTTGCCCCACATCACTGTTGAAATCTATGAGCCATAACTCCCACATCTAACTATCATTTTGCGCATGATGCCACTACGACGATCTCCGCAGCCACCTCAAAGCTATGAGCTTTCTCATACAGAATGTCAATCGCTTATCATAGCGATACGAACAGGAAACCTTCATATTATCCCGCTTGGAAAAGGCTTTCACATACACTTTGGCGATATAGATACTATGCTCCCAAATTGTGATGACCTGTCAAATGTGACAGTCAGCTTTTCAAATGCTGGCGACTATTCGATAAAGGACAACTATCTCCTAGCACATGAGTTAAAAGTGCCCCTCGTTATCCATAAACTGCAAGAGCTTCTTGCAAGGATTGAAAAATGAAAATGTTTATCATCTCTACTTTGTTATCTTTAGTAAGCGTGGCACACGCAGATTTTACTCTGGAAGAGAAGGTGGGCCAGCTCCTTATGGTCCATATGGCAGGAAAAGAGGTAAATGAGGATGCAAAAATACTCATTCAAGAGGCTCACGTCGGCGGCATCATCTACTTTCGTTCATTAAATGGCCTAGAATCTAAAGAGCAGGTTAAGAAATTATCAAGCGATCTTCAGAGCCTTGCGAAAACAGCATTGCTTATTGCCGTAGACCAAGAGGGCGGAAGAGTTACCCATCTTCGCGGAGAATTTACCCACCCTCCAAGTAATGAAGAGGTAGGAATGAGTAAAAATCCAGCCCTTGCCGAAGAAATCGCCTTTCAGATTGGAAACGAGCTTTCAGAAGCTGGCATCACGATGAACCTTGCTCCTGTCGTCGATGTCAATACAAATCCACACAATCCTGTTATCGGCAATAGATCCTTTAGCGCCTATCCTGAGGAGGTTGCCCTCTTTGCAGAGTCTGCCCTCCAAGGCTATAAACGAGCACACATTAGAGCTACACTCAAACATTTTCCCGGCCATGGCGACACCGCTACCGACTCTCATTATGGCCTTCCAATTATCACTAAAGAAGATATTAACGACGAGCTTTTGCCCTTTTCAAAGCTTGTAGATGATGCGCCTGCCATAATGTCTGCCCATATTCTTGTTGAGGCAATTGACCCTATTTGCCCTGCCACGTTTTCACGCGTGATACTGCAGGATCTTTTGCGAGAAAAACTTGGCTTTACAGGCGTTATCATAAGCGATTCCTTAGTGATGGAGGGGGCTCTGCAGTATGCAAAAACCGTAGAAAATGCAGCGATTGAGGCACTCAATGCGGGATGCGATATTTTGCTTATCGCTGGAGGGTTTACGAGAAAAGAGCTTGCAACACCTGAGGCTATTCTTTCTATCCATAAAGCCCTTGTAGAAGCTGTTCGCTCTGGGAGAGTGTCGGAGGAGCGTCTTGATGAAGCAGTCAATCGCATACAAAAACTTAAAAGTTTGTATTGATATATAAGTAAAAGTTTGTTATACTATTGTGTATGACAAACTACTATTATGCAGATTTAGGTGCAGCCCAAAGAGATGGGATACATATTAATGCAAACCAGCCTGGCAAAAAATCATCTGGCTACACAAGCTACTACAACGTAGAAAAAGATATTCATGTCCCTGAAGATAAGGCATGCGCAATAGTAGTCGCCTGTGCACTTGCTATCCTTACAATCGGCATAATTTTTATTTTTTCCCCAGACTTTCGTGCAAACTTGCTCGGCAGAAAAATTGTTGCTGTTCACGTCGAAGATCCTCAAGAAGATCAAAAAGATACCACAACTTCAAAAACAGATGATGCCGCAAAAAATACCATTCCAACACCTCCATTTTCTATAAATAACGCTTCAATTTTTGATATTCATAGCCGCTTTCTAAAACAAGATGGCTTTTTAAATAATCGCATCTTTTTTCAGCTATCCGGTAAGGAGATGCTCGAACTCTCCAATCGCCTTCATATTGTCCCCATGAATTTCAGTGTAGAGGAAATACAAACACTTCTCAGCACGCTTCCCTTAGAAGAACTCACGGCGCGCCAATTTACTTTCTTTAGCATTACTAACCTTTTAGACTTTGCGACAAAGGAGCAGGTAGAAAAACTACATCATCACCTCATAAGTCCCGAGTATTATGCAAGGGTAAACGATGCCGTATTCCAAACTCTCACTATTACAGCCGCAAATGCCTCCCGAATGCTTGACTGCCATCGTGGTACAAACTGCAGCCGCCTAAGCCTTACTCAAATTAAACAGTCCTTTTCTCATCTTACGCCCTATCTTCGTTGGTTAAATCTCGATCAAATGACAAGACTCTATCACGCAAAAGAACTTTTTAGACAAGATGAGATTGAAACCCTTAAGTTACATAACATCTATGCGCGGCAATTTTTTGCAGAAACTCAATCTAAAAAAGACACTAAAGATCCATTTAGCTATACCCTTACTGTCGAAGATCTTCCTGCAAGCGGCCCACTTCGTGAGTTTTATGATAAGTTCAAACGAGCAGAGCGTAACGGCGAGTGGCACAAAGTTTTTGACCTACAGCCAGGCTTTTCAAGCGATGCATTACAAGCTGCAAGAAAAAAGATGATGCTCCGTCTTCACCCTGATAAAAACCCGCAGCATCGCGAGCAGGCCGTAAAAATTTTTGCCGCCTTTAATTCCCTTTCTGAACACTTAAAAAAGTGATTTATTAGCTCATAAACCATGCTGCGGCTGCAGCACCTGCAAGCCAGCATATAGCGCGCGATTTATTACCGCACGATACGTTATCAAAAGCAAGTTTTAATCCAATAGCTACGCCTACTACAGATAAAGCTGTTGTCAACATGCTGCAGGCCTCTTCTGGTGCATATACTACTGCAGTGGTATTTTCAAGCAGCCTAAAGCCGCATTCTTGAGAAAGAAGCTTCGCCTGAAATGATGGATCGGAGTAGCAAACCAAGGCTGTTCTGGTAACAGTATCGGACACTGTAAGTGACTCACAGATCTTTGCACCTTGATTTACTATTTCATACGAGAGCTCTTTGCTGCTATCTGTCATGTGCTTGATGAGAAGCTGTGAAACTCTTTTTACAACCCCTCCAACAAACATTGCCTCATTTTTGACAGCACATGCGATATCGTCTTGTATAGTATGACCGTCATTTTTAAACTCATTTCCAACGGAAAGAGCTGTATCAAAGGCTGCTTTTATTGTATTTGCATACTCTTTCAGTGTAAAATTAGACTCAAGACAAGCTCTAGTGACCCAATTTGGAAGAGGCTCACTTTGTGTAACCATTAAAAATATTCCCCGCTCGATTTATTTTTGCAAATTGTAAATTTTTTCCCGCTTTTTGCAAAAGACTTAAAAGAGTAGAAATTTAGCGATTCTTTATGCCATGATTTTTTGCATGAATATCGCTGCATGCAGACAAGAAAGTGATGCTGTTGCCCTTCTCTAATTTTGTTAGAAAAGAGGATAAATAATAAACTTTTTTTATAGTAAAGGATTCAAATGAATACTGTTAGAGATCAAATTTTACCATTAGTAAAATGCGATGGAATTCCTGGCGAAGAAAAGATTGTAGAAGCGCTTGGAAAGAAGATTTTACTTATTGATGTTCGAATCGTTGATTTATGGGCATCTCACGAAAAAACTACTGACAAGATGCATTATGGGAAAGTCTGGCAAAAGGGTGAGTGGAGATCTTGGTTTAAAGGAATAAGAGAATCTTGGCACGAGAACATTCGTGGTCCTCAAAGCTCTCTCAAGTTGGATTTGTCACAATATGCTACAGATGAAATAGAAAAAAAAGACGATCAAAATTTCATATCATTTTTGAAGTGGAGATGCTCAAAAATCGATGGCGAGGGTCATTTAGGGCAAAGAATAACAGAGATCTTTATCGAAAGAAAACTAGAGACGACGCAGTCAGCTGCTAAAAGAGAAAAAACAACTCTAGAGCGACAGCTTAAAAGAGAAATCGAGGCTGCTGAACGAAAAGAAGAAATGGATAAAAAACTTCAGGAAGAGCAGTCAAAAAAACAAAAAACAGATGCAAAACTTGCCCAGTTAATCCAAGGCGGCCTGTCAAAGGATCAAGCTGAATTTATTCTAAAATTTCAAGATAAATAGCTATCCCACTCAACCACATTAGAGACACTTGCATAAGTGGCATTCATAGTGAGTTTGATACATCTGTTTAGAGCCCGTTCAGGGCGAATTATTAGAGCCCATAGTGACCGAAGGGAACTGTGGGGAATGGTGTACAATACGTCCAAGAGCTCTGTCTATGGTACGTAATACATGAGATGGCTAAAATCAATCCCTAGCTAGTTTATGTTATTGTTTTTTGGAGTAACTTAATGTGGACGAGGCTCACTTTGTGTACGCATTTGAAAAACATTTATGAAAAAATGAATGTACTTTTTTTACTACAAATTGTAAACTTCATTCATGAAAAAGATTGTTTTTTTACTTTTGTTTAGTTTTATGAATTCTGCATCAAGTACTGTATTCACCGAGCGGCCTGCTGGATTTACACCTATTGTAGAGGTTTCTGCTTGTTTTATAGAAAAAGATGGAAAAGTCCTTTTCTTGCATCGGCAAGATGGCAAATCTCACGCAAACAAATGGGCAATTCCGGGTGGCAAAGTAGATAAGAACGAAAATGCACTGCAAGCCATCTTACGCGAAGTAAATGAGGAAACAGGCATTACGCTCCATAAAGAAAATATTTCATTTATCAAAACAGTCTATATTTCACACTCAAAGACAAATGGCGTAAGCTTTATCTATCATATGTATAGAGCCCCTTATGACGGACCATTTGCAATTACGCTTTCTCCGAGTGAACATAAAGGCTTTACCTGGGTTACCATTTCAGATGCCCTTAAAATGGATCTTATGGAGGACGAAGCTCCATGCATCAATATTGCCTATCAAGAGTCTAAACAGTAATAAGCTGATATAAATAAACTTGAATTTATTATAGTAATACGTTATTATAATGTTCAATTTTATTTAGGTTTATTATGTCATTAGATGGAATAACTATTTATCCCAGCAGTCAGCCTCAACAAATTCATACCCAACAAGATACTGACAGAGAGAGTGAAGACATAGAGCTTGCTCTTCTATCAAGTGACAATCAAATAATTAATTTAACAGATAAACAAGTTTCCGAGCTAAAAAAAGCAAACTGGCTTGAAAAGTGGTGGGCAATTCATGAAGAAGAAGATGCCGAAGCAAAAGAAGATAAAGCCGCCAAAAAGCTCGAGCCCATTGGAGCAAAACAGTACATCACACTGGCAATAACCTGCATCTCTGTGACAGCACTTCAGTATATCTTCGAAGAAGAGCCTGTGATGAAAGGGACTGTCGGCGCCACTATGAATGCCTATAAAATTGTATATATTCAGACTGCTGCACTTAAAGACACGAGGATTCCACAAAATGTTCTACGAGGCATTGCCCTTACGATGCTAACTGCAGCCGTTGTCTTCCGCTATGTACCGGATGACTCCTACGGCGTCATCTCTACCCTTAGAAAACTGCCCCTTACAGATGCATCACTTGCCATCTTTGCAAAGTGCGATCTCAACTCGCTACGATTAGATAAAAAACTTATTGATCTTGTGAGAAGATGCTGCAATCGAGAACTTCCCGCTATAGCTGCAAAAGTTGTTACATTACTTGGGCAGGCAACCGTTATGGGCGCGCTTATGAGTATTCCAAACATTGTCGGAGATTATGTAGCAGCAGGGAGCGCCGTGCTTAAAAAAGCGACATGGCGAAGGCTTGCTGACATTCTTTGGCAAAAAATAGATAAGACAGAAGATCCAGTTAAAAGAAAAGCTGGAATTGCCTTAGCTGTAGGCTCTTCAGTTGCTATTACTGGGGCGTGCGCATTTGCTACTACAACAACAGCATTTCAAAACCCCTATTTTCAATGGCTTCCGGTTGCTGCGGGCATAATTTCATTTGATGCTGCTTCACGAGTGGGAAAGCAAATGATCAGCGCCTACGACCTTCCAGAAGATGACGAATTAAAAGAAAAACTAAATATTCCTGCCGATGTAGAAATTGTACTTCCTCCCCCTACATGCATGTCGCGACTTTCTACCGTACTACAAACAATTGGGCTTTTTGGTGCAACTGCCGGCATTTCAGCCGCAGTAGGACCCACGATGATTCATAGGCCTGGAGTACAAAGCGTTACAACAACTCCCGGAATCCTTGTCACCGTCTGCCAAGAGGCTGGCTCCTACCTAAAAGTAGCTACAGGAAAGATTATGAAGTCAACTGCTGCCTTAGCGGCAACTGTAGCCCTTGTAGCACTAGGTACCGGCGTCTACCTTGCACGAACACCCCTTGGTATCGACCGCTACACAACACCCGGCTACGGCGCTTGTATCTTTGGCCTCTCTTCGCTCTTTACAACAGCCATGTATCTCAATAAACTCCTGCTTAAAGCCCCTAAAAAAGCAAAAGCTCCAAAAATAGCACCGGCTGAAGGCCCTAGCCTCTTTCAGCGCATCAAATCCTGCTTCACTGGCTGCTTTGGAAGAGGCCAAGAAGCCTCATCCGCAGAATTAGCATAAAAGAGAAAACTCTCGCCAAAAAATTGCAAAGGGAAGATTATTCCTGACAATAACAATTGAGGCATTGTGCTTAAAGCAATAATTTACTTTCTTTTACGAAGGTTTTGGATTTCAGTAATTACTCTTTTTGCAATTGCATCTGCGACTTTTTTGCTGATGCACCTTGTTCCAGGAGATCCTTTTGCAGAAGAGTCCATTAGCGCACCTAAAGAAACCCTTACCGCACTTCGCCACTACTACGGCCTAGAGGATCCCCTCCATCTTCAATATTCTCGCTATATTTTGCAGGTATTTACCTTTGATTTTGGGCCATCGCTCAAATATCCGTCGCAAACAGTTACGCAGATAATCTTTGGAGGACTCCCCATCTCTGCAACACTTGGCCTAGAGGCACTCTTTTTTGCACTTCCCTGCGGCGTCCTGTTTGGGGCGCTAAGCGCTTTAAATTCCCGCGGCTACTCTAATGTCTTTTTCACATCCGGCGCAGTACTTGGCGTATCGGTTCCCACCTTTGTACTGGCAGCGGGGCTGCAGTTTCTTTTTGCCTTTTACTTTCCCCTCTTTCCTGTAGCACGCTGGGGAACGTTTGCACATACTATACTTCCGGCTCTTGCACTTGCTATTGGTCCTTGCTGCTATGTTGCAAGGCTTCTTCGCGTAAACATGCTCGAAGTGTTTACAAAAGAATATGTGCAAGTAGCAAGACTAAAGGGCCTTAAAGAAGAGCGCGTGATCTTTATTCACGTCCTTAAAAATGCCATCATCCCCATTCTCTCCTATCTAGGGCCTGTTACGACAAATGTTTTAGTAGGCAGCTTTGCTGTAGAGCGCGTATTTGGGATACCGGGCCTAGGACTTTGGTTTGTAAATAGCGTCATCAACCGAGATTTTCCCGTTATTGGAGGCCTTACCATCTTCTACAGCATGCTCCTTATCTTTAACCATACTGTAATAGACCTCCTTTCTGCGCTCCTTAACCCTGAGTCTAAGAGCCTTCTCTATAAACAAAATCGACGAAAGGCCTACGCATGATTCCCCTTACACAAGAAGAAAGGCTCGAAATCTTAGCCCAAAATGAGCCACAAGAGCGCCAAAAGGAATCTATCTTTACGCTACTTTGCTCCCATAAGAGCATTATGGTAGGCTCTATTATCCTCGCGATACTTTTGCTCTACGCGATCTTTGGCCCGCTTCTTAGCCCCTATACTTATCAGGAAACCGACCTTCCCTCAAAAAATTTAGCCCCATGTAAAGAACACATCTTTGGTACAGATGAGCTTGGAAGAGACCTTTTTACACGGGTTGCCGTTGGCCTTGGAGTTTCTTTGCAAATTGGTTTTGCAGCTGCAATGATCGATCTCATCCTCGGCGTCTGCTGGGGTATGACAGCAGGCTTAAAGGGCGGCACTACAGATCACGTGATGATGCGTATAGCAGAGATGATCTACTGCCTTCCCTACCTCCTTTTTGCGATTTTGATCACGGTTATCATGGGGCCCGGCTTTGCCCCAATTCTTGCTGCAATGGTAATTATTGGATGGATACAGATGGCAAGGATCACAAGAAGCCTCGTGATAGGGATCAAACAGCAAGAATACTTTAGGGCAGCAAGATCGCTTGGCGTTGGCACCTTTGGACTTATCTCTCGCCATATAATCCCCAATATTTCAGGTCCCGTCACCTGCATCATCATGCTTAGCATACCGCAAGCTATATTTGCAGAGGCTTTTTTGAGCTTTTTGGGAATTGGCCTGCAGCCTCCTCTATCTAGCCTTGGATCCCTTGTAAGCGATGCGCTTGGTGCTATGCGCTTTTATCCATGGCGCCTATTTATTCCATCTGTCACAATAACAGTGACTATTTTTGCCTTTAACCTGCTTGGTGATGGCCTGCGGGATCTACTCGATCCGCAAGCAAGACGCCACCTGGCACAAAAAGTAAAGGAGGCATAATTTGAAAGAGCCGCTACTTTCTGTCGAAAACCTCTTTGTAACGCTCGACACTCGCTACGGACGGGTTCCCCTTCTTCGCGATGTCTCCTTTTGCCTCTATCCACAAGAGACGTTAGCCCTCGTTGGCGAGTCTGGATCCGGTAAGACAATTACCGCCATGGCGATCATGAACCTCTTTCGCTCACCCCTTACAAAAATTGCAGGCGGCAAAATTATCTTTGAGGGCGAAAACCTTGTCGAAAAGAGCCAAAGCGAGATGCGAAGGCTTCGCGGCAGACAAATTGCCTTTATCCCGCAAAGCCCCCTAAGCTGTCTTAACCCGACGCTGCAGATTGGTACCCAGCTTATGGAGACGATGAGCAGCGAGCTCTACCCCACAAAAGAGGCAAAATATAGCGCAGCAAGCGAAATGCTGAGAAGCGTCGGCTTTTCAGACTGCATGAGAAGGCTTTCTGCCTACCCATACGAGCTCTCTGGCGGGATGAGACAGCGCCTTTTGATCGCAATGGCCCTTGTGAACAAGCCAAAGCTTGTCATTGCTGACGAGCCAACTACAGCACTTGATGTTACCATCCAGGCACAGGTGCTTGATCTTTTAAAGCAGCTGCAAAAAGAGATGGGAATGAGCCTTGTCTTTATTACCCATGACATGGGCGTTGTGGCAAAGATTAGCGAGCGTGTTGCCGTGATGTATGCAGGAAATATCGTCGAGCAAGCATCTGTAAATGAAATTTTCACAAAACCTGAGCATCCCTACACAGAAGCACTCCTTGCCTGCCTTCCAAGACTTACTGACAAAGATGCAAACAGCCTAAAGCCAATACCTGGATCTCCTCCGCAAATAGGCCAGTACCTTCATATGTGCGCTTTTATGCCTCGCTGTCCCTATGCGATGAAGATTTGTACACAAGAAGTTCCAAAACTAGAAGGCGAAAAAGATCAGCATCAATGTCGCTGCTTTATGAGGAATATGCATGTCGCCGCTCTTTGAGATTAAACAAATAGATGTAGAGTATCGCTTAAAGGATGCCCGTTTTTTAGCACTGCGTGATCTAGACCTTGAGGGCTATCTAGGAGAGACTTTAGGCGTTGTCGGAGAAAGCGGCTGCGGAAAGTCTACACTAGCCAAAACGCTAATGTGCATACAGTCTCCAGCTCATGGCAGAATCTTTTTTGATGGCAAAGAGCTTACAAGCTTACCTCCTCGAGAGCTTCGAACTGCAACGCGATCAATGCAGATGATTTTTCAAGATCCTGATGCCTCCCTTAATCCGCGCATGAAGGTAGAGGGCCATCTTAAAGAAGCGATCCAAACATCAAAAGTTACCCATGAGGGCACACTCAATGAGTATATCTATAAACTGCTCGACATGGTCCAGCTTCCCCACTCTGTTTCAAAGATGTATCCCTACCAGCTAAGTGGCGGCCAAAAGCAAAGGGTGAGTATTGCAAGAGCGCTTAGCGTAAAGCCAAAGCTTTTGATCTGTGATGAGCCTCTCTCATCACTTGACATCTCTGTAGTTGCACAGATTATCTTGCTTTTGAAAAAAATCCAAAAAGAGCAAGGGATATCGCTTCTCTTTATCACCCACGATCTTGCAACTCTTAGATACCTTGCCCATAGACTTGTCGTCCTCTACCTTGGGCGCCAAATGGAGCTTGCATCGGCAGAAGAGCTCTTTAATAATCCCCTTCATCCCTATACACAGGCGCTTATGGCAAGCATCCCTGTGCCGGATCCAAATGCCCAAACTGAGGATGCAAAACTTTGCATTGTGGGAGATCCTCCATCAATCGTTGAGCCTCCAGCAGGCTGCGTTTTTCATACCCGATGCCCCCATGCCACAGAAGCGTGCAGGCACATTGTTCCTAGAATTAAGGAAGTAAAACCCGGCCATTTTGTCGCATGTCACCTCTATACTCATAATTAAGGATATTTATGGATGCAATGGACTATCACGGATATTTTTTAGAACATAGGCCCTCTCCACCACAACCTGCACTTCCCGTTGCCCCTCCCCCAAGAGATCTCTTTACTCTCGAGCAAAGAGATGATGTACTCCACAACCTTGCAGCAGTCAAACAATCAGTTGAAGAGCTTGCAACTCAGGTAAGCATAGCCTTTCATACGCTCCATCAAAAACGTGCAGATCCTACGACAATTGAAAAGACGCATGAAGCAGTAGCTTCCTCCCTTGATGCGGCCTGTAAAAAAGCCTCAGATGCCTGGAATTTGCCAAAAATAACTCCTGCGAACGATCAAGAGTTTGCTGTAGCCCTTGTAGACACCCTCTACTTTCGAACATTGTATGACAATTTAGTTGTAGATGCAAAAAAGCTTGCCTTCGAGCTTAGAGACGAATCAAAGCAAAATGAGCTAAAGAGGCTAAAAGAGCTCGTTACTGCCTGCGATGCTATGACAGAGGACAAAACTGTCATTTTATCCACAGTAACAGATGAAGAGCGAGAGTTTGTCGACATCACGTCATGCAACTTTAAGAAACAAGATCCTCTGAAAGAGCCTCAGCCTCTTCAGCTACTGGATAGTGTCGAGCTTCCTAAGGAATATAAATTTCGAACAGGCGATGCTTGGCTTCAAACTTGGAGCGTGATAGGATATGCGCAGATTGCCGATACTATTGCCTACCTTACATCTATCTCCCACAGGCTACACAAGCTTACTCGAGACCTTCGTGAAGATATGAAGCAAGCAGCTGCCGGATCGCTTCGTGCAAATACACTACTTCTTATAACATGCGATGAGCTTGAAGGCATGCTCACCTCCTATGTGACCATATTAAAGTCAAAACCTCGCTCTAAACAAATACATGCCGGCTGGTACTACCTAAGAGGGCTTCTTTCGCAGCTAAAAACAACGAAAGCAGCAATAGCTAGCTTTGACCATATGAAAAGCGAAGCGTTTGGCACCAAAGCCAAAATCACTGAAAAGCTTGTCTTATGCCTAACGGCACAAGAAGAAGGGCTTACTCATTTGTATGAGGCATCAGAGCTTGCAGCACCATTTATAAAAGAATTACCCGATCAAAAAGAATTCATCGAAGTTATCGGTCATAAGAGGCTCTTACTCACAAATGAAGAGAAAAAACTAGCATACCTTGCCTTTAGCTCTATCCCCATCTCACAAGATGAACTTTCTAGCTACCTCATGAAGGGCTTTATTAAAGCCCTCTACTTCTCGCGCGATTGCGAGCCAGCGTTTAAACTTGTTGTCGCAAAGTGCAGGGGCACCCCTCAGTTTACCACATGTCTTGCACGATCAGA
Source organism: uncultured bacterium (assembly GCA_964512205.1). Lineage (GTDB taxonomy): Bacteria > Chlamydiota > Chlamydiia > Chlamydiales > FEN-1388 > SZAS-7. The sequence goes on along the minus strand of CAZEGK010000002.1, from coordinate 10,467 downwards.
TGTCCTCACTCGCCTTTATGAAGCTTTTAAACAGCAGTATGGCGAAAGTGAGCATAAGGAACTTGTACATATACTCGAGCTTCTTCACACAACAAGACCTCTTACAACGAGCCAGGATGTTCTCGCGCTAGATCGATATATGCGCTTTCATCAAGCTAAAAAACAGCTTACAGAATGTCGTGCACTTCAAAAAAATAGGAAAAATCCCCGCATCGAGTATGTGCAGGAAGTCCTTAATCAACGAGAAATCGACTGGAAAGATGCCCTCGAATGCAAAAAAACACCAGAAGATCTCTATAATCCTCTCTACTCATACTTTTTTGGTGTAAATAAAGAAAAACAAGTAGCTGCTGACCGCGCGATCAGTAAAGCACTCATTGGAAAGCTTGAGCTATCGCACATCACTATGGCTCTTCTCTATCGCTGGCTACTTGAGCGTCATAAAGAACAGATCGAACATCCAGTAGGATTCCTTCAACGTGCAGTAGATGCCCTGACAATTACAGATGAGACAATCAAAGAGGTTGCACAAGAAAATAAAATTTTTTCCCAATTCGTTAAAGAGTATAACGAAATTCAAACCTGGAAATCATTCTTTATCCTCCACTACGGCGAAGACTACATGAAAACTGCCCTGCAAATAAAGTAGGCTTATGATCTGTTGTTGAGTGCTATTGCATCGCTACATAAGACAACCAAAAACTTTCATTGTCTGCAAATACTCATTTTTATATCTTGTTTTCGGTAGAGAAAACTCTACAGTTCAGCAAAATGAAACCAATAGGTGAAAAAATGAATCAAACGACAAAATTTTTAAAGCGTACAGCATGCATTTTAGCAGTTCAAATGCTATCTACAGTGATAGCACCGGGACTACTTCCCGCATCAAAGCACTGCTCAAGTTCAAGCTCAAGCTCAAGCGAGCGCTGCACTGCCCCAAGCGGAATAACACTCAGATGCTATAGCGATAATGAAGGACCGCTCTTTCCGACAGGAAGCGGAACCTTTGGTATCGTAGACAATACTGGCTGCAAAATCGGCTATACACAGGCTACTACCGGAAGCACCTTCAAGCAAAAGTGGGTGACAAAAGAGGGAAAAATGGAATTTGAGCTAGCTCCTGATTCCACACTATTTTCCTCAACACCGATTGCCGATGCACTAGTCGCATTTCCGGAACTTGCCCCTTATGCACTCAGTAACCCGAATGCAGAAGTTTGGGTCTTTAGCGGCGATCACTTTAAAGATGCTGCTAACACGCTCTACTGGAAAGGCACAGGACGCTTCAAAAAATGCGACTATATCGAAGTTCGCTGCGTATTTTTGGCGCTTTACCAAGGCTCTACACCCTACATTAAAAAGTGTGTAGGCTGCCACTGGTTCTTCAACAACACAAAATAGCCTCTAACTTGGTATAGGTCACTTTCTAAAATGACCTATACCTATCTTATTCTTATTCTTAGTCTTATTCTTATTCTTATTCTCGTCTTTTTACAGATTAAGATTAAGAATAAGACTAAGAATAAGATTGAGAACTAGCCTCTTAGAAGGCTAAGCGAAATAGGGACACTATCAGTGATTTCTCGAGGGCCAAAGTACTGCATAGGGCCTGGCTGGCAGTACTGATCTTTTTGACGCCATGAGGCTCTTTTTGAAGCAAAGTCTAAAAAGGCTTTGCCCTTAAGATCCACAAGTGCTTTTTGGATAACGGCTTTTGGCTTGCCTTCTCGCTCTTCCACAACAAGCATCGATATAATAGGAGTTGCTTTTGGCTGCCACTCTTCAGGCTGTTTGGTAAGGCCCCCAAATGAGGCTATATAACCGCTTCTCTCACGTGCAACAAGAAGGGCTGAGAGCCTTCCCAAGTTATAGCAGTAATTTGCATCAAAGTTCGAGGGAAGGCAGGACCTTCCTTCGTAGCCAAAAAAGAGCGGCTGGCAAGAAAATTTAATCGAGGGATCTGCTTTCTTTACTTCTTGCGCTGTAAGCTGCATCAGGAGGCGCTCGCTATCGATCTTTGATACCTGCACATTGCCATGCGGATCGCGATCAAGCAAGAGCTGCAGCTTAATATCGCGAGGAAGCAAACTGAATAACTCTTTAGCATCACCTGAAAGCCTATTAGTCACATAGTTTATCTTTTCTTGTTCATCAAATAAGCGTTCGACTGTTTTAGATTCTTCACTTCCGAGGGCAAGCAGGCGATTAAGCTCCTGTATGAGGCTTGAGATGTCCGGCATAAACTCAACAATCCCCTCGGGAACAAGCACGACACCATAATCTTGCCCATTTCTTGAGCGCTCTCTCACAAGATCAACAAGCATCTGAATGACATCCATAAGCTTAAGCTTCTTTGCCTGCACCTCTTCGCTAATGAGGGCAAGATTTGGCTGCGTTTCAAGCGCGCACTCAAGCGCAATATGCGAAGCAGAGCGTCCCATCAGTTTAATAAAGTAGTAATACTTTTTTGCCGAAAGGCAGTCCCTTTGGATATTGCCGATACTTTCAGAATAGCATTTACAGGCAGAATCAAAGCCAAAGGAAATTTCTATATCTTTATTTTGCAGATCGCCATCTATCGTCTTAGGCACGCCAACTACCTGCGTCTTGCAGGCAACACTTGCAAAGTATTCGGCCAAAAAACAGGCATTTGTATTGGAATCATCTCCGCCTATGACCACAAGGCCATCAAGATCATTTTCCTGAGCTGCATGATGCGCTGCACGAAACTGCTCCGGCGTCTCAATTTTTGTCCTTCCTGAGCCTATCATATCAAAGCCGCCCTGATTTCTGTAGAGATCGACGAGCTCCTTAGTAATTTCTATGGTCTTATTTCGCACGATGCCGCCTGGGCCATTTAAAAAACCAATCACCTTGCTATCGGGATGCATCTCCTGCAGCGCATCGTAGAGACCTCCAATCACATTATGGCCGCCAGCTGCTTGACCTCCAGAGAGCACAACCCCCACAATAAGTGGCCTTCCCTCAACATTTTTTCTCGTCAGTGTAATCGTTTTTCTATGAGCCATGTGGAGGAAGGTAGGTGCAATCTGAGGAGTCGCTACCACATCTTGCATCTCCTGAAAATCAAGGCTATCGAGGTTTCTTAAAATATCGCAAATTACCGGCCGATATTCGAGCCTTTCTTTTTGAAGCGGGCTTAGCTTTAGCTCTGGTCCTTGTGTCATAGTTTTTCTCGTAAGAATGAAGTAGTTTTTGTTAAAAGCTCCTCTTGCTCACTACAATCTGAAAAATCGTGAGAAGAATTTGCAAGTAAGAGCTCATCGGTATGCATACTCTCTTTGCGTGCATCCAGATAGCCATCGTGATGATAGACGCTTAAAATCTCATCCATACAAGCGCGCACGATCAGCATGGGTGTTGTTGCGAGAGCAGTTAAAGAATCTCGCAGATCAAGCTCTCTAAACTGTCTAATTGTCTCATCTGAGAGTTTTTGGCCCATAAATGAGATTGGCCTATTTTTGTGAGCTTCTATCCAGGGTTTTGCATCAAATAGAGGACACCACAAGATAACAGCTTTTGTACGCTCAAAACTTGCTGCAAGCTTTGTAGCTATTGCTCCACCGAGTGATCTGCCAATGATCGCTATACGTTCTGGATCTACATCGGGATGATTCAAAAGATAGTCAAGGGCGCACTTTGCATCTTCAAACTCAGTTTCTATCGTAGTGTCAGAAAAATCTCCCTCGCTATCTCCAGACCCTCTAAAATCGATGCGAAAAGAAGCAAATCCCTCTTCTGAGAGCTTTTCAGCCTGGCGCACAGAGAGTCTAAATTTGCCGCTTTTGTTACCACCAAAGCCGTGGCAGAAAAGGACTGCAGGAACTTTTGCAGCTTTAGCCTTTTTTGGCATATGCAAAATGCCAAAAATCTTCATGCCCCCAGATAGAAGCTCAACAGATGTTCGCTCCTCATGGATATGCTTCATAGCTTTCCTTCGAGCAGAGAGAGCTTCACTACGGGCAAAAGCGTCATCGCAACTTGCAGCGAAAATTTGCGCGATTTTTTCTTCTTTCGTTTGATAATGGCAACAACCTTAGCGCCATCTAAAGAGTGCGTTTTTTGCACTACAGCATACCTGGAGACCGTTTTTTTCTTCCGCTGCACTTTTGGAAGATGCGGTATGATGACAAACTTTGGCTCGTGCAATTGTGAAATAAGCATAATAGCCTATGCTCTTCACAAGATGCTATTTTGTCAACATGGTTTGTACTTCGTCAAAACTCAAGCATTGAAGGCGAGTCTCTTGCAACTTTACTGGATTATCAAGCAGCATGTAGACATGCGGGATGATGAGCTGAAGAAGATTTCTGCGAACCAAAATCTTTGGAAAAAAAAGATCCTTCAACGCTTTTATAAGCCGAGGCCTATCTGCTAATGGATATCCTTTCAGCTCAACAATAACAGTAAAGGCTTCCTTCGGATCTAAAAAGCAAAAGAAAAACAACTCAAGCTCTTGGCAAAAGAGCTTTCTCTCATCTTCTGAAAGCGAATGGAGCATCTCTCTTATACAGCTAACGTGCTCATCATTGTTACAAAATCCAATAACTATTTCTAAGCTTTTATTCGGCAAGAGAAGATCTCGAAAAGATTCAAGCTTTTCAAATAGTGCCATCCTTGCATGAAGCATCTCGAGCTGGTTAAGTGCAAGATGCGTCCAATAGGGCTTTTCTTCTTGTGAACGTACTTCTAACGTATAAAGGGAAGAGATTGCCTCTTTCTTAAGAGATGCAAGATCCTCTTGCATCTCGCCCGAGACCTTGTCAAAGAGCATATTGTAGCGCTCCTCACCTGTTTTACTTACATCCAAAACAGCTTGAGAAAGCTCCATAGCTTCAAAAAACTGGGCGCAATTACGGAGCGTATTTCCAGCGTCCATCGACCTTCTCAAATCTGCTTTTTTCGGTAAATGAGACATCGCTTCCAGCTCGTGAAAGCACTGCTCTAAAGGTAACAAAGTTTGCCTTTGCTTCTATAATGGTAAGGCCATCAAATGAGGTATTTTCAGCAAACTCTAGTAGCTCATCTTTTGTTCCCATACTCCTTGTTGCCGTCTCGAGTATGTAGTCTATTTTCTTCATGGCAAATGCGCTATATCTTGAGCGCATAAGAAGAAGCGGTGTGGGGGCAGCCTTTCCATCATGAAAGGGCTTGCAACAGTCTATGTAGGCTTTTCCACTATGACAAGGACACATCTTTTCGTAATTCTTTTATCTCTTTTCGATGTCGTTTATTCTCTAGTACTTTTTCTTGAGCGCGCTTTGTACGCTTTCGTTTTTGACGCCGCTTTTTTTCGATAAGGGCCTGTTTTTCTGTCTTTATTTTGAGCACTTCAGATTCAATTTTTTCACAAAGCTCTCTTCTTGCAAAAAAGCGATTCATCTCACGCGAGCGATCTTTCTGGCATTTTACTTCCGTCCCGGTAGGTGTATGTTTGAGATAGACACAGGAAGATGTTTTTTGCAGGTTTTGCCCGCCTCGACCAGATCCTAAGATGAACTTTTCTATAAGATCCTCTTCTCGGATCCCAAGCGACTCCATCTTTTCGCGTAAATCATCTTGTTTTTCTTTGCTTATCATAGACGACATTGTATAGAAGATGTAATTATACTACTATGATCATTGATTCTATTTCGGACCTTCATGGCTATACGCCCCCTCTTCCCGGTGGAGACCTGCTCCTTATAACGGGAGATCTTACTGCACGAGATACTTTAGATGGATATGAGCGCTTCATAGAGTGGCTTAAAGAGATGCCCTATAGCCATAAAGTAGTTATCGGGGGAAACCACGATGGCCTTATCGAAAAAAAAGCTGTTTTACTAACCGACGTTGCAACAAACATTCACTATCTCGAAGATTCTGAAGTTACTATCGATGGCTTGCGGATTTGGGGCTCGCCCTACACGCCAGAATTTATGTCATGGCATTTTATGCGAAAGCGAGGGGAAGAAATAAAAAAACACTGGAAGCTGATACCGGATGGAATCGATATTTTGCTCACTCACGGGCCACCATTTGGGATTTTGGATAAAAACCTCAAGGGAGAGCCTGTCGGATGCAAAGACCTTTTAGATGAAGTCCAAACTCGCATAAAACCACGCCTTCATCTTTTTGGTCATATCCATGAAGAAGCAGGTAAACGAGTACTCATTAATGATACTACATTCATTAATTGCAGTTTTGTAGATGCAGAGTATCGCCCAGTTCACACTCCAATGAGGACAATACTATAATACCTTGATTTTTATTACGTTACTTATTATAATTTGCTTAAAATAATTATAAGGCATAATAATGATTAGGGATTTAGATCACTGCTTTGCTTGCTCTCAGCCATTTTCTGCTAATGAAGTGGAAGAGTTTTCAATGTGCGGCCATATTTTCCACAACGCTTGCTGGAAAGGAAGCTGCACACATTGCACAAAACAAAAAGAGCTAAAAGAAAAGCAAATTAGCGAAGAAAATTGGTCTGCTGTAAAAACTACAGTAATACTTTCGCTTGTTATCTGCGCATTTAGGCTTTTACAACGCTAAGCTCCCAGATTTCTTCTACAAGATCATCACGGCCCCATTCTCTGTAATTGGGCCGTTTTTTTATCATAACAAATCCAGCCTTCTGATAAAGCTTTCTTGCTGTAGTAAGTTCGCTATTTGTGCTAAGACTGACTTTATTATAGCCGACAAGGCGCGCAAATCTGATACATTCATCAAGCAGCGCCTTTCCGATCCCCTGCCCTCTCTCTGATGGCTCGACAAGCAACAGCCTAATGATTGCTTCATCTGTCGATTCTTTTACAAGCGCTATGGAGCCAACACGCCTTCCCTCTTTTTCTGCTATCCAGCACATTTCACAACTTGGGTTATGTGTACGTAAAAAATCAGCTGAAAGCTCAGCCACTAGCGCTTCAAAGACATGGTTGTAACGAAACTCTTGGTAGTAGAGTTCCCCGTGCCGAAAGATAATCCAGCCAAAGTCTCCAGGACGAAAAGATCTGAGAATATAGGTCACAAGATGCCCTCCTAGTCTTTTTTTTACTATTAGCAAAATCTATTCCCAAGTCAATATCTTTTTGTTATACTAGCTGCCATTATGCACGTAACAACTAGTAGCGAACAAAATATAGTTTGGTGGGAGCTTAATGAAAATTCAACTCCAACTGATGAAAACCTCTTTCTTGAGGTTCTAAAAAAATGCACCGGTGAAGAAGTTTCTGCGGAAGAGCTTAAACGAAAAAGCATTCATATCATCCAAACGAAAGCCCCTGAAAGCAAAGTTGGAAAAGAAGCAAAAGCGCTTCAAAATAGACTTTATGCAAAATTCCCCCATATCTTTGGGCAAGTAACGGTTATTGTAGGAAGCGAGCAGCGCCACATTCCTAGAGGCTATCTTGAAACGCTCGACCCACACTTTGCAAATAGCTTCTCCCACGCCATGATCGAAGAGAGAACCAATACAATCCAGATCGCTATGCCTGATGGCGTTGACTGTGAAAAAGCAGCTATTGCCTTTATCGACAAGGGCGAGGCAGCAATAGATGCAGAGAATGCCTTGCCGCTTTTGCAACTCGCTCTTTTTGCTAAAATTTCTTTATTAGAAGAGGCCGTTACCCGCTACCTTATACACAACTGGGAGATTGGCGATGACTTTGAAGGTGCAAAAGATTTTCTTGAATTTATCATTACACATCAAGATACGCTCAACCTCACAGCTCTAAAGATTTTTATCTATGAATATGTGTGCAATTCAGTAAATAAATCTCCATCTTTTTTAGATTTTATCAAAACACTAGATCCAAATCATCCAATGAAATGGATGTCCGATTTTTCACACAGAGTCATACTAGGAAAAAAAGAAGTTTTTATTAGTGGCTACCACGATCTGAGTAAAGTAGCCTATTTTGTTGGGACGAGCACCGAAAAGCTTACAATCAAATATAACTCTCAAATAATTTCCGGGTCATTTTCAACACTCACATCCCTTACACTGTCTGAATGTCAATCACTCACAAATGAGCACGTTGCAGCGCTCGGATCACATTGTCAAAAGAGCCTAAAAGAGCTTATCATTAGAGATTGCCCTGCGATTTGCAGCTTAGAGAAAAATAGCTATTCCGAGCTCGATACTATAGATGCTTCCAATTCATCATTTACAACTGAAGCTTTGGTATCGCTTAGCAATGCTTGCCCACGATTAAAAACACTCATACTTAATGGGTCCGAAAGGATAAAATCCTTTGCAGGAGCTACATTCTCTCAGCTTGAAAAGCTCGATATTAGGAATTGCCCCTGCTCTTTAGAAGATCTTCCTCGCAATCTAAAGGATCTCTCTATTGGACGAAAGGAGCATACCCAAAAGCTTCCAATTTCCCTTCCAGCTTCACTTGAAACACTCTATCTCTATAACATAAAACTTACTGCAGCAGACTGCTTACTCCTTACAAAACAGTGTAAACATATAAAAACGCTCATCTTAGAGGAATGCACACTGGAGGGAGAAGCTCCTGAAGAATTTGTACTTCTTAGCCTTGAAGAGCTCACTCTAACAAAGTGTACATTTTCTTATGCGATGGACTGGTTTACAGCCATTTGCGATGTAAGCAGAGGAAACATAAAAAAACTTACTCTTACCTGTATTGATTTTCATAACGACGAGGCATACCCAGGCCTTAGCACTGTAAATCTTGCAGAGCTTTGCGAATTACGAATAAAAAATTGCAAAGATGAAGAATGTGCTTGTCGCTATAGCCTCGTGAGAGATCAATTTTATTTTGAAGAGATTGAAGCTCCCAATCTCTCGTTACTTGAAATAGAGAATACCAGGCTTTCACAAGATGATCTCCATGCGCTATCCGCCACTGCAGGAAAAAGCCTAAAAAACCTTGTTTTGCGAAATACAAAACTTACCAATTTGAATGAGTTTGCCTTTTCAGCTCTTGAATCATTAGAGGTGCGAAAAGCCACTATCATTGATGAGGACCTAAAAACCATATCTCGCGTATCAAAAGAGAGCCTAAAGAGCCTTTACCTTTCTCAATGCTTTGGAATCACCACTTTTGAAGGAACCGTTTTTCCGAGTGTGTACGACCTATCAGTAAAACAGACAAATCTTCTACAAAAAGGCTATGAGAGCATAGATGCGGCCTTTCCAAATCTTCAGAAAAAAGAAATCAAAAACAATCGCTTTAGACTAGGGTAGTTCATCGCTTGGAGATTCCTCTTCACTATCGCTACAAGAGGGCGATGAACATCGCTGTTGCAAATTCATACTTGTTGCAAGAGTGACATCGGCAATATACTCCCCTGTAAGCGAATGCCAGCAGTTTTTAATCCTCTGATCTAGGCTCGCAAGAAGCTCATCTAGATAGCGCTCGGAAATAGCATCCTGAGCTAATGCAGGCTGCACTATTGTCTGTTCACGGCTAATGGGAGATGCCATTGTAGTATCCTTAGCATAAAAGCAGTAAAAGATACTCCATCCCTACAAATAGCCCTAGAAAAAATTGCACAATCATGAGATGTACGAGCTATGTTTGCAAATTCTGGTTTTTACTCTCTTGTTGCACTTGCAATCGTCCATCTCTTTGCTAATAGGGCAAAGGTATTTGGCTGGATATGGCATGGCCGCTTCTTATCCTTTGCGGCAGGCATCTCCTTTGCGTATGTCTTTGTAGATCTTTTGCCATCGCTTGAAGAGAAGCAGCCTGTGCTCAAGGCTACCTTTGACCCCATAGTGCCCTACTTAAGCAAGCACGCCTATTTTATAGCCCTTCTTGGCGTTCTTTTTTACTATGGGATTCATACAAAGGAAAATCAGGGCACGCTCAAAAGCTACTGGATTAGCCTAAGTGGCTACCTCCTCTTTAACTTTCTTGTGGGAGCAAGCCTCACAGATATTCAAAATCCAGATATTCAGCCACTCGCACTCTTTACCTTTGCAATGGGCATGCACTACTTTGTACGAGATCATCTTGCGAAAATGGCAAACAATAAACTCTTCGAAAAGAAAACGCGCTGGCTATTAGTGCTCGCCCTCTTCGCAGGCTATTTATTGGCAGATATTATCCGTATTCCGGATGTCTTTGTCGCAATTGCCGTCTCCTTTGTCTCAGGAGGCATGCTCCTCAACGCCCTGCACTACGAGCTACCCAAGCGAGAGCAGGTCGGCTACCTCTTCTTCGTCCTCGGCGCCCTCCTCTACACAGCCATACTCCTCGGCCTCGGCGAGCCCTAACCCCTTACGACTATTTTCTTCGTCTTATTCTTAGTCGTATTCTTATTCTTAGTCCTATGCGCTGTTTGCAAAACAGGTTTTTGTCTTATTGGAAAGATCAACATTAAGAGCGGTGCATAACTGCCCCGCACTCCAGAGACCTTCGGTCAAGTAGTGTAGCTCTGTGTGTTTTGGGAGATGTAGCGGCACTCGGATTTGAACCAAGGACCTGC
>CAZEGK010000001.1:134278-161879 GCA_964512205.1 uncultured bacterium | reverse complement strand
AATTTTGAGATATCATCAAGCCTTTTTTAGGGAAATTTCATATGCCTCACGTAGCTCAGACAATTCAAGACGAACTTCACTCACTTTTTACGGATGCTTGCCATGTGGCATTTGGTCCCATTTCATCAGATGTAGAGGTAGTAGGCTCAACTCAAGCAAGCTTTGGCCACTATCAATGCAACAGCGCGATGAAGCTTTCAAAAGAGCTAAAAATGAATCCAAGGCAAATTGCCGAAAAAATTGTCGCCTCCTGCAAAAAAGATGGGATTATCGAAAAATTGGAAATCGCAGGTCCTGGCTTTATTAACATCACGCTTACAAACCAGGCGCTTGCCAAAAGAGTGCAAACTATTTTGCAAGAGCCAAATCTTGGTATTAATGGGACTAAAAAGGAAAAAATCATCATAGATTTCTCAAGTCCAAATGCCGCAAAAGAGATGCACGTAGGACACCTTCGATCTACTATTATCGGAGATTCCTTGGCAAGGCTCTTTGAGTTTCTCGGAGATGATGTCCTTCGCCTTAACCATATAGGAGACTGGGGCACATCTTTTGGCATGCTTATTGCCTACATTAAGCAGTATGTTCCTGAGGGTATCGACAAAGTGACTTTGCAGGATCTAGTCCGCTACTATAAGGAAGGCAAAAAGCGCTTTGATGAGGATCCAGAGTTTAAAAAGGCTGCCCAGCTTGAAGTTGTAGCTTTGCAAGGTGGAGAAAAAGATGCTGTCAAAGCTTGGGAGGCCATCTGTCAAATCTCAAGAACGGCATACCAGGAAATTTATGACCTCCTCGGTATTAAGCTTGTTGAACGCGGGGAGTCGTTTTACAATCCATACCTTAAAGATGTGGTTGAAGATCTCGAGAAAAAAGGTCTTGTTTCTCTATCAGAAGGGGCAAAATGCATATTTCTTGATGGATTCCAGCTCCCGCTTATGGTCCAAAAAACCGATGGCGGCTATAACTACGACACTACAGACATGGCTGCAATACGTCATCGCATCAATGATGAAAAAGCAGATCGCATCATTATAGTAACAGATGCAGGGCAGTCAAATCACTTTCAGATGATATTTCAGGCTGCAATAAAAGCTGGATACCTTGATCCCAGCAAGGTGCGAGCAGATCATGTGCCATTTGGCGTAGTTTTGGGAGCTGACGGAAAAAAATTTAGGACAAGGTCCGGGGAGACCGAGAGACTCATCGATCTTATTGATGCAGCCATCAAAAAGGCTGAAGAAATCCTAAACGAAAAAAACCCAGACTGGACAATAGAAGACAAAAAAAGAGTCGCCCGAGCGCTTGGAATTAATGCAATTAAATACTCAGACCTTTCTAGCCACCGGATAAGCGATTATCTCTTTAGTTATGAAAAAATGCTTCGCTTCGAAGGAAATACTGCAGCTTTTATTATGTATTCATATGTGCGGGTACAGGGAATAATCAGGAAAGTAGGAATCGATCCAAAAAGTGTTCGCGGCGAAATTATCCTATCACACCCATCTGAAGTTTCACTTGCCTTGAAACTTGCACAATTTGGTGAAACATTAGATCAGATGGCGGAAGAGTTGTTGCCAAATCGCCTTACAGAATACCTCTACGGGCTTGCAGAAGCCTTTAACGCCTTCTTTAGGGATTGCAGGGTTGAAGGATCGAATGAGGAAACCTCTCGACTTCTTTTGACCGAAACTACCGGCCAAATTCTTTTGCGGGGAATGCAAATTTTGGGACTATGCGCTGTTGAAAAGATGTGATTTTTTTAGGGCGATAGAAAAAATCCGAAAAAAACTTTCAGAAAAAAAGAGCTCCACACTCTATTGTGAGGATTAAAATGAAATGCCATGGTTTTGTGTGTGAAAAAAAATCGCATTTGCTGTTGACAAAACAACATTAATTGTGGCAGAGTCACAAGGTATGTTGAAAAGAAAAAAGGAAAGCAATTTTATGAACAAAAAACAAGTATTCTTTGCAAGTTTGCTCTGCCTCGGTTCAGTTGGAAGCGTTCAAGCGCAAGAAAACAGCCGCATGGGCTCATTTAACTCGTCAGTAGAACTTACACAAGGCTATCGTAATGATAACCTTACTTTTAAGTCTCATAATCATGACAGAGCTAAGTTTAAGAACATCGATACATGGACAACACGCGTTGGTTACATGGCTGAAAAAGATGACTTCTTCTTCAGAGGCTTTGTTGGTGTAGGTGACGTTTATGATGGAAGACTCCACAGAGGCCACCATCATCACCATTCACGTAAAGTAAATGGCGACTATACAGCTGATTTCTCAGCTCTTTTTGGTAAGCGTTTTGCATTTGACAATGGCTGGTACCTTTCTCCTAGCGTAGGTTACGGTGTTTACTTCCAAGACTTCCATACAAAGCACCACCACCATGGAAAAGAAAGACTCAAAGCTTTGTGGTACGCTCCTCAGTTTGCTCTTTGCCTCAAAAAGGATTTCACAGACAACATGAGCGGCTACATCAACTACACATTGTTGTACCCACTTAGCCTCCAAACAAAAACACGTAGACAGAGCCACGGTCATACAAAAACAGTTGAAAACAAAGCCTACGATTCAGCAGGTAACATTTTGACTGTTGGCGTTAACTGGATGTTTGCTTCAAATTGGTCACTTAGACCAGAAATTGAAGGTATGGAGTTTTATTCAAACGGCGCACACCACAACAAGGGCAAAGCCCATCGTGCAGCGGTTGAATATCGCCTCGTATTGAACTACGCCTTCTAATTCTAAATTGTTTGCAAGTTCGATTTGCCCGGGTGTGCTTCTCCAGCACAGCCCGGGTTTCTTTGCTTGGAAGAACCAGGCTTTTTCTCATTTTAACTAATTTATATTGATTTGATCAAAAGGACCAAAAGGACTTTTGCTATCGTTCTTTTTGTCGTTTATGTCCTTTATTGGCTTATTAGGTGAGAGGGGTTTTGCTTGGCTTGCCGGCAATTTCTTGGACATACTTTGGTATTGCAAAGCCGGGTAGTTCCTTCATCAGCTCTTGGATAAGCGTTTGGCCATCCGATATGGCTACTTTGAAGTGGCTTGAGCCTTGGACTTCATCAAGCTGATGTAAGTAGTAGGGCATGACGCCATGATCGATTAGACCTTGAAGGAGCGCTTTAAGTGCGCATTTTGAGTTGTTGACGCCATTTAGTAGTACCGTTTGATTAAGGACTGGAATTCCGAGCTTTTGGATGCTTTTTAGGGCATTCCAGACATCCTCATCAAATTCATTGATGTGATTTGCATGATTGATAAACCAGATTTGCTTGGGAATGCTAGAAAGAAGTTCTAAGAAACTTGCATCTACACGTTCCGGTATTCCCATTACAAAGCGGCTATGAAAACGTATGCGTTTTACATGTCCGATTTGTGCGATATTTTCTAAAAGTCTTCCAAGTATTTCATCTGAAAGCGATAGAGGATCTCCTCCTGACAAAATTACTTCTTCAATCGTTTCATCTTTTTCCAAATGGGTAAGCTCTTTAGCAAAGGTCTTGTCTTCGATTTCATAGTTAAAATTTTTGCGAAAGCAAAAACGGCAATGCATTGCGCAGGCAGATGTTGCAAGGATAAGAGCTCGCTCTTGATATTTCTGGAGCAATTTATCTTCTAAAATAAAAGTAGCATCATCTACTGGATCATTCTGAAAATCAGGGTGAATGACCTTCTCTTTTTTTAGTGGTACAAATTGCAAAAAGAGCGGATCTGAAAGTGAATTTTTTTCCATCTTTTCTGCTAAACGTCTTGGAAGCTGCAGCCGAAATTCAGGCTGTAGATCTAGGGCCTCTTTATTTGCATCAGAGAGCTCTAAAAAAAGAGCAAGATCGTGAAAATTTGTAAAGTTTTGACGCAGCACCCTACGCCAGTCTGTTGCAAGATCGATTATCATGCAAAGATGATACATGAAATCGCTATTTTTTTATTAGCTAAAGGCATAAGCTTCACTAGTATGACAATCATACAGAGTGAATTTTTAGCATCATTACCTGATAGAGTAGGGGCTGAGCAGAAGGAAGTTCCGTTGATACCCCAGCGTCCAAAGACGCTCTCTTCCCGCCTCTACTATAGTGTAGCAGAAATAGGGACTTCTCTAAGCCCCTATGGAAAGGGCTATTTTACTATTGCTGTGATGGGCACTGGATATACGCTCGGGACTCTATTTGCCATTTCAGAAGCTGTTTCACTTCTCGCTCTCGGGCTCATTGTTAACCTTACCCACCATGCGACAGGTGAGCATTTTTCAGCCCTCAATGACATGTCGCTTCGTGTCTATAGCATGTCCTTAGAGTCCTTAGCTATTGGAATCCTTCAAGTCACTCTGCTTTTAAAACAGGCATTTTCCGAGTATCATTCTTTTAATTTGCTTACTGTACATGCTGTACACCATATTTCCTATCCACTCCTTTCCATCTTTGGTAAAATTGAGACAGACTATTTCATAAGTTCAGCAAAAGACTTTATTGAAAATGGTTCTCTTCTTGAAGTACTTCAAAGTCTGAGAGCTGATTTTAGGCCGAATGTCTCAGCTGAAGAGTTTAGAGCTAAACTAAACGAGAGATCTCTTCAGACTTTTTTTATCTTATATCCTGAATATAACAGCACTTTTCAAAAAGATTTCTTTTCAATTCTCGACCAAGAGTATAGAGAAAATTACCGAAAATGTGTCTCAAGATTTATTGATTACCTCTTTGAACCACTACCGGATTTTCCAGACACGGAAATTAATTCTGGGTATGACAAGGAGTATCAAAACATTTTATGCCGCCATATAAAGAAAGCCTTTAAGGACATCTATGAAAGTGATACGCTTGTAGCATATATTGAGGGTGGAAAAGATGCCTTTGATGGCTTTTATGGCTCTATTTTTCTCCCTCTTGCTCGCTACGCCACACTTTTGGAGCTCGAGGCAAATGAAATGCACTGTCCGAGCACTGATTTGATGATTGAGCGCTATACACTTCTTGAATCTTGCCGAAACCGAATAAAACGAATAAAAAATGTGCAGGATAGGGAAGCTCTCATAAAATGCCTTCTTACAGGAGAGTCTCAAGATGAACTAGTGAGAGATATTGCTATTTTAGCGGGAGAGCTACACCAAGGAAAGCTTCTTACGCGGGTAACATATAATATCTTTACCCGCACAAGGTCTGATACAAAACTTTTTGATAAAGCCTGTCAGGAAGCTCTTCAGGAGCTAACTGCAAACTGAGGGAGCTCTTGCTCCTTAATAGATCTTCGTTGTACTGATGCTCCAAGGTTTGTAAGCTTAGATACAAGGTTCTCATACCCTCTATCGAGGAAGTGAAGACCGGAAATCGTACTTTCGTCTTTAGAGATCAGTGCAGCCATAAGATAGGCAAAACCGGCCCTTAGATCAGGTATAGCAATTTTCTTGCCGGTAAGTGCGCTTTCACCTTTTATAGCTATGCTGTGATAGAAACTATGGGATGCGAAACGGCAAAGTTTGCCGCCAAGGCACTGTTTAAAGAGGGAAATATCTGCTCCCATCTCGCGAAGAGCCTCTGTAAAGCCAAAACGATTCTCATAAACGGTTTCATGGACAATGGATGTGCCTGCAGCTTGAGTAAGGAGTACAACAAAAGGAGGCTGCCAGTCAGTCATAAAGCCTGGGTGGACGTCTGTTTCTAGGTGAAGACCACCCTGAAGTGGGCCGTCGTAGTAAAACTCTATACCGTCTTTTTTGACCGCAAATCCGCCGCCTATCTCTCTCAGCTTGTTGAGGAAGGTAATCATGTTGATATGATCTGCACCTTTTACAAAAACTCTACCCTTTGTGCCTATAGCTGCCATGCCAAAGGATGCTGCCTCTATACGGTCGTAGCAAACGGTATGTTCGACGTCATAAAACTTTCTTGTTCCCTGGATTCTGATTGTACGATCTACATCGAGAGATATGTGGGCGCCAAGTTTTTGTAAAAAGAGTATGAGATCGACGATTTCGGGCTCAATAGCTGCGTTTTTGATAATAGTTGTGCCTCGGGCGGTAACGGAGGCCATAATAGTGTTTTCTGTGGCACCGACAGATGGGTAGGGGAGATGGATGAGTGCGCCCTGCAGGCCATTATGGGCATGAGCAAAGTAGGCGCTTTCTCGCTTCATGTCTCGAAGCTCAATAACAGCTCCAAGTTGGCGAAGTGCCTCGAGGTGGAACTCAACTGCTCTGTTGCCTATTTTGCAGCCGCCTACTGTTGGAACGATCACATCCTCGTCAGTGCGTCCTAAAAGGGCACCTATCATCAAAATCGGGATGCGGTTTGAGCCGGAAAAACGTTGGGGTATATAAGAGGTTTTAAGCTCTTTTGTCTCGCATTCAAGGATGCCGGCCTCTTTGTCCCACTGCACTTGCATGCCAATTTCTCTGCAGAGGGCCACTGTTACCTCAACATCGCCAATATTTGGCACATTGTAGAAAGTGCAGCGTTTATCTGAGAGAAGGGAGGCAACAAGAAGCTTCGTCATGGCGTTTTTTGCGCCTGCCGCCTTAACTTCGCCAATAAGAGGTGTTCCGCCTTTAATCTGTAGTACTTCGTCCATAAGGGATTGATTATTATGTATTTGTAGCCTTCTGCTCTAGGGCGGAAGGGACGTTTGTTATAACTTGCTTACTCTTACAGTTTGTACTTCTTTTGCTCTCTAAAAATCAACAAAAGAAGCAAGGGCCCAAGATAACGATTTGACGATCAAAAAGTTAGATTGCAAATTTTTTGTAAAGAGTGTATACTGATCTGCGATTGGAAGTAAATTGTGCTTGCACACTATAGGTTTTTCCAATAGATTGCTTCCTTGTTTTTTAAATCAACCTTTATTGGAGTATGTATGTCGCAAGAGACGAAAACAGAATTTAGCAAGTGGCGTGCCTTCTTTTGGCCCGTGCACGGCTTTGAGATGAAAAAGATCATCCCTATGCTCGTGATGTTCTTTGGCATTTCCTTCAACTATACCATTTTACGTGACACCAAAGATACGCTGATCGTGTCTAACTGCGGTGCCGAAGCTATCCCATTTTTGAAAGTGTGGGGCGTCGTTCCAATGGCTATTTTGTTTATGCTAGCTTACTCAAAGCTAAGCAACATGCTAAACAAAGAGTCGCTCTTTTACTCAACAATCACACCGTTCCTTGCGTTCTTTGGGTTGTTTGCTTTTGTCTTCTATCCAAATCGCGAAATGTTCCAGCCAAACGAATTTGCTGATTATCTCCGCGCAACGCTTCCTGTAGGATTTAGCGGTCTTGTGGAATCTATCCGTCACTGGATCTACTCACTCTTTTACATCTTCTCAGAACTCTGGGGCAGTGCAATGATCTCCCT
Source organism: uncultured bacterium (assembly GCA_964512205.1). Classification (GTDB taxonomy): domain Bacteria; phylum Chlamydiota; class Chlamydiia; order Chlamydiales; family FEN-1388; genus SZAS-7. The sequence continues at coordinate 154,536 of CAZEGK010000001.1, read as the reverse complement.
CGTATTCTGGGGCTTTGCTAACGATATTACAAAAGTTACTGAAGCTAAGCGCTTCTATGCTCTATTCGGTCTCGGTGCTAACATCGCACTTATCTTCTCAGGCCGTGCAATTCGCTACGCATGCGACATCCGAACATCAGTTCCAGAAGGTGTAGATGCATGGCAAATTTCTCTTAACTACCTCATGACAATGGTTGTCTTAGCTGGCATCCTCGTTATCGGTGTTTACTACTGGATCAACCGCAAAGTTCTTACAGATCCACGCTTTTACAGCGCAAGCGATCTTGCTAAAGCGAAGAAAGAAAAGCCAAAAATGTCAATCAAAGAGAGCCTTCTCTTCTTGGCAAAATCACCATACATCCTCTGCATCGCAGTTCTCGTTATGGCCTACGGCGTATCTATCAACCTTGTTGAAGTTACCTGGAAAGGTCAGCTTAAGCTGCAATACAGCAACGAAAACGACTACAACACATTCATGGGATACTTCTCTGAAATTACCGGTTGGGTCACTATCTTTATGATGCTCTTTGTCGGCGGTAACGCACTTCGTAAGGGCTGGGGCTTTGCTGCTATGATTACTCCTGTTGTTCTTCTCCTTACAGGTACAGGCTTCTTCTGCTTCGTACTCTTTAGAGAATCACTAACAGGCTACATTGCAATGCTTGGTACAACACCACTCTTCTTGGCTGTAATACTTGGTATGGCGCAAAACATTATGAGTAAATCTGCAAAGTATTCACTCTTCGATCCGACAAAAGAAATTGCCTACATCCCACTTGACCAAGAGTCAAAAGTTAAGGGTAAGGCTGCTATCGACGTCGTCGGCGCTCGCCTTGGTAAATCTGGTGGATCACTTGTTCAACAAATTCTGCTCGTTGCTTGCGGTTCTATGGCAGCTATTACGCCATATATCGCAGTTATCCTCTTTGCGATTATCGCAGCTTGGATCGTTGCAGTGCGTGCGTTGAATAAGCGCTTTACAGAGCTTACATCTCAAAAAGAAGCTGCTCCTGCAAAGGAAAAGCTTACAGCACAACCTGCTGGAGCGTAAGCCTCAATTAGGATCTGAAAAGACCTAAAAGGGACCAAAGGGACATAAGGGACCAAAAGGACGAATAAACCGTACTTTTGTCCTTTATGTCCCTTATGTCCTTTATCTCCCTTATGTTCTTTTATTTTTTTTATGGACAAATGGCCGCTATATCTGGTAGCCTTTGTCGGATAAACTTAAAACCCTTGATTTGACACTATGGAAAAGCAAAAACGTTGGCAGTTCTTGGTTATCGTCGCTGTACTTCTTCTTACCCTGTACAATATTCTTCCGACAATCATTTTCTATTCAAAACCTCTCAAATCCCCAGTTGATGAAAAATATGCTATGCAGATTGCAGGGCAGATTTCTGAAAGAGTCAACTCCTTAGAGAAAGAGTCGATAGAATGGATTCACTCATTGTCAAATCTTCTCAATGTACATCCTACAGAGGTTGCACTGAGTAAAGATGATCCTTCTGTGATCAATGTAAACTTTGCAAATGATAATGAAGCAGAAACCTTTGCTCGCATGCTTCCGAGAGCCGGATCACTTATTCCATTTGTGCCAGCACAGCTTACCTCCCTTCCGAAAAGTGACGCAAAAAGCGTTCAAGTTCTCCGAAATGTCGGCGTTCATTTAAATAATGATGCCAAGAATAGCGCTCTTTTTCGTTTTGCACCTAAGCAAGAAGCAGGAAAAACATCAAACTTCTACTTTGATCTTACAGCAGATCGCTTTATAGGAGCGACGGAGCTTCTTGCAGGGACATCGCCGCAAGTGGCGGAGTCAATGGCTATTCTTGAAGAAAAAAATTCAAATGAAGCTCTTCTCTTTCTTGCGAGAAAAATTGCAAAGGTTTCAGAGAATTTTGCAGGCACAGATTTTGCAAACCGATACTTTGCCTCCTTTACTCAGTCAGATCTTCCAGAATCTCGTGGTCTTGTATCAAAACTACTTGCTAAAATGAAGGAGAGCAAACAAGCTCTTGATCGCGAAAAGCAAGCGATTGTTGAAGTTCGAAAATCAAAAGAGCAAAAAGGGGAATTGATTGACCAAAAGCAGCTTGAAAGACAAGAAGTTCTTGCAAGTCAAATTACAGTGCTTGATAAAGCTATTAGTGCACTGCAGGCTCATGCTCGTGTAGAAGATCATCCTGTTTCTCCGTTTACAACAAAGCAAATTCGTGAATGGCTAAACCAAGAGCGTGCAAAGAATAGCTCGACATCTGCAGTATATACATTAGCTATAGGCGGAAAAAACCCCTATATTAAGGAAGCAGTTCTTGACTGGTCAAGTGATACAATTACGCTTCGCCTCCATCCAGATGTTGCAGAGCTTAGACAAGTGCAGAAGGGCACCGAGTTTCAAAAAATTCAGCAAGAAGAAATTAATCGACTGCTGATGAATGAGCTCGCAAGACTACAGCAAGCAACAGATGAAACAGTAGCCCAAGGCTATGCTGATTTTAAAATTAACTTAAATACACTTCCTGGTGCCGAGAGCATCCTTGCACTTGATCTTCGTCAAATCGCAAAGACTATATCTGCAGAAACACTTGCAGAAATCAAGCGCGAGTGGAAGCCAACACACATTGATCTTACACAAGACAAGCTTCCAATATTTGATATGCAAGGCTTTCAAGCGGCAGATGCAAATCAAAAGAGACTTTGCCTTGTAGTAGTTGCACCTTCAAAAGATGCGACATTTACCGGTCTTCGCCATAGCTCGATCTATGTAATCGTGCGTGGTATGCAAAATATGATCGAACAGTACAACCGCTTCCCGGGTAACCCGGAAGCTGAGCTTTTCAGCAAGGAAGTTGGCAAGCTTAATTCTCTTATGCAAAAACGCGGCTTTATCAGCTATTCTGGACAAGCACTTGGTGCAAATTCTGAATTCAGTAGAGACCTTATCTATGAGCTAGATGATTACTACTCTACACTTCTTAAAGCAACAAGGGAAGATTTTACAGTTCTAGGAAGTAGAGAGTTTGCAACACTTGAGCTTTCAGATGTAGAGCAGCGCATAATCGTTCAAAATAGAATAGATGATGCTATCCAAGAGGATATCCTTCGTGCAAAAGAGTCCTATCAAGCAGCACAAGTAAGCCTTGATCATACAGCTCGATTTTCAGTACCTCCACCAGTAGATAATGCCTACTTCTCAAACTTGAAGAGAGCAGCAGCTGCCTACTTTAGGGGAGATGACAGCAAAATTATTCGCTGGGGTCTTGATCTTTCTGGCGGAAAAAGCGTTCGCATCGCACTTCTTGATCATGCTAATAAGCCAGTGACAGATCCTGCACAGCTCCATCAAGCAGTCAATGAACTCTATCAGCGTATCAATAAAATGGGCGTATCAGAGCGTACCATCCGTATTGAGAATTCAACGATAGTAATTGACTTCCCTGGCGCTCAGGGGCTATCGGCTGCAGAGCTTATCAAAGCGTCAGCTATGTACTTCCACATCGTCAATGAAAAGTTTGGTCCATTGAATGCAACTGTTGCAAAAGATGTGAACGAATTTCTTCAAGATGTATGGAATGAAGCTGTAGTTACTAACCAAAAAGATGCTGAACAGCTCAATATTATTGCTTATAACAAGCTTCAAACAGCAGCATCTCGCACCTCTAACTCCTCAACTGGAATTAAAGATAGTGCTCAGATGCTCTATGATGCTGGACTTCGCCTTGCAAATCCGCTCGAGTATGAGCCAACCGGAGCCTTTGATGACTCCATTTCTATGATCACACGCCTTCGCGGAGATGATCCAGCAGAGTGGAACTTTAGAGGACATCCATTAATCATTGCATTTGCAAATTATGCACTCGATGGCTCAAGCCTTGAAGGCATTCAGACAAGCTACGACACTTCAAAAGGTAATATTTTACAGTTTAGTGTAAAGAGCTCCTATGCTCCAGGTGGACGAGTACATCCATCAGCAAGTCCTCGCGATGACTTCTTCAACTGGACATCCCAGTTTAGTGAAGAGGCAATTGTTGGCACACCTAAAGAAGAAATTTCAAAGGGTCAAGGCTGGAGAATGGCGGTAATTTTGAATGGCCAGATCATTTCAGCTCCAACACTAAATGCATCACTTCGCGACCATGCGATGATTAGCGGAAACTTTACACAACGCGAAGTAACAAAGCTTGCTACGGACCTTCGTGCTGGATCACTTTCCTTTACACCAAAGATCTTGTCAGAGCAAAACGTAAGTCCAGAACTTGGTAAGCAAGAGAGAAGTGCCGGCATTATGGCTGCAATCGTTGCTATCTGCTTAGTCTTTGGCTGCATGATCAGCTACTATAGATTTGCAGGTGTTGTGGCATCTGTTGCGGTGTTCTTTAACATGCTCATTATATGGGCTGTTATGCAAAACATCGAAATGGCGCTCACCCTACCTGGTATTGCCGGTATGCTCCTTACTGTTGCTATGGCAGTTGATGCCAACGTCTTAGTCTTTGAGCGTATCCGCGAAGAGTTTAAGAGCTCAGGAAGAATTGCCTCTGCAATTCAGCTTGGCTATAAAAAAGCCTTTACAGCAATTCTTGACTCAAACCTTACAACCATTATTGCTGCACTGATTCTCTTGCAGTTTGATGCAGGTCCTGTTCGCGGTTTTGCTATGACTCTTGTTATCGGTATCGTTGCATCGATGTTCACCGTGCTCTTTATGACACGCTACTTCTTTGCAGGCTGGGTGCAAAATCCTGAGAATAAAGAGCTCAAGATGGCTGAGTTTATCAAGTCATCAAACTTTAACTTCCTCAAGTATACAAAGCCTGCCTTTATCTTGACTGGAGTGGTGCTAGCTCTTGGTATTGGCGTGCTTGCAACACAGTATAAGTCGATCTTTGGTATGGACTTTACAGGTGGCTACTCACTTGTTGTTGACCTGCAGGAAGCAAAACTTGCTAATGGTAAAACGGTAGATTATCGCGAACGTCTCTCAAATGCACTCTTAAAGAAGGGTCTTTCAAGTAAAGAATTTCAGATTCGTGAACTTGGACGTCCTAACCTTCTTCGCATTCAGCTTGGCGTAAGCGTAGATCTTCAAGGCAAGCCATTCTATGGTATGCCGCAAGAGCTTACAGCAGAAAAAGATCAGTTTGCCTACGACTACCAAAAGAATCCACGTATCGTATGGCTTGTAAAAGCTATAGAAGCAAGTGGTCTTAAGGTAAAGCCGTCCCAGTTTCAAACATTGAACTCCGGCTGGACAACCATGAGCGGACAGTTTTCAGATGCGATGCGAAATAACGCTATCTGGGCGCTAAGCCTTGCTCTCATTGCCGTTTTAGTCTACCTGGCGTTTCGCTTTGAGTGGAAGTTTGCAGTAGCTGCAGTACTTGGCCTTGTTCATGATGTCGTCCTTACTGTCTGCGTGGCAGCTATTGCCAATAAGATGGGTCTTCCAGTACAGATTGACCTCGAGGTGATCGGTGCTCTTATGACAATTATCGGCTACTCCTTGAACGATACCATTATCGTCTTTGATAGAGTTCGCGAAGATATGAGACTTATGCGCAAGAAGAGCTTTGCTGAGATTATCAATCATGCATTGAATACAACACTTAGCAGAACGCTCATGACCTCTGGCATCACGCTGCTTGTGCTTCTTACACTCGTATTCTTGGGTGGTAAGTCGATGTTTGCCTTCTCATTTGTGATGGCAGTTGGCGTGTTCCTTGGAACGCTCTCATCGCTCTTTATCGCAGCACCTATTCTACTGTTCCTTGAAACTCGCGGCGAGAACAAGAAACTACAACCAAGTAGAAGCTAGTGAATGAAGGAAAGCAAAAGGGAAAAGATGCGGGGCAACTACTTTGGATCTATCCAAAGAAAGACCCCGCATTACTTGAAAAAATCATGCAGGAATACCACCTGCATCCCGTGCTTGCCCAGATTTTAGCGGCTCGAGGAATCACCTCGACGCAAGACATCCATCGATATCTTTACGCAAAACTTCCAGACCTACACGACCCCTTTCTCTTTGCTGAAATGCCGCAGGCAGTAAAGAGAATTACCCAGGCCATCCAAAACGAAGAAAACATTTTAGTATACGGCGATAACGACGTCGATGGCATGACTGGCACAGCACTTCTTTCGGAAATGCTCAACTTTGTCGGTGCAAAAGTCTTTCATTACATCTCAAATCGCACGACGCTTCTTCGTCAGAGCATGATTTTAGATGCGCTAGAATATGCCTTAAAGACCCACTGCACGCTGTTAATAACAGTAGATTGCGGCATTACTGCTGCAGAGCAGATCGAAGAGGTTGTAAAACATAAAGTTGATGTGATTATCACAGACCATCATGAGCCTACAAATAAGATTCCGCTTTGCGTTGCAACTCTTAATCCTAAACTTGTAAGTTCTGAATATCCAAATAGAGAGCTTACAGGAGTAGGTGTTGCCTTTAAGCTTGCATGCGCCCTTACCGAGCACCTTATTGACGAGGGATTGCTCCCTGTCAAAAAACTCGATCTTAAGAGATACCTTGACCTTGTTGCCATAGGCACGGTAAGTGATATGGGTCTTTTACTCGGGGAAAATAGGATCTTAGTATCCTATGGGCTTGAACAGCTCAGAAAAACAAAGCGCATTGGCCTTGCTAAGCTGCTCTCCATATGCGAGACAGATCCGTTAGATACGACAACCTCTATCATAGCTTCGAAGATAGCCCCACGCCTAAATAGCCTTGGCAGAATTGCAGAGCCTGAGCAGGGAGTAAAGCTTCTTTTAGCCAAGCAGGCACTTGCTGCTGAAAAGCTTGCCATTGAGCTTAATCTTTACAACATTGAGCGTCAAAAGATCGAGCGGCAGATGGTAAAAGATGTAGAGAGGATGCTTGAGCAAGACCCCTCTCTTTTATCGCATAAAGCGCTTATTTTAACATCGAGAAAGTGGCATCCTGGCATTATCGCAATACTTGCGATGCGATTTTCTAAACAGTACAATAGACCTACCGTAATTATCGCACTCGACGGACAGGTCGGAAAAGGTTCCCTGCGCTCTATTCCAGAATTTCCTGTCCTTGGCATTTTAAAGCAGCTCTCTGAGCTTCTCTTAAGCTTTGGCGGCCATGACTCGGCAGCAGGTCTTTCTCTTCGCGAAAACTGCATAGATGAATTTACAAAGCGCTTTTTAGAAATTGCAGATACCACCCTTCAAGAGCAGCATATTACACCAAAGCTAACCCTTGACGCAGAAGTTCGCTTCGATGACCTTACCTTTGATCTGATGGAGTCAATAAAGCTTTTAGAGCCCTACGGCCACGGCAATATGCCGCCCCTCCTCTATGCAGACTGCAAGCAAATTCAGGAGCCAAAAATCATCGGGAAGCAGCATCTTAAGCTTTATCTAGAGCAGCAAGATCGCATGCTCGAAGGCATCGCCATAAATGCAGCCTCTCGCCTGCCCGAGCTCCAAAAAAAATCAGCCCTTCGCGTTGTCTTTACCCCGCAGGTAACAGGCTCCAGCATCCAGCTCCTCGTCCGCGATTTCCAGCCTTTATAAAGAAATAGCTAGTCGGTAGGAGTTAAGAGCGCTGCAAGGTGCTCGTTTCCTTGGCGTTTAGCAATGTCTGCAGCAGTTTTGTTATTTCGATCCAGTGCTTTCCGGTTGGCACCAAAGCGTAAAAGGATCTCTACTGCCTTTTCTTGGCCTTTATATGCGGCAAAGTGGAGCGGTGTCCAGTCTAGCTGGTCAAGAGTGCCGCTTCGCTTGAGAATTTCTCTATCAGTGATCTCTTCGCGAAGAAGAAGTTCTAAGAGCTCGCAGTTTCCATCCTCTATCATTTGATGCAGTAAGGGAGGCGAGAAGTGTGGGCTCAGATTTGGGTTAGCACCCTTTTTTAGTAAGAGCGCTGCGAGCTCACGCTTTTTGTCTTTAGCAATAAGTGAATAAGCAGCTGTATAGAGCGCTGTGTAGCCATATCGATTTTGTTCGTTGATTTTGGCGCCTTTTGCAAGAAAGAGGGCTGCACATTCACTATGTCCTCTTCTGACAGCTTCACTTAAGGGCAATTCTTCACATCCATCTTCACCTCCACCCTGATTCACATCAGCGCCTTTTTCTAGAAGTAGCTCTATGATCGGCATGTGAGGGCCATCTAAGGCGCGAAGAAGTGGGGGATGGACCCTTTCCCGAGTTTCTTGGCCCCACTCATAGCGATCTCTTTGGGCAGCTATGCTAGCGCCTTTTGCAAAGAGAGCATTGACGATATCGAAATTTCCTGAAGCGCAGGCTATATTTAGAGGGCATGCTCCATAGGGAACCTCGATGCCTGCATTTGCCCCTTTATCTAAGAGCCACTGGACGATTTCGGGATCTTGTTTTGCACAGGCATAGCAAAGGGCTGTTTTTCCGCGTATGTCTTTGGCATCGATGTCAGGGTTTTTTTCTAAAAGAGCTTGTATAAGTGGTTTTGTGTTACATGTTGCAGGATTATATGCCTCAATTGCAATCTGAAGGGGAGTTTGGCCATCATGACTCCTCATGTCAAGATCAAGTCCATGATGAAGCATCAACTGAGCAAGCTCAAGATTTCGACTGTTCACAAGAGCATGGAAGGGCGTCTCAGCAACATAGCCGCCAACGTACGAGCTATTTACATCAGCTCCACGCTCTATCAAATACCTTGCCACTTTATAGCAATTTCGATAGCAGGCTTCCCATAATGCAGGAGCAAAGACATCCATGTAGCTTGAAGGGTTTGCTGCATTAAGATCGAGGCCATTTTCAAAGAGCGTTATGAGCGCATCTTCATCAGCTTCAGGTGCTGAATACCCTATTACCTTCTGAAAAAAAGTTTCCTTTGCTTTCTCCAGGGTGCCTAAACGATCTCCTACAGCATAGCGAAAAAGGTTTTTGGCAGGACAGTCTCCTTGTACAATCTTTTTGGTTTGAAGAAATTGCCAAAAACTTTCTCTATTATATTCACGCATGTAGCCGAAAATGGCACGCAGCAGCCGCTCTATGATAGTAAAATTTCTGCAATAGAGCTTGTTTTCTGCTTTATCATAGTAAAAAAAGGTTTTTCCCCAAAATGAGCTTACTTCATCGTTGTTGTAGGAAATATCATCCCAGTTTTTAAAACGTACTCTGTTCCAATCAGCTATTTCTGGCATATTTTCTCCGTTGGTATCAAGGCTATTATATCATCGCCTGCGGGCAATTGATTCAAGTAGTGCACTAATAAATATGAGGGGAACAAGAGTTGCGACTGTAACTGCTACAACTGCCATGGCTGTGATGACTAATACTGTTAGGGCTGTTATAGTAAATCCTGCAAGTGCGCCAACAGCTACGGTAGGCCCAAGCGTTTCAGCTATAAGTGTAAAGGCTACAGCGGCAACGCCTGCTATAAGGCCTATGGCTGCAGCAGCTTGAATAGGTTTTGGTTCATTAACGATAGCTAAAGCAGCGCCTGTGCCAAAAGCAGCGCCGATGCCAAATTGTGCCCCTCGTATAGCTGCAAGACTTAATGTAGCATGCATAGTAAGCTTCCTTTTTTTAAAGGATCTGTGATCCACAATTAATCCCTATTGTTATATCATCTAATCATCATTTTAGTCTTTAGAGAAGGTTGATAATGCGAATTACAGCTTATAACTTCTGTAACAAATATATTATTGACCCCTGCTCTCCTAAGCTTTCTACTTTAGAAAAAATATTAGCAGTTGGTTTATCAATTCTTTTTGCAGCTATTGCATGGGGGATGTTGCATATTCGGGCAAAATGCTTTGTGCATAGGGGCTACAGGGAAGATTTTCAACAACTTGCAAGGGATACTCCCAAACTAGAGTATCTTGATCAGAAGCTCTACACAATGCGCTGGAGCTCAATACCATGCCCTAAAAAAACGGCCATTTCCATGCTGTATGAAGGCAGTATTCGGTATCTTCATGCCAATAGGGTTGGCATGGAAGATGGTTCAAAATATCTTTGCCTTCAGGCTCCTGGGACGGGTCATTATGATCTGTTTATCAAGCTAGTATATGAAGAGGCAGCAATGATAGTTGATTTAACTAACCAAGCTGACAAAGCAAAAGATACAATCCAACAGCCGCCATACCTCAAAAAACGCTATTTTCCTAAAGAGATTGGGAAAACAAGAGATTTTACCCATTTTGTAGTCACCTGCAAGGCATCTAAACATTTTGAAAAAATGACTCTTTATACATACGACATTACTGAAAAAACCACAGGTAAGATAAAGGTGATTAAGAGGCTGCACTACAAAGAATGGCCAGATCATGGGGCGATTGCAGCAGATGCTATGAGAGAGCTTGTAAAACAGGTGCATGATGTCCCATCGCCTCTTTTAGTCCATTGCCGAGGCGGCGTTGGCAGAACCGGCACTTTTATTACGGCAAGAACCCTGTTTATGCTAAGCGAGCAGGGAAAGCTTTCGAGTTTAGCACTCAAAGCTAAAATTAGAGACATAATTTTGCTAGGAAGAGGGGAGAGAGGGCCTCAGTTTGTACAAGAGCCGATCCAGCTTAAATCCCTCTATCAATTTGCTAAACTACTCAAATAATTAATAAGGAGAATGCTCATGTGCTCCATAATCTCGCAGGCCGGATCTACTCAGATGCAGGATATATATACCACGTATGAAGGGGAAAATATCCGAGATCCATACCTTGAATCTGTAGAAATTGCCCTAACAACAGGGCTTACATACATAGAGCCAGTTTCAGACCAAGAGTTTAATTTTGCCGTAAAGTCGCATAGGTTGATTCGCTTTCCTTACATAGGAAGTATACTAATCCCTCAATCTGAGGTTAAATTAAATGATCTACTATTGCTTGAAGCAGATTGCAGGTGGAGAAGAATTCGTCTCCGGAGGAAAATGAGAGAAGGGATTCCACCTCAATGTAGAGAACGGATAAAGCGGGCTGCTGTTTCTGGACAGTCGATTTCGGGAATGATAGCCGCTGTGATTTTAGCCAAAGCAGGCTATGAAGTTCACACTTTTGAAATCCGTAAAAGGTATTCGAGAAATATTCAATGGGCAATTAGGGCTTCATTAGTTAATGGTCTTGCTGCGATTGATCAGAAGCTTGTCGAACTTTTTAAAAAAATTGCCTCTCCGCTATATAAAGGCTCTATTCATATAAAAAATGGTGCTGTTCGAATAAAAGAACATACCGATATACGAGCTATCGATCCAGAAGTATTGCCGCCAACAGGACAGGATATGATAAAGATGGACTCTCTGTTTACAGTGGAAGCAAGAGTGTTTGAGGAGGAGCTTAAAAAGTACTTGGTTGAAAATTATCACCATCTGCTGCACCAACACACAGAAAAAATGGATATAGAAAGAAAAGAAGACTCATTCTTAGTAAAAAATTATGGTATTGGGACTTGTGACCTCATCGTTGTAGCGGAAGGGGCAAATAGTGTTACAAGAGATCGATTAATTAAGATAAAACAAGTTTCAGAGAGGAGATGGCAAATAGCAGGATCTTTAGGGCTTGCTGGGGGTGGGTTTATGAGCAAGCACTGGAGAGAAGAAGATGGAGTGTGCATGCTCACAGGTGCAATAGGCGATGCAAAGGCAAAAAAAATATGGATTGTAGGAGATGTTCATTCATCATTTGCCGGCTGCAGGGATCAAAAGAGAATTGACGATGAATTTCGACGACTTGCTTCACTTGCGCTCCAAAAGCCGCTAGAAGAAATTGCTCACCTTGAAATTTATGGCCCCACAGAAGAGATGAAAATCACTCCTTTTCCACTCGAGCAAACCTTAGCCGAGGCTGCATCTGTAGGTGATAATATTATTTTGATTGGTGATGCTGTAGGGGCAGGCCACTGGAGTGCAGGAGGTGGTTTGCAGATAGCTGTGACTTGTCATGCAGCACATCTCAGAGATCTTGCCATGAAGCTCTATAGTCCCGTTTCTAAGATGAAGCTTATCAATGAATGTGCGCAAGGAATGGTTAAAGATACCAAGGCATGGCTTGACGAGGGCGCTAAAGATTTTTCTCCAAAAGAAGTACAGAGGAAGAATATGAACGAAATAGAAACGAGGACCTCGTCTCGTACGAATCCTCGTACGAATATATGTGGGCACTTCCAGAGCCCAAATCAAGCTTGCTAAAAGAAATTGTAAATGAAGTTGTTAGGGCCGCATCCGAGGCTTTTTTCGCTTGGGTGACTATAGCCAAGGTAGTTAGATATCCCTCTAGATGGCGCGATCTGCTTGGCTATGGGCCAGTAGGAGATATAAATCCTCTGTATGAGCCTGATGTGCCTTATTTCGCTTTGTACGATAAAACAAAAGCAAAAGGTCTTTACACGAAACCGTAGTTTCGATTTACTAGCTCCTACTTTTTTATGATCTGTAGAGCCTTTACTATTTTGGTATTCTTTTGCCTCGGGCAAGTGTTGGAGGCTCGGCCTCCGAAAGCGGATTTCAGCCTTTTTCAAGGATATAGGCGCGAAAGGCTTGATTTTACTATTTCCGGGCCCCATGGAAGGCCAAATATTCTTTCTGAGCTGCTCTTCAAGGAGATAGATGTCTATGTAACACGGCTTGGGGTAGGGGTTGTTAAGGATCGCTACTTTTTCGAGGGATATGGCTCCTATGGCTATATCTTTTCAGGCAAGGTGGTAGATAATGACTATCGCTTCTCTCATAGGAGAGGCCAGTATTCCCATTCTAAGCACCATATCACGGGAGATTATACGGCAGATTATGGCTTTCGTTTAGGAAGGGCGTGGGCCAGTCTGCGAATGAGTATAGGCTATGTGGGCTACTATCAGAAGCTTCGCTTTAAAGGTGGACATGGCTGGGTCCATAATAGGGATTTTGATAGGCTTAACTCCACTTTTCGTGCAAAGTGGTATGGGCCGGAATGGGGCATAGGATTGAATAAGAGCTTTACTAAAGTTGACGCATCCCTTTATTACAGACTCCTTTATCCACTTTGCTATCATGCAAATGGCCACTGGAACCTCCGAGAGAAGGGAGCGCGCCATTTTACATTAAAGAGCGCCTCTACGAAATCATTTGGCAATATTGCAGGATTTTCTTGCGGCTGGTCCTTCTTTAGAAACTGGAAAGTATTTCTTGAATATGAATTTATGAAGTTTTATGCAAAAGATGGCCATATGCATATTAAAGTCGGCAATGTACCTTTAAATCGCGCGCATCTTTCATCACAAGAAGTTCGCTGTACAATAGGATATCAATTTTGATGCAGGTAGGAGATCGCCTTCGGGCAAGAGTAGAAAAACTTGTTTTTGGAGGCAAGGGCCTTATCCGTCATGAAGGATGGGTGATTTTTGTTGCAGATGTCATTGCTGGAGAGCTTGTTGAAGTAGCGCTTACTGCAAAGAAAAAATCCTACTTTGAGGCTAATCTTTTGTCAGTCATAGAGCCTTCAAAATATCGTGTAGAGCCGCTTTGTCCCTATTTTGGCAGTTGCGGCGGTTGCCAGCTGCAGCATATGGCTTATAGTGAGCAACTTCGCGTAAAAAGAGAGTGGCTGATCGATCAGCTTAAACTCCCCAAAGAAATAGAAGTAGGGATAACCCCATCGAGTAAAGAATGGTTCTATAGAAGAAAGGTAGTGCTCCATGGAAAAGAGTGCGGCTTTTATGCGCGCGATAATAAAACGATTATTCCGATAGAGCGCTGCCTTATTTTTTCTGAAAGAGGATTTGGCGAAATACGAGCAAAAGCCCATTCTGATCGCGTGACTGTCCTTAGAGATGATGATGATAGCTTTTCAGTGACAGCCGGTGTGCAGCAAAGAGAGATAGAGGGTCTTCAGATCTTTTATACGTCGAGTGTCTTTACGCAAAATAATCCCGAGCAGGCACTTCAAATATATAAGGATGTGCGAGAGTATCTTACTACTCAGCCTACAATAGAGCTCTATTCAGGTATTGGCATCTTTTCTCTTCTTGCTTCCCAAAAGGTGGAAAAGGTTCTCGGCGTTGAACTCAATAAAGAAGCTGTAGCACTTGCCAAAAAGAGCCAAAAAGCAAATGGCATAGAGAATGCAACCTTTCTTGCAAAACCGTGCGAAAAGCTTACTGATAACGAATGCAGTGGATATAAACAGTGGATAGTAAATCCACCAAGAACGGGTCTAACAGATACTGTAAGGGAATTTATTTGCAGGCATAAGCCAGATACGCTTATCTATATTTCCTGCAATCCAGCTACGCTTGCTAGAGATTATAAAACTCTAGAAGCGAGCGGTTATACAATCAAAAAAGGGCAAGTATACGACATGTTTGCTCAGACTTCACATCTAGAAACCGTCGTATACCTCGCACGTAGCGGCAATTAGCCAGCCTGTTGCTGCTTTTTGTTTGCTTTTGAAGCTAGGTAGCTGTCTTGGTAAGCTTTAACGTCATCAATGCGAACGACCCAAGCTGCACCTTTGCGGATAGCTTTTAGGTAGCCAGCGCGAGTTGCGTAGTAGATCTTTTGTGCAGGAACGTTAAGAAGCTTTGCAACTTGATTAACTGAATAGTAACCTTTCGCGTTATCAAACAGAAGCTCGCCTTGGTACGTTGATTTTGTACGGGAATACTTTTGTTTGCGATACTCGTTAAGATCATCTACATGGATCATCCAACGGCTTGTATCTTTAGTTGCTTTAAGTTTGTTGAGCTTAATAGCAACATAAATAGCTTGTCTTGTTACGTTATTGAGCTTAGCAGCTTCAGTAATCGAAACAACTTTCTTGTTGTCTTGAACAACAACTTCAGTTTGCTTGTCTTTCATCATGGGTTTTTTTCCTCTTTTTTTTTATTTTTATCCTTAAACAAAACATAACTCTAAATGGGTTCAAGGCGGCGCCTTAAACCTCACAAATGCCGAAAAATGTGGCATTTGCGCATCATTTGAACCAATTATTATACATGTAAAAGATTTTTGTTCAAGCTTTTTTCTTCGTTTTTTTGCACTTTTTTTCACTTTCCCTCTAAAAATGTTGATTTTTCTTATTGGCAAGGAGTCTCTTGCCTGCTAAGATGACAACATTTCAGATGGAGCATACTATAATGGCTAAAACCTACTTTACATTCATCATATTTCTTGCCATAGTGCTTCAAAATAGCCTTTCGGCTAAGCCTGCAGAAATCAATCAGTATGACGTTACCTATAAAATGCAGGAGATTATGCGGGGCCATGCCGTCTATAAAACAATGTCGCCCATACTTGCGAGGCGCTCCTTAGATAATTTTATCAATATCTTGGACCCCTATAAAACCTACTTTTTGGAAGGGGAAATTGATCGCTGGCTTCACCCAAAAGATGAGCTTTTAAATCAGATTACTAAAGATTTCGAATACAGTAAATTTCCTCAATATGAGGAGATTTTCAATCTTATGCAGCCTTGTATTGAAAGACGAAATCGCTTTGAAGAGAGAATAAAAAGCGAAGCATTGCCAAAAGATGTCCATGCAAAAGAATTTAAAGACCTTACCTGGTGCAAGACAGAAGAAGAGCTTTATACAAGACTTGTCCGGATGAGGGCTTTGCAGGTCGTTGCCGCAGAAAAGATGGATGCAGAATTTAAAAACCTCGCCTTGCAACGGTTGCAGAAGATACGCCTAAAATATGAAGAAGATATCCTTACAAAAGATAAGAAGTTAAAAAGCCAGCTTTTTTGTACTGATCTTTTAAAGGCCTTTGCTTCATCTCTTGATGCGCATACGCTCTATTTTACGCCGGCAGAGGCAAGCCAATTTCTTATATCTGTGCAGCAGCGACTTTCTGGCATCGGCGTACAACTAAGAGATGATGTAGATGGCTTTACTGTTACTAAGATTATAGAAGGCGGTCCGGCAGATGTAGAGGGAGAGCTTCGCCTAAAGGATAAAATAATTGCAGTAGATCATGAGCCTGTGCTTGGTCTTGACGGTACAGAAGTTGTCGAAAGAATTAGAGGAAAAGACGATTCAGAAGTGGTTCTCACAATACTTCGAGAAGTGACTGTCGGTGATGAAAAGCATGTGGAAAAGAAGGACATCACACTAAAGCGCGGCGAAGTGATTATAAAAGATGCACGCCTACAGCAGTCTGTCGAGCCATTTGGTGATGGCGTTATCGCTTGCTTTCAGCTTCATTCATTCTATCAAGACCTTGAAAGCTCATCGAGCCAAGATCTTGCAAAAGCCTTTAATACAGTAGCCAAAGACAATAAAGTGCGCGGAGTAATTCTCGATCTTCGCATGAATGCAGGAGGGCTTCTTACTCAAGCTGTCGATGTGTGCGGACTTTTTATTAAAAAGGGGATAGTTGCTTCTATTAAGGATGAAAATGGCAACGTCCAGCATATACGAGATATTGACTCAAATATGATCTGGGATGGGCCGCTTCTTGTGCTCGTAGACCGTTTAAGTGCCTCTGCTGCAGAAATTGTCGCGCAAGCGTTGCAAGACTATGGAAGGGCGCTCGTTATCGGCGACGACCATACCTATGGTAAAGGCTCCTTTCAGACTTTTACGCTCACAACTCAAGGCAACGGTGCAGTAGATCCACATGGAGAATATAAGGTAACACGCGGCCGCTACTATACTGTATCAGGAAAGACGCCTCAGCTTGTTGGCGTGCAGTCAGACATTGTTATTCCGGGAGAGCTCTCCTTTATGGAAGTGGGCGAGGAGTATGCGAAGTATCCACTAGAAAATGATTCGATAAGTCCAAACTTTGAAGATAACCTCTCAGATGTGCCCTTCTTTCAAAGAGAAAGAATCAGACGGCTCTATCAATTTGATATGCAAGAGCCGATCAAAAAATACAAAGGCCTTACGGAGCAGCTTAAACGAAACTCTGCAAAGCGCCTCGCTAATGATAAACTTTTTCAAAATTTCATTGAAAACATGAAGCTCATCGATGATGGTATCAAAGAGCCGATGGTAGGTGTCGACTTTCAGATGCAAGAGGCGCTTAATATAATGAAAGATATGATCTGGCTTATTCAGGTGGAAAATCTTGAGCAGCAGCCTGCTGCAGCCCAGGCTGCATAGCCGTAGGATAAGGGATCAAAAGTACCTGAGGGACATAAGGGGCAAAAAGTGGCTCCTTTATGTCCTTTTCAAAAGAGGGACTTTATGCTATCATTTCTCTCTTTCTAACAACAAATTTTGAGAATAAGTTATGACACCTCGTGTACGTATTGCACCATCTCCTACAGGCGATCCGCATGTGGGAACGGCCTATATGGCTCTTTTTAACCTTATTTTTGCCCGCCATTTTGGGGGGAAGTTTATCTTGCGCATCGAGGATACAGACCGCTCGAGAAGCCGCCCGGAGTATGAACAAAATATTTATAAAGCACTCGAATGGGCAGGAATTACCTGGGATGAGGGTCCGGATGTTGGAGGGCCTTATGGTCCCTATAGACAGTCTGAGCGTACCGAAATCTACCAAAAGTACTGCTACGATCTTCTAAAGGCTGGAAAAGCCTATAAATGCTTCGCCACGAGCGAAGAGCTCCAAGAAATGCGAGAAGTTGCAGCTAAAACGGGCTCTAAACTTGGCTATGATAGACGCTACAGAAATTTGAGCGAAGATGAGATCAAGGAGAGGGAGGCGCGCGGCGAGTCCTTCACCATTCGTCTTAAGGTGCCACTTTCTGGGGACTGTGTCTTTGAAGATGCAATCAAGGGTCGAATTTCTTTTCCCTACGCAGATATTGACGACCAGGTTCTTTTAAAGTCTGACGGCTTTCCAACCTATCACCTTGCAAACGTTGTCGATGACCATTTAATGGGCATCACGCACGTTATTAGGGGTGATGAGTGGATAAGCTCTACGCCAAAACATGTGCTTTTATATGAAGTTTTTGGATGGACGCCTCCAGTATTTATGCATATGCCGCTCCTTCTTGGCCGCGATGGCAAAAAGCTTTCTAAGCGAAAGAACCCAACTTCTATCTTCTACTATAGAGATAGCGGCTATCTTCCAGAAGCTTTTATGAACTTTTTGACCCTTATGGGCTATAGCATGGCAGATGGTAAAGAGGTCTATACGCTCTCTGAAATCATCAAGGAATTTGATCCAAAACGCATTGGTGTATCTGGTGCTGTATTTGATATTACAAAACTCGACTGGATCAACCAGCAGTACATCATTCAGCATATTCCTCAGGATAAGCTCTGGGAACGTCTTAGAGGCTGGAGCTTCAATGAGCAGTTTATGAATCGCCTGATGCCTCTTGCTCATTCCCGCATGAAAAATTTTGGCGATTTTATGGAGCTTTCTGACTTTTTGTTCATTAACCATATGCCTTATAGCGAAGCACTTTTTGAGATCGCGGGAGTCTCTAAAGCAAAGATAGCGGCAATCTATCAGAGCATTATCTGGGAGCTTGATAGGCTAGAGAATTGGACGGGTTCCGGCATGAATGAAGCTTCACGAAAAATTGCCGAGCTTTTTGGAGTAAACCATAAAAAGGTAATCATGCCGCTTCTTTTTGCGTGCATCATGGGTAAGCGACATGGCCTTCCTCTTTTTGACTCTATAGATCTTTTAGGAAAAGATCGCACGAGAGTGCGCCTGCTTGAATCTATTACATTCAATGGCGGCCTCTCATCCAAAAAGAGCGATCAGCTAAAGAAAGCCTTTGAATCGGGAGCTATTTCTCCGCAAATATTACAAGATTTAGAGGCACATGTCCTCGTATAGTCGTCAAAGCCCTTTTTTAGCAAAGCTTAAGGAAAGGCATCGCCTCAATAGCGCTGGATCTACTAAAGAGACATGGCATGTTGTGGTGAGCCTTGAGGGCTCAGACATTCGCTACAGGCCAGGCGACAGCATGGGTATCTGCCCGGAAAATGACCATGAGATGTGCAAGTCTCTTTTAGCATCTTTAGGCTGCAGTGAGGATGAACAAATTGAAGATCCTCGAACAAAGGAAGTGCTTCAGATTGGAGACTTTTTACGGCGAAAGGCAAATCTTTCTGTGCCTACAAGAAAGCTTGTGCAGGAGCTTGCCATTCGTGGAGCATCGCTCGATCAACTTCTCCAGCCGGAGCATGATGAGCGCTTTCATGAGTACATTAAGACAAACAATGTATTAGAACTCCTTCAGGCACATCCAGAGGCAAAACTTGGGCCACAAGATCTTGTGCAAAATCTTGGTCCATTGCTGCCTAGGCTCTACTCAATAGCATCATCTGAGCTCGAACATCCAAATGAAGTTCATTTTACCGTGTCTCGCGTTAGATACGAGCTGCATGGAAAAAAAAGACTTGGCATCGCTTCGCACTTTTTGTGCGACATGATAAAGCCAAATAAAGATCCCGTTCCCGTCTATCTGCAGCAAACAAAAGATTTTTTGCTTCCCGAGGACAATCAGCGCCCCATTCTTATGATAGGGCCGGGAACCGGTGTTGCGCCATTTCGTTCATTTATGCAGGAGCGGCTAAAAAGGCCTCATCCGACGCACAAGAACTGGCTTTTTTTTGGTGAGCGCCACTCAACTTGTGATTTTTTTTATGAGCCCTTTTGGAAAGAGCTTATAAATAAAGGACACCTTCGCCTTACCTCAGCCTTTTCACGTGACCAGGAAGAAAAAATCTATGTGCAGCACCGCCTCTGGCAAGAGCGAAAAGAGGTGTGGCAGTGGATTCAAGAGGGAGCAAATATCTACGTCTGCGGAGATGCGAACCAGATGGCAAAAGATGTCGACCAGTGCCTCCAAAACATTATAAAAGAGGCGCTCAACATCTCTGATGAATCTGCAAGGCATTTTATGACAGACCTCAGAAAGCAGAAAAGATACTTACGGGATGTTTACTGAGAGTTTTTTTTTCACCACAGAGGCACCGAGTACACTGAGAAGGGTTGAGAAAAGAGAGAATAGCCAAAAGCTTTGAATTTTTTTACCACAGAGACACAAGAGATCACTGAGGTGGCTTGAGAAAACAAGAGAATAGCTAAAAGCTTAGCTCCCTATCTCAATAATCTCAGTGGTCTCCGTGTCTCTGTGGTGAAAAAAATCAAAAAAGCGTGGTAGGAAGAGCGCTTTCTACTGTCGTAATGATGGCCATACACATCACCCCATCGCCGCAGTTTTTTACCAGAGAGACACAAGAGATCACTGAGGTGGCTTGAGAAAACAAGAGAATAGCTAAAAGCTTAGCTCCCTATCTCAATAATCTCAGTGGTCTCCGTGTCTCTGTGGTGAAAAAAATCAAAAAAGCGTGGTAGGAAGAGCATTTTCTACTGTCGTAATGATGGC
>CAZEGK010000001.1:0-134178 GCA_964512205.1 uncultured bacterium | reverse complement strand
TGAGGTGGCTTGAGAAAACAAGAGAATAGCTAAAAGCTTAGCTCCCTATCTCAAACAATCTCAGTGGTCTCCGTGTCTCTGTGGTGAAAAAAAATCAAAAAAGCGTGGTAGGAAGAGCGCTTTCTACTGTCGTAATGATGGCCATACACATCACCCCATCGCCGCAGCCGGCATCTGATAGGCCAGCTCCTGTTGTACAGGTAATGCCGATTTGATGAGGCTGGATAGAGAGTGCTTTTGCGCATCGCTTTTTCATTTCGCTGATCGATTCTTGAATGCGGGGGCGCTTTCCTTCTATTGCGATTGACACATGAGTGATTTTTTGAGCCTTGAGGGTTTTATAGGCTTCCTTTAGATAAAGCTCACTATCTGTGATGCCATCTCTTGTGCAAAGTTGCACAGCAATCTCGCTTAGGATTGGAATGCCGGTAAGAGACGTTATTGCATTGCACAGGGCGTGAAAAACGACATCGCCATCTGACTTTGATTGAAATCCTGGGACATCGTCAAAGATGACCCCTCCGATGACACATGGTTTTGTAGATTCTGGCGGCAGAAATCGATGAGACTTTTGACCGATGGCTGTTCGTATAAGAGGAAATTCGTTTTTCATAAAAAAGGGGCAGGCTTTTGGGCCTGCCCTATGTAGGTTTTTTGTTTAGGCTAGGGTTGCTTCAACGTAGCTTGTCCAAAGTTCTTGCTCAACTCGTCCGTGACGGATAGAGGAGATGAGTTCGCGCTTTACTGTGCGAAGATCTCTTCTTGGAGTAAGCTTTCTAACGAGATCCTTATCGCCATGTGCGCGAGCTACTTGGAGGATATGGTCGAGGTCGCTCTTTGTCAAAACGATATGATCTTTTTTCTTGCGTGAGCCGCGTGCTGCTCTTTGCTTTGGAGGAACAGTTACAGGGCGATCTGCATTTGTAATGAATTTTTGGATCATTTCTGAAAGCTTTTGTGGAAGCTGTGACTTCATTTTACGAAGGGTGAAGTGGTGCATATAACCACCTGAGGTCATTGGAAGATAGCGGCAGAGATCATTTTCTTTTTTACCACCGATTTTCTTGATTGCTTTACCGATGAGATCTTCGAGTTCGTGGCTTGCTATTCCTAGCATTGCGCCTTGCTTGTTTTCTTGTACTGATGCCATTTTTCATCCTTGTTTATTGTTAAGCTTGTTAAGCTAAGCATGCCGGGTAGGCAGTTTGCTTATGTTGGCCATACTTATTATGATTTAATGGTTAATTGTCAATCCTAATTGTTTGTATTAGGCTTGGTCTTCCCAATTTTCACCAAATTGCTTAAAGTCCGAGTTGGACAAATTGCCAAAAGAGGGTATACTCAAGACAAGCTTTGGTGTTTTAATGAAATTTTTAGTGACTCTCTTTTTTTCGCTGTTTTTGTTTTTCACAAGTAGCTGTGAGCGATCTTCAGTACTTCAGGAATGGATGGCGCCAAATGGCAAAGTAAAAGTACTTTGTACTACCGAAATGGTAGCAGAGCTCGTTCGGGAAGTAGGCAAAGATAAGATCGATTGCCTCACTTTAATACAGGGAGAAAGTGATCCTCATTCTTATCAGCTTGTAAAAGGTGATGATGAAAAGATAAAGCGAGCTACCCTAATTTTTTATAGCGGACTTGGTTTAGAGCATGGTCCAAGTCTTGCAGAAAGGCTTCGCAATAATCCTAAAGCCTTTTCTTTAGGTGATGCTATTGCCAAACTCGAACCAAAAGAAATTATCATTTACAATGGAAGTGTCGATCCTCATATTTGGATGGACATCTCGCTTTGGCAAAAATCGCTAAACACTATTGTAGATGCGCTTCAAAAGGAAATGCCAGAACATCAAACCTTTTTCTCTGAAAACGCCTCCCTATTAAAAGAAAGGCTGGATGCTGCCCACAAGGCTATTGTTGAACGGTTTCAAAAGATTCCTGAAGAAAGAAGATATCTCGTATCTGCCCATGAGGCATTTAACTATTTTGTACGTGTCTATCTTGCAACAGAGGCCGAGCAAAAAGATGGCAGCTGGACAAAGAGATCAATGGCGCCAGAAGGGCTTGCACCAGAGAGTCAGCTTAGCACGCAAGACATTCAAAGACTTGTCACCCATATCGTGCACTATTCAATAAAGACGCTTTTTGCTGAATCTAATGTCAGTCAGGACTCTTTAAAAAAGCTCGTAGATGCATGCGAGAAAATGGGCTATCCTGTTCACGTAGCAAGGGATACGCTCTATGTAGATTCTATGGGACCGAAAGGACAAAACTACATAGGCATGATGGAGTATGATGCAAAGACAATTGCCGGTAATTTATGAGTGCACTAGAAGTATCAGGACTTACAGTTCATTATCATGACTCTCCAGTCTTATGGGATATTGATTTTCAAATCCCGGAAGGCTCTTTTGTAGCTATACTAGGGCCAAATGGTGCTGGCAAAAGCACGCTTTTAAAGGCGGTTCTTGGTTTAGTTCCTACAGTATCTGGAACTTCTACTTTTAAGGACCCCAAAAGGGTTGCCTATGTTCCACAAAGAGAAGCTGTCGATTGGGACTTTCCTATAACAGTTGAACAGCTCGTACTTATGGGAAGCTATCAAAGACAAAAATTTTTGTTCCCAACATCTAAAGAAGAAAAGGCAAAAGCCTATAGCTGCTTAGAAAAAGTAGGTATGCAAGACTACAAGGAGCGGCAAATTAGCGAACTCTCAGGTGGCCAGCAGCAAAGAGCCTTTTTAGCAAGGGCGCTTATGCAAGATGCTTCAATCTATCTGCTCGATGAGCCGCTTGCAGGCGTTGATCACACAACAGAAGAGATCATTATCGATCTTTTGCGGGCGCTTGTTCGCGACAAGAAAACTGTTATGATGGTGCATCATGATCTGAGTAAGGTGGAAGATTATTTCTCCTGGGTAATGCTGCTGAACATTCGGCTGATTGCTTTAGGTAAGGTGTCAGATGTTTTTACAAAGCCGCTCATCGAAAAAACCTATAGGAAGAATTTTGCTCTTGTGGATGAGACCTTTAGGCGCTCTACACAGCTTCTTCAAGGTAATGCTGAAACAAGATGATTGAATATTTTACTGATCCTGTCCTTGCTGCACCAACCATCGGCTGTATGTTGATGTGCGTACTTGCTGCATTTATTGGAACATTCTCAGTCTTGCTTCGACGCTCTTTGGTAGGCGAGGCAATATCGCATGCGAGCTATCCAGGCGTTCTTGTGGGGTTAATATTAACCAAATTCTTTGTCGAAAATCCGAGTGATTGGCACTATTTGCTTTTTCCTCTTGCGGGTGCTACTCTATCAAGCCTTATCGGGATATTCTGTATACAGAAACTTATCTCGAGAAGAAATATACACCCCGATAGTGCACTTACCTTCGTTTTGGCCTCTTTTTTCGGCCTTGCATTACTGCTTCTTTCAGCTGTTCAGACAGAGTATCCAACGCTTTATCGAGAAATGCAAGCCTATCTTTTTGGGCAAGCTGCTACGCAAAGAAATCTCCATCTTGTGCTCTACACTATCATTATATCTATAGCTCTGATCGGCTCTTTCCTCCTTTATAGGCCAATTAAGATTGTCATTTTTGACCCGGAATATGCAAAGACAGTCGGTATTCCAAGGCGTGGTGTCTACCTCTTTATTTGGGGAGTTACTGTGGTAAGTGTTGTTATCGGCATTCGTTCTCTTGGTGTGGTTTTGATGTCGAGCATGTTGATATTTCCTTCTGTCACAAGCAGGTTGTGGACTTCAAAGCTTGAGTATGTGCTTTTAGGGGCCTCTCTCTTTGGTCTCTTTTCTGGATTTTTTGGCGTATTTTTTGCCCATGAGATGAGTGGTTCCTTGTCCTTTCCCACAGGCCCTATGGTTGTGGTTGCAGCCTCGATTCTTTTTCTTTTCTCTACACTCTTTTCGCCAAGATGTGGGCTTATATTTCGTTTTTTTAGAAAGCTTCAATTTAAAAGACGCTGTCACTTGGAAAATCTTTTAAAAAAGGTTTGGAAAAATCCAGGAAGCAGGCTTTCATCATCAGAACGACGAGCCCTTGAAAAAAGAGGATGGATAAAAAGCGTTGATAACAAGGTTCAGCTTACTCCCGCAGGATTGCTTTGGGGAAAAAAAATCTTAAGACTCCATAGGCTCTGGGAAGTCTATCTTGTTGAGTACTGCGAAGTAGGTAAAGAAAGGGCCCATCCAAGCGCTGAAGAGATGGAACATATTATTACACCCGAAATCGAAAAAAAGCTTGAAGAGGTGCTAGGCTCATGATGCATAATCCCTACTGGGGCAGCTCTTTTTTGCACTTTTTTGAGACTCTTTTTATCCGGCTCTACCTCTTTTGTTTTGGTAGTGAGCCAATGGAGCTTGCATCAGATGAGCTTCAGCTTTTAGTGCTAGCTCTTGTATCAACGACGGCTGCTCTTATCGGTACTTTTTTTGTCCTTCGCAAGATGACGATGCTTGCAAATGCCCTTTCGCACACTATTTTACCGGGAGTGGTGCTTGCCTATCTCGCCTATCACTACTATAAAACCCCATTAGCTGGATTTGATTTTTCACATGCACTTCCATCTGATACATTTTTATTAGCTGGCGCTTTCCTTTCGAGTTTTGCTACGCTCTTTTTCATTCGACTTATCGTCTCTTTGCTGCCTATCAAAGAAGATGCCGGCATTGGTATGGTTTTTACGCTTTTCTTTGCCCTTGGTATCATTTTAGTAACAGCGCTTACAAAAAGCGCCCATATTGGGGCAGAGCTTCTTATGGGAAATGTCGATGCCCTTCATCCTGATGATCTTACGCTTTCATTTTGGATTGCAATTTTTACAGTGGCAGTACTTGTGCTTTCGTGGCGCCCGCTCTTTCTTACCTCTTTTGATCCACTCTTTGCAAAAATGTGCGGACTATCAAATGAAAAAGTAAATTACCTTATTATGGCGCTTGGCTCACTTTCTGCGATTAGCGCATTTCGAGCGGTTGGAGTTTTACTTTTTCTTGGCTTTTTAGTCACTCCGCCACTTATTGCAAGGCGTCTTACAAATAAACTTGTCACGATGGCATGGCTAAGTGCCCTTATTGCACTTATCTCTTCAATTCTTGGAGTTGCACTCTCTAGACACATTCTTTCAGTCTATGGACATGCGCTCTCTACAACCGGTCTTATTGTTACAATCCTTGCAGGTTTGTTTGCTCTTAGTTTGGTCAAATTTAAAAATTTCTGTCACCGAAACGAAGTGAAAAATCCACTCAGAAATCACTCGTAAAAAAGTGGCAAAAAAGACATAATACTTTTTCAATAACATATAAGGAATGGACGTGAGCCTACTCTATCTACTTTTTGCAATACTAGGCCTTGGCTTTTTAATCTTTATTCATGAGCTTGGACACTACTGGATGGCCCGGCGCGTTGGTATGCGCGTTGAATCTTTTGGAATCGGATTTGGACGTCCCATATTTACTCTTATGCATAACGGGGTAAAGTGGAATATCTGCTGGCTGCCATTTGGCGGCTATGTAAAGATTGCAGGGATGGAAAAAGAAGATGGCAAAGAACCGGAAGATATTCCTGATGGCTTCTTTGGCAAATCTCCATGGGATCGCATTAAAGTTGCTATAATGGGACCACTTGTAAACCTCGTCTTTGCCTTTTTAGTTTTTTGTATTATCTCAGCATCTGGCGGAAGAGAGAAAAACTTCTCTGACGTTACAAATAAAATAGGCTACATCGATCAAAATTCTGAGCTCTATAAAGCAGGACTTCGTCCAGGGGATGTAATCCTTCGCTACAATAATGAGCCTGTAAGAGGCTCTAAAGGGCACTTTCAGGCTGCAATGACTGGTGGCGGCCAAATTACTGTAGAGGGTAAGCGATGGAATGATGAAAAAAGAGCCTATGTTCCCTTTTCACTTGTCATCCATCCCTATCAGCATCCGCAATCTTTAGAATCCGGTATCCTTACGACAGGCGTTCTCGGCGGTGCAAGCTATGTTATCTTCCCGCAAAATGCAACCCTTCCCCAAGGATCACCTCTTATCGGAAGTGGTATAGCACCAGGCGATCGCATCATTTGGGTAGATGGTGAGCCAATATATTCTGTTACTGGGCTTACGACCATACTTAATGAAGGAAAAAGCCTTCTTACTGTTGAGCGAGATGGTACCTTTTTCCTTGCCCGTATTCCTCGCGTTGAGCTTGAAGATATTAAGCTCACAAACCAGGTTAAAGAAGAGCTTTCCGACTGGCAGTATGAAGCAGGTCTCAAAGCAGCAAAGTTTCAAAAGCTTCTTTTTATTCCCTATAACCTGACTCCTAACTGTGTTGTCGAAGGGCCTCTTAGCTTTATTGACAAAGAGAAGCAGCAAGATCAGCTACTTCCTGGAGATCGGATCGTAGCAGTTGATGGCGCGCCTGTGCGAACTGGCGTAGAATTTTTACAAGCTGTCCAGACGCATAAAGTTCTTGTTATTACAGAAAAAATGCCAAAGGGACAGATAAAAAATTCGGAAGAATTTTTTGACCAAGAATTCCATGGCAAAAACCTGGACCAGATCGTACGTACCATTGGCACAAGCCATGAGATTACGCAAAAGGGCCCGCTTACTCTTTTAAAGCCCGTAGAGCCAAAAACTCGTCTTGAACTGATGCAGGCCCAAGATAAAAATCTCTATGCCAAAGAGCAAGAAGAGGAAAAAAAGCTCATACAGGCTATTGATGACCCTGAAAAAAGACAGATGGCAGTCAAATTTTTAGAAGAGCGCCAAAAGCAGCTTCTTCTTGGCCTTCCTGCTATCAATGATCTGCAGGTGACCTACAACCCAAATCCTATCGAGATGTTTTCAGATATCGTCGATGAGGTAGTAAATACCCTTCATGCCCTTGTTGGCGGTTATATGAATCCAAAATGGCTGAGCGGCCCTATAGGGATTGTTCAGGTAATTCATGGCCAGTGGATGCTTGGTGTAAAAGAGGCACTCTTTTGGCTTGGGGCAATAAGCCTAAATCTTGGATTGCTTAATCTTTTGCCACTGCCTGTTTTAGATGGTGGATACATCTGCCTTTCTCTCTTTGAGATTGTCACCGGCAAGAGGCTAAAAGCAAAGACTATAGAAAAAATCGTTATACCATTTGCTGTAGCGCTGATTTCCTTCTTGATCTTCTTAACCTATCACGACCTCATCCGCATTCTCTCTTCTATTGTGAAGTAGAAAGAAGAGTAGGAGTACGTTCACAACAACTGAGGCTCAAAAAAAAAGCAGCCTTTCTCGAGATGAGAAAGGCTGCTTTTTGGTTATGGTTACAGGAGCATTACCTGATTCAGGGTTTGGAGTTCCTCATAGTTTGGAGCTAGAGGGGAATCCACAACAGGGATCTCTGGACCTAGATTTTCCCAAGATGGGGTATCAAAGGGCGGTGTATAGGTATGAATATTAAAGACGCTTCCACTATCTTGGAAGTCAAGATCAGATTCTGTTGCCTCTAATAATCCATATATTGACGCTTGGCTTGTAGGTCCGCCCTCTTGCTGCCAGCAGATCTGGTCGCGAGAAAGGGGGATTAAGGGTCTATAGACAAGACCAAGATCATCGTAGTTATTTGTACGAAGATTTGGAACAAAGTAAGAGGGTAGGTTAAATGGGTTCATCTTGTAGGAATGGACTCCATCAGTTCCTATCTGGTTTACACGCTCCATAGTATCTGCCGTTTCATACTGCACAAAAAGCACAGCGCGATCTGTTGGCGGATTGCTATAGATGATATAGTCGCCATAGGTTGGATCGACGAGCAGCTCTTCAAGCTCGTGTGTTTCAACTGACACAAAAGTTTGAATATCAGGAAGACCGCCGCGGAAATTGTCGATCGTTATTTCAACATTTGGATTGTTTTGAACTGCTGCCATAAGGATTTCCATATCTCCTTGTGACATTGTAGCACCAAATACTAAAGCTCCTGTAGCACCAAAGCCTTCAGGACCTCCAACCCATCCGGTAAGAGTGGCAATTGCTCCGGCATCTGCCATATTGTTTGGATAGACTAAGCTGTTGCATCCACTTCGGATGTTTAGACCAATTTTATCTGTCATACTTCCTGGAGTTTGCGGATCGCATGCATCGAGCGGATCTGCGATTGCACCCTCTCCTGTAATAGGAAGATTATTTGTATCTGCACTTCCCTGCGGTACTGCAACAAATGGTCCAGCAACGATCGCATGGGTATTAGGATCTCTTGCCGTTACATCTACAACGCCTGAGATGTTATGGCGTGGGAAGATTAGATAGGGGTTGCCAAGCGGAAGGTCTGGTACTGTATATCCGCCAAATGGTGCCCAGTAATCAGTAATCTGAGGACCGGATGCTGGATTTAGGTTGTTATTGCTGTTAAATGCACCAGATGAAAATGCAAGAGCGCCAAAGGACTCTAAGTTAAAAAATTCATCAGGTATTACAAAGAGCGGCACAAAGGTGCCATCGTAGGTTGGCTGAGGAGAATCAGGTGTTAAGATGGTATAGTTAGCAATTATATCCACTTTACGATTCCAGTAGGGTAAAAAGTTATCTTGGATAAACTTTTCCATCACTGGAATTGCTTCATCCACCTGCTCAGGAACAAGAAAGATAGGTAAATAATTGACAATCAAAAAGCGCTGTGTGAGAAACCCATCCTTATCTATGTACTGAAATGGCAGAAGATATGGCTGGTTAAGCTCTCCGCATTCAAAGTCATCATGCACCATCACAGATGATGTTGCAGCGGCTCTTGACTTCGCACGAATTGCTTTTTGCTTGCCGACAGGTGATTTTGAAAGTCTTACTACTGACTTTTTCGTATCAAGAACCGATACGCCATATGGCTTCATCATATCGCTATGAACGATTCTTTCTTCTTCTTCAGCAGTCAGTGCCCATCCCTCATAGTCATAGATAGAGCCAAAAGAGGTAAATGTCACTGTGTAGGGATCAAGAATAGTAGATGCATACTCTCCGACAGAAAGCTCTGTCAAATCACCATCTATCTGGTCTTGATAGATCACAAACTGTGTTCCCTTATAGGGCTGAAATGGTCCAGTTACATGGCCAAGCAGGTCGTAGCGTGCAGTTCCATGCGATACCTGATCCGCAAATGGGAAAAAGTAGGCGGGAAGTACAAAGTTTGGCATAGACCAGCCATGAGACATATAGATGTTGTCATTTCCTTGAGAGACCGGATCTACAGCTTCATGCAGATAAAACTGATTTCTTGTAGGAGATCCCTCTGGAAGGCCAAATCCAAGTGGATTTCCATCTATTGTATAATAAAGGCCTGTTGGATTTGCCATCACTTCGATCATCTCGTGTGCAAGTGTAAGGGCAAGCACTTGGTAGAAATCAGTTGGCCCTTCACCAGATGTTTGATTTGCTGCAACTTGTGCATTGATGCCATTTCCTGAATTTACGGAACCTGCAGGAATTACGATCCAAGGTGTTCCAAATGGAAGGTTTGGATAGGTGTCTTGTGTGTCGTCATCAGCTAAATAGACAAGGTGGCTATAGCCATTCATAACGATGCCCGAGACCGAGCCATGAAGGGCGGTAGCAAAGTTATTGTCGATATTTTCTGAAAACTGATCCACGAGAAAGACAGGGACATACGTTCCTGCTTGCGGAATTGCGGTCAAATAGGCGCCTGGCAGTGCAAATTGATCAATAAGATCTTGCATGCTTGGCGGCACAAAAAATTCTACTTTTGCCTGGACTCTCCAGCTTGGAAAGAAATGTTTGTTTATGTACTTTTCGGCAGTCTTTGAAAGATCCTGCACTACAGCCTGATCAAAGAGGTCTGTAAAGTAGTTCATGATGATAAATCGGACAGTTTGCTTGTTGTCTTCGACAACTTCCCAGGGATATGCCGGCTGAAGCTGGGTGACATCCTTATGGCAGGTTTTGGAACCTGCTGAGAGCCCACAGGTTATGAGCATCGCAAGTAGGGCCATTCGTAAATAGTTCATTGAAACGACTCCTTTTTGAAGTTTCGATGAAAACCTACTACGAAAAAACTATTTTACTCAAGAGAAACTATGACAAGTTCATAAGGAAGTTTATCGGGGATGCGGCGGCGATAAACCGGAATATCGGGAAAAAGGCTTTTTATCCAGCTGGCATTGCCTGCACAGCAGATAAGCAGCGGAAGGCACTCTTCATGTGCGATATAAAGTTCGCTAAGAGATGCTTTTAGATCGCTTTCATCGAGTAAAACGATGGGACGTTTGAGCGGGTAGGCCTTTGCTACACCGATTGCGCTTGCAAGTGCATAGTGGCAGCTTCCATATTCTGAAGAGATGACATCGCCCGTAAAATAGGGAGCCATATCTTCCAAAAGCTGGGGATCCCTTGTGGTGATAAAAACATCTTCAAGGAGAGAATCTGGCTGCCCTCTTGCCTGCCAAATTTTATGTTTTTTTGGTATATCGATTGTAAGGAGCGCCTCTAATACCTCTCTCAGAAGAAGTTGTGGAAAGAGCCGCTGATTAATTGCGACGCTTTGATCACCAATTAAAACATTTGATCCTTTGTGCGGTATGCCAATAGGTTCTTTGCCTACTATAATGACAAGATCTGATCGATGGGCAAGCTCCTCTGATATGCTACCGCAAAAGTTCGGGTGAGACTCTATTACAAAATTTCGTGCTGTGTGACTGCTTGTGACGGGTATATGCCAATTTTCAGCAAACTCAAGGATTGCACTCTCTGCTTTGTGGGCAAGAGTTTCTCGTTGCAGATGGATAAGTGGATGCTTTGCCTTTTTTAAAAGAGCAGAAAGCTCTAGTACCGCTTCATCTAATGTATCCGGATCTGATACGCCAAATTCCATCGGGTGATAGGTGTGCTGAGGTATATAGCAATCGACAATATCATCAGGAAGTTCTATGCAGACAGGTTTTTTAAAAAAGAGTGCATAATCGAGGACTCTATCGATTTTTTTAGGTGCAAGGTGGGCATCTGAAAGCTCCGTCCAGGATACGCAAAATTCTCTATAAAGCTTTTCAAATTCTCTATTTGACTGCTCGCCAAAGAGCATGACAAGGGGCACAGATTCAATGCAGGATCTCCTGAGGATATCGAGTGCACTGCCTCCAAGATCTTGAAAAGAGACAAGGCTAATTCCCCGTGCTTTTGCATAGCCATCTGCCATTTCAGCAGCAGATTCAATAGAGTGGTTTGTGACAAGTGAAATTTTTGGATGCTCGTCGATCGTACGCTGAATGGCCTCGAGTGCAGGATTTGGGGTAAGAAAAATGTGAGAAAGCCCCATTCCCACGAGCCTTTTGAGTAGATACTGCCCAACAGTCATCTTGTCATGACGAGTAGTAACTTTTCTTCTCTTTAACGTAAGTGTACTCATAGTCCTAAAGTATGAGGATTTGTTATACTTTTTAGCAACAAACGACTTAGGTGCATAAAATATTACCAGAGAGGCGGAGAGAAAAAATTCTCACATCTCAGAGACTCTTGGTGAAATGGTGCAACAAGCTGCAAATAGCAGGGAGCTACTAACATGATAGATATTAAATTGATCCGAAAAGAGCCAGACGCGGTTGCAAAAAAGCTCAAAAGCAAAGTACCAGATGCTGACATTAGCAAAATTTTAGAACTTGATAAGGAAATCCGCGAAAAAAAGACTCGAGTAGAGCAGCTAAAAGCAGCTCGTAATACTGCATCTGAGACGATTGGGCAGATGAAGCGAAAAGGGGAAAATGCAGATAACTTCGTCCAAGAAGTTGCCAAGCATTCCGATGAGATACATGCGCTCGATCATGCGCTCTCTTCTCTTGAAACAGAAATTACAGACCTTCTTGCCCGCCTTCCAAACCTTCCGATGGATGACATTAAGGTAGCACTCGATCCAAAAGAAAATGTAGAGGTGAAAAGCTGGGGCAAAAAGACTGAATTTTCTTTTGCCTTCAAAAATCACGTAGAGCTTAATGAAAAGCTCAATTTATTTGATTTTGAGCGCGGCGCGAAGCTCACAGGCTCCGGCTGGCCGATTTATAAGGGAAATGGCGCAAGACTTGAATGGGCACTTCTCAACTATATGATCGACTTTCATATAAAAAATGGCTGGCAGCAGATCATGCCGCCGATAGCTGTAAAAAGAGATGCCCTCTTTAGTGCAGGACAACTTCCAAAGTTTGAAAACCAGCAGTACAAGGTATCAGATGATGACAACACGCTCTATCTTATCCCAACAGCTGAAGTTGCCTTAAATGGCATGCTCCAAGATGAAATTATTGCTGAAGAGGCGCTTCCGATGCGATATATCGCCTATACGCCTTGCTTCAGACGAGAGGCAGGAGCTGCAGGGTCTACCGAACGCGGCCTTATCCGTATGCACCAATTTAATAAAGTTGAGATGTTTGCTTTTTGCACTCCGGAGCAAAGCGAGCAGCTTTTTTCTGAGATGGTTGGACGCGCAGAGCAGATCTTAGAGGGCTTAGAGATGCATTATAGAAGCATGCTGCTTGTAACTGGCGATATGTCCTTTGCATCAAGTAAGACGATAGATGTAGAAGTGTGGCTGCCGGGACAAAATCGCTACTACGAAGTCTCTTCAATTTCTAACTGCACAGACTATCAGGCAAGACGCGCCCAAATCCGCTACAGAAAGAAGGGAGAAAAGCCGGAACTTGTCCATACCCTTAATGGTTCTGGTCTTGCAACTTCTAGGCTCATGGTAGCCCTTTTGGAAAATAATCAGCAGCCGGATGGCTCTATAAATATTCCAAAAGCTCTTCGCCCTTACCTTGCTGGACTTGATGTTCTCCGATAAGAGAAAAGGCCCATTATTTGATGTAAGAAGCCCCAAAGAATATAGCCACGCGCATATTCCTGGGGCTATTAATTTGCCTCTTTTTTCTGATGCAGAACGAGCCGTTGTTGGAACCCTTTATAAAAAGGAGGGAAAACAAAGGGCAATTCGCGAAGGGGTAAAAATAGTTGGGCCAAAGTTAGATGAGCTTTTGTCAAAAGCACTTGAGCATACAACCGATATAGCAGAGGTCTATTGCTGGAGAGGGGGTATGAGATCTGGTTTTATGCGCTATTTCCTGCAATTTGCAGGTATTAGTACAACCCAGCTTGAGGGTGGCTATAAGGTTTTTCGCCGCTTTGTCCGAGATACGCTTGCAAAACCCTATAAAATTCAGCTTATAGGCGGACTTACAGGCTCCGGAAAGACCGAGGCATTGCACCAGATAACTAAAGAACAGGTAATTGACCTTGAAGAATTAGCCTGTCACTCAGGTAGCGTATTTGGCGGCCTTCATGGAAAAGCATGTCCATCAAATGAGCATTTTGAAAATGAACTTGCTCTTAGGCTTTCTCAGCTAGATTCTAGCAAAGTAATTTGGCTCGAAGATGAAAGTAGGCTTATCGGCCATTGCCAAATCCCAAATGAGCTCTATGAAGCAATGAAAAAGGCGCCTCTTTACCTGATTAAAACGACAAAAGAAGAGCGAATCGCCCGCATTATGGAGCAGTATGGACGGTATGGGAAGGAACTTCTAAAGGAAGCATCGATAAAGCTTGCAAAACGCCTTGGAGGAGAGGTTACAAAAAAAACAATAGAGCATATCGAGGCAAATCGCTATGAAGATGCTATCTGGCTTCTTTTAGACTATTATGACAAAGCTTATGAATATGCCCTCAAAAAGCATAAAGGGCCTCTATTAAACTATCCTAAAATGTAATATGGCATGGAGGGCTTTCTTCACCATTTGCATAACATGCTTTTATACAAAGCGATCGAAGTTGATCCATACTTCTAAATCGGAATACCTCCCTTCGAGGAGCATCTGCTGCTACTTTCTTTAAAAACTGGTTTCCAGAATAGATTCGATAGTTTACAACTGCCGGATAGGCATTTATGAATGGAGGAGCAGTTGGGGGATCCCATGTCAGCACTGCTATATTACAACACCTCTTTACGCATCCTGTAAAGTTTGTAGGAGATGGAAAGTGCGGGGGCTGAACAAGTTTTGGAAGTGTGATGGCTACAGAATTTGTGTTGGTCGATAAGGATGTCTTTTGTCCTGTTCCTTGCTCAAACGAGTAGGTGGCAAAAGTATTGTTTGTAAATACAAGACCATCAACTGGATAGCCGACAATAGTTGCTTGAAAAGTAATTGTAACAGTCTCACCGATCTTAAGTTGTCCAAGATCGTATCCTGAATCAAGATTTGGGTCCGAGGTGCTTTCATTATTTACCGTAAAGCTTCCTGGCAGGTAGAGGAGGCCTTCTTCAAGCGTATTAAAAATCACTAAAGATTCTGCGTCAAGTGTGCCCGTATTTGTTAGCGTGATTGAAAAGGTAACCACCTCTCCAAGGACGCTATTTACTGAAGTGAGCTCATTGACAAGTTCTTCTCCTGTAATGATCGGGGCACCAATCTGTATCTGCATGGCAACGGCATTGATTGTGTAGTCATCGGCTGTTGTTGTCCCGAGAGCATATGCACTTGTTTGATTGTAAGAAAGATGGGGTGATATATCGATGCTTGTAATATCGTAGCCCTGCCTTCCGCCTGAGACATTATAGCCTCCTCTAGCACTTGAATTATATGTTCCGTAGCTTCCTCGCGTATCTTGCTGGCTTGAGCCCTGTGCGATAAGTTTTCCGGTGAGGACATCTCTATGTAAAGGAAGGAGCGTGTTAATTTGTGATGCGAAAAAATTTGTAGTCGGGTTGTTATCTCCGGTTAGCCTGTCGCTTGGTGTGAAGGGGAGAGTGCTGCTAAATAGCATTGTGTCTCCCGTCTTATTCGCATCTCCTTCTATTGCACTTATAAAGAGTCTTCCAGTAAGCGGTCCGGACGTTGGAGTATAGAAGCCAGATACAATGGCCGGTTGATTTTGGGAGTAGGATGCTTGTTCACATCCTACAAATAGTGTCATATTGTAGGTGTACATCTCTGGGTGCCTATAGGCAACTGCAAGTGTCCAGCCTGCGCTATTATGGGTATCATCGCCTGCTGCGATTGTAGCTGCCACTTTTCCGACTGTATAGAGTCCTGCCCCTGCTTTTTGTACAATCGATGTTACATTATTGCTTCTTACGTAGTTTCCACATGGGCATTTGCAGGGCGTTGGAGTAGGGCCGGGACATCCATAGGAGGGAGTAGTTGCATTTTGTCTCGTTGCAGGATCTGCAGTAATTTGGTAGCTATTTAGTTGGGGGGTAATAAGGAGGATGGGACCATCTGGTTCATTGCCTGTTATTTGGCTGTAGTAATCATAGCTTCCTGACCAAATAAGTTCTGCATAAAGGACCTCGCTTCCGTCAGGCAAATCTAGATAGGCTGAAGAGCTATTCTTTGTGTAATCGAGCGTAGTTCCTGCTTGCAGGCCATCATTTGGGTAGTTTCCCACAGGTGATGGAAGCGGTGTATTTGTGGTAATGAAAGCGCCTATTGCATCTAATGTGCCGGGGTTGTTTTGGCCGGTAGCCTTAGAGAGGCCTAAAGTGTTTCCTGTAAAGGTGATGCCGCCATTGTCTGTAGTGCTGAATCGCTGAATATAGGTAGCTGAAAGAGTGCTATAAATGAGCACTAAGGATAAGAGAAAAATTTTTTTCATAAAGGACTATTACAAAGGTGTCAATTAATATTTACTGTGAAATCTACAGTAGCTCCTGAAGTTAAGTATGTTCCAAGCATAGTTACATATTTTCCGGGACATTTTTTCGCTTTTTTTATTTGTCTTATGAGATATGCCCTAAAAGGCTTAAAATCTGCTTTTGTAAGGCCCATTTCTTTCATCAGAGCCTTAAGCGATTGAGAATAAATAAAACGAGTTTTGTTATTTTTATGTATGGCTTTTAGTTCTAAATCAGGAAGTTGAAGGAGTGAAAGGATCACTTTCTTATTGTGGGCATGCGTATCAATCACTCGTGGCACAAGAGAAAATGTGTAGGGAAGAGCATTGACTTTGCCACAACCTATCAAAAGAAGTATGAAGAACAGAAGCAACTTATTCATAAATCCGAACCTAGCAGATTTATAACAAATCAAGCAACTGGTTTCATTTGATTGATAGATTCAAGTTCTTGTTTGGGGATGTCTGAAGTTTTTGTAGATGTTGGATAGCCCATGTGATGCATCATTGTGGCATATACGTGAATGTGATTTTCCCAAACTCCTGAGTAGTGGCGAGGTATTGTAAAGCGTCTGCCGAATCGTCCTGGGGTCTTAATACCCAAAAAGCTCAGTGCCCTATCAAACAGTTGAAGAAATTTATTATCGCTTACAAGATCATCCTTTGTAGAAAGGTGAGTAATGAGGTGGTCTGCCATCTTAAGCTTTTCTTCACCAATTGCTTGTTGAAGTCCGGCACCTAATGTATAGCTATTAAAGCAAAAGGCAGAGACCCTATTTTGCAGGGCAACGTAGCTTGCTATAGCACCGCCATAACAGATACCGGAAATGGAGATTTTCTTATGGGAATACTGCTTTTGGATATCTTGAAAAAGCTCGCTTGCCTGCTCGTAGCATCTTGGTGTAAATCCAAGCGGGTTGCCAGCAAGGACCCCCAGCTGGGTATTTTTGTAGGTGCTCATATCTTTTTCTTCCGTGAGCGAGCCGCCATCCCAGCCTCTTGCTCCAAAGCCGACAATAACCTCATCTTTTGATTCTGTTACAGCAACCTGAAGCCCTGTGTGTATATCGATAAAATTGTAGCCTGTCATGGCAAAGCCAAGAGGAGAAATCCAGCGCTCATCGCCGCTTCGTACAGCACGGGCTACAGAGACATGCTTGAGAAAGAGGAGGGTTTCGCTATTTGTGAGCTCTTTTGTGGGATAGGCGGAGCGAATTTTAGCTCCAAAATATCTGGTGGGAAACCGTATCACCTCGATCATCATTTTAAGGACTGTGTGGCATCCTTGAGAAAGGGTATGAAAAAGCCTGCAAGGTGCCTGTGAAATAGAGGTAATCATAGGGTAAAGTGTAGCAAACAACATCTATAAAGTCAATTATTTATTATATTACTTAATCGGTGAGGATGTTGGCTGACTCTCGTCTCCGTTGCTCGCATAAATTCGCGACCTTTTAGGTCTTATATTTTTAGTAAAATCACTAAAAATATTATGCCACTTAAAACAGAAAAATTCTTGGGCTAAAGCTGTTTTTACTTGCGTATTTTTAGTGAAATCACTAAAAATATGAACATGAAAAAATCACACCCAAACCCATTTAAATTTGGCGACCCTGTCGAGGGAGATTACTACCTTCCTCGAAACGATTTATCAGGGTTAATGTCGCAATTTCTTGAGAATAGAATTCACGCGGTCTTGATTGGGCCTCGGCGATTTGGCAAAACCTCATTTGTTCTCAATTTGTTGAATGAATTTGAAGAAAAAGGTTATACAACTATATTTGTAGATATTTTTAATATCACCTCACATTTAGATTTCCTGAATCAGATTTTGCGAGCACTACATTCAAAAAAAACGTGGCTCGAGAGGGTTAAAAACCATTTAGCAAAGCTGCGTCCTAAATTGACCACTGAATATGATTCGACGACTGGACAAGCAACTTTCGGCATGTCGCTGCAATCTTCCACAGAAAAAGACGTGAAAGAAGTAATTCAAGAAGTGCTAGATGAGCTCACTCTGCTCGGCGATAAGGTGATTATTGCGATTGATGAATTCCAAAAGGTATGTGAAATTGATGACAAAGGATGGCTTGAAGCGACCTTAAGGACTCATATGCAACAGATGCGCAATACAACCTTTCTTTTCACTGGCTCTAGAAAGGGAATAATTTATGATATGCTCAATAACTCCTCTAGGCCATTCTACAGATCTTGTCAACCGGTTGAGTTTCCTTCATTTGGAGGTGAGTTTACAGATTGGATTCTAGAGCGTTTTTCCGAGATAGACATTCGTTGTCAAAGAGCCGCAATAGAGCACCTGCGCGAGGTGGTCCAAGATACTCCAAACTACGTTCAGATGATCTGCTTTCATCTTGTAGCACAGGGACAAAATAATATTGGCATTAAAGAAGTTGATAGCACGCTCAGCACAGTTGTGCGACAGAATGCATACGCATACCAGACGCTTTTGAATACACTCTCCCTGTCACAGCAAAGAGCATTGCGATTAGCAGCGAGCCATGGAAGGCAAGTATTTTCAAAAGGGCTGTTACTAAAGTACCAAATATCCAGCGCTGCCGTACTGTCAGCTGCAATACAGAATTTAAAGGCAAAAGGCATACTAGATGAAGAGGGTACGGGCCGCGGAGTCGTCGTATTCGATGATCCACTTTTTGCAATTTGGCTAAGATTTACTTTTAACTCAGCAGCGTAAAAAATAACCCATGCCGCAGTTCAAGATACTAAAGCGATGCGCAAGAGACGATAGAGAAAACGAAAAAAGCTTGCAAGTCTTGGGCCTATATCCTTTGATCGGGAAGGATATCGGTTGATACAAGGTTAAGAAACTGCTTTGTTGGGTCTACAAGGGCATCGACATCCATATCGCCGCTATAGGTCGAAAGTAAAAGCGAAACAAAGCGTGCTCGCCTTTCCGGAGGGATAAAGCGAAGCTCTGACTGTATCGACTTTACGAGGCCTTTTAAAAGTTCATCGAGGTCTGTTCGCTCATCTATTGGGGGGCCAAGGATAAGCTCGGCAAGCTCATCGGCTCTAAATTGCCCTTGGGTCTTGCGAAGCAGCGTTATATAGAGCGCAACGAGTGCATTTGTAAGCACAGATATCTTCATTGCGGCAATAAATACTTTTAGCTGCTCTTCACTGACTGTTGGCATTTGGCGTTTAATAAGAATTGTGAGCAATTTATCAAATGTTGGGTCATTAAGAAGGGCGCCAAAAGAGATGGCAAACGCTCTTACGGCACTTTCCAATTTTTTCTCCTCACGAGTTTGCGGCTCACTTGTCGTTTGCAGATTGAGGAGTGAGACGGCAGCAGGACCCGACCAGTAGGGCGCCATCTGGGTGTAGATATAGCTTAACATGCCAAGCATCTCTGGAAGCTCTTTTGAGTCGGTGGCAGTGCCCACTTCAGGAAGCGCAGCAAGAAGGCTGGCTATAACGGGGGACTCAGGCAGTCTGTTTGCTACGGGCTGGTCTCGTTTTTCAGTAACCTCAGTTACAGAATTTGTGAGGGTAATTGCTGTCCAAAGCACTAAATAGGTCTGCATATTTAGGGGGATTGCACCATCTTGAAGTGCCTTTTTTATCTCATCGACTAGCTGCTTTTGGATGATTTTGCTTCGCTCCTGTTCAGGACCTCTTTCATCAAGGTTTGAGGTGTTTATATCAGGAAGAAGGGTAATAAGAAGCTGTCCTGATGCTACCTGATAGGCTTTATTAAGAAGCTCGGGATCTGCAATCTTCAGGCCGGCAAGGGTTATGGCATTGTTTTTTAAAAATTGAAGTGAAGAGAGATTTAGCGGAGCATTTAGGTTGCCCTCTTGAGATATATAGCTTGCAAGCGCTTGATTGAGAGGGTTTGATACCCCGCTTGAGCCTCCAACTACCTTCGCATCCGGGTTTACTGCCTGGGCAACCTTTGGGTTAGATTTTAGCCATGTAATAAGCGCATCAAGCACGATTGCCTGCTCGGTAGTGCCAAGTGCCGCTGCGATTTCGCCTTTTGTCGCTTTGGGGCCAAGACGTTCGATAACGCCAACAGTAGCTTCTGCATTTGCAAAGATTTGGGTGATGAGCATTGGAGGAAGGCCTGGAATAGGCAGCCCTTCTGCCAGCTCTTCAAGAGACTGTTTGTCTGTTGGGCTAAGGGTAATATAATCCTTAATTGCATCATGAAGCAGCGCAATATCGCCAGCTGTAAGTGACTCTGCTATCTCATGCCAAATGGCGACAGCTTCGTCAGATGCATCGGGAGGTAGTGGAATATTTGAAACCATAGGTACAATCCTTTCGTTAGCCCGATACTGGTATTTGTGTAAGTGGTCCAAGAGAGTCGTGATCTGTCGTCTGCCTTGTAACGATAGAGAAGTTTTTCACATAGGTGTTTGCAGGGTTTAGTATCAGAGAAAGTGATTTTTGGAAGAAGTCCGATTGGCCTCTGACGGTATCTGCAAAACGGGAAGTGACCTCTTGTAAGAAATTAGTATCGGATGTCTGTTTGCTTAATGCTTTTAATGCTATTGATAGCACTGATTTAATGTCTGGAAGTTCTCCAGGTTTTCCTGTTTGAATCAGGTTAGCTACCGGTGCATTTGTCTTTAGCGCACCCTCTTTTATAAATTCTTGAACAATGCCTCGAGCTTGATCCGGTGTTACGATACCGCCCAAAAGGGCAAGTACAAGGTGGTTTCTATCTTCAGCAGGAAGTCCCTCTATTTTTGGAGCTGCATTTTGCAGAACGTTTTGTACTTTCGCTACCTGTTCTGGCGGCAGATTAATTGAGGGTTCTTTAGCTATCTCTGCGATTCTTTGGCTGAAGGTTGGTCTTCTTTTATCGTCTGCAATGAGGGCATTTTTCAGTCTTTCTGCTTCATCGAGTGCATCTTTTGTAAGTGCTTGACGTATTTTTGTTGCAATGTCAACAGGGGCCTCATTAAGTGCTGTTTGTATTGCTGTTCCAAGAGGAGTTCCGGTTCTAATGGTAATTCCATGGTCTGTAAAAAGAGCTGTTACATTACTTACAATAGGTGCTCGCTCTTCTGCGGTAAGTATCGGCTCGATCGCATTAAAGAATGTCTTTAAAAATTCAGGGTTTGACGGGGTGATTTCTCGTGGAATTCCTGTAACGCCAAGCGTTCTAAGGTTTTGTGCTGCTGTTGCAAGAGGCTGCTCTTCATTCGTAGCAAATGCTTTTTGAACGATTGTATCGATATTTGTTTCGCCGCCGGCTGCTGCTACTGCAAGTGCTGCAAAGAGCAGTGCTACAAGTTGTAAGAGGAATATAAGAAGCGCTTGGAGTTGATTGATTGCATCTTGGTCGAGATTTTGCAGGTTTGCTGCCTTTAAAATAGCAAGCAGGTCCTCTTTTAGGGCTGGTACATTTTCAACGGTAGCGAGAAGTTCCGTTACTGCAGATGATACGGCTGCTTTTTGCTGCTCTGCTGTAAGGCCTGCCGCCTGAGGTGTAGAGGTTCGCTCTACAATTCCAAATTGTGAACGAGTGGGTTGTGGAGGCTGGAACTTGCCAAGGGCAGCAAGGCCTGCGACAACGCCTGTTCTCTGTAGTATTCCTTGGACATAGGTTGAAAAATCTGTAGTGCTAAGGACTGTACTTAAGGACTGTGCAATTATTCCTGCGCCACTTGAAAGATTTGCGCCGCCAACACCCGTTCCTGCACCAACGCCTTGTGCGCTTGCACCATCTGCTGTGACATTTGGCTTGCCAAGGAGGTCGCTAAAGGAGAAGAGGGCGTTTGTTGGAGGGTTTTCAACACTTGATTTTGCAGCAAGTTCAGAGTCGATTATTTGGGAAAGAAGATCAAAGAGCGAGTTGAAAACGCTGTAGTCAAGAAATACTGAAGGGTCTCGTATCGTTACATAGGGGCGAATGTAGAGAGGAGGAATAAGTGTGATTTCGGTATGTCCATCGGCGTGCAGTTTATCAAGAACAGGAGCAAGTTGCTGGTTAAGTTGATCGATTTCTTTATTCAAAGAGTCAACGGATGCTGTAGGAACTTTTGGAGGGGCTTGTGCGACCTTATGTTTTGATGTATCTATTCCTTTTAATGGCAGTCCGGATGGTATGGTGATAGAGGCAGAGTTAATTGTTGTTACATGTTCAAGCTGTATTGGAGGTGGCATAAGGACTTGCTGAACCTGATCTGGCAGGGTAGGTGGAATCGATGTTGCAGAAGTTGTAGATGTCGTATACGTAGTGAGGCTAACTTCAGTTTCTTGAATGTCTGTTACTACTTCATCTGCTCCTTTAACGGCATCTAATGCGGGTCCATTGAGGGCAGCAAGAGAAATAGCTGATCTTGCAGTGGCAAGAGTTGCAAGTGCTGCATCGAGTGCCGCTTGGTCAGCTGCTACGGCAGTTAAATTGACAGGAGGAGTTGCAAGGTCGTTTGAAAGTGTGGCTAAAGCTCCTGTTACGGCAGGTATAGCTGCATTGTAGCTTGTAAGGAGAGGAAATGATGCATCATTTGGGCTTAGTGTCGAAAGGACAGTATTTATGTCTTGTGAGTAGGAGGATAGTCTTGTCGATTCAGAGCTAACTTGAGTTTTAAGTGCAGAAGCTGCACTTGCTTCTGCGTTATGTATAGCAGTAAAGAGAGTAGTCTGATCATTTTTTACAGAAGTAATAGCCCCTGTAAGCCCGGAAAGTAGAGATTGAATGGAATTGTCTTGTGCAGGAAGTGCTGTAATATTGGTATTTAGGGTTGCGAGGTCTGTCGTAAGTTGCGTCTGGACTGCTCCAATTGCCGCCTCATCAATAGGGCGAACACTGAGGAGGCCTGAAATGGTCTTTAGATCGCTAATTACTGCTTGTGCATTTCCGCTTACAGTGCTTAAAGGGCCCTTTAAAGGATCGCTTGTGGCAAGATTTGTCACAGCAGTTGAGAGTTTATTTTGAAAGTCGTCGAGTGTTCCATGATCCGACCAGAGATTTATTTTGTACTCATCTATTGCCATTTGGACAGCAGAGTTTAGGTCAGTAACAGTCTTCACGCCATTATCGTTTTGCGTGTCAATATCTGAGTTAAGCTGGTTGATGTAGGTGTTAATTAAAGCTGCATGGGATTTGATAAAGTTCACTGCATCTACAGATGCTTTTGAGGCATCAGCGTTGTCGTCTGCAACTTGAGCGTTATATGCAGCATCCGCTGCTGCAATAATATTTCCCCAGATTGCTTGCTGAGTAGCTTTTGACGCGTCTGCCGTTCCTGTCGCTCCAAAGATGCTGAGTCTAAGCTGGTTTACTTGCGAATCGGTACGCCTGATCTCTCTGATAAGCTGGTCAAGCAGTACCTGTACGAGTGTAAGAAACTGCATCAGCTGGCTTATTGACATCTGTCCTGCGGCAGGAAGTGCTGGAGCTGTAATCTCTGTAAGGTTTGGTGCTTGGGCAAGTGTTGAGCTATTTATTTGATTTAAGGTAAGAAGATAGGCATTTTGGATGATTTGCGTTTGTGTGTTTACGCTTGTATTTGATGTCGGAAAGCCTGTTAAAAGGTCATTGTAAAGTGATTGATCAGCAGCTTGAGATGCGGCAAGTGCTGCTTGCTCCGTCTGTACTGCTCCCTCTTTTGCAGATTGCAGTGCCTCCAAAAATCCAGTTGCTGTTGTGTGCATGAGAAGTGCTGCCTGGTTAAGAAGCGCGATTTCAGCATCAAGTGCACTTGTATAGGTGGTAGAGGCGCCTTGAAGTTGAGTAAGGTTTGCGTCTCTTAAAGATTTTAGTATAGCAAGTTGCGCAGAGCTTGTATTTACTTGAATTTGCTTTGCATCGATTGCCGCTTGATCTGCAGCTATTACTACAGGATTTGGCGATGAAGCTAGCTCATCGATTCTCTTTTGTGCCTGAAGCGAAAGAAGGTCATCGTTTAGGTCTTGAAAGTTGTTTCGTTCAACGTTCAAGGTGTTTTGTGAGCTAAAATAGGTACTTATTGCAGCGAAGTAGTCTCCTCGAACGCTTATTCTATTGGCATCAGCTGCAGCAAATTGAGTGTCTAAATCGTTACTTACAGTTTCTGGCAGTGTAAGCTGCTGGTTCATAACGCCTGCTAAATCGCTCGCAAAGTTTGACATGTTTGTATCGAGCTTGCTGTCGACATTTGTTTCGGCTGACACTTGGGCATTTGCAAGCGATGCAGTTTTTGTCTGCATGTTTGTAAGAGATGTCTTTAAATTCGCGGCTGCAAGGTCAAAGGCAGTTTTTGCGCCTGTGACGGCAGATTGGCTTGTTCCAAGCATTGCAGTTTCAAGGGCATCTTTTGCCGCTAAATAGGCGCTTGATTTTAATTGAAGATCGTTGAGAGCTCCCTG
The DNA here is from genome assembly GCA_964512205.1 of uncultured bacterium. Taxonomy (GTDB): domain Bacteria; phylum Chlamydiota; class Chlamydiia; order Chlamydiales; family FEN-1388; genus SZAS-7. The sequence continues at coordinate 110,205 of CAZEGK010000001.1, read as the reverse complement.
GTAGGCAGATGAGGTCGTAGCTATAGTGCCGCTTGGAAAGCCTCCGCCTAGATACCAGTTTGCTCCAACTCCGGATACGTCGGGATTACCCATAGGAAATTCTCCTCTCGTGAAAGTTCGTCCCCTTATACACATTATATCAAAAAATAATTATAAAATAAAGGGGTCACTTGTCGCTTTATGGTAAAATTGCTACTCTTTCTATATACTGAGAGTTAAAAATGGACCATTTTAAAGGTAAAGATCCTCTGCAACACATGGTAGAGGTTCAAACAGCGGGCAAGCTCACTTCTTTCGAAATCCATGGCGCTGAGACGCCGGGCTATCTTTTTGCTGCAACAGACGCATTGAGGGAAACTACTCTTGTCATGCTCGTTATCTCTATGATACTCAATCACTTTGAGTTTGTTCCAGGGCAGATGGTAGTAATTCTGCTTTCCCTTGGCCTGGGCCTTATTTTTTGGAAGACTGGGAGGGCAAGCTGGCTTTCATGGTCGAGACTTGAGAGGCTTCATAGGGTAATGGATGAAGAGCGGCGCGAAATCGAAGAGAATCGCGACCAGGAAAAGGAGGAGCTAAAAGCACTCTATTATGCCAAGGGATTTAGAGGTAAGCTCTTAGATGAGGTTGTAGATGTTTTAATGGCAGATGGCGATAGGGCACTTCGCGTCATGCTTGAGGAGGAGATGGGCTTTCGCTTAGAGCAAAATGAGCACCCGATTATACAGGGGCTTGGAGCTGGGGTTGGGGCATTGATTGCTACTGGCTGTATGATTGTAGGAGAGGTTACTGAGACAAGTCTTCTCTTCGCATTACTTCTTTTTGCTATAAGCTGCTACTTTACTGCTAAAAGAGAGCATAATAAAGTCATCCCTGCGATGGTGTGGAATATTAGCATAGCTCTTTTTGCTTACCTTGTAGCCTATTTTATGATGAAACTTCAATGAATTTACTTGATGAAAAAATACCAATAAGTCGAAGGCATGGGCAAGAATTTGTCGTTCGCGACTTTTTTGAGATGGGCCTTGAAGAAAGTGCAAGCCCCTTTTTAACCCCTTTTGCTCGTAAAATTTCTCGAAATTTTCCCCTTAAAGCATCCTGTCTTGCATCCGTGCTTCTTGCTTTGAGCTTTTTGATGCAGTCCTATTTTGTCCTCTCTGCAATACTTCTTTCCGCAGTCTATCTAATTGTCGGAATCCCGGCGCTTATAAATGCCATAGAAGACATCGTGATTAAGCGAGACTGCAACATAGATGTTCTTATGACAATGGCTGCCTTTGGCGCCATTTTTATGGGGTCTGGCTTTGAGGGTGCGCTTCTTTTGGTTCTCTTTGCGCTCTCAGGAGCAATCGAAGATGCCGTCTCGCTTAAAGCAAAAAATGCACTTATTGAGCTCCATAAGATAGTGCCTGTCAAGGCCTATGTTGTCGATGGCTCTGAGCTCAGAGAGCGAGCTATTCAGGATGTGCCGCTAGATGCGCATGTCTTAGTGAGGGCTGGTGAAGTTGTGCCGCTTGATGGCGTAGTGGTTGATGGTGCATCAAGTGTGAGTCTTGTCCACCTTACAGGAGAGAGCAACCCTGTGCGAAAGATTGTAGGCGATGAAGTGCCTTCAGGTGCTCGAGTAATTGATGGATCTCTTACCGTCAAGGTCACGCACTTAAGCCATGATTCTACAGTAGCTCGTATTGTGCAATTGATAACCGAGGCTCAAAGTGCAAAACCGGCACTTGAGCGCTGGTTTGATACATTTTCAAGAGGGTATGCAATTTCTATCATTGCACTCTTTTTTCTCTTTGCTGCTACTTTTCCTTTGCTCTTTGATATGACCTATCTTGGTAGAGAGGGATCGATCTATCGCTCGCTTGCCTTTCTTATCACGGCATCTCCTTGTGCATTGATTTTAGCAGTTCCTATAGCCTATTTGAGTGCGCTTGGCGCCTGTGCCAAGAAGGGGATTGTCCTTAAGGGGGGTGTTGTCTTAGATGCTCTTGAAAAATGCTCCGTTGTTGCCTTTGACAAAACAGGGACGCTTACACTTGGAGAGCTTGTTTTAGATAGCATCGAAGGGCCCGCCGGCAAGCTCTCTAACGATGAGGTGCTTCAGATTGCTGCATCACTTGAGCGAAATGCTGTACATCCCATTGCAAAAGCAATTATGCGGACCGCTGAAGATAAGAAGCTCGCGCTTCGTCCTGTTACCAATGTTTCGGTAATTCCAGGATATGGCGTTGAAGGGTTTTTGGATGGAAAAAAAATCTATATTGGCGATCCTCAGAATAAAATTGAAAAACCTAAAGGAAAAATTGTTGCCTGCCTCATAGTTGATGAAGATATCTACGTATTGCTTTTTTCTGACCATGCAAGACCAGGTATAAAAAAAATGCTTGATTCCTTAAAGAAATCAGGAAGGCGCTTGCTGATGCTAACTGGCGATCATAAAGAAAGCGCAGAGCTTATTGCTAAGGAAATAGGCCTTGATCACTTTGAAGCAGGTCTAAAACCGGAAGATAAGCTCAGAAGAATAGGAGAGCTCTCTGAAAATGAAGGGCTTGCGATGGTTGGTGATGGCATCAATGATGCTCCGGCCCTTGCACGATCAACTGTAGGCATCTGCATGGGCCAAGTTGGCTCCGCAACAGCAAGAGGTGCAGCTGATGTCATACTGCTCCATGACAATATCGAACTTCTCGACTGGCTCTTTGCAAAAGCGAAAAAAACAAGAGAAATTGTCATGCAAAACCTTTTCATTGCCTCTCTTGCGATCCTCTGTGGAACTATCCCTTCCCTCCTTGGAATGCTGCCCCTTTGGCTTGCCGTTATTGTCCATGAGGGTGGGACAGTCCTTGTCGGCCTTAATGCTTTAAGGCTCCTTAAAAAGTAAAGGGACCGTGGTGTCCCTTTCCTGTTGTAAAAAAATAATTTATATAGATACTAAGGGTTTTAAGGAACCTAAATACAATGGCCGATACCGAAAGCTTTTTGGCAAAAGAGACGGAGGAATTTCGCTCACTCTACCTCTGGCTGAAAGAGGCCTATGGCTCAACATTTTATGAAGAGGTAACAGACGATGCGCTGCTCCTCATAGCCCATAGCCTCGTAGGATTTAAGCTTCAAGGCTATTTTAGTGCGATTTCCATTGAAAATGCCACCATTGTTATCTCCCGAGATGAGCTCGATAGTGACTACAAGATCTTTAAGCAATATGGGCAAAGACCCATTTCTTCAATGCATACCTATGTTTCCCTAAAGCCGCTTCCAGGTGATAGCCAAAAGGTAAGAATTGCCATTTTGTTATTTGAAGAGGTAAAGGAGATTCACTCTGAACTTATAGAGAGGGCAAAAGATTCTGACTTTACGGAATGTGAAGCGATAAAACCTCAGGATGATTCCGAGGCACTTACAGTTCGTCTTGCAGTAAAGGAGACGCCAAAAGATGGTCATGTAGGAAGATTTTTGAGGGTGCTCTCAATGCATAAACTCAAGCTTGGAGAACTCTTTTTTTCTTTTGTCAATAAGGACATTTTATACATTGAGATGCAGATATTTGGATGGCAGGACATCGATGTTAGTGCGCTTATCAAGGAGCTTGCTGCTGTTCGTGATTTTGCTACGGATGATCCCTTCAGGGAGCTGTTTCCGGAATATGCTGATTTTCGGATGTTTTTGAGAAGTGTATCGCTCTTTGTCCATGAGCTTTTCTTTAATGTCGATCCTCATATGTATTCCTTAAGCAATGTCCAGGAGGCATTTTGTTACTGGCCTGCAATCGCACGAAGTCTCTTTGCGCTCTTTTGTCTTCGATGTGATCCCTATAATAAGAACGTAGAGGAGTATGCGCCGCTTCGTCTCAAGCTCCTTGAGCTTATAGATCGGCAAGATACCGGAAAGGAGCTGAGCGACCTTCGACGTAAAACCTGCCTTCGGTATGGCGTACACTTTGTTGATGCTGTCTTAAAAACGAACTTCTTTATCGTAAAGAAAGGGGCGACATCTTTTAGGCTCGATGGCTCTATTGTAGGAGAGCTCAAAGAGATATTTCCTGAGGAGCCATTTGGGATATTTTACATCTATAGCAGGGACTTTTTTGGCTTTCATATACGCTTTCAGGATCTTGCCCGTGGCGGCATGAGGACAATTATCCCCAAGCGTGATCAAGCCCAAGATGAGGCAGCTCTCACCTTTAGAGAATGCTACGACCTGGCCCTTACGCAAGAGAAAAAAAATAAGGATATTCCGGAGGGGGGATCGAAGGCGATTTGTTTTCTCTATCCAAATGGGATTCTCTATAGGGCTCAAAGGCTTTTTATCGAAAGCCTGCTTTCGCTGGTTACCGGACAGGATCCTCTTATAGTCGATTACTACGGGCTTCCGGAGTATCTCTACTTTGGGCCAGATGAAAATATGCATGATTCCATGATCGAGTGGATAGCTGCCTATTCTGAAAAGATTGGCTATTTTCCCGGTAGTGCCTTCATTTCCAGTAAGCCAAAGATCGGCATCAATCATAAGCGGTATGGCGTTACTTCTTTGGGAGTGAATGTCTGTATGAAAGAGGTGCTTGTTCATCTCGGTATAGATCCCGAAAAAGAGCTTTTTACTGTGAAGATGTCCGGTGGTCCGGATGGAGATGTTGCCGGCAATCAAATCTTAAATCTTGAGAAATACTTTGGAAAAACCGCTAAACTTTTGACACTTATAGATGTTTCAGGGGTTATCTATGACCCTCAGGGGCTTGATCTTGCCTATTTGAAGGAGCTGTTTTTACAGACAAAGCCAATACGCTTTTATCCGCCAGAAAAGCTCTCTGACGGGGGGTTTCTCCTTGATATGCGAGCTGAGAAGAAAGAGGCGATTCACATCGTAAAAATACTCTGCCAAAGAAAGGTAGGCGATAGGCTCCACGAGGAGTGGCTCTCAGGAAGTGAAGCGCAGGAAATTGTACGTACTTTCGTGCATAAGACAAAAGCAGATGTTTTTATCCCGGCAGGCGGGAGGCCGGGAGCGCTAAACCAGTATAATGTCTCTGAATTTTTAGATTCCTCGCTAAAGCCAACCGCAAGAGCTATCATAGAGGGGGCAAATCTTTACATTACCCAGGAAGCAAGAGACTTTTTGGAGCAAAAAGGTACAATAATCATCAAAGATAGCTCGGCAAATAAGGGCGGGGTTATCTGCTCTTCATTTGAAGTGCTCTCAAGTCTTTCGCTCAGTGATAGTGAGTTTATGGATCATAAAGAGGAGATAGTTAAAGAGATCCTCGAAAAAATTGTCCAATATGCAAGAGAAGAGGTAAGGCTTATCATTGATACCCATCGTAAAACTCACGAATCTTGCAGCCACATCTCTGAAGATATCTCTGATCGTATAAATAAATATAGCAAGGAAATACGAGACTATTTGCGCCCTGTAGAGCTGCACGAGATGCCCTACATGAGCTGCTTTTTTGAATTTTGCCTTCCGCTTCTTGTAGCTAAATTTTCTGATAGATTAAAAAGTTCAATACCCGATGTTCATAAGAAGGCGATAATTGCATCTTGGATCGCTTCAAAAGTTGTCTATACAAGAGGGCTCGATTGGTCTCCCTCTGTCGTCGACGTGCTTCCCTTCCTTGTTCAGGACCCAAACATTAGCTCCTGTCCCATAAAACCAACAACTTAGCAGACAAATACGAAGAGTGCTAAATTTGCTTGACCCTTAATTTTTCTGAGTAGTATACTAGAGAAAACGAGGGATAGAGAATGGAGCCAAAACGGTCAAACAAGCGCGATAAGGAACTTCGGGTTCTTACTGCCCTTGTTGAGTATTATCTTAAGACTGGTAAAGCTGTCGGTTCAAATACCTTAAAAGAAGTGGGGTTTCCGGACCTCAGCTCTGCAACCATCCGCAACTACTTTGCAAGCCTTGAACAAGAGGGCTTTTTAAAGCAGCACCATACATCAGGCGGTAGGGTGCCAACAGAAGCTGCTTATAGACTCTACGCTGAAGAAAGCTTACATGAATATGAGCGATCATCTGCTCGCGACCAGCATATAGCTCCTCCTGAAGAGGCTGAAGATTTAAAAGCTGTCGCACTCTATCTTCAAAGAGTAGCGGAAGTTTGCTCAGAAGCTACCCTCTGCGCAGCCTTTCTTTCTGCCCCTCGCTTTGACCAGGATTTTGTAACAGATATCAAGCTTATCTCACTCGATTCAAGCCGCGCGCTCGCAGTCGTTCTTACAAGCTTTGGACAGGTTTATACCGAGATTTTGCATGCCCCTCACAAGATGAGCCAGCATAGCGTCCAGAGAATCGAACAGTACTTTAGAAGCCGCCTTCTCAATGTGGAACTTCTTGGAGAGCCGCTTTCTCTAGAGGAGCAGGATCTTGCCATCCGTTTTTATCAAGAGACGATGGCCCGCTATCTCGTAAACTATGCAAACTTCAGTTCAGAAGATCTTTTTAGAACCGGATTTTCAAAGCTGCTTCGCTATCCTGAATTTCAGGAAGCCGAAAGACTTGTTGCATCTTTGAGCCTTTTTGAAAATCAGACAGCACTTAGATCTCTTGCAAGAGATGTGCAGCGATCTGGAAAAATGAAATGCTGGATAGGCGAGGACCTTTTTGCCTTCTTGCCAATGCAGCCAAATTGTACGCTAATAGCCGCTCCCTACACAATAGGAAGTAAGTGTGTAGGAAGTATAGGAATCATCGGCCCTACAAGGGTTCCATATAAGCAGCTTTTTGCAACCCTTGATGCCCTGTCTGACGAGGTATCTCGCTTTTTAGATAAAAACCTTTATAAATATAAAATCGACTTCAGGCGCCCGCAGACAGCAGGCTATGAGCTCGATTTTAAAGCCCGAAAGCTGCTTAGCGGCCCAAAAACACCTACCCTAATTGAGGATCATACACATGACATCTGAAGATACGCCTTCACAAGAAGTTGAAGATATCGAAAAGATCAAGCAAGAGCTTGCAGAGTTTAAAGATAAATACTTTAGAGCACTTGCAGAAACAGAAAACACAAGAAAGCGCCTTCAAAAAGAAAAAATTGAGTCGCAAAGCTATGCAATTCAAGATGTCGTACTAGACTTTTTGCAGCCCCTTGATCACTTTGAACAGGCACTAAATGCCTCGCAAAGTGCATCAGACGATGTAAAGCACTGGGCTATCGGCTTCAGAATGATTCTGCAGCAGCTAAAGCAGGTGATACAAGATAATGGCATTACGACCTTTGATTCGGTGGGAGAGCTTTTTGATCCCCATCTTCATGAAGCGATAGAAACAGAAGAAACAGCAAATTTTGCTGAAGGCACTATCATACAAGAATTTACGCGTGGCTACAAGATGGGCACAAGAGTGATACGCCCAGCAAAAGTAAAAGTAGCTACTGCACCAAAAGCTTAAATTAAGAGGATAAACTATGGCAGAACAGACTAAAAAACAGCGCATTATCGGTATAGACCTTGGAACAACAAACTCCTGTGTTGCCATCATGGAAGGTGGACAGCCTGTTGTTATTCCATCAGCAGAAGGGTCAAGAACAACTCCTTCTGTCGTTGCCTTTAAGGGCGAAGAGCGCCTTGTAGGTATTCCTGCAAAGCGTCAGTCAATTACAAACTCAGAAAACACCATTTACTCGTCAAAAAGGTTTATTGGTCGTAAATTTTCTGAAATTGGCGAAGAGGCAAAAATCGTCTCTTACAAAGTAGTATCAGGTCAAAATGGCAATGCTGCCTTTGAGATTGCAGGAAAAGTAATCACACCTGAAGAGGTTGGCGCCTACATCTTAATCAAGATGAAAGAGACTGCAGAGGCCTATCTCGGTGAAAAAGTAACAGAAGCTGTCATCACAGTTCCTGCCTACTTTAACGATGCACAGAGACAATCTACAAAAGATGCAGGCCGCATCGCAGGGCTTAATGTAAAGCGCATTATCCCAGAGCCTACAGCCGCAGCGCTTGCCTATGGTCTTGACAAACAGACGCAATCTAAAAAAATTGCTGTGTTTGACCTTGGCGGCGGTACATTTGATATCTCAATTCTCGAGATTGGCGACGGCGTTATCGAAGTGCTTTCCACAAATGGTGATACCCACCTTGGTGGTGATGACTTTGATGCTGTTATCTTAAACTGGCTTGTAGATGAATATCTCAAAGAGACAGGAATTGACCTTCGTAAGGATAAGATGGCCCTTCAGCGCCTTCGCGATGCAGCAGAAAAGGCAAAGATTGAGCTCTCCGGTACAACAACTACAGAGATCAACCAGCCATTTATTACGATGGATGCTTCAGGTCCAAAGCACCTTACGATTACACTTACTCGTGCAAAACTCGAGCAGCTTACACATGGTCTTATCGAGCGCACAAAAGAGCCATGCCTTAAGGCCTTAAAAGATGCAGGACTCTCAAAAGATGATATTAAAGAAGCGATTCTTGTCGGCGGTATGTCGCGCATGCCGGCTGTTCAGGAAATGGTAAAATCGATCTTTGGAAAAGAGCCAAACAAGAGCGTAAACCCGGATGAAGCTGTAGCTATTGGTGCTGCAATTCAGGGCGGCGTCTTAGCGGGAGAGGTAAAAGACATTCTCCTTCTTGACGTAACACCGCTTACACTTGGTATCGAGACGCTCGGCGGCGTCATGACGCCAATTATCGAGCGAAATACCACGATTCCAACACAGAAAAAGCAGGTATTCTCAACTGCAGGGGATAACCAAACGGCAGTAACCATTCGCGTTATGCAGGGTGAGCGCCCGATGGCAGAAGCCAATAAAGAAATTGGCCGCTTTGATCTGACAGACCTTCCGCCGGCACCGCGTGGCATACCTCAGATTGAAGTATCCTTTGATATTGATGCTGACGGTATTTTGCATGTGCATGCAAAAGATCTTTCAACCGGTAAAGAACAAAAAATCCGCATCCAGGCAAAATCTGGCCTCGATGAAAATGAAATTAAAAACATCATTAAGGATGCTGAAGTTCATGCCGAAGAGGATAAAAAGCGAAAAGAGGCAATTGATGTGAAAAATGAGTGTGACGCACACGTGTTTCGCGCAGAAAAAGCCCTTCGCGACTACAAAGATAAGATCCCTCAAGAGATTGCAAGTGCGGTACAGGCAAAGGTTGACAATGCCAAAAAAGCGATGGAGTCTTCTGATACATCTCGCATCAAAGAGGCACAAAGCGCGCTCGAACAAGAGATGCAGCATATTGGCGAAGCAATAGCCAAAGCCCAAAATGCTCAAGCTCCTAATGGGCAAGAGCAGCCAACGGGTGATGCAAGCCAAGCAAAGCCAAAAGATGAAAATACTATCGAGGACGCTGAAGTCGAAATCATCGACAAAGATGAGCCGAATAAGTAAGCTAACGTATTAAGGCAAAAACAAAGGGCTAAGAGTTATACTCTTGGCCCTTTTTGTTTGTATTATATAATCATTTTGCTATAATTTGCTAATTATGACTATTCCAAAGCCAGATTTTACTTGTTGGACTAATGAAAGAGACGATCTCCTGCCTCCAAAACCTAAAAGAAAGAAAGTAGGTGAAGAGCGTGAATCGTCGTTTAGCAAACTACACGACAGCTTGCAGAAGGGAAATTTTAAGAAGGACAAAGTCGCAGAAATTGCTAGGGGCTCATACTTTGCAGTCTATTCCATGGAGTCTCGCCAGGATCGGGTCCTTAAGGCTTTTCATGGAAGTAAAACGGGTTTTACTCCGAAAACATTGAAATCTTGTCTAAGAAATTCAATTTCAAATTATAAAAAGGTAGCGGCTGCAAAGCTTCAAGTAGCTACGATTTTTAATGCGAAAACAGCAGTAAAAGCGGGCTATCTCATTCAAAAGAAAATTTCTAATGAAGTAAACCCCAAATCCTCGGATCAGATTAAACAGATTGCTCATTTTTTTGCCGTTTCTGTCGAACGGGGGATAGAAATGGATCTTCAGCCAGCAAATTTTCGTCTTGATGGACGTACAGTCTATCTTGTTGACTTTGTCGAATCGCCGGAATCTGTTGCAATTTCAGTCAAAACCGCTATTCGTGCGTGGGTCGATCATTTTAAGGAATGCAAACTCTCAAGAAAACAGAGTATACAGCATCTTAGAGCGATGACTGAAAGTTTTCTTGATAAGTACTCCGACTATCCGAAATCTTGGCTAGATGAACTTATAGCCTAAAGATCAAGCATTTGTTTATTCATTTCTGTCCAGGCAATTGCCCGCTCACGAAGATATGCGATAAAGCTATGAGAAGTTTTCCTGCCTGCTTCAATTGCTGCTTTATATTCTTTTTCGCTATGAAAAACGACAGGCCCTTTGTTGCCAACATGAAGAAAGTAATTTGTTAAAAGTCTTGCGAGTAGTTCATTATCTGATTCGTAGGGCATTATTTTCATGATTATTTCATGTGCAAGACCTGCAATATGAATCCAGTCCGGGCTATCCTGAGCGATCAAGTGTAGAAGCTCTGAAAGTGAGTTGTTCATCTCATAGGCGATATCGTTTGGATGCGTCGGTAAATCAGTCACTTTGTGCCAGAGTATTTTTTCATCTTGGGTCATACTCAGAATATGCGCAGGATCTCTTTGTATTTGTGTAAGAGAGTGAAGAAATCGTTTAAAGTCTTCTAGGCTAAGTAGTGACTCTGCCCGTAAGATAATCGTCTCGTTAGTCTCATGCCAACTTACCCGGTACTTTCCATTCATAGAGGGATTTATGTTCCCTATCCCTTGCAAAAGCGTGCTGTGAAGCCTGTGGACTAAATCTACAGCCTGATGTGGCGTCATGTGGAGAACATCTTCCGATTGTAGCAACAGATAGCCATTTTGGTAGTTTATGTAGCGCTGTGGATTAATTCCAAAATGGAGAATGTAGGAGGTGTCCTTGATGAAAAGCGGGAGAGATACGCCTAGTAGGTTTGCTGATTTTTCCGTTGAATGCTCTTCGATAAACTTTGCCACCTTCATCAACCTTTTTTGTTTCACAGTCAGGCGAAGACAAACTTGCGGCGTTTGTATGCTATATCCGATGTTGCAACCATCCTTACCTAAGTTGACAAGTTGTATGCCTACAAGAATGTATCGTGCCTCTTTACGAATTCGCTCTATGAGTGGATCTTTTAGGTGGGGAAGATTTTGGCTTGTCCATGCAACTTGTTTTCTAAAAAAGTGGGTTAGAAAAGCGCGGTTCTCGGAGGGTTTAACAACTTCTTTTTCATAAACTGTGTTGTCATTAAAAACGAGAGGGGGCTCTTCACCAAGAGCAAGAATGGTGTTAGCAAATATCCAGGAGAGCTCTTTCATAGAGCTTTTATAGGGGGAAATTCGCTTAAGTGTTTCGACAGCAAAGCTTGCATGGTCAATGTAGTCGCCGCCTCGTTTCATGCGACTTGCTAGAGTAGCAGCAAAGGTATCCATCAGTACAGGAATGTCAGATGGTGATGCCCCAATTTGAAATGCTCTATTGAGGGTCGCTAAATCTTTTTGAGGCGTGGTAAAAGGGCCATTATTTTGCAAAATCACGTTTAGAAAAGTCTGCTCGATTTTTGCATACTCTTTTGCACTGTACTCAGACTTTAAACCACTGAGTGTGGCTTGATGGATTCGTGAGCGAGGGATTAAAATTTTATTGTCAGTTCTATACGTGTGACTATTTGCCTGATGAGAAGGGGAGAGTATCGAGTGGAGAGTATGAATGGTTTTAAGTACATCTTCAGCTCTCTGAAGTCCCTCTGGATTATAAAGAACACCATTTTCTATATATTGATATGCTTTAAGAACCTTTTGATAGGCAATTGATGGCAGCACACAGGTAAGATGTCTGTTTTTATCCTGAAATGTGATCTCAACGCCATTTTGCTTTGGCTCCTGTAGGTAGGGTATAAGCTCAGTATGGTTCACTTCATTATAGAAAAAGCGCTCGCAATCTGCCTTTGATAAAAGTCCCGGTTGCATATGGCATGCTGCAGTGCCTTCTCGAATAACGACTTTGCCATGTATGTAATGGTTAGCCAGAGATACAAATGGCCGTTCTGCAAGTGCGGGAGAAAAACAGAGGCCTGCAATAAGAACAACTTTTGCAATAGATAAGGCAGAAGATGCGATCTTTCGAAAAACTCGACCGAGAGAGCATTCACGCGTTTTAGTGTCGTAAAAGGAAGAGGCAGCAGATGATTGTAGAGGTTCCATAGAGCCGCGAAATCATACGTGAGCAGGTATTAGTTATCAATCATTGTAAATAATTAAAATCCTCGATATTCAGAGGGCATGAAGGTTGCTTTCTGTGATTATTCAAATATTGAGTATAGCCCAGACGAGGTGGCGACGCGCGCCCTTGGCGGCACGCAATCTGCTGTAAGCTATTTAGCATCCCAGCTTGTGCGAGATGGCCTGGATGTGACGCTCGTAAATGCCATAAAAAAGCCGGGGATTTATGCTGGAATAAAGTGCCCGGGTCTTATCACTGAGTTTTCATCATTTGATGCTGTTGTTATCGTAAATGGGGCAATAGGCAAAGAGATGCGCCCGCATATTAAGGGAAAGATGTTTCTTTGGAATGGCCATGATACTAACCAACCGGCTATCGAGGCGCTAAAGGATCCTGAAGAAGTAGGTAGCTGGGATGGGTTTATTTTTGTAAGCAATTGGCAGGCAGCTTGTTTCGAAAAGTTCTATGGGATAGCTCGCAAAAAGATATGTGTCATACGAAATGCTGTCTCTCCCTATTTTGAAAATATTGAAAGAGTGCCCGGCACTCTTAATGCACCTCGTTTTGTCTACACAAGTACCCCCTTTAGGGGACTTGACGTGCTTTTGCTCGCCTATCCTACAATCCATAAGGCCTTTCCGGATAGTAGCTTAAAGATCTTCTCCGGCATGGATATTTACTCGCAGACCCATGATAACTATACAACGCTCTATGAACTTGCTAAAGTGCTTCCCGGAGTATCCTATAGTGGACCGATTAGTCAAAAAGAGCTCGCACGAGAGCTTGCACATGCAGATATTTTATCTTATCCAAACACCTTTGCAGAGACATCTTGTATTGCAGTGATGGAGGCTATGGCAGCGGGGCTTTTAGTCTATACATCAAAGTATGGAGCTTTGCCTGAGACCTTGAGCGGGTTTGGTTTGATGATGGATTTTCCAGCTGATAGAATGCTCCATGCCAAGTTATTTGCAGACGTTACTATACATGCAACAAAGGCGGCAGCGCTCATTCCCGATGTAATAGATCAGCGCATTCGGGCAGAGCAGGAATATATACGTACCCATGCTACTTGGAAAGTTCGAGCCGGAGAGTGGCAAAGGATGTTTGAAGCATGGACATAAGAAGACTTACAGACTACTTTCGAGATGCTCATGATCCTATCGCTACAGCAAAAGAGGTTCTCAGCGAGCTGCTACATGCTCCTTTTGACGATCATAGAGCAGACGATGCTGTAACAAAGAAGGTACTTACAGAGATCTTTTATGGACTCTACTTTGGAGATATTAAAGAGGAGCGCTTTAGCAAGTATTTACTGCCACAAATATATGCCGAAAAGGGGCATGTGGATCTTTCTCACTATACGGAATCTGAAAAGCTTAAACTTTTAAGCTATCTCTTTTCTCATAAGCGAGAGGGTACATTTATTTTGCTAAAGGCATATGAAAAGCGCTTTTTTACACTTATCGATTATCTCGTTCGCGAATACTACAATCTTGAAGAGTTTGCAAGGCTTGTAGCGCTCGATCTACCCTTAGACGAGATAGAAAAGGCTCTTGAAGAGCGTGCCGCTTTTGAGACACGGGAGTTTTATACGTACTTTAGCTCACTTGTAAAAAATCTTATATCAAATACAGAGGCCATTTATAAGGGGCTTCTTGAGGTTGCAAGAACAGATGAAGAGCGCAAAATCGCAACGCGTCAGCAGGAGATTGTACGGAGGGGATTTAAACCCTTTGTCAACAAAAGCTATAGTCTTGAAGATTTTGAGAAGTTTACAAAAACATTTGGGCTTAGCGGATATCCCTCAATCTATAAAGATGCATTTAGTGAGCCCGCCTCTCTTGTAGAAAAGTGTAAAAACATCGATATGATCGTCTCAGGCCTTATAGGCATTAGAAGATCGATCGCATCACTGATGCGAGATGATCTGCAGTCGATACTTTCCTTTGTTTTTGCAATTATTGAGCACATTGCATCGACTGGATGCGAAAGGGGATGTATCCCTGCAATCGCTACCTACAATAAAGACCTTTCGAAGCACTTTGCCCTTCAAACAATTAGAGATGGCTATAAGCGCTTTTTGACGGAGAAGACTCCAATCATAGTCTATGATCAATCAGGTAGCGCACTTTTTGAAAAAAATAGCCAGTACATTGCCACATTAGATGCGCCGATTATCCATGTTTCAAAAGATGAAGCCTATCAGATTGCAAAAAAATTTGGAGCAGAAAAGCTCCTTGAAACGCACCCTAGCGGCTCTTTTGGTTATGGAGGTGGAAGAAACTGCCAGTTTCTTTTGTCAGGTCTTCTTGCGCGTCATTCTGTAGATGAGCTTCTTAGTCTTTCAGATGAGCAAGTAAAGCGCCTTCTTTTGGAAAATGGCCTTGATGAGCTGCTCTACATCGTAGATGATGATATGTTTATTTCTGATACAAATATCCTATCGGAGGCGCTATTTAGAAAGGTCTGGAAAGATCAGCCAGTAGGATGCGTTGGCTATCAGCTTGGGAGGGCATCTAAGTATAACCTCTTTTATTGGGGTCTTAATGTCTTTCTTACCTCTCCAGAAAAGACTACATTTTATCCCTTATGGATCGACTACCAAACACTTACAGGCATGTCAGAGAGTGTGCTCAGGCCAAAGATCTGTCTCAACCTTCCACAGGGTAATGAGGAAAACCACTACCTTTCCATGGCTGTAGGACACTTTTTCCTAAAGCCTTCTTACCATCTTTCAGGCTCCCGCTTTCCGGATGGAGAATTTCCGACACATTTTTTTGTTGGAATGGATCAATTTATCGAGCGGTCGCAAAATTTTGTGCTCCTTCTCTATCTCACAGACTATCTCATCTCTCCAAAAGGCAGATACACAAAGACCGCTCTTCCCTGGAATGATAATGATTTGAGCGCTCATATCAAAAGCCTTCGAGATGGACTTCAGCTTATTGCTCAATCAAAAGAGGCGCTTGCAGAGAGGTTTTGGCAAAAGGTAGAGGAGCTTTTTTGTGAGAAAAAGAAAGAATATGAAAACTTTCTTGTGCTGATTGAGGAGGTGCTGAGCACTGATATTGAGGCCCAGTGCGCTACCTTTTTGCAGAAAAATAGGCTATCTACCCATGAAATCGAATCGCTTAGAAAACTCGCAGACGTGTATAAGAGGATACAAAAAGATGTTCGGCTTTTCTGGGAGTGCGGCAAGGAGCTTGCGAGAACTAAAGATCCGGCATTTATTAAAGAAAAAATTAATAATGAGACACCGCTTACAGAAGGTCTCTACTTAATGGCTTGCTCCGTAGGCAAGGGTGAGTTTGTAGAGATAGTTGCAAGTATTATAAAATTATAGTATCATTTTATCTCTATGGGCCTTAAAGAAATTAAAATCGTTGGATTTAAGTCATTTGCTGAATTCATACGCATAGCCTTCTGTGAAGGCATAAATGCTATTGTTGGTCCAAATGGCTGTGGAAAATCAAATATTGTTGATGCCTTTTTATGGGCACTTGGGCAGCAGTCTGCAAAGACGCTTCGCGCCTCCTCGATGCAAGATGTGATCTTTGCCGGATCATTAAAGCGAAAAGCCCACAATATGGCAGAGGTTACGGTCGTTCTTTCCAACGAAAATGGCCTGCTTCCTATCGAATATCAAGAAGTTGCGATTACTCGCAGGCTCTATAGCAATGGCGATTCTGAGTATCTCATCAACAAACAAGCTGTTCGCCTTAAGGATATCCAAGAGCTTTTAGCCCATACGGGTGTAGGTAAAGAGGCCTTTGCGGTTATTGGCCAGGGAAAAGTGGCTGAAATCATCAGCCAAAGCCCACAAGATAGAAGATCGCTTTTTGAGGTGGTTGCAGGGATCTCCCATTTTCTTATTAAACGAAAAGAGAGCGAAAGAAAGCTTGAGCTTTCAAAAGCAAATGTCTCCCGAGCAAAAGATATACTTGCAGAAGTAGAGACCCAAAAAAAGACCCTCGAAAAACAGGCAAATGACGCAAAGCGATTTCAAGAGATTAGAACAAAGCTTGCCTGCTATGAAAGGCTTTTAGCAGAGGCAAAGTTTAGCGAGCTAAAGAGCGCGTGCAAGACAGTATCGATTAGGGCAAAAAATTCTGAGGGTCAGCTTAAGGAAGCGCAAGAAAAAGAGACGCTCCTTAAAAGCGAGCAGCAAGAGAAAAAAGAGCGCTTTAAAGTATCGCAAAAGGCTTATTTAGAGCTCTCTGATGCATGCCATATCCTTGAGCGATCACTTGAAGCGATTAAAAAGGATATCGATTTTTGCGAAGAAAAGAAGGGGACGCTCTCTTCGCAAGAAAAGGACTCTACAAGTCAGCTTTCCTCCTTCGAATTGCGCCTCAAATCAATAGATGAGCAAAAAAATCTCCTCGAAGCTGAGCTTGCAAAAAAGGAAAAGGAACTTAGCGAGCTGAAAGACAAAAAAGATCGTGCCTTTACTGACTGGCAAAAGAGCTTTCAATCCCTCGAGACTCATGAGACTAATTTAAAGAACTTTTATCAAAAGCGCTTTTCGCTGCAAAGCAGCATGCAAGCAAAAGAATCTGATCTTAAGAAAACGCAGCTTGCTGAAGAAGTGGCAAAAGAGAAGGTGGCGGAGAGAAGGCAGCAAAAAGAAAAGTTCGAAGCCCTCAAAAATGCGCATGAAGCAGAAGCCGATCAAAAGCGAAAAGAGCTTAAAAATGCCCTTTCATTAGTTGATACCCATAAAGCGGCGCTTGAAAAGGTGTCGCTCCTTCATAAAGAAGTTGTGCAAGAGGTTGAAGGATCAAAAGGAGAGCTTGGAAAAATAAAAGAGCAGCTCTACGAAAAAGAGGCTCGCTTTAAAGCACTATCCTCGCTTGCAAGCCAGATGGAGGGCTATACATCAAGTGCAAAGACCCTCCTCCAGGAAGCAAAAAAGCCAGGATCTGAGCTCTTTGGCAAGGTGATGCCGCTTGCAGACTTTGTAAACCTTGAGCATGAGCTTTTAGGAAGGCTCTATGATGCTAGCCTTTTAGTCTTTACAAATGAAGACCTTGAGCTTGCACTTAAGAGGGCGCAAGATGTCTCTTTTGTCTGCTTAGAGCGCATGTGCATTAAAGATCCGCACGAGCTAAAGAATCACTTCCTTACAAAGATTACAAAAGAAAGCTGGCTCGATGGCAAATACTATGTAGATGGCTTTGGCGTTATCCATGCCCAAAAGGCAAAGGGAGAAAGCATCTTCTCTCGCTCTAAAGAGCTGAAGAGTCTTGAAAAAGAGATTAGCTCTTTAAAGGCTGCATTTACAGATGTAGAGGCTAAGCTAAAGGCTAGTGAAGAAAAGAGACAAAAGCTTCTCGCTGAGGTCCAAAAAGAAGACCAAGAAATGAGACGCGCAGACATGCAGGTTGTTCAGATCAACTTCCAACTTGGCACGCAAGATAAAAGGCTTCAAGAAATCCTCCGCGATGTAGAAAAGCAAGAGAGTGAGATGAGCAGCTTGCACGAGCTTTCGACAAAGCTTAAAGAGCAGCTGAAGACAAAAGATGATGAGCTTAAAGCTGCAAAAGAGTTGCTTGTTACTTTGGAGGCGGAATTTACAGCCTGTGAAAATGCTGCAAAAGAGCTTCGTATAGAGACAAGCAAACTAAATGAGACAAAGCAGAAGTCATTTTATCTCTATGATACGCTTGTAAAGACTGTAGAGAAGGATAGGCATACTTTAGAGCTTCTCATGGTGCAGAAAAAAGAGGTCTCTAGCCGCTTCGAGCAGGAATTAAAGCTTCAAAAGACCATCCGCGAAGAGAGAGCCTCCCTTGATGGCAAAAAGCAAGATACGGCAAAGCTTCTTGAGCAAAAGGCAAAAGAGCTTGAGGCGAAAAAGCTTGAGCTTTCAGAGAAAAAAGAGGCGCAAGATGCTCTAGAGGCTAAGATTAAGCAAGAAGAAAAGCAGATAGAAGAGCTCCAGGCAAATAAAGAAGCCTACATCAAATCAACATCGAGTGAACAAAGAGAGCTCGAGCATCTTCAAGAGCAGCTTATTATCTATGATACAGCGCTTCGCGAGCCTCCTCCTGAGGGGCTTTCGCAGTATGCGGGAGTTATTCCGTCTGAGGAAGAAATCCTACGCCTGAAGAATCAGCATGAGAGAATGAGAAATGTAAACCTTCTCGCGGTAGAAGAGCATGAAGCGGCGTGCGAGCGCTTTTCACTCTTATCGAACCAGCTTGCCGACCTTGAGTCTGCAGAATCTGAACTTATCAAGATCATCACGGAACTTGAAAAGGAGAGCCATAAATCCTTTAGCAAGACCTTTGAAGAGGTGCGCTCTGCATTCCAGAAGCATTTTCAAACGCTATTTCAGGGTGGGGAAGCAGATCTTGTGCTTGTGGATAATGGTAGCGGTGTCGATATCTTTGCAAAGCCGCCAGGAAAGCAGATGCGCTCTATGCAGCTCCTCTCCGGTGGGGAAAAAACGCTTACAGCTCTTGCACTTCTTTTTGCCTGCTTTGATGTGCGTCCAAGTCCATTTTGCATCCTAGACGAAGTAGATGCTCCACTTGATGAAACAAACGTCGAGCGCTTTGGTAAGCTCTTAAAACATTTTTGCGATCGCACACAATTTCTTGTGATTACCCACAACAAAAAGACCATGCAGATCGCAGATACACTCATCGGCGTCTCCATGGCCGAAAAAGGGGTAAGCCAAATCATCTCAATCGACTTCAAACGCCGCGAGTCCCCCCAAGACGCAATCCTCATTAGCTAATGGATTTCAGGAGGCAAGCTACTCTGGCGTTTTCCCGAAAAGGTTTTTGATGGCATCGGTGCCGGCAAAGATGGTGTTTGCCAGCAGTTTCATTCTTGCAGTGAAGAGCATTTTATTGGCTTTTTCTTTGTCAGTAATATCAGGTGCTGCTCTTGCTGTTTCTGCAGAGATGGTTTTTTGTTTGGAGGTTTTAATGCGATTTTTTGCCGTCTCAATTTCACCTGTAATCTTAGCCTTTATCGCTTCTGGAGAGAGCGCAGGATTATTTCGCATCTCTTTTACATTGCTGAATGCGTCCTTTATATTTTCAAGGTAGGTTGATTTTTCTCCTGTGGGGCCGACCATAAAGAACTCTCCTTTTCTTCACTTTTTAAATAACATTTTATAATAATTTTGTCAAATAATTGTTGAATAAAAAAGGGGTTTGAGAGTATAATAGTAATTTATTCAAATAAGGAGTATTAAATGGTAGAAAAAAAATCAATTGTCGTCGGAGTGCCGAAGGAAATTAAGAATCACGAGTATCGTGTCGGGGCAACTCCTGCTGTTGTAGCTCTGCTCGTCGCAAATGGCCACAAGGTCCTTGTTGAGACTATGGCAGGTGCAAAAATTGGTTTCACAGATGAATTATACCAAAAATCAGGTGCAGAGGTTGTAGGCTCCAAAGAAGAAGTCTATAAGAAAGCTGATATGATCATCAAAGTAAAAGAGCCGCAACCTGCTGAATATCCACTTCTTAGAGAAGGGCAGATCCTCTTTACCTACCTCCACTTAGCTCCAGATCCTGAGCAGACTAAAGCCTTGCTCGAGAGAGGCGTCATTGGCATTGCGTATGAAACAGTTACCGATCCAGAAGGAAGACTTCCACTTCTTACCCCTATGAGTGAAATTGCCGGCCGTATCGCTATCCAGGCAGGTGCTACTGCCTTGCAAATTGCAAATGGCGGAAAAGGCATTCTTCTTGGCGGCGTTCCGGGCGTATCGCAAGGAAAGGTTGTAGTCATCGGCGGCGGTGTTGTGGGAACAGAATCCCTTCGCATGGCCCTTGGTCTTGGAGCCGATGTTACAGTGCTTGATACAAACCTCAATCGCCTCCGTGCACTAGATGCACTCTATGGTCCGCGCCTTAAGACGATTTATTCATCTCCAGCTTCTCTCGAGGAGAATTTTAGATCAGCTGACCTTATCGTTGGTGCTGTACTTATCCCAGGCAAGCTAGCTCCTAAGCTTATCAGAAAAGAGCATCTTAAGTTGATGAGTCCGGGAACTGTTATTGTGGACGTTGCCATTGACCAAGGCGGCTGCGCTGAGACGTCAAGGCCAACATCACACTCAGAGCCAACATATGTAGTAGATGGAGTCCTTCACTACTGCGTACCTAACATGCCAGGCGCCTGTGCTCGAACATCGACACAAGCACTTACAAATGCTACCATGAGCTATGCGCTTCGAATTGCAAATAAAGGCTACAAAGCGGCACTTCGTGAAGATCCGGGTCTAAAAAATGGCCTTAACGTATGCCTAGGAAAGGTTACACATCCAGCTGTTGCACATGATCTCGGTCTAGAGTATCATTCAGTAGATGAATGTTTATAACGCATACCCCGATTTTCTAGAACCGTATAGAACGCTCGGTCAAACCCTCAAGGTGAGTGGGCTCCAATTTTCTGGGCCCACCTACCAGGTAGAGGTGCTTGATCCCCATTTTACAGATCCCTTATGGGTCTTTTTGCAGTTTGATGAGCGCGAAAAGATAAAGGATCTCTTCTGTAGTTGTGAGGAGTCTACCGAAAAAGGCGCCTGCAGCCATATGGCAGCAGCATGCCTCTATGTTCTCGAAAAACATCGAAAACCGCTCCATCTTCTCTTTGAAAAAAGCCCCTTTAACAGCCTCTTTTTGCAGCTGCAAGAAAAGCTTGGGACAAGGCCTCCAAAGATCGAAGAGGGACAAAATGAGCTTAAAATCCTCACAGAAGAGGGGGATCTGCTCTTTTCTGTAACGGGAAATATCGAGTTTTTTAAAAAATTTACTAAAGCAAAGCCTGAGGAAACGGAAGAAAATTCCATCAAGTTTTCAAATCTCTCAGAGGATGAATTAGAGCTCTATCGAACAGGAAGGCCTACGCTTCACCTTCGCTATGAACTTTCATTTTTCTCAGACATTGCAAAGTGGCTCTTTACCCATCAAGAGGAATGCAAGGTCTCAAAAGATGCAATTAGCGTACGAGATTTTGTCATACATACCCGCGTTCCGGTTGAAGCCCCCACTGATATAGCAGAGCTTGTAGAGCTTTTTGAACGGGGCGAGCTTCCGGATGATATAGACATTTCGCTTCTTAAAGATCATCTCAATATCCCCTTTGATGAGACGCCTCATACGCTTTCCTACTCAATTTCATTTGATAAAAAAGCAAACCTGCATATCGAGGCACTTGAATTTCCGGGCGGAAAACTTTATGGCGACTGGATCTTATATAATAAGAGACTCATAAAACTTGCCCCTCGAAAGTTTGAAAAACTCAAAAACCTTATAAATAAGAAAGATCTTCCGGCATTTTTACTTGCAAATAGGCTCTGGCTTGGAGAGCATCCTGGCTTTTTGGTTCATGTTGCAAAGCTTGAAGAGCAGATTCTCTATGAAGTAGATGCTAGGGGCAATCTTATCTTCCGCTCTGTCCTTCAAAAGCTTCCATCTACAAAAAAGTGTATCGAACTTGGCGACTGGCTCTACGTAGAAGGCGATGGCTTTTATGTGAAAAATTTTACAGAAGATAATCCTCCTATCTTGCTAGGAAGGGAGATTCCGCATCATCTTGTGGCAGAATACATCAGGCATCATAATGATCTTTTGGTAAATGTCCCAGGCTTCTTTTCTGAAGAGCTTCCGATAGAAAGCGTAGGGCTTAAAATCTGGCTTAAGAAGACACATATTGTCGAAATTATTCCCGAATATACGTGGAAAGATCCAAAGGATGCAAAGCGCTCCTTTTTCTATGACGAGTTTGTCTATATCCCGGAAAAAGGCTTTTACCGTATGCCTCAGGGTATGCGACCAATGACACTTTCTCGAGAAGTGTCTGCGGAAGATCGAGATGCGTGGGCTCATTTTTTTCAGGAGGAGCTGCCAAAACTTCGCACTGACTACTCGTGCAGAGTAGATCCAAGGCTTGAGCGGGCAGAGGAGCTTCTTCTTACAGTGGCGCCGCTAAAATCTCAAGGGAACCTCCATTCACTTCAAGTCTCTTGGGAAGGCAGCAAGGGAAGTGTGAGCGTCAAAGACCTTATCGCAGCAAAGAAAAAAAATGAGCGTTTTTTTCCTACAGATGCAGGGTGGGTAGACCTATCTGACGATAGATTCCGCTGGCTCGATAACGTAAAAAATAGCAAAAATGTTCAAGACTTCACCCCCCAAGATCTGCTTCGCATTTCCGCCTATGATACAATTCATGTTGATGAAAAGGGACAAGGGGGATTTAAGCAGCTCCTTGAGAGGCTCCTTACCCAAAAAACTCCAGAAGAGATCCAATTTGCAACGCTAGATTGCACGCTTAGGCCATACCAAAAAAATGGGGTGGACTGGCTTTGGTATTTATACCAAAACGGACTTTCTGGCCTTCTTTGCGATGATATGGGCGTCGGTAAAACCCACCAGGCAATGGCTCTTATGGATGGTGTGCGGACCTTTATGAAGAAAGAGGGTAAAAAGAGCCTCTTTCTTGTAGTCTGTCCAACGAGCTTAATCTATCACTGGGAAGATAAGTTAAAGCGATTCCTGCCAGATTTTCGCATCAAAAGCTACGTGGGGATGCAGCGCTCTCTTGCTCAATTTCCCGAAGAGTATGACCTTTTGCTCGTAAGTTATGGGATTTTCCGTAACGAGACAAAAGAGATATGTAAGTATCACTACGATGCTGCCTTCTTTGATGAGCTGCAGATTGCAAAGAACCATGTGAGCCAGATCCATACGGCGCTCTTGCAGATAGATGCTTCACTTAAGGTAGGACTGACTGGTACACCTATTGAAAATCATCTTAGAGAGCTAAAGGCGCTTTTTGACCTTGTCTTGCCGGGCTATATGCCTCACGATCAGGAGTATAGAGAGTTTTTTATGCGTCCGATAGAGCGAGGTGATACGCCAAAGCGAAAAGAGCTGCTTTCTCGCTTTGTACGGCCTTTTATCTTAAGAAGAAGAAAGAAAGATGTTTTGCCCGACCTTCCCGAAAAGACCGAAGAGCTTTCCTACACAGAACTTGCCCCTGAGCAAAGAAATCTCTATCGAAGCGTAGCATCTCGCGATATTTTACCGCTTATTCGGCAGTTGAAGGAAGAGGATGCCCCTATTCCCTATATGCATATTTTCGCTGTTCTTTCAGCGCTTAAGCAGATATGCAACCATCCGGCAGCCTATCTTAAAGATGTCTCAAACTTTGAAAGCTATGAGTCTGGAAAGTGGGATACCTTTATTGAGCTTATAGAAGAAGCTATGGAGAGTGAACAAAAGGTTGTAGTCTTTTCGCAGTTTCTTGCAATGCTTGATATTATAGAGCTCTTTTTAAAGAAAAATGGCATTGGTTATGCCCAAATTCGAGGGCAGACAAAAAATAGGGGAGATGAAGTAGCCCGTTTTCATAACGATCCCAATTGCAAGATCTTTTTGGGCTCTTTGCAGGCTGCAGGACTTGGTATTGACCTTACCCCTGCATCTATTGTCATTCACTACGATAGATGGTGGAATGCTGCACGTGAAAACCAGGCGACAGACCGCGTGCACCGTATTGGCCAGCAGAAGGGCGTTCAGGTCTTTAAACTGATCACGAAAGGCTCTATCGAAGAGCGAATAGATGAGTTAATTACGAAAAAAGCCACGCTCTTAGAGGATGTCGTCTTCTTTGACGATCACCAGATGGTCAAAAAGCTCTCTCGTCAAGAAATTATCTCTCTCTTAGAGGGGATTTCTGAAGAGTAAAACTTTATTTTTAATAAAAAATCTGTATAGTAAGGGAAAGGGGGGACATGTATGCATGCAATCCGCGGCTGCTTAGCAGTTTTTTTACCCTGCTTCCGAGAAGGTCATACTGATGATGACTATAGCGAACTAAGGTCTTGTTTAGAGCTTATTTCAACAGAAAGCAGAGATACTGAGTACTTTAATGCACTCCATAGTGCATTTAAAGCCTGCTACTCATTTTCTAATGCGCCAGATATGCATTCATGGGGACTGGCTAGTAGTCTTACAGATGACTTTGCCCTTCTTCTTGAGATCAAGCAATATCCAAGTAAAGATGTGTGTATAAAAGCCCAGAAAAGCGGCATTCCTCTCTATATTATCTCCGAGATTTCAGATGGCAGGTTTGAGCTTGAAGCAAGTGATGCAATACATTCCCGTTACATTAAAATGTTAGGTGAGGACTGCCCAATCTGCCTAGCTACTATCGAAACTACTGATTTTGTTGCAAAGACACTACTTCGCATGCAATGCTGCGGCAATTTTCTCCACAAAACCTGTCTTGACCAGTGGAAGGGAATAACCTGCAGCACCTGTAGGGCTAGCTTTGACCGTCCAAAAAATAGTGACAGCTGGACTCGCACAATCGATACAATTCATGTGAGAGCGCTCACAGAGCTTGGCCTACGCGATGAAGAGTTCGCAAAAGAGCTTGCCGCTGAAGATCAAAAAAGAAAAGAGGCACAACTCAAGGCAGACGAAGAGTATGCTCGAAAGATCTCCCTCCTCCAATTCACTCAAGAGGTTTAGGGGATGTCTGGAGTAGTTCAATAGCCTTTTCGTAGGATTCTTCTCGTATAAGCCTCAGCCCTTGTGTCTTTGGATCTGCTTCATAGTAGCGGAAGGTATTATCATAAAAGTCTATTTCGGAAAGATAGGGGGCTTTTGGCCGCTCAACCTGCTCATCCCAGTAAGCAATTCGAACGCCTACATTCTTTAGGCTTAGTTTGCCTGAATATTTTTTAGGGTATTGAATGCATTGATACTCAAAGTACTTGGTTGTTTCTTTATCTGTCTGGAGCGCTTTGACATAATCGTGCAAAAATTTCACTGCCTTTTCTCTTCCGCTTTGGACTGATTCTTCAGTTTGTGTACGTACCCAAATGCCGTAGCTAGCTTCAGGAGGAAGATAAGTGAAGGGGCCGCTAGCTATGTAGTAGTAACGTCCGCTATCGTAGCTCTTAATAAAGTTCTTTATTGAAGCTGTGGACTTAGTTGCCTGTGGTGCAAGTTTAAGCCAAAAATCGGGATCTGCTGATGCCTCACTCCCATATACTTTTCCGACAAGTAAGATGACGAAAAGTAAAGATCCAGTAAAAAGAGTAATTTTCCAAAGTTTACCTATTATTTCCATGCAAATGCTCCAGTGCTTGTTCATAAGATTCTTTAAATGCTAGACCGTCATTTTGTTTGTAATATGTTATGTATACTTTGCCATCTCTTGACGTTGTGATTCCAAAAGAGGAAATAAAGTGATCATCCTTTGGATTAATTGGATAGAATTCAACTTCTGTACGGGAAACTGGAAATGGATATTCTTCAAGATAGGGTCGAATAGCCTTATTTGAGTTAAGTTCTTCCCTATAGACTTCAGTAGCTCCAACTAAAATGGCTCTCGCTTGTTCAATCGTTACAGGACCTGGAATGTTAAAGGCAATCATACAGGACTGTATACCAAACATTCTCCCTCCTCCTTGACCACAGGGCGATGCATGATATTTTGACTCTATCCTTTCTATCGCTTTTTTTCTTGATTTGTTGAGCTCATCTCTAATGACATCATTCGAATTCTCGTCGCCAAAGAATGAGAAGAGTGATAGTAAAATATTAATCATGTTATTGCCTGTATTTTTCTATATAGTTATTTATAGTGTAGTGGAGCGGTTCGTTATATGTATCACTTGTAAAGTTATGGTCAAAGCAAAGGTTAGCTTCTTTATGCGGTGTAAGATAGTGAATTGAATCTTGATACATCATTTGTCCGAACGGATCGCTAAATAATCCCACCCAATCGCATTTACTTATGTAATTATCGCTTTTATAGCAGTACTCAGGTGGGATAATCATTGCCGGTCCTATAGCAATAGATATTACTCTATTGCGTACTTCAGGATCGCAAATTTCTAGGGCACGTTTCACCATTCCAGAACCTATACTATGAGAGCATTGAAGGATTTTACTATGTGGTGGTTGTTCCTTATGGAATTTATTATAGGCTTTAGCGAGCATTTTTGAAGGGTAAGAGGTAATACCAAATCTTGTTAGCAAACCACCTTCAGTAATATCCCATACCCCATGTGATGCGTTGTATAGTCCAAGTACTTTAACATCATTTCCCAAATCTGCCAAATAGCTAAAATTTTCTTCAGCATCTTCTTCTGAATTAAACATACCGTTTATAGCCCAAATATGGATGCCTGGAACTGTTTCATTTCCAACAGACATCCACCTTGATTGTGGCGAAAAAAAATCTCTTTCAAATGCATGACTTTCTTTTATGAGGCGCTCTTCAAATGAGAAAGAGTTATCGAACTTATCTGGCTCGGCGAGAAGACCGAAGAGATCAAAATGGGAGAGCGGATTATTGTGGACGTAGGCGTAGAGGTTGGGGCCGTCGGCAAAGCCTGCAGGGTCGGCTGTGAAGAAGCGGCCAAGCTCTGGAGCGTAGTAGCGTGAGTGGAAGTAGAGGAGGTCGGTTTCTGGGTCGTAGCGTTTGCTTGCAAATTGCCAAGGGGTAAATAGAGATGTGGATGATTTCGCCTCGCCAAAGGCCGTGTAGCGGATGGTTTGGGCGATTTCTTTTGTTTCTGCATCGATAAGGAGGGTGATGTTGCCTCTAAAGTCGTGGAGAGGGCAGTAGAGCTTGCCTGCAAGCTCTAGCGCAACTTGCGCACCGATCTCTTTTGCTTTACCTATGCCAAGGACGCGAAGCTCAGCGAGTTCTCCATTTTTAAGGAGGCCGATTTCTCGAAGGTCTTGGTAGATGTAGAAGTCATCATTTTTTTTGATGCGGCGGTTAAAGCTGTCGTAGAGATACTTTGTTACTGTATCCCCATCTGTAACTTCTATGAGCCTGTCTAAGGCATCATATTTGTATGATTGATTGCGAAAGCTTGTGGGATTGCCATTTTTGTCATAGGAGAGAGTTTCATTTTCATCAGAGATGATTCTGTTATGACAATCAAGGGTATAGGCAGCGTCATCTACCTTTCGTCTATTGTGAAGGGAGTCGTGAGAGTAGGTATGGTTTTTGTAGCCCTCTTCACTTTGCAGTTGGTAGAGATCATCATAGCTGTTATGTACAGAAACTTTTCCCTCGGGATCTTCAAAACTGTACGAAGTGATATTGCCGACTGCATCCAAGGCATCGACTGAATAGATGTGGTAGGGGGAAAATATTGCCTTATTTCTTCCCTTTTTATCCCATGAGAGCGTGCATGTTCCAAGGTTATTGATAAGCTCATAGGCAACTGGCCTATGTTCTACATCATAGGCTGTATAGCAATGGCTATAGAGAAGCCCTTTTTCTTTAGAGAAGCGCTCGATCTTCTTTAGATGCATGTCATCATAGAGATAGGCTATAGATGAGCCATCAGGAAGCTCTGCTTTTTTTATTCTCCCAAGGCTATCATATCGCATTTTCATCGTATAGACATCTTCTATGCCATCGCGAATGAGTCTATTCCAGGCATCGTAGACTCGTTTTGTAGTAATGCCGTGCACTTCATCGACGATTTTTCGAGGGTTGCTGTTTCTATCGTAGCTATAGCGATAGGAAATCGTTTTGTCAGATGAGGTAAGCGAGGAGAGTCTTCCCAGCGGGTCATAGCTATGCTTTAAAAGCAATCCATTTGGCTTTTGTATGGTCTCTATGCGTCCAGCAAGATCGTAGGTATAACTGGTTTCTTTTTTTTCTTCGCTTTGCGGCTCTTCGACAAGTCGAATTAATCGATCTTGGAGATCATATTTGTAAGAGACTACATAGTCCCTTTCAAGGATGCCATCAAAAAAGACCCTATTTTTTTCGCGGATTTTTTTTCCTGTTGGACTGTAGCGATAGTCTGTTACGTGCGTCAGTTCGCCATTTGCATTTTTTCGCAAAATGGAGATACACCTGCCAAGCTCATCAAAATACTCTTCCGTAAGGTTGTTGAGGCCATCTCTTGTCACTTTTTGGAGCGTTCTTTGCCCTTTGTGGTTTGTAAAGGTGTGATTGTAGCTAATTTCTACCCTAAAGCCCTCTTCATCGATCGTTTCAATAAGCTCTTTCTTTGAGTTATAGCGATTGATGAGGGCTACCCCTGCTTTTTCTTTTCGGGTCAGCATGCCATCTGCATTATATTCATAGACTGTTTCGCTATGGCATATTCCCGTCGAATCGAGCTCCTTTTCTGAGAGGATGCGATCGAGATTGTCATATTCAACTGCTACTTCATAAAAGGTATCTCGCTCCTTTCCATAGTAGTGTTTGGTAGAAGAGAGTCTTCCTAGGCTGTCATAGCTAAAGCATTTTTTTGTATAGTTTTCTGGGGTCTCCAAAAGCTCTTCGATAAGCCGTCCTGCACCATCGTAGCGAAAGTAGGTGGTGTGACCTCGCGGGTTTTTTGATGAGAGGAGGTGGAAGCTATTATAGCAATTTTCAGTCTCTAAAAGCTTATTTCCATCAGCATCATGGACATACTCTTTTGTAACCCTATCGAATTTATCGTAGTGATACATGTATCTTGTGCCGCTTTTATCCCACTTCTTAAAGAGCGTCCCTTTTTTGTTATATTGAAAGCGCTCTACGCTTGCATCAGGATAGGTGATTCTGGCGGGTTTATTTCGCACGGTATATTCAGTAGAGGTCTTCGCGTGCTTTTCGTTTGTTTCAGAAGAGACATTGTCAAAGAGGTCATACTCTTTTTTTACGCTAAAGGATTTTTTGGGGAGTATCGTTTCGATAAGCCTATTACATTCATCGTAGTGATAGGTCGTTATGTTTCCATACCTGTCATAAGATCGTATCTTATTGCCCATAAGGTCATACTCAAACTGCTGGGCAATTTTTGTATTATCGTAGTGATACTCTGTAGAGTCTATTAACCTATTGGCGGCATCATATTTGTAGATAGTATGCGCTTGGGCATCTTCTCTCTTCTCGTATGTTTTATTGTCATTATTGTCATAGACATAGGTGTAGATTTGGCCTATGGGATCTTTTTTCTTATGAAGGCGTCCCTTGTGGTCATACTCGTACCAGCTAGAGTAGCGGTATGTTCCTTCGCTATCAAATATCGCCTCCTCGACTACCTCTCCGGCTTTATTATAGTTGTAGTGGGTCTGTTTAAGAGAAACAAGGTTTTTGCTTGTCAGATCAAGATAATATTCATAGATATCCTGAGGAAGTCCTATTACAGTTGGCACTATCTTGGTAACAAGCCGCATCGAGACGCCTGCAAGCTCTGACTTGTTTGGGCTTGTGCCATCGTCAATTGTCTTTTCTATCAAAATGCCATTGTCATCATAGGTGTAAAATTCTCTCTTTACGATCTTGTCGCTATCTTTGATAAACTTTGCAGAGACAAGGTCAGTTCCTGACTTATACTCATACTCAATCCGGGGGCCAAAGTCTTCGCTTTGTCCGATAAGCAGATGATCTTTCGAATATGTATAGTATTTTTGATAGCGCTCGACATTTTGATCTTTTGGTCTTCCCTCATCATCGACCCAAAAAGCCCATGGGTAGTTACCTGAGAGGTTGCCTGCAGTGGTTTCCCTAACAATATTGCCATAGTCATCGTAGTCAAAGTAGCGAAGAAAAGTAGCACATTTTTCATGGTTTAGCGTTGCATAGCCAAGAAGGTTTCCCTCTTTTCCTGTAGGCTGTTTTCCCCACGATAGGCCCTCTTTTTTGCCCCAGTAGTAGGATTTTACTCGATAGAGAGTATGGCCCTTATATTCTTCGATATCAGAAATTCTGTTGTTGTGATGGCGATAGATTTTTTTATTTTGATTTGCATCATGGACGACCGTATAGTCATCATGGTAGTCAAAGCTGTAGATCGTTCTCTTCTCGCCATCTTTACCGACCGGCGCTTTTTCTTTAACTACTCGAGCCTCTTTATCATAGTCGAGCTCTAAATACCTTCCATCTGGAAGCTCTATCCTGTTTATCGAGTAGTATTTACCCGCTTTTGTATAACGAAATTCATACGTAGGTGAGTCTGTAGACTCGATTTTTTCTATGTAGTGTCGCCCATATTTCTTGAAGGAAGAAAAGCGGCATACTTTTCCATTGGACGATTTTACTTTTGCCTTTCGCTTTTTGTTATTTCGAGCAAATTCAAGCCTATTGAATGTAGAGCGGCCTTTTGCTGTGATTTCTCTGATAGAATCTTGCTTAAAATCTCGTTTTGCGTGGTCAAACTCAAGTCGAGTAAGGTTTCGTCTTATCTCTTCTTTTACTACGACAAGATCATCTCGATCTTCTGCTCGTTTGTAGTAGCGCGTTGTGCCGTCGGGTAAATAGCAGGTCCATTTATAGTATTCGTTTTCATCGTCGACAATTTTTTCTTTTATGTAACAATTTTTAAGGTTTGTTCTTGCACTAATCGAACCTGCTCCGCAGTTTGTAAAGCCTTTATGAATAACTGCCGGATCAAGATAGAACTTTTGCGAGCCCTCCTCGATCCCTTTTGCAATGCAGGAGATGATCGATCCGCCGTAAGACTCTGCCATGACGCCGTCATAATCATGGCCACTTTTGACATCTCCAATCCCTTGGATCCAAAAGCAGTAGTTGAGGGTCATCCCTGTTCCAAACCAGGAGCTGTAGTTAGATTTGTTGTTATAGTACTGTACAAGGTCAAGCGGTACGTGGCCGGGAACCTTCATGTGGTTCATGCTCAGATAGAGCCCGCCATCTACAACATGTACATTATTGACAAAGGCGCAAGGCGCGGCTTCTCTTGCGATGCAAATAGGCTGTGCCGAAAGCGCATCTTGTCCCTCTTCAGCAAAGAGGCTAGTGGAATAGGCCAGAAAGACGAGAAAAATCAAATTGCAATTCATAGTTTCGATAAGAGATATCGAAACGAAAAGAATTTTGCAAGTTATCTTCTCTTTTGAAGATTTTGTAAAAGGAGGTCATAGTAGGCAAAGCAGTCCTTTCTCCCTTGCCCAAACAGCTCAGTGAGCTCAATGACTCAGTGGTGGTAATGGGCTTATTCTTCGAAGTGTTCCTCGAGGAGCTCTGAGATATCGGGGATATCGCGATCGAAGGCAGAAGTTGGTGCCTTTGTCTTTTGTGCAGCTTTTGCTTTTAGCTGGAATATGAGCGGAACGCCTGTAAAGTTAAAGGTTTCTCGAAGTGTGTTTACGAGATACTTTTGATACGTTGGTTCGCACAGCTTTGGTGCATTTACAAAGAGCACAAAGTGAGGAGGTCTTGTGCTGATTTGGGTCATGTAGTAGACGCGAAGGCGACGGCCTCCTAAAACAGGCGGATGGTAGAGCTGCATCGCACGAACGAGACATTTGTTTAGCTGGCCTGTCGATACGCGTTTATTAAATGATTCAAGAACTTCATCTATAGAATGAAAGATCTTGTCGAGATTGCGCTTTGTCAGGGCTGATATACAGATTTTTGGGCAATGAGCGAGAAAAGGTACTTCCTCTTCGAGGCCTTTTAGGGTGTGTTCCATCCTAAAGCCTTTTGTAAGATCCCATTTATTGAGGAGAACGACGCACGATTTTTTTGCATCTTCGATCATCTTGGCAATCTTCTTTTCTTCACTTGTAATACCTTGAAGGGCATCTACCATAAGAAGGCAAACATCTGAGCGCTCGATTGCACCCTCTGTTCGAATGAAGGCATATTTTTCTACGACTTCTTTTTCTTTATGCTTTTTGCGAATGCCTGCCGTATCGATAAAGACATATGTTTTGTCGTTAAAGAGAACTTCGCTGTCTATAGAATCTCTAGTTGTTCCTGCAAGGGGGCTTACAATGCTTCGCTCATCGCCAACTAAGGCATTAAGTAGGGTAGATTTGCCAACGTTTGGACGTCCTACGATAGCAACTTGTGGAAATTCTGGTTTTTCTTCCTCTGCTTCCGGAACTTGTATATCTTTTAGTGCAGCTTCGAGAAGTTCTGCAATCTGATAGCCATGAATTGCTGAGACAGGGATCATTTTTTCAATCCCAAGCGGGGTAAATTCAAAAAGATTTGTTTGCTGTTCGTAGTGGTCGATTTTATTGATTGCTAGGCAAACCGGCTTTTTAGAGCGGTGCAAAAGTCTTGCTACCTGCATGTCAAGATCAAGAGGCTGGGCCTTCCCATCAACTACCATGATGATGGAGTCTGCTTCTTTAATCGCAATTTCTGCTTGCTTGTAGATAAGATCGCCATATGGGTCATCCTTTCTTCCCATACCGCCGGTATCTATAAGTTCAAAGGGGGTGCCAAAGGCTTCTGTGCGAGCGTAGAGCCTATCGCGCGTAATGCCTTCTGCCTCATCTACAATTGAAATTTTCTTTTTACAAATTGCATTAAAAAGAGCCGATTTTCCAACATTCGGCCTACCAACAAGTGCGATTCTAATAATCTTTTTCATAAGGCTACAAGTATACACGCTGAACTCTTTTTTTGCTATTGACATATTATGGATGGTGAGGGTATCGATATGGTATATCAAATACTATGTTGCTCAAATTTCATGGACCCACTTTTTCCCCTTTCATCAAGAGAATTTTCTCAAACGCTCTCACTCATTTCGCGTCGGTATAAAGAATATAAGAACGAAGTCATAGAGGCTAAAGAGCTCTATGCAGACTATCAGTCAAACGCGATCTCTGAGGCAAAAGCACACGTATCAGATCTCGCTCAATCTATACAAGATGCCTATCAATCTCTAAAACAGGTTGAGCATCCAGAAACCTTTTTGACAAAGCTTGTGCAGCTTGATCGCAAAGTTCGTTTACTTGACCAAACTGCAACCCTCATTGATGTTGCAGAAAAGGAGACTCCTGGCGATCTCTACGAGAAGTTGAATGCAACAATGGGTACCCTTCTTTTTGTCATGAATCCGGCAAACATGCTGGATGAAAAGATAAAAAAACTTCTTAATAACTATGAGGACTTGGTTGCTCTTGCCGGCGATTCTCCAAAGCGGGTAGCTTTGCTACTGCTTAGACTGTTAAAGATTTCGTATGAGACCTTGCTAAGAGAGCTTCCCAATCAGCATGAACAGCATGATGTACTGCAGGGTATACTTGAAGATATCAATGAAAGATTTATTGATAAAGAAAAGCGAACGCACGATTTTACACCTCGCTATGAAAAGTCCTTAAATGTAGCTCCCGTAGGTAATGTGGTTCTAAGTGATCTTGCTTATATCCAAAAACAGTGCAGGTCGCTCAACAAAACAGTGGTACTCGTAAAGCCATTTAGCTTCTTTGCATGTTGCAGGCGAAAGAGTATAACTCTTTTAAAGGGAGAGGAGCTTAGTGAAGAATTTGGAAAGCTTTTACCTGGACTCATCAAACGATTAAAAAAACTGTTTACTAAAGTTATTGCAGGAAATATATCGCCCGGACAGTCAGAAGAGCTCTCGCAAAAAATCGATACGTATGCATCTATTTACAACTCTTTGAGGGAGCGCTTACGGGCTCGTAGAGAAGAGGTGTTTGCGCTTTCTCCAGATGAGACATTTGTGAATCTGCTAAAATATGTTTCAAAACTTCGTTTTATGCTTTCTGAGGTTGCAATTCATATAGATCAGCTTCGGAAGCATTCATCTTGTGAAACGCTAACCCTTTTAAGATCGATCAAAAAAGTGGTAAAAAATCCAGCTGGACAATCTGCACGAGAGCTTCTAGAAAAAGCCTCTATAAGGTGATTGTATAATAGTTACCAAGGTATGAAAAGCTTAGTGTCTGGTCGAAATTTGAAAGAAAGAGATCAAATTCTTCCGAAGAATCAGTTATTTTTTCCTTGAATGTAGCAAGGAGGGCGCCAAAGAGCGTTTCTTTTGCCTTTATTGAATACATCATTGTATAGAGCCTAAATCCCAGTTCTAAAACAGCTGCTTTTATTGCGATAAGTTGGCTATTTTGCATGTGTTCGATGGGAGCTTGCGCTTCCACTTCTTGAAAATTACGTAAAATCGCAGTAAAAAACTTTATGCAAAAGCCATCTCTATATTCGCCGATATCAGTAAAAAATTTACTAAATGAATCAAAGGTTTCACCAAGTTGTAATGGTGTTGCCGAGAGTGCCGTGGATTTCCACGTCTTTGAAAGAAGCTGACTTTGTAGGGTCTTTTTCAGATTTCCTAGTGTAAAATGATAGCGCTTTAGCAAGTCATCAATAAGGCCAGTCAGTTTAGAAAAAACAACAACGTCACATTCTGGCGCAAGCTCAATAAGTCTTGAGGTGATGCAAACAATAGATACGGTATCATCTTTTGGCTTAGTAGTATCTATCCACGTTTCAGAGGTTTCTTTAAGAATTGATTCGAGAAGAGAGAGTGAATGTGGAGGGAGTCTAGACATGAAGTCCCAATTTTTATTTTCACTACACAAGTTTAGTTCTTTAAGGAGCGAAAACGGCCCTGTTGTAGAAGTCGTTTGCCCGGTAGCTTTGAGCATAAAATCTAGGACAAATGGATCGCAAACAAGTTCCTCAAGAGAGCTTTCAGCGCTATTTTTATTGAAAAGCTGGGCACAAAAGATCAGCGCAACAGTTGCATGAGCGATAGAGGGCTGTTCTATAAGCCATGTGACGAGCGTCTTCTCTATGAGGATGTCTTGAAGCTCACACTCCCAGAGAGCATAGGATCGTGCTAGCCTATTCCAGGTAGGACTTAAAAAATCAGCATCAACTCTGCAAAGGCTTGTCAAAGGATCGTCTTTTAAAAATGCGGCAAGTTGTTGTAAGTCTGGTTTTTTACACTGCGAAAGAAGATTTGTAAGCGCTTTCCAGCTGGATCGGGAGCAGGT
This sequence comes from uncultured bacterium, assembly GCA_964512205.1. Lineage (GTDB taxonomy): Bacteria > Chlamydiota > Chlamydiia > Chlamydiales > FEN-1388 > SZAS-7. The sequence continues at coordinate 75,281 of CAZEGK010000001.1, read as the reverse complement.
ATTCATCGTTGTACATGCAATTGAGAGCTTAAGAATACAGCGTGCAAGATGCTCTTTTCTGTCTGCAATAAAGGGTTCTGTAAGAATTGCCTGAATGTAGAGCGCAAGCTCAAAGGGTGGAAATTCCTCAGCATCCTTTTGGATGTTATGAAGTGTGCGGTTTTCAAGAGCCTGAATCAGCTTATTTCTTGCTGTAGGTGAAGATCTTGTCGGAAGTTCATCTGCTCCACAAAGTGAGAGAGAGCGTGGCCGAGTTGGCTGCGTATTTAGCGAAAAGGTAATAAAACTAGGTAATATAGTATCTGCAGAATTAGTTAGAGGGTCCATAGTATCTTAGTAGCACTTATTCAAATAAGTAACAAAAAAGATAATATTATTAAACTACTATTTTTAATTTATTTGAAATTAATTAGAGGTAGCAAAAGACCTTCATCGCGCAAACAATTGGCAATGAAGGTCATAATAAGAAGAAGTTAGAAGTTGAGAAGCTCTTTGAGGTCGTTGAGCTGCTTGCGCCAGCCGCCTGCACGGTCGCAGGACTCGTTCCAGACGCGCTCTTCAGTTACGGTTACTTGCTCAATATCAATAGGAGTATCGATGATTCTAGGACGAATATACATAATGATATTGCGTCTAGAATCTTGGATGTTCTTGTTGTTAAAAAAATAGCCGATGATAGGCAAGCCGCCAAGGAGAGGTATTGTGTCTACTTGACGTGTTACCTGTGTTTGCAACATTCCACTCATAAACAAGAAATAGTTAGAAGGAAGGTGAACACGGGTAGTGGTTCTTGTTTCATTAATGGTTGCAGGAGGGGCGTTGTTATTACCCTGGTTTGCGACCTGTGTGGAGTTTGCATTGCTTATTGTCTGCTGGATAATCAGCGTGACCATATCTCCGGAGCTAATAAGTGGAGTTACCTTAAGGTCAACACCGGTTTGTACCGTTTCATAGTTTGTGGAGACGGTGTTTGTGGTGTTACTTGCCGTTGAGTTAACAATCGATTGCCCTTTGATTGGCACCTGCTGTCCAACGAAAATCTCTGCTGGCACATTATGTTCTGTAACAATCTTAGGATTGAGGATAAGTTCTACATCATTGTCAGTTCTCAAAAAGTCCAAAAATGCCGCATAGCTCATAAAGGATTGGCCATGATGCCTGATTTTACGGCCGATCGCCGTTCCGCTAAGGCCTTCACTAAGAGGAAGGGCATTAAGAGTAGTAGGTGGAACTGTAGGGACCGGGTTTGGCAGTGTTACTGCTGCAAGCGGCACCTGTATGGCACTTTGTCCGCCAGATCCAGGACCATTTAAAAAGCCTGCAGAGTAGGCATAATTCTTTGACTGATACTTAGCAGCCCATTCAACACCAAAGTTAAGTGTATTGGAAAGGGTAGTATCAAGTATTAATGCCTCGATAAATACCTGGCGAACCGGGACATCAATTTGATTGATAAGATCTTTTGCACGTTGGAGCGTTGCGCGTGTGCCTGTAAAGACGAGAGCGTTATTTTCGATGATAGGCTGTACGCTATTTAAGGTAACAACGAGGTCGCTTGGCGGCAGTGAGTTTCTTCCTGCAGCTCCTGCTCCTTGAGCTTGAATAGGCGATCCGCTAAGGCTTACAGCAATTGCCTGAAGAGCCTTAACAACATCTTCAGCCTTGCGATATTGCAGCCTGTGGATAAGAAATTGTGTCGATTCGATCTGACCAAGTGGAAGTTCGCTTTCGTATAATCCCTTCTTTTCTCCAAAGATTTTTTGGCGCTCTTCTTGGCTTAACCCTTTTTCGCGCAGGATACGCATTACCTGATCTGATGAGAGCTTGCTGATCTGTTCAGGTGTAAAACCCTTTGCAGCAAGGATGGCATTTCTCTCACGGGCGGTAAAGGTATCTATTTCTTCTTGCGTAAGAGGTATTGGGGTTTTTTGCTGCTTTTCTGCTTCCCTTGAGCGCATCTCTTGGGCGCGCTCAGCAGCTTCCATATCAAACTTCATCTGATCTATATTTAGAAGACCAAATGTGGTTTGGTTTAAGTCAAGCGACTGAAGGACAGAAAGCGTTTTTTCCACAAGATAGGGCGTTGAGATAATGAAAATGCTATTAGATGCCTGATAGGGCACCATGATAAGTGTTTTATCTTGTGCGATAGGGGTGACGATACGCTGTGCAACTGATATGAGGGCAAGCGGAGAGTTGTTGAGTGCAACATACTGGCCAATATCTAGGCCGCTATTTGGCACATCGAGTTTTTTGATGAGGTCTGAAAATTTTTGGATGTTTGCAACGATATCCGTTACAACAATCCGCATGGTCTCTTCCATTGTCTCAATGATGGCATCTTTAGTGCTCATTGTCTTAAGGATTGTTGCAATGCGGGCAGGGGAGACGTTAGAAATCTGAAAAACTGCTGTAGCTATCTCAGGAGCGAGCTTTCCATTTTCATCGACACGCAACATGCCGGCAGGCGCAAATACATCGTTAGACTGGTGGATAAGAAAGTTATTTCCCTCTTCCACAAGGTAAAAGCCGTGCACGCGAAGGTTTTGCAGCAATGCCGCAAGGACATCCTCAAGCGTTGCAGGAGTTTCTGAAATAATTGTGACCGGAAACTGAACAAGTGTTGGGTCAAAGATAAAATTTTTACCGGTCAGGCGGCTTACAAAGCGTAAAAATTCTGTGATGCTAACATTGTTAAAGTTTATAACAGGACCGATATCTTGCTGCTGAGCAGCAGGCGCTTGTATTTGAGGAGCAGCTTGTGCCTGAGAGAGGTTAACTGGCGACTCTTCCTGCTGCATAGTATCTGCCTGAGCAATTTCCTGGCCAGTCGTACTCCAAGATATACTTGAGGGCTGGTTGCTCGCATATGCATAAACTGCAAAAGATGATGCAGAAGCAAAAAAGAGAGTGCAGAGTTGTAAAAATTTGGATCCTTTACTGCGTGCCATGTGGTAAACTTTCTCTTTATTATTTTATGACTGCTATTTCATGGCCTTCCTTTATTTCAGAGAGGGCAATTTTTTTCCATAAAATTCATCAAAATAACCGCAAGAGGTTCTTCTTTTTGCGTAAGCACAAGCTTTCGTAAAATTGTATCTGCATCTTGAGCATCAATAGTAAGTGCGGCGCTGCTGTATTCTTCAAAAGGAAGAGTTGCAAATACGAGCGTCTCTCCTTCTTTATATGAAGCCTCAGAAGTGTACAGGTTTGAATTTTTGATTTGCTCAGTTTGTCTACAATTTTTTAGCACCCCGTAGCCGTTATGATAACTTCTTGCTTTTCGCTGTTTCATATCGACGATAAGAAAGCAAAAAGAAATATCATCTCCTATTTGAAGCTTTTTGGGAATTTCATCAAGTGCAATGTGCTCAAAAGATAAAAGCGTTCGAAAAGAGGCTTTAAAGATAGAGGCGGAAACGACTCCTTGGATCTCATTTCTTTTGCTTTCTGCAACAATAATCAGCTTCTTATCATCGCGTTCGAAAAAATCGATGTAGAGCCCCGGAAGTCCCATTCCTTGTAGTGTTGCAAGCTCTGCCCATGCCGGGATATCTTTTGTGATGAGGCTATTTTGTATCTCTTCAAGCTTCTCAAATATTTCAAGAAACTTATCGGATCCCTGCTTATCGCGTTCGATCTCATGTGACTTTATGTAGGCAGAAAGATCAGTAATAAAATCACACATGTCCATATATCGATCCTCCGGCCTCGGCTGCAAAGCCTTTTGAAGTAGCTTTTGAAGCCCTTTTGGTGCGAGAGAAAGGATGATTCTTCCATGGCTTATTTTACCGACAGCAAGTTCATAGGCAATGATTCCAAGTGCAAATATGTCAGATTGAAACGAGATGCTCTCGGGATTGATGCCAAGCTCAGGACTCATGTAGATAGGTGTTCCCAAAAAGCGCTGTGGCTTTTCTGTTTTTTCTTCTGTTAAGAGTCGTGCAATGCCGAAGTCAATGACCTTTACCTCTCCATGCTCATTTATGAGGATGTTTTCTGGCTTCAGATCGCCGTGGACGATGCCATGCGTATGAAGATGGCTGAGCGCATATGCTATTTGCAAAAGAACATCCATAGCCCTTTTTAAGGTATAGGGCTGGTGTTGGAAGATCTTTTTGAGCGAGGTCCCCTTTACAAATTCCATTGCAATGAAGAGGCCGCCTTCCCATGTTCCGGAATCTGTAAGTTGGACAATATTTGGATGATTAGCAAGCGATATGATGCGGGCTTCGTTTAAAAATCGGTCAACGACATCCTTATCGGAGAGGTACTTTGGCAAAAGGACTTTGATGATAAGGGGAACTTTCGTTTCTGGATCACTTGCCAAGTAGAGAAGGCTTAAACTGCCGCGGACAATAAGTCCCTCGACAGTATATTTGCCTATTTTTTTAAATGTAGGGAGTGAAGAAGCCTCTCTCATACACCAATTTGGAGTACGCGACAGCCTATCGTCTCACCAATTTTTACAAGCTCGCCCTTTCCGATAATGCGGCCATTTACGACAAGGTTTACACCGGATTCCGGTGTAAGGTTGAGGTCCAAAAGATTGCCAGGAGAGAGATCTAGGAGCTTTTGCACGCTAAGATTTACTGAAGCGACTTCAATGATAAGTTGTGTAGGTATGTCATTTGCTGAGAGTTTATCAGATTTTGGCTCTGGCCTCTTCGCAATAGATATCCCTTTTGCTTCAGCTTGTTGTGGTTTTGGCGAAGCTTCCAGCGGGGTTTTAGCAGCAGCTTCTACAAGCTCAAGGCCTGCATCTGCATCATCCTCATCCTCTTCATCCGGAAATGGATTTTCATCTTCATGTACTGGAATCGGTTCTGGAGAAGCTTGAGCTGCTTCGCTTACATTTTCTTCCATAGGGGTAATTGCCTCGTTTTGTAAGGATAGTTCAAGGATTTTGAGGCCGCTTGGATCACGGCTTGCTCTAAATAGTGATTTGCCATGCAAAGTGATAAGAAGCTCTTCACCATAGTATTTATCGAAAAGCAGGAAATCACCTGGTTTAATAGTGAGGATATCTTCAAGGGGCAGCAGGGTTCTTCCCACTTCAAGATGAATTGTCGTTTCAATCTCATCTAAATGTGCTTTTTGGACGGGTGATTGCATGAAAAACGTGCGCCAGGAATCTGCAAATTCCTTTGGAATAAGGAGTCGGGCAAGCATTTTTTCACTTCCGAGCTGGATCTCTACATCTTGACAAAGGGCAGCATCTAGCACTTTTTCTTCGTAGGAGGTGATTTTAAAGGAGATGCGAGGGTCATATCCAACTTTATTGATAAGGGAAATAGTCTCTATGCTTAGAAAGCGATAAAAGTTTGTTACGACATCATCAGCTTGCAGTTCAGATTCTACTTCAGAGATTTGAAGCACTTTTGCCATAAAGTGTTCCACATCCTCTCGCAAAATGCGAAAAATGCAGCTTCCCTCCATGCCTGTAGCTGTAATCTCAGTACAAAAAACAGCGCTGCCGACTTTAGCTGTGACATCTTTTTTTTCTTTCCACGCAAGCTCGCCGGGCTTTATCGAAAAATTTACGAGACCAAATACTTGTGTAAATTCTTGAGCGAGTCTTTCCCATGGAAAATCAGGAGCTTTTCCAAGAAGGGGAGCTTGATCGAGCGCATAAAGATCTCGACTTATAGTTTTTAGCCACGACCAGGCAAGAGTAGATTGTTCAGTTTGAAGGGCCACGATATCGTTCCTCATTAGCTATTTCTCGGTATAGCATATCCGATCGCTTAAAATGAAGGGGAAAAAAAGAGAATATAAATCTCCCTTACTCCGTGGTCTTTTGTTAGGTAACGTTGCCTTCACCCTGATCTGTAGCGGAGCCGGTTTCATCTTGGGGGCCTTGGCCTTGTTTTCCAAGAGCTACATCGCCGGTTTCAGTTGAACTGAGGCCTGGTATCTTTTGTTCTATTGTGATCATTTGTACTGTGTAGCCTCTATCGATAAGCAGCTGCTGAAGGCGAAGCTGGTTATCTTTTTGTTCGATGAGTGCGCGAGCTGTTGGATTAGTGATGTCTCCAAAGGTAACGTTGAATTGCTTGCGGGCGATGTCATACTCTGATACTTTAACTTTTACGCCTTCAAACATGCCGGGATGTTTTATTGTAATTGTTGTATCAGTTCTGCCAGAGACTTTTACAAGCTGGATCTGATCGACCATAGCTTTTGCAAGCTCCTGCATGGCAAGTCTTGCATTAGATACCTGATGAGGGGGGGGAGCAGCTTGAGAAACTGAAGCGACATGAGGGGTAGATGCCATGCCAATTACGTTTTTAGCATCGGCGACGGGAGTTTTTATATCATGAAATGCAACTTTTGGTGATATGTCGTCGCTTGCCTTTGTTTTTTTCTCGTCTTTTTCTACTTCTTTTACAACAACGTGATCATGCTCTTTTTCTGTGAGCTTTTCTTTGACTTTTTCAGGGGAGTGGATGACGTTTGCAACAGCTTTAGGTTTCTCATCCGGTTTTAGAGCTGCCGCTGTTGATTCTTTCGGTTCATCGTCGTAGCTTACATCATCAACTACTTCTGAATCTTGATGAAAGACTGCAGTTTGGGTGATGGACGGCTTTTTGCTTGATGTGCCTTGGACACCTGCCGCAAGATCAAGTAAAGAGACCTTTTCATCATCATCGTCTATGTTTTTCTTCGCTGTAGTAACCTTAACGGGCTGTTTTAGTCCAGGGCGGCTATCTGCCATTGTGGCTTCAAGCACTTCTTTAAATGGTTTCTTTGAGCCGTCGTCTGTATTTGGTGCTGTGGTTTTTGACCGAGAAGCATCATCTTGCGCGGGCCCTAGAGCTTTTTTGGGCTCCTCCGAATCATTCGGGGGCGTTATTTTAATTGGTATGCTCATGGCTACTCCTCCCTTGTCGCATTTCTTCTAGCTTCGGCTCTTGTTTGCATATATTTAGATAAGAACATTGTAGATCCAAGTTCATCCTCTTCGCGAGTTTCGATAACTGCAAGCTCTTTAAGAGTATCTTTGATCCACTCTTTTTTATGAGTTTCGATCTTATCTTGCTCCCTTTGCCTCTGCTTAAGTTGGTTTTTAGCAAGCTCGAGATTTTTTTCTGCTGTCTCGACTTGTGCTTGCTGATCTTTTACTTTCTTTTCTTCTACCTTCAGCCTTTCCTGTACTACTTTGATGTAGACTTTAGCTTGGTCGATCTTTGTGCTGTTCGTCCCGGTGTCATATTCGTGCTTTAGCTGAAGAACTTTATCTTCATAGTGGCTTTTTACTTTGTCTCGCTCAGCTTCTCGCTGTTTTAACTTCTCCTTCTCCACTTCGAGCGCTTGCATCTTTTCTTTTACCACTTGCTCGGCATCTGCTACGCGCTTCATTTTTACCTCGAGCACTTGTCCGAGCGGATAGGGAGGAAGATCTGAGATCTCTGGCATGGCGTGCTCTCCCTTTATTTAAACAGCGCTCTAAGCTGCTGCAAAGTCTCTTGCCAGCCGCATTTTTCGTCGATACCCTGTTTTAAGAAGCGGTTTACCTTTTCGATGTAGTCGATTGCAAAATCAACGTTTTTATCTGAGCCTCTCTTATATTCACCAATCTTAATGAGTAATTCATTCTTTCTATATGTCGCAAGTACCTCTTTTAGTCTGCCGATAAGCTGAATATGCTCTTTTGTCGTAATCGATGTAAGAACGCGGCTTGCACTAGAAAGTACATCAATAGCAGGGTAGTGGTACTGCCTTGCAAGCTCAGCAGAAAGGATAATGTGGCCATCCAAAATCGAGCGGACTTCATCAGCTACAGGCTCGTTCATATCGTCGCCGGCAACTAAGATCGTATAGAAACCGGTGATTGAACCCTTGTCTGAGTTACCGGCACGCTCGAGAAGTCGTGGAAGTGTCGAAAAGACAGAAGGAGTATAACCGCCTCTTGCTGGAGGCTCGCCGGCAGCAAGGCCAACTTCGCGGATAGCTCTTGCAAAACGGGTCACAGAGTCCATCATCAAGATGACAGATTTGCCCTGGTCTCTAAAGTATTCAGCGATCGCTGTGCCCACATAGGCCGCATTTAAGCGAAGCTGAGATGCCTGATCGGATGTAGATACGACAAGAACGGATCTTTTCAAGCCCTCTGGGCCTAAGTCTTTTTCAATAAATTCGCGAAGCTCGCGGCCGCGCTCACCAATGAGGCTTATAACGTTAACGTCAGCTACTGCATTTCTTGCGAGCATGCCGAGAAGGGTAGACTTACCACCGCCTGCCGCCGCAAATACACCAACTCTCTGGCCGAGGCCTGCAGAGAGGACGCCATCAATAGCCCTAATTCCTGTAGAAATGGGCTCAGAGATGATTTTTCTTTTTAAGGCATCAGGTGGTGCCCTAATGACGGGAACGGTCTCTGTAAGCTCTAGGGGACCCTTTGTATCTAAATCCAAGGGGTTTCCAAGAGCATCCAGTACTCGTCCGAGAAGTTGCGGGCCAACTTTGACGTTAAGCGGCAGCCTTGTAGGGATAACCTCTGATGATGGGCCAATGCCCTTCATTTCGCCAAGAGGCGAAAGAAGTACCTCTTCACTTGTAAATCCTACTACCTCAGTCATGAGAGGCTCCATCATGTCGCGCTTGACGAGGCAGACCTCGCCGATTTTGACATGTGGAACAATCGCCTTGATGAGAAGCCCAATTGTTTCGGTTATTCGACCAGACACTGTAGTGATCTGAACCTCATCGAGTCGGTCCATCATTTTTTCTACATGTGTATCTAGGTCAAGATTTTCTAATAAGTCTTGTTCTTTCGTCATCGCCCTACCTTTTGACTACTAAACGTTATACTTGAACGTTCATGATCGTCTTTGTGCCTTCAAGGGCTTTATTCAATACGTTCGTAAAGAATTCGAGCTCGTTTTGTATAAAGCTTAGCTTAATTTGTACTGCCAGAAGCTTTTCTGGGGTGAGGCGCTCCTTAGAATTCTGAAGAGCTGATATTTCACCAACGAGGGTAAAGAGTTGTCTATCACTATTGGAAAGCATATTGAGGAACTTAACGAGCGGCTTTTGGCCGACGTTTTGTTGAATCTCACTAGCTGTTACTTCGACGCCTACCTTATTCAGTGCGGCTTTTAAGCTGGAATCTACGTGAATCAGCTTATCTGTAAGCAGAGCATCATGTGCAGGGCTTATTCGAACTTCAGGCTGCGTCTTTTGGACATCCTGAATTTGGGATATAGGAGCCTGCAGGCTCGCTCTTGTGTCATCTGCTTGCTGTACAATCTGATCGATTGTGACAGGCTTTAGCCTTTCGATTTTATTTGAGCCCATGCTCATTTGATCGATTGGGCTTATCTTTTGAACAGGGTCTTCTGCGGCCACAAGTGAAGTTTTAGGATTGTGCGAATCCCACTTTGAATCAGCTCTATCCAGAGCCTCTTCAAATTTAACCTTTTGCGGGGCAGAAACTTCTTCTGTATCAGCGATCTGCTCTGTAGCTTTAGAAGCATCTACCTTCTCTACGCGCTCGATCCTTTCGACTGACTGTTCAAACTTTTTGAATGCTTGTTCTGCCATAAGTGTACCCACCTTTAAATGGGTTTATTACTATTATTCCTCTTCGCTCTCGCCAGATTTGGTAGGAGCAAGAGGTGAAAAATCACGTTTTTTCAAATCTTTATCTGCCCATTCCATGCATACGTCGGCAAGATTTTTAATCGTTGGATTATCGCTCTTTGCCTTTGCATCCATAATGAGCTTCTCGCCCTTTTTAATTTTATCCTTGGTCATCATATAGCAGATGCCAAGAAGGGCTTGGGCAAGGTGGTGATCCTTGTCCTTTTTTAATATGCCTTCAAAAATCTTCGAAGCTTCATTTACCTGAAGCTTATGTAGGGCTATATAGCCCAGGCCTAATTGAGAGGCCGGATTATCAGGATTGAGAAGTTCTGCTGCTTTAAACAGCCGTCTTGCTGCAATCTCATCGAGTTGCTTTACTGCAACAAAACCAGCTTCGATGAACATTGCATAATCTTCTCTGAAGTAGTCTAGTAGACTTTCTTCGCTCATAATATAAGCTCCATCTTCATTTGTGATAACCCAGCACTCTCAATTTTCCTCCGTCGCCGTCTCTTCCGTGCTGAGAAGAGATGCCATCTCAAGCTACTAAAGGGTATTATCCCTTCATGTTTCTTGCGATGTCGTTTACAGCGGTATTCATACCTGATATAACTGACGTTGACATTTCTGAGAACTGTGTCAGTTTGTTCATGGCCATCTGTAGGTCAAACATATCTGCAATGCTCATCGCACTCTTCTTAGAGCGGATGATTGCAATTTTTGACTTAGCAATAGCTGTTAAGTCGTTGATAGTGTTGACCAAAACACTAAACTGCATACCGAGCTGTGGGTTAGCAAGCCAACCGCCGGATGTAATGTTTAGACTCTGCCATGGATCGGTGAATGGGGTTGTCATTATAACCTCCGATTACTTTATTTTAACAAGTTCACTCTACACATGCTAAGGGCATTCATGCACTTAGCTATTCAAAGCGCCTGTGCGCTTTGCAGCCAGGATCTCTTACTTTCGGGCTTGGCCTTGTTGAGAGGCCCTTCCCATAACTACTGCTAAGGCATGATAGCCATTTAGCAGGATCCCAAGATAGTCATATTCTTCTTTTTTACTGCCTTTACGCAGGAATTCTTTAATTTTGCCAACGCGTTCTTCAATGCGTTTTGCATACTCTTTTTGTTTATCTTGATCTTTGAGTTCTTGTTCAAGATCGAAGAGAAAGGGAGGTTCGCCTTTCTTCTTTTGCTTTTCCATTCCAAACATAGGTTTGCTCCTATACTGAGGGGGGGTGTTGGCATATCTTCCCCTCTAATAATTATTTTACTACTATTTACCTATTAAAATCAATCCTATATCTTACGCCATCTTTTTCGAGGAAAACAGCGTTCGATTGGATGTCTGTAATAGTCATGCCGTCAAGGATATCGCCCTTGGTCAAAATCTTGCCATTTATCACTACATTGACATTAGATCCCTGTAGCGAATGTCCTGTAACCTGGTAGCGATCAGAGATGTTCACAAGCGTCTGCTCCGGCGCTACTTCGTTCACAAGTGATTGCACCCCTCGTATGCCTGGGAGGGTCTTTATCTGGGCAAGGGCGGCGTTGTATTGCGATATAGCACCATTTGGGATGTTTCCTGAGATGGTTAAGTCGCCGTTAGTGAGAGATATTTGCAAGGTCCTAAAACCGCCTTCAGAAAGCTTCTGCATGATCTCTGCCTTGAGGTCTTCCTCAACAATCACGCGCTTTTCAAGAAGGTCAACGTACTGAAAGTTTTGGGAAATATAGTCGTAGAGATCCTCTGCCTGCTTTCTTGATTTTAAAAAGCCTGAGAGAACAAATTTTCCAGCTACGGGTGATGTGATCGAGACGCCTCTCCAAGCTGGATTTTTTGAGATAACTTGGTTAATCTCTCTCCAAACAAGTTCGTCGATTACCACATTTGTAGCGTCAAGTTGTGTAATAAATTTCATGTCCTGCATAGTCTCTAGGATCTTATTTCGATCAAGAGGTGTAAGGACGTGGCCGATAAGAAGGAGCCTTCCGGTCGTTGGGTTAAAGCTGTAGCGAATGCCAGGGTAGTCCTTTAAGGCTTTTGAGATAATCGTGTCGGCATCTGCTGCGTGCTCTTGTGGAACCTCTTGTGTTTTAAAGAGATAAGTTGTTCCAACTCCAACGATGACGAGAAGTCCTGTGATGGATGCAAGCACAACGAGTGCAGAAATTGCATGAGAGATGCGGGCCTCTTTTCGCTCTTCTTCTTTGATGCGTTCAACCTCTGACTGAAGCGGTGCAAGAACCGCTTGTTGGATTGGGCCAAGTTCCTCTCCAGGGGTCTTTGTGGGCACGCTTTCTGGTGTAATTTCTACCTTTTTCTCGCCGGATGGCGCGATGATAGGGGAAACGATGGTTTTTCTTTCACCCTCTCTGTCCACGAGCATAAATGTGGTGGTGCCCATAGAAACAAGGGCATTTGTTGTGATGGGCTTTCTGCCTGAAAGCTTTTCGCCATCAGAGAAGGTGCCATTTCGGGAATTTAGATCCTCTAAGACAAGATGATCTTGTGAATCTATGCTTATGCGGGCATGCTGGCGTGAGACGCTTAAGTCTTGAAAGACCACATCGCATGTTGCAGCATCTGTGCCAATAAGGTAGCTTGTTCCGCTTTGCATCGAAAATTCAGCGCCGGTATTTGGCCCTGAGAGTACCTTGAGAAACCATCTTCCTGTAGTATCCAATAGGTCGAAGTCTACGTGAGCAAGCTCTGGTTTTTCGCTCTCTTCTTCATCAAATAATGTATCGTGCCTGTCGTCCATCCAGGAGCTCCGCAATGATTGTATCTCTGTTTACCCTCTTTATCTCATCTTTAGGGCATATTTAGCAATAGTTTAAGCAAATACTTTACGATTTATCGGAGTCAGTGACTGTCACTACTAGTCCGACCCTACGAATTTTTCTTATTCTTAATCTTATTCTTAGTCTTAATCTTATTCTTGTCTTTTTTATGAAGATTAAGATTGAGAATAAGAATAAGACTAAGAATAAGATTAAGAGAAAAAATAAAGAGACAGCTTTTCTCTAGAGAGTTGGGTTTTGAGGTGGCGGAGGGGGTGGAGGAGGAGGCGGATAAGGCGGCGGAGCTCCAGCATCAGGAGGCTGAGGTTGTGCATGCGCTTGTGGTGGTGGAGGAGGATTTGGCGGCGGAGGTGCGGGGGGCTGGGCTTGGTTTTGATTTGCCTGGGCTATTTTTTTCTGTTTTTCTTGTTCAAGATAGTGTCTTCTCATTTCGATCTCATACTCCTCTAGGTTTTGGTAGCCCATTTTGCCAAGGAAGATATTTGTTACCTCATCTTTGAGAGGTTCTAAGAGATCATAAAAGCACTCTTTTGTTTCTTTACCTGAAAAACCTGTACCAGCTGCAACGGCAACCATATAAATCGCAAGAAAAGGCGAAACTGCAACGTAGCCTATAAGTTTTATGACGAGAACGATGCCGCTTCCTATAATCGTTCCCCAACGAGCAGGTTTTTCTGGCGCTACTTGTATGTTTTGTCCTCCCGGTTGACCGGTGTGATTAAGTTGGTTTGCAACTGGTTGGTGAGGGGCAGGATTTGGGACAGGCGGCACGGAGCCCGGTGGTATAGGATTCATGCGTTATGTCCCTTTATGTATTTTTTTGCCTCTTCTAGCTCGTTGCGTACAGCATCTGGTCCGAAATCGCAAATTTTCAAAGCCGATGCTTTGTCGTTTAGCTGCAAAAATACACCTGCCGCTGCAAGGTAGCTATCGGCTTTTGATGGATCAAGATCTCGGGCATTATCAAAGGCTGCAAGTGCATTTGGATAGTCGCCAAGTTTACATAAGACATACCCAAAATTTAGCCATGCTTCTCGGATGTGTGGGGCTATGGTGACTATGAAGAGGTAGGCATCATGGCCATCTTGATAATGCTTTTTCTCGACGATTTCGTGAGCTATTCTATAGAGCTCTGCCAAGGTATCTGTCGTGTATCCAAAGAGATGGTAGAGGAGCTTTCCTTTGGCAAGAACGTCTAGGATTTTGTCAAATGAGTCGATGTTTGCTAGTGCTTGATCATTTGTGGATATTGGGGCAAGGAGCTTATAGCCGTTTAGGAAACTCTTTTTGAAGTTTATAAGACTTTCTCTTACCTGTATTCGAAATTTTTGGGCATAGGCCTCAAATGGTTCAAGAGAAGGAGGGTGCAACATCTTTTCCTCTTCAAGCGCCTGGTTTATGTAATGATCGAGGGTGTCCATATCAGGTTGCTGCCGGGTGGCTTTTTATTTGGCCTTTCCAATAGTCAACGACGTTGATAAAATCTTCAACGGCATTATGAAATTCTTGATAGGTTGCCTTGTTTGGAAAGTGGTACTGTAGGACAACCTTATTGCCTGTTTCGTCAAGGCCAAGGGCAGCAAAATGCGTTGCCTGGCCAAAAAGATTACCTCTAAGCATCATAGTCAAAAAATCTTCCTGCTGCTGAGAAGGAAGGTCGTCTAGTGTGCAGGAAATCTTAAAGCCTGGTGCCTCATCGCTTATCGAGATTACGGCATCATCAAGTGCAATGGCAAATGACGAGTCGTTTTCTCCTCCAAGTGCCTCTTTTAGCTCTAACTCTTTCTGTAGCTTTACAATGTAGTCATGTAACATATTTCTTACCAATATACAAAACCAGAATTTAAAAAAAGGGCCTCGATTTACTGGGGGACAGTAATCTAAGGCCCAAAAACTCTCTCTTTAGCCGCTACGGTAGATACTTTGTGTGATTGTATTTGCAAAGTCTCTATAGAGCTGGGCAAATGATTCCCAGTTCTTTTGAGCCGATTGCATCTCTTCACTAGAGCTCTGTATCGTCTGGGTAACGAGTTGCATAAGCTGGTTTATCATATCTTTGTAGGCGTCATTTGCAGCTGCGGAAAGAACGTCTTGAACCTGCGCTGTCTTAAAGGCATATTGTATAAATTCATTGGCAGAGCCACCGACTTGTGAAAGAAAGGTAGGTAAAAAGTTAAATCCTTTTTCGTTCAACATCTGCTGTTTTGCTTGAATGTCACCAAGCTTTTCTCCAAAACCTCCAGAAGCAGTAAATCGATTTTCACTTACTGGATTCTCTTTTCCATTTTCCGTTTTGAATGGCTGGCCTCTGAGTGCAGGGTTCTCATGATTGTCCGGGAATTTCCCATTGTTGTATTTATCTGCTACGATTTTTGCAAATTCAGGAGAGCCATGTTCGTATCCTTGACCATCTTCTTGCGCTTGTTTCAAGGCTTCTTGTCTTCCTGCATAAGGCTTGCCAGTAGCTAAATCCTTTTCTTGCGACCATTCACCAATTTTTTTCTCTGTATTCATCTGTTTGATTTTGGGCTCGATAGATTTTTTTTCTATCCCCTTTTGCACACCAAAGGAGGCTATACTCATGCCAGCTTGAATCGCGCCAGAAATACCAAGTGCAAGGTGCATGCTCGCTTCTTGCATCAGCTGGTCTGCGCGAGCCTGGCCTGCGGCAATAGCAAACTTGAAAGCCTCATTAGCCATGGCAACAAGGAGCTTCATCATACTCTGTTTTAGCTTAGAGCTTTGTCTGATGATGTCGTTGTTGATGGTAAGGATTTCTGAAAGAATTGGCGCAAGCATGGCCATAATGCCAGGCTTCATAAAGGGGTTTTCCTTAGATGGTTGGGGGGCGAATAAATCTGCAGGATTGAAGAGTTGTATTGGAGGTGGTTTTGTTACAGGTACTTGACCAAGAGTTGTAAGCCAGGATTTTAGCACTGCCTGATCTTCGGGAGAGAGCTGGCTCATCAGCTCTTCTGCCATGCTTTTAAGCATGGTCATCTCTGCTTGGGTAAGGTTTCCGCCTTGTCCCTTTACCATCGCATTTGCATACTGGGCGAGGGTTATCATTTTTGGATCGATGCCTTGCTCGGTAAGGAGAAGAGGAGATTCTGAACCTGAAGCAATTTTTGGGAAGGTGAGAAGTGTTTTGAGGAAGTTTTGCAGAGCTTTTAGGTCATCGCCATCAGCGCCGCCTGCAATAAGGGCTTCTGCGGCTTCTTTAAGCTGGTCAGACTCTTTTTCGGTAAGCTTGCCATTGTTTCCTTGTACATAGCTTAGGGCTTGCTGGCCAAGCTGGTGGACATCTTCGCCAAGGCCGAGCTCATCCATAACGAGATTTGGAAGATCTTGGGATTTTGTTTTTGTTGTGGTGCTGCCTTTATCCTGAGAAGATGTTGTCGTTGCAGAGCGGTTTGGCGCATCGGCTGTTTTTTTATCGCCTTCAGGTGAGGGAAATTCTTCCAGCTGGCCAATAAAGGCTAAAAGTAGCTGTTTGTCTGCATCTGTCAGTTTGCTAGAAGATGCGCTAAAGACATCGCCTGCCTCTTTCGAGAGGAGTGTAACCTGCTCTTCTGTAAGCTTTCCACCTTGAGATGCTGCAATCGTTTGGGCAAGCTTTCCTAGTGTTTTTACTTGTGGAGATGCTTTTGGATCGTCCATTAAGAGAAGATTTGGGTCTTCGCCTGGAGTTGGTGCAGCAGTATCTGCTTTTGCTTGCGCTTGTTGCTGGGGCTTGCCGGTTTGGGCCCCTGTTTGTGCCTCTGCAGTTGTTTGATCTGTTTGCTCTTGCTTGGCGATCTCGCTTATCCACTTGTCGAGTGCCTCTTTAGAGCCTGCAGGAAGGTCAGGCTCTGCAATGAGGGATTTTGCAAAATCTTCAAGGGCTTTAAGCTGGGCATCGCCTTTTACCTGTTCGGAAGTTTCTTTTACTGTTTTTGAGAGCTTTGCAAGTTCGCGCGCTCGCTTATCAAGGTCCGGAACGAGCAGCAAAAGCTGATTTGGATCGACATCTGCAGAGTGCTGTGTAGAGGAGCTACTCTGTGTCGGTTCATTACCTGGAAAAGTTGGTTGTGAGCCTACATTCATACCCATATGGCCCCTTCCTTTTGTTAATGGTAAACCTCTTCGCCCTTGCGGGCGAAGAGAAAAATTATTACTTTAAGCTGTCTGCGCCGTTTGTGTTGTAATAGCGCTAGCGGATGAAACCATATTCGCAAAGAGGTTAAAAAAGTCTTCAATCGTCTTCATAAAGTCTTTTGAGTCGGCATCAATATCTTGCTGCGTCATATCAAAGGTTGGTATTACCTGTTTGAGGAAGTCGAGTAGGGCTTGTGTTTGTGAGTTTGCGAGTGTAAGTGTCGCTTGAGCTTCGGATAATTTTGCCTGGCCAAATTCGTTAACGGCATTTGCAAGTCCAGATGCTATCTGCATTAACATAGCAATTGACTGCGCAACCTTTAAGTAGGTTTCCGGATTCTTTGCTAGCTCTTCCATCCTTGCGAGAATTCTTTGCAGCTGCTGTGTGACCTTAACCATAACAGATTCTGATGCATCTTCAGCCGCTATTTGAGTAGCGCTGCCAACGCCTCCTCCTGCAGCGGATGCCTTTGCAGCAGCTTTTGCAGCTTCTGCTGCTGCATCTGCTTCTTGCTCTATTTGGGCAGCGGCCGCGCCTCCGGCACCAGCGCCTGTTTCAGCGGCATCTTTTGCCGCATTTGCGCCAGCACCTGCTGCATTACCTGCGCAAGCTACCATCGCTACCATCATGGCGAGCATCAAGATCATAGTCGTTACCATAGATGCGATTTCGGCATCATGGTCATTCATTCCCATGGCTTTAAACATCTTTGTTAGGCCATCTGTTAGGAGTCCTGATGACATTAGGATATTCATCGCTTGTCCGACAAAGAACATTATGAACTGCTGCATAAGTTTTTTTGTCATATTTCCAAAAAGTTCTTTAAGGACTTTTTGGACAGCTTGTATCGCCGCTTGTGCACCTCTCAGCGCACCGAACATGACCGATGCAGCGCCAAATGTGACAACGCAAGCGATTGCCATAATAATGGCTTGGATAGCAGCTGCAATGCCTTCTTGGCCTTCTTTGCTTTTGACGCCCATGCTTTCTGACATTTTCTTAAAGATTTCACCTGCTTGGTCAGCAATGGCAAGTACAGTCATGACAACAATAACGGCTACCATGATGGCTGCCGCGACAGGTGCTGCTGTACCAAAGCTAAAGATTGTAATAATAGCCATGATGATCGCAATAATGACCATGATGATAGGCCCAAGGATCTTCATGAGCGCTTTCATGGCTAAGGCATCAAGCATCGACTGCAAATCCTTCTGGATTTTATCGATACCTGTTGTAAATGTGTGCTGGGCAGCTTGGGTTTGGTCTTTTATCGTTGCGAGTTTTCCTGAGCTCTCTTGCTTTCTAAGTTCTGCTTCGAGCATTGATACTTTTGCACGGATTTGTGACATAAATGCTAAGGCAGTTGCCATAAGCTTTAAGTAGTCAAGTGCCATCTGCTTTTCTTGAGGCGTAAGATTTGGGTTATGGTCGATATTGCTAAGGTGGCGAAGTGCATCAAACACTACTGTTGCATCGCCTGATTTTGCAAGGATTGAGTAGTAGTTTGTGTTTTCCGCAGCAAACGCCGTTGCTATTGAAGCTATTGCCTTCAAGAGGAGGTCGTTTCCTGCTACGGTGCTTGCGCCTAGAAGGTTGGTAAGTACTTGTTTTAGGGTGTCGGCGTCGGTGATGTCAAGTCCTGAGCCATCTGGAGATCCATTTTTTGTCGCAATTGTTGTGGCAAGAGCTAGGAGGTTGTCTTTTAGTGATGCAATATCGCTATCTGATAAACCTTGTGCTGAAAGCATTCCTTGCAAGGCAGTCTGCACAACTGCAGGATCTGTTGATTCCATATTCTGCATCAAGGCAGTTTTTGGAAGCGGTTGTCCGCTTACAGCATTTAGTGAGCCCATGCTGCCTGCAGCTTGGCTTACATAGTTTGTAAAGAGGATCTGATCTGTCTTTGGCAAGCTTGATAGATCTACTTGCGAGAGTAGGTAGGTGCCTATTGTCTTTGGATCAAAGGAAAGTAGTGCTGGATCTGGCTTTCCTGAGGCATTTTGCTTTGCGATTGCATTTGCAAGGTCGGTAAGTTTATCAAGCAATGCCTTTCGTTCTGTAGGATTGCCATCGAGTGCAGGATCTTTGTCGATGCCGGTAAATGACATGAGGGCACTTAATACCTCTTTTGGATCCTTATCTTGGAGGCCGGAGAGGTATTCATTTGAAGTGATAGTTGATGCGGCAGATGAGAGCGTGGATTCCAAAATAGCCTTATCGTCATCTGAGAGGTGATTTGATGGCACAAGGCCTGTAAGGTAATTAGAAATTTCCTGTGCATCGCCTGATGCAAGCTCTTTGATAGGGCCATTTTTGTTGCCAGAGGCTATTTGAGATGCCATCTGGTCTAAAATATCGCTAAAAGATGCTTTTTGATCGGCTGTCAAGCCGGGATTCGTATCAAGGCCTGTAAATTTAGTAAGTGCTTTTAGCACAACGCTTTTATCTGTTGATGTAAGATCGCTTGGCACGGACATAGTAAGGCCGGAATCGATAGGGGTATCGCCTCCGCCTACATTAAAGCCAAAGCCATCTTGATCTTGCGGTTCAGGTGGGCTTATAAAGTTTACAAAGTAGTTAATCCAGGTAGGTGTCAGTGTGAAGGATACTGTTTGCGGCAGCATTAAAAAGGGATCAGATGCTGTGATAGCATTTGTCTGGACAAATGTTCCCTTAAATGTACCAAGCACACCCATCTGGGATGGACCAATGAAAACGCTTTCTCCGGCAACTGATATTGTCATGCCGCCAGGTCCCTGTGTGACCTTTATTTCATCGTCTGCATGTTTTTGTAAAAAATCTGCTAACCACGCTGGATCTTGATACTGTTGATTTGATGATACTGTTGACATACTATTAAGTCTCCGTCTTGGTTACTTGTGCCTCTTCTCGTACTTCTAGCTGCTTGTCTAAAGCCTCTTTCATGAGCTCTGCTCGCTGCTTAATAGCTTGGTATTGGGGCTGATCTCCAGCGGTCTCAATCGCAAGCTGCAAAGAATACGATGCTATTTCGTTTGCCCCAAGCTGCATGTAGCAGTCTGTAGCATGAAAGTGCGGCATCGGGTTTGTAGGTTCTAGTGCGGCACATAAAAAATATAAATTTGCGGCGTTCGTAAAGTCTTGTAGGCGATGTGCACACGCCGCGAGTCCCAAAACATATTTGGGCGTCGTAAAATCAAGGAGCATTAAAAGCCGAAAGATGTAGGAAGCATCTCGGTATTTTGACTGGTTATAGAGTGTGTAGGCCTGCGTGTAGATCGCTTCCATGGTATCGTCTGAAATCTGCAGCGCTTGCTTTGGCATTATGCCTTTTTTAAGGGCAACTTCCATTATCTGTTTTACGGCAGTTTCTGCCTTTTTACCAGGAGCGCCAAAGTTTACTCGTTGAAGTCTGTTCTGAATTTCTGGCAGGTCCATTTTCTCATAATCGCTTTTTGAGCTCATAGGATACTCCTTGTCTCCTTATCTCTATTGTACTACTAAGTATATATTAATTTAATAGAAATATTTTTATTTTCTATAAATTGCATGTACTAAGTCAGTAATAGTTTGCAATATTGAATTAAGAAGATCAGACTGGTTAGTAATGGTGGTTCTAGACTGATCTAGGTTAGATTGCAGCGATTGTGCAAGGTTTTGAACCGTCTTACGACGAGCTCGTACATTATCAAGCACCTGCTGGAGCTGGGCGTTCTTTTCGCCTCTTGCCTTGGCATTATCATCTGAGAGTTTGCCAAGAGGAGTAATATTGCCGCCGGCATCATTATAGGCCGTGGTTGGGGCTACATAGCCAAAGCCTTGTACAAGCTCAAGGCTTGAGTTTGCGCTATTATCAGGGGTGGATCTTGGCTGAACGGCTGTCGTCGTTGTGGCCGTTGTTACAGCGTTGATCGCAGTAAGGTTTCCACCATTTACTGCACTTAGTGCACTCTGGAGGCTTATGGGGCCATCATTCCATGCATGGACAAATGCCTGTTCAAAGGCAGTTACATAGGCAGTTTGGGCCTGATCTCTTTGGCTTTGAGCAGGATTTGCAGTAAAGGTTTCTATCGGAGCTTGAAAGGGGATGGTAGCAGATCCTGTGACCGGGTTTGAAATTCCTGCAACGGCAAAATCATAAGACCAGGAGATCGTTCCGGGATTCGCCCCATTTTGCGGGGTATAGGTGAGGGTGAAGAGGGGCTCGTTAAGTGAATTTGTCGCTTGGCTATTCATAATAAATGGCTGAGTCGACTTTGTGAGAGAGCTATTTGCCCACCAGTTTGCAATATCCTCTACGCTGATTTTATCGTAGCCGAAGGTAAATTGAGTAAAGTCTGTAGAGGTATTTACAACAGGCGGTGCTTTTACAGTGCTATCTGGTTGTCCTACGTAGGTAGGGACTCTTGCCATCATTTTGGTGTATTCTTGCTGCCAGTTTCCGTAAAAGATAAGGTTTCGGCTCTCAACGCCTATTGTGTCTTGAAGAGATCCCAGCATTTTTGTAAGGCTATCGAGTGTTGCTGACATTATGTAGCGTTTTCTTGTCTCTTCAGGGGAGTGGACGTTTTGGTTTTGGATGACACCTAAAACTGTCGTTGCATAGTCTATGAAGAGCTTTTGAGTGGCTGCATCGTCTGGGGGAAGGCTCGTTGTGAATTTATTGTTTACTAAGAATTGAACCCAGATTTTTTTCTGCTGAAGCGAGGAGAGGCCAGAAAAATAGGAAGAAAAGGCATTTGCATAAAACCCGGTTGTAGGAGGGTTTAAGAGTGTAAAGTCATACCCTACATTGACATTCAAGCCAAAGACGCTTTCAGCATAGCGATTGAAGAGCGCTTCAGTAACTGCATCTTCTGGGGGAGGGGTGATGCTAAAGTTGTGATCGAGGAGAAACTGCGCCCAAAGCTGCTGCTGTTCAGGAGCTGAAACGCCGCTGAAGAAGTTTTGAAAGGCTGTTGCGTAGAAGCCTGTTGTTGGCGGCTGCAAAAGTGGCAGGTTTACCGTAATTTTATCTTCTACAATCTTATTAATAAGATATTTATAGACATCTGATGCGTAGGAAAGAAAGTGGTTTTGCGTGCCAACATCGCTAGGTGGTGGATCTGTAAGGCCATTTATTGCTAAAAAGCGTACCCAAACCTCCTGCTGGTCTTCGGCAGTCAATGTGCCAAAAAGCGGCTGAAAGATTGAGCCCCAAACACCAGCTGCCGGGCCAAGCGGCTCATTAGGGTTGATGCTTGTCGCTCCTAGATCATTATCAAAATCTAGATCAATTGGAGTATAACCCATAGCTTTATCCTTTGCCTTGGAATATTGATGTAACAATCGTTGATAGCTGTCCTATCATCGTACTCAGGAGGCTGCCTCCCTGGCTGTACCCTGTCCTTGCTTGGTCCATTTGCGAGTTTTCGGCATCTTGCTGGTTGGAAAGTATCTGCTTTTTGGACTGGGTGTTAGTTATAAACTGCTGCAAAAGGCTATTTTTTTGGCCGCGCCTTCTCGATGCGGCAGATTCATACGCGTTTTGGTTCTCATCCGATGTCGTTGTGTAGGGCATATTATACTGTGGATCCCAGGATGTTGATATGTAGCGGTGGACCAGGAAATTAGGTGTTGTTGGACCGCCAGGAGCTAGCATATTATACATCGGGATTGCCTGGGTCATTGACTGATAGACCGTAAGCTGCTGAGGAAAGGGAATGTTATTGTCAACTGAGTGAAAGAGGGCGGGTTGGTAATTGAAATTAGGATCTATGACACTCGTGTTTGGCAATGCAACATTAAGAAAGTTTTGAAACTGGCTATTAATCGTTGCCATCTGCTTGTCAAAGGAGTCGTTTGGATTTATGGTTACGGTTAAGGAAACTGGAGCGTCATAGAAGCCCGACACATTTTGTTTACTTAACTCTACGATTTGCGGTGGGTCGTCGTTGTTAAAACCATAGTTATGCACAGTGACATTGTATTGCTGTCTGTAGTTGTATGAAAAAATCACCTGTGTTGGACTTATTGGTGCAATTCGGAGGGTGTTCATCGCATTTGCAGTCTGGTTGGTCGAGCCCAAGTTTATTCCAGCTGCCTGGATTGGAACATTCGATAACCCATCTTTAATAACGGCAGTATCTGTTCCCTGAACGTTTGGCTGGGTTGTTTTATTGACGGGTGGAAGGGCAACATTTATCGAATGGATTGCAGCGCCCGCATTGGCATCTGTTAGGCCAAGTTTTGCATTTTGAAGGGCGGTTTTGAGATACTCTTCCATTGTGATATTGCCATAGCCAAGGGTCCAGTTAGATAGGTCGCTACTATTTGGCTGTGGAATGCTTAATGAGCCTCCAATATAAAAGGCCTCGGCTTCTCTACCCATCATTTCAGCATATGCCTCTTGATACTGGCCAAGGAAGGCTACGTTTTTGCCTACAACGCCTACTGTTTGTTGCAAAACTTGCAGCATAAGTACGATAAGGTCGTAGACGCTGAACATGAGATTTCTTTTCGTGACTTCATCGGGTGAAAGCTCGCCGGTTTGTAGGGAGTCGTAGGTTTTTTGGACAAAGACCATAAACTTTGAGAGGATGACTGGATCTTGTGCAGTGACAAGGGGATCTGTGCTGCTTAGGCCATTTTCCTGTAAAAATTGAAGCCAGAGTGCATCTTTCTTTGTTCCAAAGCCTACTTGCGCGCCTGTAAGGGCTGTTCCAAGATAGCTATCGATGATGGTTTCATACTGGCTGCCGCTAGGAATTGTTGTCATGCTACTTACCTATAAATTGAGGCTAATATTCCCTTTAAGCTATCAATGATCGAGTTGAAGAGGTCTGCCTGCTGAGGTATTGTCTGTCTTGACTGATCGAGGTTTGCCTGTATCTGCTGCTGCTGGTCCTGCACCGTTTGGCGAAGGGATCTAATGTTTTCTATATACTGCTGGTCGCGAGAGTTAATTTCTGCTCTTGCCTTTGATGCCGCATCAGAGAGTGTCCTTTTAGGATCTGTCGCTTGAGTGATGTTTGCAGGAGCTACATAGGTGTAGGGCTTTAGTATTTCAAAGTTTACGTAAGGGTCTGTGTTTTTGGCAGTTTGAGCAAAAATCTGCGCTTGCACAAGCTGCTTTTGTTGCGTGGTATCTGTGGTATTTGCCTGAATTGTTGCAGGAGCTGATGGGAAAGCATTGACGTAGGCTTGTGCTTGATTTGCACTAAATGCTGCAATGTTGCCAGAGAAGGCGATCCAAAATGTTTTAAACGCATTTTCATAGTTTGTAACACTTTGGTCAAAGGTTGCACCAGCAGAGGCGGTCACAACTGCCTGAGGAAGTGTACCGCCGCTATTTGTGCCTTGGCTTGTAATTGACCAGTCTATACCGCTTGGACTAAAGTTAATTGTGACATATTGTGTTTCTGTTGCAGAGAGAGTTGTATAGGTTGAGATGGAGAATGTGTCATTTTTGCCATCGATTCTCTCTTGCGCCCACCATTTGGCGATATCTTCCACGCTGATGTCATTATAGCCGAGGGTAAACTTGGAGAGATCATTAAGGTCAACGTGGACGTTGCTTGCTTCGCCTCCGATGTAGGTTGGAACGCGAGTGAGCATATCGGTATAGGCTTTTTGCCACTTGCCGTAAAATGCGACATCTTGGGCTTCAACTGTGACTGTATTTTGAAGGGCAAGAAGCATATTGAGGACAGAATTAAGGACCCCAAAAGTAATATTTCGCTTTTTAACTTCATCAGGAGAGAGGGTGTCATTGACATAGGAGGGGACTTGAACAGCATTTGATGCAATTTGCTGCTGGATAAAGGTTAAAAAGAGCTGCTCCTGGCCTGGAGGGACAGGATCAGTCAAGTTGTTTGCCTTTAAAAAGTTTACCCATATTTGCTGCTTCTGGCCATCAGAGAGCGTACTGAAGAATGCATCCATAATGTTGCCATAGGATGTACCTACATCAGGTGGGGATGGCAGAAACGGGTTAATTGCTGAGACTGTCATAGAAAAGCCTCCTTATCTAGCTATACCATCTGCCATCTTCTCAATAAGTTGAGTAAGTCTTGAGAGAAGGCCGGTTGCTGATTTATAAAATTCTTCAAATACAAACATCACTTCTCTAAGGTTTTCGCGCTCAGTATCGTTAAAGGACTGGGAAGAGACGATGGCATTACTTAAGTTTCTTTGGAATCCACCAGGATCTGCAGTTTGGGTATCCTGAATCCAGTTTTTAAGCGCGTTAGCAGGGTCTTGAGTTACAAGGCCCTGAAAGTCAGAGTTAATTTTGTTTAATGCAAGTACAAGACCATTAGCAGGAGATCCGCCCATAGCAGATATCTGCTGTACGAGGTAGGTGAGGTTTGCGGTAATTGTCGATGCAGAGTAGGCTGCAATGCTTTTTCCTGCTGTACTTAGATCGTCAAATGAGCTAGCTGCAAGCTGAGCATTATCAGGTATGGCAGCACCGGTTGCAAGGTTATTAAAGTAGGCCTGATAACCGGCTGGAGTTTCTGAACTTATTCTGGTAAGGGTTGCAAGGGATTGGTCATACGTTGCCTTTTCAAAGCTGTCAAACTGGCTTTGAGGTGATGATGTGTTAATATTTACATTATTTAACAGCTGCAATTGCATAATGAACTTTTGTGGATCTTTTTGGTTCATTAAGTCTTGCAGGGAGTTTAGGTAGCTTAGTGCCTGCTGGTTTATGTCTACTGCGCTCTTTAGCTGCTGCATTTCGTTAAAGAGGATTTCATTGCCTCTTGATACATAGTCTACCATCAAAACTTGCTGAATTGACATCGAGTCAGAAAGGGCTGCTTTTCCCGCAAGGTGAGTCTGTGCGGCAGCTGATATTGCCTGCTGTAGGATATTTGCAAGGCCATAAACAGTAGCATTTGCCCCTGTTACATTGGTAATCGCAGCTTGAGCATTTGCACTATTTGTAGGATCACCAATAGGATCCCAACCAGCAGCTCTCAAGGTTCTTATGAGCTTATCAAGGCCTTGAGCCATGTACTGATCCATCGTGGTATCAAGCTGAGCAATACCGCTATTTACAGCGTCAGCTGGAACCATGATAACTTTTGGGTTAGTTGTGCTAATGGAGGAATCATTTGGATCTGAGGTTATGACAAATTGAGATACAGGAGGTGCAAGCGTTCCCGTGTTAGGAATAATTGTGCCCTCAGCGTCTGTATTAGTGCCAAAGTTGCCAAAGCTATAAGTCTGAAACCCTTGAGTGTTAATGAGTTTCATCTTAGACCAGTTGTTTAGCAAGTTGATCGCATCGGAGACAGTCTGCGCACTTGTCGGTCCGCCAAACACAATGGTACCGGCATTTAGTGTTGTAGGTGTAGGAGGGTGAAGAACGCCATTTGCGTCTTGAATCTGGGCTCCAAGTCCTAAAAGTACTTGCGTAAGCTCATAATTATAATAGCTTTGCGCATCTTTCGATATTTCAAAGTCAAAGATTCTTGGATCTGTGTCTAGAACTGTTGAGTTGACATCATTCGGTTGCAAGAAGTTTACAACAATTTGTGTCATAATCTATAGCCCTCCCAGAGCAGGTTTTGGCTGGGGAGAGGTTACTTTCTCACCCTGCCTCTATAGACCATTATACTACAATTAAAATTTTAATTCAATAGGAGGGGTTTTGTTAGAGAGTAAGAAGGGGAGAAAAGGACTAAAAGGACATAAGGGACCTAAAGGACATAAACGACAAAAGGACCAAAAGGACTATGGCATATGTCCTGTTGGTCCTCTATGTCGTTTTGGTCCTTTGTCTTAAGAAGCCTGGTTCTCCTGAACAGCTTCTCTTCTTATCGTCGGTAACCGATTCCCCAAGATAGTATCCTTATCGATAAAGATCTCTCTAATGGTATCATCGGTTGGGACATCAAACATAAGATCTCTCATGATGTTTTCTAGGATAAGGCGTAGTGCTCTTGCGCCGGTGCCTGCATCATGAGCTTTTTTAGCAATAGCTGCGAGGGCATCCTGGGTAAACTCAAGGCCTACTCCTTCCATCGCAAAAAGTGCTTTAAACTGCTTAATGATGGCATTTTTTGGCTCTTGAAGGATCTTTACGAGATCTTCAGTTGCAAGCTCGTTAAAGTTTGCGATGCAGTTAAAGCGGCCGATAAACTCTGGGATCATACCAAAGTGAATGAAGTCTTCCGGCTCAACTTTTGCAAGGAGGGCATTCTTTTCTGTTGCGTCAACTGAGTCTCTATCGTCAATTTCAAAGCCGATAGTGCTCTTGCCAAGTCGTTTTGCAATGATTTTGTCAAGATTTACAAAGGCACCACCTGCGATAAAGAGGATATTTTCTGTATTTACGCGGATGTATTCTTGGTTTGGATGCTTTCTGCCACCTTTTGGCGGGACATTAGCAATAGTGCCTTCAACAATTTTCAATAGCGCCTGTTGCACACCTTCTCCCGACACATCTCTTGTGATAGAGACATTAGAGGTTGTGCGGTGGAGCTTATCAATCTCATCGATATAGACAATGCCGCGCTCTGCACGCTCTACGTCGTAGTCTGCATTCTGAAGGAGGCGAAGGATGATGTTTTCCACATCTTCTCCAACATAGCCGGCTTCTGTAAGCGTAGTAGCATCTGCGATGGCAAACGGGACATCTAAAATTTGGGCAAGCGTTCTTGCAATAAGTGTCTTTCCGGAACCTGTAGGGCCAAAAAGCATGACGTTTGATTTATTAAACTCAATCTCGCCAGGACCTTTCTTAGCATTTATTCTTTTATAGTGATTATAGACGGCTACACTGATTACACGCTTTGCCTGCTCTTGACCTATAATATATTCATCAAGTTTTGCTTTTATTTCTTTAGGCTTTAGTATTTTTAGTTCAAAATTACTTTGAGGCTTTTTATCTAAGATGCCTGTGCAAAGCTGTACGCAGCGGTCACAAATGTAGACATTTGGCCCTGCAATAAGCTTTTCTACAAGATCTTCTGGCCGGCCGCAAAATGAGCACGTCGCAGCTTCTTTATTAAAAACCGATCGCTTTGTCATTACTATATCTACCTTTTATTATGCTTGTGCAACTGTTTCTTTCTTCTTGGGGATTAGCACTTCGTCTGCAATACCATAGGCTACAGCATCGTCTGCGCTTAAGAAAAAGTCACGTTCTGAATCATCGCGTATTTTTTCGATCGGTTGATTGCAATTTCTTGAAAGAATTTCGTTGAGGCGCTGTCTTTGGAAAATAATTTCCTTAGCTTGAATTGCCATATCAGCTGCCGTTCCGCCCATGCCGCCGCTTGGTTGGTGGAGCATTACACGGCAGTTTGGAAGTACAAAGCGACGCCCCTTTGTTCCTGCTGAAAAAAGCACAGCTCCCATAGAAGCTGCTTGGCCGATGCAGTATGTATTGATGTTGCATCCAAGGTACTGCATAGTATCGTAGATAGCAAGGCCTGCTGTGAGATAGCCGCCAGGGCAGTTAAGATAGAGATGGATATCTTTCTTTGGATCTTCCATTTTTAAAAAGAGAAGTTGAGCAACTACAACGTTTGCAACGTGGTCGTCAATTCCGGTTCCAATAAAAATAATACGGTCTTTAAGTAGACGTGAATAAATATCCATTACGCGCTCGCCGCGTCCTGTATCTTCTATCACATAGGGCGTTGTCATGAATCAAACTCCTGAAGTTTTTTCGTCACTATAGCAAAAAGCAAATTGTCTTCAAGTCTTATAAATTATTTTCAACGCAAAGTGCGCGGAGATCGCAGAGAGAAATCAAAAAAGCTTTCACAAGCACTCCCAGACTAGTAGCTAAACAATGTAATTCTAATCTCTGCGCGCTCTGCGTCCTCTGCGGTTTTAGTTTTTATTCGCAAGAAGATAATCTTCGCACTTGCGCATCATGATCATCATAACCAAGCGGTTACGAACTTCATCCGGCTGAAGGCCCGGATAAATTAATCGCTGCTGGCGAGGAAGCTGCATCTGGTGAGAATATTCTGCTTCAAGCTCTTGTTGATTGATCGACACATTAGCTTGAGGTGTTACTTGGCGCATCATAAACATCCACATGAAAAAGCCTCTTGCTTCTGCTTCGATCTGTGCAGCAAGCTCTTTTTCCTTTGTAGAATCAAGGGGAAGCTCGCCTTTTTTAAGGTCGCTGCCCTGTTTGCAGTAGGCAAGGCGGCCTCGTACTTCTGCGTCTACAAGAGATTGTGGAAGAGAAAATGGATATTTTTGTAGAAGTTCTCTACGTAGGTTATAGCGAGCAAGCTCATGTGCATACTCTTCTTCTTCGCGCTTGAGCCTTGAATCGATAAAGTTCTTAAGTTCCTGTACAGATGGTGCGCCAAACTTTTGTGCGAACTCATTGGTCTCTTCAGGTAAAATCGCTTTCTTAATTGCTTTGAGGGTTACGCGGGATTGCTTTGATGTCTTTGCATCATCATAGGCGATAACGTGTGCCGGATCAGAAGCGTCCGGTTTTGCTTCTACTTCTTTTGACTCATCGACATTCATGCCCACGACTGCATCATAGAGCCACTTTGGCATTTCATCTTTTTGTGCGATAAAGAGGTGATTTACGCAGATGTTATGTGCAGGGTGTTCAATAACGTCGATGTCAAGTTCAACATAGTCGCCATCTTTGCAGCTTCTTCCTTCAATCGGCTCCCATGTAGCATGCATAAGCTGGAGCTGTCTGTAGGAGCGATCTACGGCTTTTTCATCAACGGGACGAGCTTCATCAATCTTTGCTTCTATAGATTTGTAGTCGATTTCAGGAACTGTTGGCTCTACTTCAAGTTCAAAAAGTGCTGTCGCACCAGTTTCTTGAGAACATTTTTTAAGTTCAGAGCGCTTGAGGCTGTTTCTTGTAAATGGACGGATTTTTGCAAGGTCAAGAGATTCGGTAAAAGCTGTTTGTAGTAAAACATCTTTTGATTCGCGCTCGATTGCATCTGCAAAATTATGACGAAGAATTTGATCAGGTACTTTACCTTTACGAAAACCAGGAACTGAAACTTCTCTACGTACTGCTTTTAGGCCTTTCTCATAAGCAGCCTTTACACCTTCAGGCGAGACTTCTACTTCCATACGCACTTGGCAGCCCGGTTTCTGCGTAATTTTAGTTTTAATATTTTCGCTTTGAAATTCTAATGTGTTTTCAGCTGTTTGTTGCACGATAGTACCTCTGGTTACATAAAGAATGAAAGAAAGCGGGCGATGGGATTTGAACCCACGACCCTCACGTTGGCAACGTGATGCTCTACCACTGAGCTACACCCGCATTTGGTCAGAGCAAAGAGACTATCGAATTTCCGATTTTTTCGCAAAGCAAAAAAAACAGAAAAAAGAAAAAACCACAGAGACACAGAGACACAGAGAAAGAATAAGAGAAAACAATAGAATTTTTGTTTGATTTTCTCTCTCTTTCTTCTTCTCGGTGTCTCTGTGTCTCTGTGGTAAAAATTTTTCTCCAGTCTGATTTTGCTTTTTTTGCTTGATTAAATCCTCGTTTTTTTGAATAAGGTTCGAAACATGCAAAACTACAAACTTTTGGAGCTATAGAATGTCAACACTCGCTCAGGCCCAGCTTTTAAACTTTCGCAAAATGAAACATGAATTTTCCCCTCAGATGCTTCGTGAAGGCAAAACTTTGTATGAAAAGACAGGTGTTAAGGAAGCTAAGCTTGTACAATTTGGCGAAAAGTCTATAAAAATATCTGCACAAGTATCAGGAGCATATGCAAATGCCTATACGTGCGAAATCGAAATCGATAGGCATGAGTCTGAAATCCTCGATTCAAACTGTGACTGTCCTCACCACTACGACTGCCTGCACCTTGCCTGCCTGCTCTTTCATCTGGAAGAAAACTTTGAGGCGCTTGTTTTGCAGTATTCTGAAGGAAAAAATAAATCTCCAAAGGGATTAGAGCCTACAAAAAAGGCTGCAAGCGATCTTCAGAAGGTATTGAAGGTGGCAGAGCAAAAAGAGCAAGAGCGCGGAAGAAGAGAGAGGGAAAAGCAAGATATTCAAGACTATTTTGCATCGTCACAGATGCTTGGCCGCTCAGCTTTTTTTGTTCCGGAAGAAGACCTTGATAAGGAACAGGGCGAAATTTCCTTCCTCTTTGTTCCGACAGGTGGTATGCCCTTTAAACAGGTTGAGGTGCAGATTGCCCTGCGTCTTCCTTTCAGGTCAAAGCCGCACATTATTCAGATGCCAAAGCAATTTTTTGCTGCCCTTCAGGGACAGGAACCTTTTATGCTTGGATCAAACCGCTACATATTTGGTATTGATTCCTTTGGGCCCTTTTCAGAAGAGCTTTTGAAAGCCCTTAGGCAGCATCTGCAGTTTCCAGATCCAAAAGCAGAAAAAACGGCAAAGCAGAGCTTTCTCGATCGCGAAGGCTTTGGAGAGATACTTGCATGTGCCTATGAGTTTTCTTCCAATAATTCACAGATGAGAAAAGAAAATAGCGAAGGCAAAGAGGCATTTTCCCTCTCCGGACTCTTTTGGCAAAACTTTGATACGCCGCTCCTCTTTTCCGCTAAAAGGGTCGATCTAAGCTTTGCCCTGCAGTTTATTAGAGAGCCTGCAGCTCGCCTCCTTCTTTCTCCCCATCTTGCGATAGGAGAAAATGATCATGTATCTGTAGATGATGCCATATTGCTTGAATGTACAAAGCCGGGCTGCATTTGGGATGGACTCTACTTCCGCTTTAATCCAATTATCAAGCGCCAGCACTTATTAGAGATTGAGCCAATACAGAAAATGGCAATCCCTGAATATCTCTTTGGTAGCTTTGTTGAAAATGCCCTTCCTGAACTTCAACGTTTTGCTCTTGTAAAAAACACTGAAACATTAGAGCAGCTCTCGACACTTCCTCATCCAAAGCAGATGAGTGCCCGCTGCGATCTCGATTATACGCAAGGCGAGCTTGAAGCAAGGATTTTCTTTAACTACGGCGATATTGCAGTACCTGAGGCACAAGCAGGTGTCGATCTTGAGCAGATGAAAAGCTTTGTCACAAAGCAGGGGATTCTTGCTCGAAATCTCGTGGAGGAAAATCAGCTTGTTAGAGAAATCTTCCAAGGTTTTGTCCGCGATGAAAAAACAGGCACATACAGCGCGACAAGTGAGAAGAAAATTGTCGAATTTATGACCGAAATCGTGCCAAGAAATAGCAATCGTGTTGAATTTAACTGCCCAGAAAATCTTCAGAGCCGATTTGCTTATGATGAGACTGAATTTGTTCTTCACCTTGAAGAATCTTCTGCCTTCGATAAAGTTCAGGCAAAACTCACTGTTACTGGCGGCTTGAAGGGAGCCTCTGTCGATGCCCTTTGGGAATGTGTGTCAGCGAGAAAAACCTATATCTCCCTTACACCTAAAAAGACGACAAAGAGCTTTGGCGACGAGGATAATGCTGTGCGCCTCCATAAGATTTTAGTGCTCCAGCTAGAGCCTCTTGCCGCTTGCCTGCAAGTTTTTGATGAGATTGGGGTAAGACGACTTGCCGATTCTACTTTCGAGCTTCCGCTTTGGATACTTGTAAACCTTCTTCCGGAGAGATTTACCGGTCTTCCGCTCCAGGTCAAGCTCTCTAAAAACCTTACAAAGATCCAAAGCCAAATCTTTGATCCAAAAATCACTAATGCACCGGCTGTTCCAAAAACAGTCAAAGCCGAGCTTCGCCACTACCAAAAAGATGGCGTTGACTGGCTCTCACGTCTTCGCAGCATGGGGCTCAATGGTATCCTTGCCGATGATATGGGTCTTGGTAAAACGCTTCAGGCGATCGTTGCCATTTCGCAATACTTTGAAAATAGAAAGGCAAATCCGCAAGATGATCTTCCTGGCCGCTGCTTTATCGTTTGCCCAACATCCCTTGTTGATAACTGGAAAGAGGAATTTTCGCACTTTCAGCCAACGCTTAAGGTTACTACTGTCACAGGAACTCCCGGCGAGCGTAAAAAGATTTTGGCAGATAAAAAGTGGGAAGTATTTATTACAAGCTACGGTCTTGTGCAAAAGGATATTGAACTCTATGAAGAGATGTCCTTTGGCTACCTCATACTTGATGAAGCGCAGGCGATTAAGAACCGCGAAACAAGAAATGCTCGCTCTGTAAAGAAGATCCCAGCACGTCACAAGCTTATCTTGACAGGTACGCCGCTTGAAAACTCGCTTGAAGATCTTTGGAGCCTTTTTGACTTCCTTATGCCAGGTCTTGTGGGATCCCCAGAGCGTTTTATCAACACTTACATCAAGCCGCAAGGTGGTCAAACTGGTCAGCTGGAAGTTCTCAGAAGAAAAATCTCTCCTTTTGTGCTTCGCCGCATGAAGCAGGATGTTCTCGAGGATCTTCCACCGATTTCTCATATCGTCTACCACTGCCATCTCTCAGACAGCCAGCAGCAGCTCTACTCTTCCTATGCGAAGCAGGCGACAGAGCAGCTTAAAAAACTTGTTGAGAAAGAAGGCTTTGATAAGGTTCGCATCCATGTTCTTGCGACCCTTACAAGACTTAAGCAAATCTGCTGCCACCCGGCGATATTTGCAAAAGAGGCTGCAGAGCCTGGCGATTCCTCAAAGTACGAGATGCTGCTTGACCTTGTGGCGGGTCTTATCGAATCTAACCATAAGACGGTCATCTTTAGCCAATACACTCGTATGCTTGGCATACTTCGCGACGATCTTACCCGCATGGGCCTTAAATTTGCCTACCTCGATGGTTCAAGCAAAAATCGCTTATCCATCGTTAAGCAGTTTAACGAAGATGAAAACTGCCCACTCTTCCTTGTCTCGCTAAAAGCTGGCGGTAGCGGCCTTAACCTCGTTGGCGCAGATACTGTCATCCACTATGACATGTGGTGGAACCCAGCTGTCGAAAATCAAGCGACAGACCGCGTATGGCGTATGGGCCAAAAGCAAAAGGTATCATCTTACAAATTGATTACCATGGGCACGATCGAAGAAAAGATCCTCGAGCTCCAAAACCGCAAAAAAGAGCTCTTAAAAGAAATTGTAAGCACCGACGAAGAGGTCATCTCAAAACTTACTTGGGAAGAAGTGCTCGAGCTTCTCAAAATCTAACGCTAAACTGATAAGAACGATACATTGTATCGTTCTTATCAGGTCAGGCTTGGGCTGTCAACTCTCTTAAAATTTCGCATTCTAAATTTATTTAAACCTGTGTCTCTATCCATTCCATCCTTTGCAACTTTTTTAGAGCCCGCCAGGGCGACTTATTAAAGCCCATAGTGACCGCAGGAAACTATGGGAAAGCTTTAACCAAATTCTAGAGCCCGTTAGGGCGAATCAAATCGCACACATTATTAATGTTAATTACATCAAGAAATAAGATTGACTCGCCCTGGACGGGCTCTAGGGTTATGTGTACACTATTCCCACAGCTCCCTTCTGTCGCTAGTGGGCTTTAATAAGTCGCCCTTACGGGCTCTAAAACAAATATACCACTATGAAAAAGAAATGGTCACAAGTTTAAAGGAATTTAGCTGTCAAAAACTTTTAGTTTTTGACAGCCCAGGTCAGGCTCAATACCGTTCACTTAAACATGGCACGATAAAACGATAAAGATAAGAGAGTTTCTCTGCTTAAGTAGTAAATTTTATCGTTCTATCGTTATATCATGTTAATTTTTTTTATTAAATGAACGGTATTGGGGCGTTCTTGAATTTGTCATTCTTAAAGCGATCGAGCTTGATCACTTAGAATCGGATATGCTAAGATCGCAGCGATTACTCAAGAGGTTTTATCATGTCACTTCAGCAATTTTTTACGCAGATAGTTAATGCGTCAAATAGGCGAATGTCTCGATTTCGCGGAATGTTTAGTAGCGACATTGGTATTGACCTTGGTACCGCAAATACGCTTGTATTTGTGCGTGGAAGAGGTATAGTTCTTGCCGAGCCTTCAGTTGTGGCTGTTGATTCTATGACAAATGAAGTGCTTGCCGTTGGCCACAAGGCAAAATCCATGCTTGGTAAAACCCCAAGAAAAATCCATGCTGTCCGTCCGATGAAGGATGGCGTTATTGCTGACTTTGAAATTGCAGAGGGCATGTTAAAAGCGCTCATACGCCGCGTAAGCCCTGCCCGATCCCTTTTTCGTCCGCGCATACTTATCGCTGTGCCATCAGGTATTACGGGCGTTGAAAAGCGAGCTGTTGAGGATTCCGCTCTTCATGCAGGCGCCCAGGAAGTGCTTTTGATCGAAGAGCCGATGGCGGCTGCAATTGGTGTCGATCTTCCGGTCCATGAGCCATCTGCCAGCATGATTATTGATATTGGCGGCGGTACAACAGAAATTGCTATTATCTCTCTTGGCGGTATTGTAGAGTCAAGATCTATACGAATCGCCGGTGATGAATTTGATGAGTGCATCATCAACTACATGCGCCGCACCTACAATTTGATGATCGGCCCGCGCACCGCTGAAGAGATCAAAATCGCTATCGGCTCCGCGTTCCCACTTGGCGAGCATGAGCTTGAGATGGAAGTGAAGGGACGAGATCAGGTATCTGGCCTTCCAGTTACTCGCCGCATCAATTCTGTTGAAATTAGAGAATGTCTTGCAGAGCCCATCCAGCAGATTATCGATGGTGTAAAGCTTACGCTTGAAAAGTGCCCGCCTGAACTTGCCGCAGACCTTGTCGAGCGCGGCATGGTGGTAGCTGGCGGCGGCGCTCTCATACGAGGCCTTGATAAGGCATTGAATAAAGAGACAGGCCTTCCCGTCATCGTAGCGCCAAATCCACTTCTTGCCGTATGTCTTGGCACGGGAAAAGCGCTAGAGCACCTTGACAAGTTCAAAAAGAAGCGGGGCCTTGTAAACTAAATGTCTTCATTAAGCAGCTGGATACGGGAGGTTGAAGAACTCTGCCAGCCTCTTACCACCCATATTGTTACGGGATCTGACGATGAAAATCGTATGATCGAAGATGCTTTAGTAAAAACAAAAACCTTTATCCCACTTAACGCTCAAAAAAGACCGCATAGTTTTCTCGCCCGTTCAAATGCAGATGATGTCGCCCGGGTTGAAGATCGCACATTTATCTGCACAAAAGATCCTCAAGACGCAGGCCCTACAAATAACTGGAAAGACCCTGTAGAGATGAAAAAAACACTGCATGAGCTTTTTAAAGGCTGCATGCGAGGACGCACTATGTACGTCGTGCCTTTTTGCATGGGACCTATAGATTCACCACATGCTCGCGTTGGTGTAGAAATTACAGATTCTCCCTATGTCGTTGCCAATATGCGCCTCATGACTCATATGGGAAAAGCGGCGCTCGATAAATTGGAAGATGGTTTTGTTCGCTGCATCCACTCCGTAGGAGTGCCGGATCAACCAGATCTTGCCTGGCCATGTAACACAAAAAACCTCTACATTTCTCACTTTCCAGAAACGATGGAAGTGTGGTCGTTTGGATCAGGCTATGGCGGCAATGCACTTTTAAATAAGAAGAGCTTTGCCCTCAGACTTGCCTCAAAGATGGCCCTTGAAGAGGGCTGGCTTGCAGAGCATATGCTGATTGTAGGAATTACAAATCCAGAAGGGGAAAAGCGCTATTTTGCAGCTTCTTTTCCAAGTGCGTGCGGCAAAACAAATCTTGCTATGCTTTCGAGCACACTTGCTGGCTGGAAGGTAGAGTGCGTAGGTGATGATATTGCCTGGATGCACTGGGGAAAAGATGGAGGGCTCTATGCAATAAACCCGGAGTCTGGATTTTTTGGTGTAGCGCCAGGGACATCTGTTCGGTCAAATCCTAGTGCAATGAAGACCATAGAGAAAAATACCATCTTTACGAATGTAGCACTTACTGATGATGGCGATGTGTGGTGGGAGGGGATGACAGAAAAGCCCCCAGAACATCTTATAAGATGGCAAGGTGAAGAGTGGAGTCCTCATTCTTCCCAAAAGGCTGCCCACCCGAATTCCCGATTTACTGTTTCGATAAAGCAGTCTCCAATCCTTGACCCTTCATATAATGCGCCAGAAGGTGTGCCAATCTCTGGTATTATCTTTGGTGGAAGAAGATCGCATACCATACCTTTAGTTAGGCAGGCGCTTAACTGGTCCCATGGCGTTTTCCTTGCAGCTTCTATGACATCCGAAATGACTGCTGCAGCAAAGGGGACAGTTGGCAAGGTGCGACATGATCCTTTCGCTATGCTTCCTTTTTGCGGCTACAATATGGGCGATTATTTTAGCCACTGGCTCTCACAAGAAAAGCCAGGCCGCAAACTTCCCGAAATTTTTTATGTGAACTGGTTCCAAAAGGACAAAGAGGGCGATTTTCTCTGGCCAGGTTTTGGAGACAACATTCGAGTAATCAAATGGATGTTTGATGCCATAGACAAAAAAGCAAAGAGAAAAAAAACACCTATAGGCTTTATGCCGCAGCCAGATGGCATAGACTGCCAAAATCTTACCCTTAAGCCGCATGCAATGGATGAGCTTCTTGCAATAGATACCGAGGGCTGGAAGAGGGAAGCTGAAGAGCTTACTTCCTACTTTGCTCTTTTTGGAGATACACTTCCTATTGCCATAAAGACAGAAACAGAACATTTACTAAAAGCGTTTACCTAATGTCACAAGAGCAATTTTTCCGAAAACGATCAAGACGCCTTGGCTATCTTCTTGGGGTAAGCTGCTTTTTAAATATTAGCCTTCTTTCTTTTGGGATGTATGAGTGGAAAGAGGGAGGGTTTTCCTTTTTGGCTGTAAGCTCCTTCAGGCCGCAAAAATCAAAGCTCTATAGACAGGCAGGCAAAGACCTTCCGACACTTACAAAAAGCCTGCAAGAGCTTGAACTGCTCGATTTTGAGGCTCTTGTTGCTTCACTTAGCGATGAAACACCGGTCGCTTGCGGCTATACAAAGCAAGCGCTTGCTTTAAGCCTTCTTGGTCATAGACACTACTTTGATATTTCACGAGCAGTCGGCCATACAATACCCGTGCGGCGGCTGTTTACCTATATATCGGAAGAAATCGTCCTCTATCCCGATCTTGATGCAAAAGATTTTCAGAGCGCCGCTCTATTTGCAAAGAGCGAGCGTTTTCCAAAAACGTGCGAAGGGCTGCTTGTGCAGTATAAAGAATCGCAAGACCCACTTCTAAAGGATACCATTCTCCAAACTGCAGAATATCGCAGTGTAGAAATGCTGCTTACAAGAGGCACTGATATCTCTCGAGATGCAATTTTTGAGCTTTTACAAAAAATTGAATATCAAGAAATTGGTAAGCTTCACCAAGAGATGCTCAAGGCACAAGATTTTTCTCCTGAAGTTCGCCGCGGCTTTTTAGTTTCGATACTGCCGCACTCGGCTGAGATGCTCTTTAAAACAGATCCTCGCTTTTCCGCACAGTCACTTTCCGATAAACAGGTGCTTTTACTACTTGGTGCCCTTGAATCCAACCCATCCTTTGCCAAAGAATATGCAGTAGAGCTATTAGATAGCCCTCGTTCTAAAGCTATTTGGAATAGGGCCTTTCTTTTCCTCTGCGATACGCTGCAGCTTGATCCTAAAGCAGAGACAAGAAATACTATTTTGAAGAGATTTGGAAAGACAAAGCCAGAAGCAGAAGTCCCTGTTGTAAAAACTCAAGCTCCAGCTGCAAAAAAAGTAGAGAAAAAGCTCACGCAGGTTCCACAGCCTCCCAAAGAAAAGCTGCATGTAGTCCAGCAGGGAGATACCCTATGGCACTTATCAAAGCGCTATGGGATCGATATTCAAACTCTTAAGAAATATAATAAACTCTCGTCGGATTCCCTAAAACCAGGGTCGACCTTGAAAATTCCACCAAAAGATCAGAAAAAAGGCTAAGGCATTACTATCCTTTAGCCTTTATCCATCACCCTAAGCCTTTATTGTGGCTTATGGGTGAACATCGCTGCCAGCTGGTCTACGAACTTCACCACGGCGAAGTCCTTCACGCTTTACAACAGCTTTGCTACTAGACGATCTCATTGTGTAATCATCACCGCCGCGCTTGCCGCCAACGATGCCGCGTGGGTAGTGCTGTGAACTACGTGAGCGTACATCAAACTTGCAGACGAGCTGGTTAATTAAACGGTCGACTACGATGTGCGATGCTTTTTCTTTTTGCACGATTGGCTTTTTGCATGCATACGCAGCTGAAAGTCCAAGTATTGCAACTGAAAGTGCAAACAAGGTGGTCTTTGTACTCTGTTTCATACCGTCCTCCTTAAAAAGGGCATAAAAACTTGTTCTCTCGTTAGAGATTTCAAACAAAATGCAGCAACATGCATAACGCATTGAGATTTATTTTGCAAGCACATATGAAAATTTTTCCAATTAGTGCCCTGAAGAGTTATTGTGGGGGTGATTTAAACCAGGGGTTGCATTTTGCAAGTCGTTTACATGTAAGCCATAATGCAACAAAAAAAGACTCTTTTTTGAACGCAGCAAGTGCATACTCAGAGCAGCTTGGTGTAAAGCGGCAGCATGAGCCAAGAAGTGGACTTATGCAGAGTTGATACAAACGTATGAGGAAACAGGCAAATAGCTTCATGCGAAGTGAGCGATACTCAAAATCACTTCAATCACGATTAACCAAATAATGATCCATTCAAGCTTGCTTGAATGCTGGTGATTAAGTTCGTTGCCAAGCATCTCAAACAGGTCGTGTACAATATCGAGGCGCTGGTTAAGTACTTCGACACGCGTTTCAAGTTCGAGGTGATTTGCAATCATTACATAGAGTGGTTCAAGTTCAGAATGGTCCCAAAAAAATTCTGGAACATCAAGGATGTCAAAGTGCAAATTTACAGAGCTTCTTTCCAAAAAAAGCTCTCCCATTTTTTTGCGGATTTCTTTTTTTGAAAGGGGGATTTTACCGCGAAGGGCAAGCTGTTCAGGAATATTCTTTGTTTTATCGATTGTCTTTTGGATCAAGGCTTCGAAGGTTGCAAGGCGAACAGACTGTGCAAGCCCGTGCGATATTGCAAGGCGAGATAGTGCATCGGTATCAGGAAGTTCGACTACCTCTTCGCTAATTCTTGCGACATGGCCAAAGGTAAAGCTCATCAATTCGCATTCATAGATTATTTGCGAATCGTTTTGAAATTCTTTAAGTTGTATAAGAAATTCTTGCTCTTCATCTACATTGAGGCCCCACATGACGACAGCGCCATAAGGAAAGCAAAATACATCTTTGACATCGTCTGAGTGGCTGGTAGCGGCCTCGAGTTCAAAATGGACGACATCCCTGAAGAGATTTGCCTTATAGCGAGCCTTGAGGGCATCTTGAAGGCGTCTTATGTTGTAGCTTGTAGCTGTGCAGTAAGCAACGCAGCGTTTTGGTATCATACCACTAAAATTTAGCATACGCGTACTAATAAAGTAAAGAAGGGACCAAAAGTAGGTATTGAGGAGGCTGTAATTTCCGGTGAAGCAATGTTCATTTTTTTTGGCTTGCGCGAAAATCGTTATTTTTGTAAGCTCTTTCCCATCCTAATGCGAAGGTGGCGGAATCGGTATACGCGCTACTTTGAGGTGGTAGTGAGGGTTTCCTCGTGGGGGTTCAAGTCCCCCCTTTCGCAATATGTACAAGTTCGGTGTAATAGCCGAGATCCGATAGTCCTCTTTCCTTATCAAGCATTCCTTCAGTAATCAAAAGTTTTTCTAAAAAAATACACGCTGCGCTATGTGCCGGTTCCATATGGGCAATATCTGCTAGAAACTGGCTATAGAGTGCGTAAAGTTCCGGTACTGGATGCTGAAGAGGCAATAGGCGGTTAATGAGATCTGTTACTTCTGCGGCAAAGCGAAGGTGAGTCAGGGAAAGCCTTAGTGCTTGATAGGATGTGGTGACAATACATTCTTTACACTTCCAGAGCTCTTTGTCAGAAGGTATCACCACCATTTCCACGCCAAGCAGGGGCGAGAAGCCTCTTGCTTTTGATTTGGAATAGCTTTTTGTCACACATTTAATTTTTCCATGTTCTTTTGAAAAAATAGAAAGGATGTGCGCATTTTCTTGAAAGGGAAAGCTAGCGAGCGTTATCCCTACTACTGCTTCTGTCTTCTGCATTGTCATAATAAGTAAAACATGATACTCTACTACTACCATTTTATGCACCGATA
Source organism: uncultured bacterium (assembly GCA_964512205.1). Taxonomy (GTDB): domain Bacteria; phylum Chlamydiota; class Chlamydiia; order Chlamydiales; family FEN-1388; genus SZAS-7. The sequence continues at coordinate 34,651 of CAZEGK010000001.1, read as the reverse complement.
GCTCAACTGGATAGAGTACCTGGCTTCGAACCAGGTGGTTAGAGGTTCGAGCCCTCTTCGGTGCGATTTTCTTATGAATATATTTTCTTATACACAGTCTGAGTTTTCTGGTCACTTTGCTAAGGGCAAGCTTTTGGCAAAAGAGCTGTATCGAAATTGGTATAAGAAGGGCTCGCTCCTTTTAGATGCGCCCTCTCTTGTTCAAGCAAAAGCATGTGTTGATGGTATTGTAGGGGCATGTACGTGGAGTCTGCCTCAAATTGCGCACATACATAAAGAAGGCGATACGCAAAAGTTTTTGCTCCGTACGCATGATGACAAGATGGTAGAAAGCGTAGCCATTCCTATGAAAACGCTTATGACACTTTGCGTATCATCGCAAGTGGGCTGCCGTATGGGATGCACCTTTTGCGAAACAGGTCGCATGGGGCTTATCAGAAATCTTACTGCAGCAGAAATAGTCTCTCAGGTGTTTGCAGCTCGTTTTCTGCTAGGTATTAGCGTAAAAAATGTGGTCTTCATGGGTATGGGCGAGCCCTTTGATAACTATGATGAGGTAAAGCAGGCAATCCGCATCCTCACGGATCAAAATGGCCTTGCCTTTGGTATGCATGGTATCACTGTATCGACAAGCGGCAAAATTGAGGGAATTTTGCGCCTTGCCCAAGAAAAAGAAATACGGCCAAATCTCGCAGTTTCAATAAATGCCCCAAATGATCTCCTGCGCTCAAAACTGATGCCTCATAATCGAAAAGAGGGTTTAGCAGCTATAAAGGAGGCAATTAAGGCATATACAGAGATAACCTCTCGAGAGGTGCTTCTCGCGTATGTACTTATGAAAGGGGTAAATGATTCTCTAGAGTTTGCAAAGGAGCTTGCAGATTTTGCTAGAGATCTTTCTTGCAAAATTAACCTCATTCCTTATAACGCACAGTCTAATGACAGGTTTCAAATCCCTGATAATGAACAGGTTGATTCCTTTACGGCTTTTCTTCGCAAAGAGGGGCTTAGAGTGCTACTTAGACGCACTAAGGGGAGATCTATTATGGCAGGTTGCGGCCAGCTAGGAAATGCTGTTTTGGGTGGAAAATTAAGCCGAAAGCCAGCTACAATAAATTTGTAGGATACCAAGGGTATTCTACCTATTGTAAAAATCTGGAGGTTGTCATGACTAGAGAGACTCTTACTCGAAAGCAAAGAATCGCAGAATTCGGACAGGGATATAATATCGTAGTAACAGGGCGCCATATACATGTCACTGATGCTATGAAGGCCTATGCTGAGGAAAAATTAGCCAAGCTAGAGCGCTTTGGAGATCGCATCATTGACATAGTCGTCACTATGGATATCCAAAAGCTCGAGCATAGAGTAGACATTGTCATGAAATATGGCCATACGTTGATTAAGAGCCATGCTGCAACGACTGATATGTATGCATCAATTGATTTAGCAATTCACAAAATCGAGTCGCAGCTCAGAAAGTATAAAAGACGATTAAATGAGCATCATGCAAAAGATCATCCAGTCGATGAGATGTCTGTAACAGTCTATAGTCCAATTGTAGACGAAGAGGAAGTAAACGACGGCATCGATGGGGAAAATGCAAGGACATACAATACTATTCTACAACCGCATGAGATTGTTAAGGTTGAGCCTCAACAGCTTAAGACATTAACAGATGATGAGGCCATTATGAAGATGGAGCTCTCTCAGTCGCTTGCGATGGTCTATAGACATGAAGAAACAAGAAAATTAAAGGTAATTTATCGCCGAGATGATGGAAATTACGGTGTCATCGAGGCCTACTAGCGAGCTCTATTGCCAAGTACGCAAGGAGTTAGTACAAGAAACCCCTGAGGAGAGAGTGCGTCAAAGCACACTCTCCTCTCTTTTTTTACTCGATTTTCCACAGGCCTTAGTGGTGGTGGAAAAAAAACTGTCAGAGCTTTGTACGCAGCAAAAGAAGCTTCCTAATAGAAGAGTTGATATTCTCTGTTATAAATGTTCAGAAAGAGGTTTAGAGCCTCTTCTATTGATTGAGTGCAAAGCTAAATCGTTTAGTGATAGGGAGCTACGGCAGCTTTTAGGCTATAATTTTTATCTTGGCGCACCATATATTGCCCTTGTATCGCCTTCTAAGCTTCTTTTTTTTGATGTTTCTACACAAAAAAGCCATGATATGATTCCGAGCTTCGAAAAAATAACTTGATATGGTACGATCCGGATTTAAGCAAAAATTAGGTGAAACATGGCCTCAACTCCAGAAGATAAAGTTCCAGAAAGAGGGGACGCTGTAGATGTAACAGCAATTGTGCAGCAGCTCGAGGATCTTGTAAAATTTACTCTAGAATGTGAAGAGAAGGATCTTAAGCCCGAGGTATCCTTTGTAGAAGTGCACAAAAAACTGATGCAAATCCAAAAGGATATTGAGCTCTTTCAATCAAATTATCGCACCGATCTTGCCATGTTTAACCTCACTCCTGAAGAGGTTCGGCCTACCCAAGAGGAGCTTGAATCGCTCGATCCCAAGCAGAAAAAAATCTTTGATCGAATGAAAATGCTTCAAGAGACCTGCGAAAGTGCAAGAGAGCGCATCTATCAATCTATGCAACAAGATCAAGAGACCTTAAAGGCAGTGAAGAGTGAACTTAGAGATAAAGGTAAGGAAAAAATCCATCGTAAGGGCAAGTTTAAGGGCATGGGTGGAAAAAAAGGCTGGATGCCAACATAGGTTTTTTGCTAGGATGCGGTTTTTGCCCCTTTCTAGCCCTATGTGTCCCTTATATTTTCATTATTTTGAGGTAGCCTAAATGTCCTTACTACACATTTTTAGACCAGCTCCTCATATTGACGAGCTGACAGACAGCGAAGAAGTAAAAAGTAGTTACAAATACTGGCGTATCCGTGTCTTTTACTCGATGTTTATGGGGTATGCCTTTTACTATTTTACCCGTAAAAGCTTTACATTTGCTATGCCCACGCTCATGCAAGATCTTGGCCTTACAAAGGGAGAGCTTGGCATTTTAGGAAGCGTGATGGCCATCACGTATGGCATTAGCAAGTTTATGAATGGAATCATCGGAGACCGCTCAAATCCCCGCTACTTTATGGCTGTAGGATTGATAGTGACGGGTATTTTTAACATCTGCTTTGGTTTTAGCTCCACGCTTCTCTTTTTTGCCATTTTTTGGGGGCTTAATGGCTGGTTTCAAGGTTTTGGCTGGCCCGGCTGTGCAAGGCTTCTTACCCACTGGTACTCTCATACTGAAAGGGGGAGATGGTGGTCCTTTTGGAATACATCGCATAACCTTGGCGGTGCCATCATTCCGCTTGTCGTCGGATATCTCGCCCATTCATATGGATGGCGTCCAGCCATGCACGTAACGGGTCTTATCTGCATTGGAGTCGGCCTTTTTTTAATGAATCGCCTGCGAGATACTCCGCAATCGCTTGGGCTTCCCCCGATTGAGCGTTTTCGTAATGACTATCCAGACAAAAAATCTCGAAGTGAAGATGAACATGAGCTCTCTGTTCGTGAAATTCTCTTTAAGCATGTACTTAAAAATCCCTTCATATGGATCTTGGGGGCAAGCTACTTCTTTGTCTATGTAATCCGGCAAGCTGTAAATGACTGGACAGTGCTTTATTTGGTGGAAGCAAAGAACTACACGCAGCTTGGCTCTGGAGGCATTGTCATGTGGTTTGAGATAGGCGGTTTTTTTGGAAGCCTTGTGGCAGGTTGGGCATCGGATAAGATCTTTCAGGGAAGGAGAGGTCCCATAAATGTGCTTTTTGCAATTCTCGTCTCGGTTGCTACTTTGGTCTTTAGTTCTCTAACAGAGGCCTCGTACTTTTTTGATTCCCTTCTATTATTTGTAATAGGATTTTTAATATTCGGTCCCCAAATGCTAATCGGCATGGCCGCTGCAGAGCTTTCACACAAAAAAGCAGCAGCTACGGCGAGCGGTTTTACCGGTACATGGGCCTATGCTGGAGCTGCTTTTGCAGGCTATCCACTTGGCCTTATTATCCAAAGTTATGGATGGGATGGTTTTTTTGTTGCTCTTGCCGTGTGCGGGGCTCTATCATCGCTTTTGCTTTTACCTCTTTGGGCGGTGAAGACAAGAGAGGATGGCCTTTTCCCAAAGAGAAAGGAAAAGCCAGAAGAAGCAGCTATAGCCTATGAGAAAGCCCTTTAACGATAATCTTGAACTTTTTAGAGCCCATAATCCTAAAGGGGCTGCACTCCTTGCTCGCGATATCCAAAAGCCAAAATTGATGGGAGAGTGGAAGTCCACGCTCCCATTGGATGGGGTTGATATCGTTTGCCTTTACGGGCTAGAAGGTAGTTTTTCTGCACTCAAAAGCTGGCTTGAGCAAGATCTTTCAAGAAAGCTTATTTTGCTTGAAGATGATCTGGGAATTATTTTGCACGTATTAGAGCAAGATATGGCAACACATCTTCTTACCCATCCCCAGCTTCATCTCTTTTATCTGGAAAACTCTGCAGATGGGCTTGAGGTGCTTCAAAGCATTGCGTGGGCAGCATATGGCAAGAAAATGCTCATTGCCTCATCTCCTCATAAAAATGGGGAGATCTTTTCAGAAATAAAAGCACGTCTTCAGTATGAGACATCAGATATCCACATCATCCTCGATGAATATATGGGCTATGGCGTTTCTTTTTTTAGAAATTTTTGGAAAAACCTTCCCTATCTTGCCGGATCCTATAAAGGCAATAAGCTTGAAAAAAAGTTTAAAAACATTCCCGCAATAGTCGTTGCCGCGGGGCCGTCACTAAAGACGCAGCTTGACTTTCTTGCTGAAAATAGAGACCGGGCCCTGATATTTTCTGGCGGATCAAGTGTAAATGCCCTCATGGCAAAGGGTGTACAGCCCCATTTTGGAGCGGGGATAGATCCTAATCCCCTGCAGTATATTCGATTTAGGGATGCCCTTGCATTTCATTTGCCCTTTTTTTATAGGGCAAGACTGCTCAATGAATCGCTAAAGACTATTGAGGGGCCTCGTCTCTATCTAAAGGGTGGAGATGGCTATAACATCACGGACTGGGTTGAAGAAAAACTCCATATACCGGGATCTATTATTGGCGGTGGCCATAGCGTTGCAAACTTTATAATTGAAATAGCTGAAACGCTTGGCTGCAACCCTATTATACTTGTAGGCTATGACCTTGCATTTGGCAAGCAGGATGAGCGCTACGCACCGGGTGTAGAATCTCCCGCCCTTGCCGCACAAGCAGACGATGAGCAAATACTTTGGAAAGACATTGATGGCAATCCCATAAAGTCTGCCTGGAAATGGATTTTGGAGGCAAAATGGATCCAGGATTTTGCTGAAGAGAGGCCCAAAACTACGTTTATCAATGCAACGGGAGGCGGCCTGGGAATTGAGGGGCTAGATCGCATGACGCTTGAAGAGGCGGCTTCAAAATACCTGGCGAAGCAGTATGATTTAGATGCGATGGTGCATACTGCAATTGAGGAAGCGGGCAAAGTACGAGCTGATGCAAAGACAATTCGAAAGCTTGCTCACGAGATGCTTGAAAGTTTAGAGCGCGTGAAGAGCTACTTGGGGACAAATGACCTTCTCACTGAGTTAGAGCTTAAGCAGGAGATTGCTTATGTATATATTCTCGAGGTGTTTGAAAAAATGCGCATGAAGCTTGAGTATTATCGCATAAAGTTTGGTGCAGATCCTGAAAAAGAGAGAGAGGAGCGAATCCTCTTTTTAAAAGATGTGGCAACTGTAAACCAAATTCTTATTATGGAGCAGTTTGGCAAATGAAAAAACTGCACGGGATCTCTACTACTTATTATGCAAATGGCACTATAAGCGCAAAATGTGAGTTTATAGAGGGAAAGCGGGAGGGGTATGCGTTTTTTTATGATAAAAAGGGCCAAGTGGTCCGAAAGCTTCATTATGTGAATGGCCTTCTGGATGGAAAGCAGGAGTTTTTTTATCCTGATGGCGCGATTCACCTTGAAATTGGCTATTCAAAGGGAAAGTTTCAGGGAAAAATTATGGTCTATTACCCGCACGGCGGGTTAAAGCGTGAGGTTCGTCTTGAAGATGGAAAGCGCCATGGCTTTGATAGTCAGTGGGATCTTGCCGGAAACCCGCTCTTTATCCATGAATATATGCTAGGAGATTTTTTAAAAGCCGATATTGAAGACCAAAGTGCAAAATTTTCGCAAATACCATTGCCAAAAAAAATGCAAATGTGAGATATTTGCTCCTTTCTTATGAATTAAGAGGATCGCACATGTCACGTTATACAGGCCCGAAAAACCGAGTGGCCCGCCGTTTTGGCATCAACATTTTTGGTAAAATCCACAATCCGTTAGCACACAAGGCTAACCCTCCTGGACAGCACGGCGCAAAGCGCAAGAAAAAGTCAGACTTCGGCATTCAGCTCGAAGAAAAGCAAAAGCTTAAAGCTTGCTTTGGTATGTTGACTGAATCTCAGCTCCTTCGCTACTACCAAGAAGCTGCTCGTCACCACAAAAATACACCAGAACTCTTTTTGCAAATGCTTGAATGCCGTTTGGATAATGTTGTCTATCGCCTCAAGTTTGCAAGCACAATATTCCAAGCTCAGCAGCTCGTCGCTCACGGCCATATCTATGTAAATGGCAAGCGAGTAGACCGCCGCTCTTTCCAAGTGCAGCCAGGCATGGTTATTAGCGTAAAAGAAAACTCAAAAAAGTCAAAAGCAGTACAGCAAGCTGTTGAAAACACAAACCGCTCTGTTCCTGCGTATATGAGCCAAGATGCTACAAGCTTTTCAGGCCAGCTTCTTGCTCTTCCAAGCATGACAGAAATCTCACTTCCTCTCGAAGTAGATATTCCAATGGTTTGCGACTTTCTCGCCCACGGCGCGTAACGTTCAAAAATTTTTCCTTTTGTTTTTAGGCTCGAAAGCTTAGGCTTCCGGGCCTTTTTTATTTAAGGTGTGTGAGTTTATTTCTCCACAGAGGCACAAAGTCACAGAGAGATCTCTCAGTGTCTCGGTGTCTCTGTGGTGAAATTTTTTAGTTTGAGCAGCAGAGGTTAGCTCCTGGGATAACAGCAGCATCTCCTGGCGCCTGGTAGGGATAAACGTTTGAGCAGTCTTGATCGCTATTGTTGCACGAGGTGTTAAAGAGCGTTTCTGTGTAGTCTGAGAAGGCGATTTGAATGCCTGTTGCGTTAGACCACACTCTGTTGTTGATAACGCTATTTTTTCTCATATCATCAATCAAAATGCCAAAATTTTTGTTGTTGTAGATGTAGTTGTTTGAGACGCTATTTTTTCCACCACCTGTAGTGGAATCGATATGTATGCCGTTATCACCATCAAATATCATGCAATTTTTTATGGTGCAGCTTAGCGCCTCGAGCATTTTGACATTACTTCCTGCGCTTTCTGAAATTTGGCAGCCATCAAACACAATTTCACTACCTGTTTCAATAAAAAGCCCGTTGATATTGCTGCCTTTTATGATGGAGCTAGAGGCGACAACATCTTGATAATTGCCATTGATATGGATGGCAGCATCTGCAACTGTGTCTATTACTAAGCTCTCTAGCAGACAGCCTGTTCCTTGTACAAAGAGTATGCCGTCAAAGCCAGTTGCTTGCTCATTTTGGATAAGATTTGAATTTCTTATGATGACATCATCTGCTGAGGTATCGCTTGATCCAAGTTGAATAAGGGTTTTACTTGTATTTGAGCCTGTTAACTTGCAATTTTCTATAAGCATCCCATCGACGGATGCTGCATAAATCGCATTTTCGCACCCCCTAAAGCTGCTATTTGTGATAATGACTTCTTTAGATGCTCCTTCGATAGTGATACCATTTATGTTAAAGGTGCAGGAGTCTATGCTAATGTGGGATGAATCTTGAACAAGTATCCCATCTCCCTGATTAAAATGAGAGTAGCTGACTTCTATATCGCTTGAATTTGTTATCTGAATGCGGCTAGCAGTATATACATTTGAAATAGTGCCCTTTGAAACATTCACAAGCTGAATTGGCTGAGTGGCTGTGCCTAAAATTACCTCATTTTCTAAGCTAAATTCCTGAATGTTTTGTGCAAGGATTCCAACAGCTGCGGCATTTTGAAGCGTTAACGAGTAGTTGTGAAAGTTTATAGAGACATTGTCTGCAGAGACTTGTATGGCGGGGCCTGTTCCTGAATAGCTAAGATTTTGCATGACACTGTACTTTCCTGGCTGAGTGATGCTGCAAGGAAGCTGGTTTATAACAAATGTCTGATCGATAGGTAGAGACTCATAAATAAGATCTTGCAACTGGGTGTATTGCTGCAGCACATTTTGACAGTTTTGATCGATCGTAGGAGAGGAGTAGAGTGATGTACTCAGTAAAAAAGGAAGAAGGTATTTTTTCATTGCAAAATTCCTTTTAAGGTATGCAGCAAATGTTTGAGCCTGGAACAAGATTTGATACGCCGGGGGCTTGTTCTGGATCTAGTAATGAACCAGGACAGTCTGCCCCTTTATTGTTACAGGAGATGTTATAAAAACAGGAGGTTGTAGGCTCTAAAATGTTGATGCCATAGTTTCCATTATCAAAGACATTGTTGCTTTGAAACTGGTTGTTTAGAGCTCCTAGTGCTACTGTGAAGCCGTTTTGTACGTTATTGCTGATTTCAGAGCTAATGACGGCATTTTGGGTTGCATCTTGAGTGAGTACTATTCCATCTTGCTGAGAATCAATAATTTTGCATCCGCTAAGGAGACAGCCCGTTGCTTTTTCAAGCTGTACGTTTGCAAGTTTTGCATTGCTAAACTGACAATCAATCCAGCTGCTATTTGAGCCTTCGATAACATGAAGACCAAAATCGCCATCTGAGAGTATTGCAGAGTTTTTTGCTAGTATATTGCTGTAGCCATTAATATCGACCTCGCAGTCAAAAAGAACCTGTTCTAAAAGGGCTCCAGAGCCATTTGCAAAAAGGGTGGTGCCGCCCATAAAGGTTGAATTTTGGATTTGCACATTACTTGCACCTATAGTAAGGAGATTCCCTTCTCCCTGTACAATCGTATTTATGATCTGAAATCCTGAAAGATCGGCAGCTTCGATTGAATTCAGCCAGTTGCTAAAGGTGGCATGTGTAACGGTTATATGTTCTGAATTTTGCCCTATAGAGAGTGCAGGAGTTACATTTTGACCATCACCTTCAAAGCTTACGGTATCAAATGTTATGCTATGGGAGCCTTGGCAGGATACGGTAGAGCTGTTAAAAAAGGTGGTTTCTACATGAATGCCTGCAGCATTTTGAATAGCTAGGCCCACATTTTTACCTTGAATGATCCCATTTTCGATCGTACATTCCTTGGCATTGTTTATCAAAATCCCAGAGGCTCCAGGATTTGTCAAAATAAGGGCATTATTGTAAAAATTTAGTGAGACATTGTCGGATGCGATGGTAATAGCAGGGCCGCTGCCTGTAAAGGTAAGGTTATTTGGAATGTAGTATTTTCCAGCTTGAGAGATGGTGTAGGGTAGTTTTGCAATGGCTGTTGGAAGGGTGGGCGTAAGCTGCTCTTGCATAGTAGAGACCATGGCCTGCATCTGATTTTTAATCAGGTTAAGGCGAGCTGTAAGCTCCTGTTCCACGCGTGGTTTTCTTTTTTTCATGCGCTCTGCTTGCATAGTTGTAGAGAGTAGTACAAACGCAAGAAGGGTAGTTACTGCTTTTTTCATAGGCTTATTCTCCTTTTTACAAGGTACACCGAGTGGGAAAAAAGAGCAAATCTTTGCTGCTTTTTAACTAAATGCAAGAATCTCTAAAAGATATAAGAAGAGGATAAAAGTAGAGCCGTAGATATTGGTTTGCCATTTTTCAGTCTCTAGCCACCAGTTGAGGCATCGTATTGCAATTGGCATCAAGGGCCATGAAATAAGGCTGACGCTTATGACGTTGCCTATAAAAATGCTAAGCGGCTGGGATAAGTGTGTTAAGTGAGGATTTAAAAATCGAATCTCAAGCATGACAATAGGATAGAGGACAAGTAGTATAAGCGCTGTCTGCTTCCAGACGGGTATAGGCTTTTGCACACCTGATGTAAACCAGCCGGAAAAACCAGCATGGATGTGGTGGCTATCAAGAGAGTTGATAAATGGGGTGGCTTCTGCTAAAAGGTTTCTCCTCTCGTCAGATGAGAGCCAAATATCAAGGTGTTCTTTTGTATCAAAATGAAGAAGGGTGAGCCAATTTTTTGAACCTTCTTTCATTGGAAATTGGTAATAGACTCCTTGAAATCCTTCAAACTTCGATTCCACTGCATTCACTTTTATTAGCCAGCGCTTATAGGCCTCTTCTTGATCTTTTGCGACCTCAGTTACAAATACTTCAGTAACGGATGTTTTATCGCGAGCTGTCTCATCAATTGGCCCGTTAACAAGAGGGGAGAGCTCTTTAAAAAGCGCATTCTTTCTATCTGACTGATTCCATGCCAGTTCATCATCTCGGCTTCTAAAACAGTGAATGATACGCCATTCATGATCTACACCATTTGGTGCAAGTAGCTGAAGGCTTAAAAATCCAGAAGCTTGTGTGCTTACTTCATGAAGTTTTGCCTGCCAGAGACTAAACGCCTCCTTTGCTTCTGGCTTTATGCGAAAGGTAATGTAGGCCATATAAATCCTTTTCTGCAGTAAAGCCAGTTTCTTGATAAAATGCTACAATCTTTATTAGCTTGTTACGGATTTCAATTGAAGGAATTAATTCTCGCAAGGCGCTTCTTTATGAGTAACAAATACTTTTGCTTTAGCTCTTCAGAAAGAAAGCTGTTTTCGAGCTCTTTTTCCCAAGTTGGCAGTAGCAAGTGTGCGTTAGTAAGCTCTTCTTGTATTGTTTTTTCCGAAAGCGCGAGGTAGGATTTTGCAAAGTAGGTAAGTAAATCATCTCGCGTTAGCCTGCTTTTTTTTCCATTTAGAGGTAAAGCAAGTTCTTCACCCGATTTAAACAGTATACTTGTGTTGAGAAGGTCATATGCAGGACTGAGCTCTACTTTGTTATCTCTTCGAATCAGGGAAAAATTTTTGAGGTGCATGTCTTCATTGCCAATAAGAAAACAAAAGAGAGTCAAGCGGAAGAGTTTTTGCTTTTCTAGTAATGGAAAGGTGCAGTGTTTTTCGATCACGGAGGCTACTTTTTCCATGCTAGAGCTATATTTTGTGCCTCTTGAGCTGTTGAGGAGCTGGGCAAAATCCTCTACTGCGATTTTATGCCCCTTGGCTATTCTATCGAACCGTTTTATGAAATAGCTTTTAGAGCCATCTTTGTTGTACATTAAGCCATGGAGGGGAGTTTCTATGCCAAAATGTTTGGCAAGTCGCATGGTGACATCTTCATTCTCTGGCACTTCCTGATAAATCTGGTGAGGAGGCTTAACGATAAAGGTGCCTCCAGATTCTACAACTTCAAATATGTTTTTTGTGGAATTTAGTTTCACGCTAAGCTTTGGCTGTACTCCCTGTATGGAAAGCTTTGTGGCAAGTTGCATGGCAAGCATAATTTGCTCTTGAGCACTATAAGGAAAGTCGACAAGATCAGTAAGCCGTTTAGAAAGTAGCTTAAGGCCTGTTTTGGAGTAGCGGCCACTTGATATAAGTTCATACATTATTGGACAGCGATTCATCAGTGCCTTCTACTGTTACATTTCCAACAAGGTCGTGACCAACAGCAATAAGCTGGCTCATGTAGTCGCCTGCGTCAATTTTTGCTTGACGAAGGAGGCCTTCTAGCATAATTCCTTCAGGTAAAAGCCCTTCAAAAAAAGGGGGAAACTTATCATAAACATACTCAGATTGAGTAGTTGGCATTTCTAGAGAAACAGAGGGCCCTTTATAGGAAGCTGTATAGGCAAATCGATAGTGTGTGCCTTGTCTGTATTCTACGAGTCGACCTGCAAGTGTTCCATCAACAAACACTTTAGCTATTCTCATTAAAATGCTCCATCATCTTGCTTTCAAATTTAAGTTGGATATTTAGCGCGTGTAGCAGCCTAAGGAGTGTAGAAAAGCGAATGCTTTGCTTGCCTTTTTCTATATCAAAGACTGCCGTCTTGCCAATGCCTGCAAGTGTAGCAAGCTCTTCTTGAGAAAGGCCTGCCTGCTTTCGATGAAAGCGTATAATTTCCCCAACATTTTGATGATCCATATTTTTTACCGCTATAACAGTGATTTTAGCGGATTTATAGATTTTTTGCAAGAAAACTATCTATTTTAGCATTGAAATTACTGCTATAGCGGGAGTAAAAGGCTATCCGGAAATTTCGCAAATGAGTTTGTCGATAAGGGGCTTATCAATGCGCGAGCTTCTTGTCTCTTGGCAAGCATCTTGAAGAGTGGTGATTTTTTGAGAAAGCTTTGGCAGAAACAGGTAGTTCCAGAAGAGAAAGTGGTTATAGTCATCTGTTTTTTCAAAGAGTGCATTTGTCTCCTCTTTTTTACATTTAATGAGACTATGCAATTTTTTGATGCGCTGATTGCTCTGTTTTTCATTTTCTTCAAGCAGTCTGATTTTTTCTTGAATCTTTGAAATTTTGGCTGCATAAGATGTATCCCGTGATTCGCGAATGGAGGACGCAATTTCGGAGAGTTTGTCTCGATATTTTTGCAAATGAGGATTTGTTTGATGGGAAAGGGTGCCGATTGCTTTGGCAAGGAGGAGCTTACAGGCTGCAGGCTGGGCAAGTTTTGGCAGCTTTTCACAAGAGATGTCGTAGATATATTCTAAAACTTCATTTGATATAGTAAGCTCTGGAGCTTCGCGATTGAGCATCTCGCGTAAAATGAGTACTGATTGCCCTTTTGTCTGAGGAGCGATTTGAATTTTGCGAAAAAGTTTTAAGAAATCTGGATCTTCAGCCATATGATTTTCATAATGCTGCTCAGTCGTTGCGCCAATACAGTAAGGAAGGCTATTTGGATTAATGTCTAAAGCCATTTTTAGTTTTTCTGCTGCATCTGTACGCTTTGTCATTGCTGCATGGACATTATCAAAAAAGACGATGTAGTCGCTTTGCTTTTCATTCATTTTTGTAAGGATTCGTTGAAGCCCCTGTTCACCCATTCCGCCCATTCTGCCAGCGCCGCCCTGTCCGCCAAACATCCCGGCGCCTCGATCAAAGAGCTCTTGCGTATTTATGTGGAGGAGTTTTTTTCCTTTTAAGCTCTCTGGTACATTGCCGGAGAGAAGACGCTGGGCAATGCCTCGTACGATTTCTGTTTTTCCCACTCCTGATGGACCTATAAGGAGGGGGTGCGAGCGATGTTCTTTACTTGATGAGGCAAGAGATGCGAGGATCTCGTCGATTTCTTTATCGCGCGCATAGACGGGAGCTAGTTTTCCAAGCTGTGCCTCTATAGTAAGATTTACTGTGTTTTCGATTGTATCGGGCGATTGTCTAAGCCACTTTACATAGGCAAAGGCAGCAGTAGCCAGTGTTGCAACGATTGCGCCTGCTACGATAAGTGCAGTAAGGGGCGGCAAAAAGGTTAAAAGAGCGCCAAAGAGTATGAGTGGAAGGCCGATGAGTTTTGTGTAGGCTTGCCATTTTTCTGTCCCTTCACTATTTGTCGTAACATCTGCAGAAACATCTGTAATACGAAAGGAAAGTAAGATGGCATCTATAGTGCCTCTTATCGTCTTAATGACAGCATTTCCATACCACTCGATAGGGGTAGCTTCATGGGTTTTTGTAAGCTTTTTATATTCATTTGCGGCGATCCTAAAAGCGTATAAAGTCTCTTTTGGAGATGAGCTCTCTTGAAGTATGGTTTTTTCTAGCTCATCTGGGGTAACGAGGGTAAGTATCCGTCTAATGCCGATAAGGCCATCATCTTCGAATGAGCGTTCGACAAGGTCATTAAATAAAGTGCCAAGTTCTTCTTTTGATAAAGATTTTATTATAGTGCGTAGGTCTTTTCTGAGCAGGTGATACTCGCTACAAGTAAGAGCTGATGAGACAAAGGGGAGGGTTTCATTCCATCCTTTAGCAGGATTTTGTTCCTTTGCTTTTTCCTCAATAGTAGAATACAGGGCCGATTTTCCTCTAAAAAAATGCAAAAATCGATCCCAAATAAAATGTTCTTTACTAATGCTGTTGAGAATAGGATCTTTTTCAGTATATTTTCTGTAATTATCCCAGGGGAAAGAAATTGAAATAAGATTGCCAATTTTCATACTACCTCATAATTATAAAGTATTATATATGAATCAATATTTTATAGCTTCTGATTTTTTTAATATGTAGGCATGAGAAACGCCTATAAATAGTGCATTTTGAGCAGTTTTTTGAGACTTTGCGTTAAAATAAGGCCTTACTGTCGACCAAATATCGTTGATGGTTGTGCTTGGAGTCTGACTTGAATATCTTGCTTCTAGGTAGGGAGAAGCGAGCAGATTCGTTTTTCGAGATCTTCGGGGGATCTGATTTTGGGAAGGAGTATGCGATTGGTGGTAGAGCTTGTGCCGGTTTTACGCTCATAGGCAAGGCTTGCGTTTTCTACTTTAACGTGTGTATACCCATTTTGTGCGGCAAAGACTCGTATGCGGCTTAATGCATAGAGCCACTTTGCCTGCTCAGGAAGAGGCCCAAAGCGGTCTTTTACCTCATCAAAGATTTGATCTACCTCCTCTTTTGATAGGGCATCGCCGAGGCGCTGGTAGATTTCCATGCGCAGAGATACTTCGTTTACATAGTAGTCAGGAAGCCGCGCATCGAAAGGAATCTCAACTTTAGTCTCTAAGGTGTAGCTTGGCGCTTTTCCTTGGAGCGATTCGATCGTGCGTTTTAAGAGTTTGCAGTAGAGGTGAAAGCCGATAGTGCTCACATGTCCTGATTGGTCAAGGCCGATGATATCACCTGCTCCTCGCATTTCAAGATCGCGCATTGCAACGCGCATCCCGCCGCCATAACCTCCCGCCTGTGCTATTGCATCTAGACGCTTTCTTGCAACATCAGAGAGGCTTCTTCGTCTTGGAACAATAAAGTAGGCAAATGCTCTTCTATTCCATCGTCCTACCCTTCCTCTAAGCTGGTAGAGATCTGCGATGCCAAACCAATCTGCATTGTCGACGATAATCGTATTGGCGTTGGGGATATCTATGCCATTTTCAACAATAGATGTAGCTACGAGTATGTCTAAATCACCTTTTTTAAAGGCGTGAAAGACAAGGTCTAATTCATCCCCATCCATCTGCCCATGTCCTACGCCAATTCGTGCTTTTGGAAGGAGCTTTTGTATGTAAGATGCTGTTTCAAAAATGCTTTCGATTCGGTTGTGGATATAGTAGACCTGTCCATCGCGATTGAGTTCCCTAAGAAGCGCCGTCTGTATAAGCTGATCATCTGGATCTGCGATAATAGTCTTTATTGGAAGGCGGTCTTGCGGCGGCGTGCTAATGACAGAAAGGTCTCTTGCACCAACCAAAGACATATAGAGCGTTCTGGGAATAGGTGTTGCAGAAAGCGTCAGGCAGTCAACGCCAACCTTTATTCGCTTGAGATGCTCTTTTGCTTTTACTCCAAATCGCTGCTCTTCATCGATGATGATAAGGCCAAGGTCTTTAAAATTAATATCTTTTTGCAAAAGCCTATGTGTGCCTACAACAATATCAACGGCCCCTTTTTCGATGAGCTCCACACACTTTTTAATTTGCTGGGTCGTTTGAAAGCGAGAAAGCACTTCGACCCGAACGCCAAAGCTTTGCATCCTATCGCGAAAGTTTTCATAATGCTGCATGGCAAGTACTGTCGTTGGCACAAGTACTGCCACTTGCTTTTTGCCATCTACTACCGCCTTAAAGGCAGCACGCATCGCAACTTCTGTTTTGCCATAACCCACATCTCCGCAGACGAGCCTATCCATAGCCTTGTCAGACTGCATATCTTCTTTTATATCTTTGATCGCTTTAAGCTGATCGTCGGTCTCTATGTAGGGGAACTCTTCATCAAAAAGGGCAGTGTCTTTGCTATCTTGCGGAAAGACATAGCCGCCTTGCAGCTCTCGTTCTGCATAGAACTTTAAGAGGTCTGAGGCATAGCCAATGATAGCTTTTTCTGTCTGCTCACGGCATTTTTTCCAGCGGTTGTTGCCAAGGCCATGAAGCTTTGGTGATTCATCTCCCGCACCTACATACTTTGTGATGAGGTGTGCCTGTGTGAGGGGTACATAGAGCTTTGCTTTTTCGGCATATTCGATGAGAAAGTACTCTTCTTCAACCCCTTGGTAGTTTGGCCGCTTTTCTACCCCTAAAAATTTACCGATCCCATGGTTAAAGTGGACAACGCTTTCTCCCGGAACTATGTCAAAAGCATCCCAGCTTGCAGATTGATAGTAGGTCCTTTGCCGCTCTCTTCGTATTTTTGTCCGTCCTGTAAGCTCAGACATCGGAAAGAGGAGAATCTTTGCATCTTTAGCTACAAACCCTTCAGAAAGGTAGCCTCTCACATAGTGAACGCGGCCTTTTATCTCTTTTTCTTTAAGCTTTAGCTCTTCACTCTCTGACTGCGCAATAAAGTAGATCTCGTAGGGGTCTTGCTCTTGCTGCTGCTCGAGGCACGTGATGAGTTCATCGCCAGAGGGTGTATATTCTAAGTTGCAGCTCTGTTCAAAAAAAGTATCGAGCGGCTGCATTTGAGACGGCAGCCTTTTTGCAGACAGTGTGCGAAGGAACATCTCAAAGCTGATCGTTTGCGCCCCTTGCGTGTTTGAATAAAAGCGTATTTTTTTATCTGCTGACACCTCTGAGAGTGCTTCGATAGGCTTTGAGGTAAGGTAGATAGCCTGCTGTTTGCTTGCAATATCCAAAAGCTCTTCTATGCCCATAAAGGTTTTAGAAGAGGTTCCACCAAGTGAGGTAAGTGATGCATAGCGATCTTCTAATGCTTCAAGATCATCAAAGACAACGAGGGGATTTTTGACATAGTCAAAGAGCGTGGCGAGCTTTTCTTCACCCTGCTCGAGTTCTAGCTCTTTTGCGCTCGATAGCTCTATTTCCTCTACAAGGTGAGCACTTTTTTGGCTTTGAGGGTCAAAGGCGCGGATCGATTCAATTTCATTTTCCCAAAATTCAATGCGGTAGGGCTCAGTCGCTGTAACCGGAAAGATATCGATGATGCCTCCGCGATAGGCATATTCCCCCTTTTCTGCACAAACAGGTTTTCGCTCATAGCCTAGTCTTTCGAGGCGAAAGAGCATCTCATCAAATCGCCTATTGTCCTTTCGCTTCAGCGTCATAAAAATTGTGGAAAAACTCTTTGGAGGAAGCACCTTTTGAAGTGCTCCCTGAAGCGTCGTCAGGATAATGCAGGGCTTTTTTGATTCTTGTATTGTCTTTAAAGCTTTAAAGCGGGCGCCAACGATGTCTGGACTTGGGGCGATATTTTCTGAAGGAAGCATCTCCCAAGCTGCAAGCTCGCAAAGCTCATACTTTGAAAAGAAGGGAAGGTCGTTGTAGAGCTTAAACTCCTCGACTCCGGCGCCGGTTAGTACGATCAGAGGACGATTTATCGTCTCTATTGCTTTTGCAAGTACATAGGCCTTTGTCGGAGGCGTAAGCTCTTCAATAAGAAGCGATGAGCCCTCTTTGAGCTCATCTTGCAATGCCTTTGTAAAAACACCCTCTATGTTCATAAAAGACTATTTTCGATTTTCTCGAGTGCTTCTGGCAGTTTGTCTATCGCTTTTCCTGCTCCTTGAGCATGCTCAGGCTTTCCACCGCCTGAGCCTTCAAGAATAGTAAGGGCGGGCTTTATAAGCTCATTTGCTTTAAGGCCTGCAGCAACAAGTGCTTGAGGAACTTTTATAGAAAGATGCGCCTTAGTCTCTTCTTTGCAGGCAAGTGCTACAAGTGCATCGGGATAAAGCTCGCATACTGCATCCATAAGATTTTTAAGCTCTTTTGGAGAAATATCAACGCTTGTGACGCAGTAGGAGGTGTTTTTGTTCTTTTTAAAGTCTAGCGAGCGGGCAACTGTTTTGAGTTTTTCATGTTGGAGCTCTTTAAGCTCCTGCTCGAGCTTTTTTGTCTCATGCTGCATCGCTTCGATTCTCTCCAAAAGCTTTACTGGCGGCGTCTTTAGAGCATCAGCAATGTGCTGAATGAGGCTGTCGTGTTCATAGGCAAATTCTTCTGCTTCATGGCCCGATACTGCCTCTATTCTGCGAACACCTGCTGCAATGCTGCTCTCTTTGGTAATGCGAAAATAGCCAATCGATCCGGTATTATGGGTGTGAGTGCCGCCGCAAAGCTCTTTGGAAAAATCGATATCAATAACGCGCACCGTTTTTCCATACTTTTCACCAAAAAATTGGATGATGTCTGCTCGTTTTTGAGCGTCCTCATAGGCAAGTTCATAGGAAGAGACGTTTGCCGCGTGTCGAATTTTTTCGTTTACGAGCATCTCTATCGTTTGTATTTCTTCTCTAGTGAGGGCTTTATGGTGGTTAAAGTCAAAGCGAAGCCTTGCTGGTTCTACGACAGAGCCAGCTTGCTTAACATGCTCGCCAAGCACCTCGTGAAGCGCCCAGTGAAGGAGATGCGTTGCGGTATGGTTATTTGCTATTTTTTGACGCCTTTTGGCATCTATTTCTGTCTCTACAACATCGCCAAGGGCTAGATGGCCGGAGGTAAGCTTTCCTCTGTGGCTAATAACGCCTTTATAGGGGCTTACGGTGTTTGCTACAGAAAAGCAGGTTGTCTCTTTGACAAGCTCGCCGATGTCTCCAACTTGTCCTCCCATTTCCGCATAGAAGGTTGTTTGGTCTAGGATAATATCTGCCTGTTGACCCTCTTCGATTCTGTCGACAAAGTGGCCATCTGCGATTATGGCAGTGACTTTCCCTGATCCCTTTAGCTCTCTAAGAAAATGCGATGTGCCATTTTTTGCGACAAAATCTTGAAAGACATTTTCCTTCACTTCTTGTTGTACAACTTTTTGTGCCTGTTTTGACTTTTCTTTAGCTTCTTTTTCTAACTTATCAAATTCTTGCATGTCGACAGTGAGGCCATTATCCTTTGCGATAAGCTGCACCTCTTCGATAGGAAGTCCATAGGTGTCTTTAAGTTTAAATGCGTCAGCACCTGAAATCTGGCCTTTTGAGGAGTCGATAATCTGGCTAAGGATATTGCCGCCTCTTCGTAGTGTCTTAAAGAATGATTCCTCTTCTAGGGTAAGGATCTCTGCAATCTTATCTTTAGCAACGACAAGTTCCTTGTAGTCTGATCCCATGCTCGATATAAGTGTGGGGAGGATCTTTGCTAAAAAGGGCTTTTCAAATCCGAGCATCTTGCCATAACGAACGGCTCTACGAAGTACCTTGCGAAGCACATAGCCGCGCTCGACGTTTGAAGGCTGCGCACCGTCAGCGATTGCAAAGGCAAGGCAGCGAAGATGGTCTGCTATTACCCGAAATGGCGCTGCATTTTCTGCACTGTAGGAGATCTTGGATTCCTTTTCTATTGCATGGATGAGCTCGAGGAAGATGTCTGTTTCAAAGACAGTTTCTTTATTTTGGATAAGGCTCATCACGCGCTCTAGCCCGGCTCCCGTATCGATAGATGGCTTTGGAAGGGGGGTAAGTTTGCCATCTGCACTTCTATTATACTGCATAAAGACAAGGTTCCAAAACTCTAAAAAGCGCTCTCCAGATTCATCTTCAAGTGGATTATTTGCATTGCTATAGGCATCGCCTCTATCATAGAGAAGTTCTGAGCATGGACCGCATGGGCCGGTATCACCCATCGCCCAAAAGTTTGACTTTTCATCCATGCGAACAATGCGGCTCTCAGGGAGGTATTTTTTCCAAAGCTCATATGCCTCATCATCATCTCTAAAGACTGATGCCCAAATTTTTTCCTTATCAAAGCCAAAAACTTCTGTCGATACTTCCCAGGCAAATTGTATCGCTTTTTCTTTGAAGTAGTCGCCGAAGGAGAAGTTGCCGAGCATTTCAAAGAAGGTAAGGTGTCGTCTTGTATGGCCGACATTTTCAAGGTCATTATGCTTTCCGCCAACGCGAATGCATTTTTGCGAGGTAGTGGCTCTTGTATAGTCGCGGGATGTTTTTCCGAGAAAGACATCCTTGAACTGGTTCATACCTGCATTTATAAAGAGGAGAGTAGGATCATCGTGCGGAACGACAGGGGAAGAGGGGATTTGGGCGTGGTCATGCTTCTTAAAGTACTCTAAAAAGCGTCTTCTGACATCGTTAGTCTGTAGCATTTTTTCTCCTTCATACAAATATCGCAGGTAGTATACTGCATCCAGCATTATCTGTGGAGAGGCTTATGAATAAAATTTTAGTTTTATTGTTATTCCTTGGTGCTAATCTTGCCGCTGATGAGGGTATGTGGCCACTCAATATGGTACCTGCTGCGTATCAACTCGATGCTTCTTTTATTGACCATATGCAAAAGTGCTCGCTTCGATTAAGTTCTGGTGGATCTGGCTCTTTTGTCTCTGCCCATGGACTTGTGATGACAAACCATCACGTGGCGCGCTCTGCTATCCATGATGTCTCAACTGAAATGCGAGATCTTATAAAAAATGGTTTTATTGCACATGCATATGATGAGGAACTTCATCTTCCCAATTTTTTTGCAGATCAGCTTATTTCAATACAAGATGTTACGGATCGTCTTAGAGTCTGCAAAAGTGATGACGCAAGGCAAAAAGAGATAGCTGCCATTTGCGAAGAGGCAAAAGAGGAAACGGGTCTTCATCCACAAATCGTCACACTCTACAAAGGAGCGCTCTATCACCTCTATCTCTATAAACGATATACAGATGTTCGCCTTGTTATGGCGCCTGAGCGAGCGATTGCATTCTTCGGCGGCGATGAGGAAAATTTTGAATATCCAAGGCATAATTTAGATGTTGCCTTTCTGAGGGTTTATGAAGATGGAAAGCCTTTGGAACATACTCACTATTTTGCTTGGAGCAAAGAGGGTCCTAAAGAGGATGAAGCGCTCTTTGTAATCGGAAATCCCGGAAAAACAGATCGCATGCTTACAAATGCTCACCTTGAATTTTTGCGAGATGTCCGCTATCCACTTGCGCTGAGACAACTCGATCGCCGCATCCAGGAGTTTGAAGAATTTAGTAAAAAAAGTGAAGAGCATGCCAGAATTGCCCAAGATGATCTTGCAAGCCTTTTAAATGCCCAAAAGGTCTACAAAGCAACCTATCAGAAGTTACTCGATGGCATCGGAATAGATCGCTATCCGGAGTGTCCACGTTTCAAAGAGGCTATTTCCAATCTTACAGGCTATTACAAGGAATATTACTTTTTAGAATTTTTGAATTTTCTTGGCTGCAAATATGTAAGTAAAGCAAGGCATCTTGTGCGCATGGCTGAAGAGCTTCAAAAGCCAAATGAGATGCGGCTTCCGGAATATCAAGATTGCAACCTTGAATCATTGCAGCGCGAGCTTGCCTCCACTGAGCCAATCTATCCAGAGTTTGAGATGGCAAAATTTCATTTAGCAGTAAAAATGCTAGAGGAAGAGCTTGGAAGTGAGCATGTAGCGGTACAGATTGTCCAGAGTGCAGGATATGATTTTACACTACTTGCCGAGATGATTGATCCCTATACAAGAGCTCTTAGAAAGCGCTATGAAGAGGAGTTCAAAAGCGTTGAGGAGGCCTGCTATGCATCAATTGCAAATAAAGCGCTCTCTCCAGATGCCACCTTTACGCTAAGGCTTTCTTGCGGAATGATGAAGGGCTACCAGGCTTTTGCCCCGTTCACTACTTTTAGCTCTCTCTTTGCAAAAGAACAAGAGCATGAGCCCTACCTGCTTCCCGAAAGATGGAAAGAGGCAAAACCAAACCTTACTATGCTCACTCCAATGAACTTTGTTTCAACGCACGACATTATTGGAGGAAACTCAGGAAGCCCGGTAATAAATGGTCGAGGTGAGATTGTCGGTCTTATCTTTGATGGCAACCGCTACTCATTTATCTCCCATTTTTGCCATGATGAAAGAGAGTCCCGAGCGATTAGTGTTCATTCAGATGCTATAATAGAAGCATTAGAAAAGGTCTACAACGCTATACACCTTGTTACCGAATTAAAAAAATAATCGATGTATTCGAGGGGGATTTACTATCAATTGCCACTCTGTGGCATAAAATAGCGTTTTAATCCCTCCTTCCAAGGTATTGCGCGCACGTGGTCCCACTTTTTTTCATATGGATCGTTTGAGAAGCAGATAGATTCACAATTAGGGAATTCTTTAGTTAGATGCCAAAATGAAGAAATTGCTTCCTTGGTAATGTGTGAAGTGCTTTTAATCTCGATAAAAAGATAAGGTAACCCAGGTCGTTCTACAACCAAGTCAACTTCAACATCTTGCTGAGTTTTTAGGTAGCTAAAGCGATATTCCTCAAAGAAATAGCTGCTTAATTTTAGGCACTCTAAAATTACAAAATGCTCGAAAGTGTCGCCATAGGCACTGTTTCCAGGCTGCAAAGAGATTGACAATCTTCGACTTAAAGCTCGTGTGGGACCTGTGTCAAAAAAATAGAACTTTGGCTTTGTGCTTAAGCGTTTTCGAAAGGAATGCTGAAATCCTTCCAACATAAATCCAAGCATGGTGTCTTCAAGGATGGTATAGTATTTTTCAACAGTCTTGTGATCAACCCCGACATCCTTAGCTATATTTGAGTAATTAATAATTTTTCCGTTCATCTGAGCTGCTACTTCGAGAAATTTTCGGAAGGGATCCAATTCTCGTATAAAATGTTCCTCCCAAACTTCTTCTTTGAGATATGTGTGGGCATAAGTCTGAAGGTATTTTTTACGAAACATGTCCTGTTTGTATTCAACTATTTTTGGAAGCATTCCCCATTGAAGACGCTCATCTAATATAAATTCATTTTCCAATTCAAAAATACTTAGTGGATGAAGGTGGTACACAAATGCACGGCCAGCAAGCATATTTGCTCCGCCACGCTTTAATTTTCGTGCGCTTGAACCTGTTAAGACAAAATGCTTGTCCGTAGATTCAATGAGTTGATGTACGATGTCAAGAAGCTTTGGTAATTTTTGGATCTCGTCAATGATTACATGCGTCTTTTCTTTTGGTAGTGCGAGCACAATATTTTTGAGCTCATCAGGATTTCTTGCAAACATATCCTCAAATTTTGCCTCTAGCAGATCAAACATAATGCATGCATCATGATTAAATTGATGTCTAATCAGGGTGCTTTTACCAGCGCCTCTTGGTCCCAAAAGAAAAAAACTATGATCTTGTGGCAGTTGTAAAAAACGTTTGTGAAACATGAACACCCCTGTGCAAAAAATAGACTCTATTCCCAAATTGTACGACATTTTGGTATTTTAAGCTATTTTTTTTGCCTCTAAAAATAGACATAGATCCCAAATTGCACGACATTTTGGGATCTGCCTCTGTCTTATTCTCTTATAAATCGCTGTATGTGATTTGACGGACGAGGGTTCCCTTGCCCTCTTGGACTTTGCCGGGAAATTCGATGATGGTGGCAGAGCTTGTTGGGGGAGATCCCGGAAGTATGTGAGCTCCTATCCAGTAGGAGACAAGGCGCATGATTTGCGGGCCGTGCGATACCATGATCACAGTGCTTTCATCTGGCATCTCAGAAAGTTTAGCAGTGATTTCCAATTCGTCAAATAGTTCAACTTCGCTGAGGGCAAAGTCTTCTTTTGGCTCTTTGCCAAAAAGCTCTCCAACGAGTGCTGCCGTCTCTTTGGCGCGGGTAATTGGGGATGTCCAAATTTCTGTCGGTTCAATCTCTAAGCTTTTGAGGAATTCATTTACTTTTTTTTGCATTTTGCGGCCGCTTTCCGAGACTTTTCCTTCAAGATCTGGTTTTGCGTGACGTATCAAAATTGCGAGAATTGCCATAAACGTATTTCTTCCTTGCGACTTTTCTTGTTTCAGAGGTACCATTTTATGCTTAACGTACAAACAATTTTATTTGCAACTGGAAAAATATATGGTACAAGCTACAACAGAAAAGCCTCTAGATGAGTCTACCAAGCAGATTCTATCAAAAGTGGCAAACACGATTCGCGGACTTTCGATGGATGCTGTGCAAAAGGCAGATTCTGGACACCCTGGCCTTCCCATGGGATGCGCAGAAATTGGCGCGTATCTATTTGGCCATTTGCTCAAGTATAATCCAAAAAATGCTCACTGGCCAAATAGAGATATCTTTATTTTGTCTGCAGGGCATGGCTCTATGCTGCTCTACTCCTGCCTCCATCTTGCTGGATATAAAGTATCCTTAGAAGATCTCAAAAGCTTTCGCCAGCTTCATTCAAATACACCAGGTCACCCAGAGTCACTCGAAACAGATGGTGTAGAGACAACAACAGGTCCCCTTGGACAGGGGCTTGGCAATGGTGTTGGAATGGCACTTG
Source organism: uncultured bacterium (assembly GCA_964512205.1). Classification (GTDB taxonomy): domain Bacteria; phylum Chlamydiota; class Chlamydiia; order Chlamydiales; family FEN-1388; genus SZAS-7. The sequence continues at coordinate 10,198 of CAZEGK010000001.1, read as the reverse complement.
CCTACAAGATCTGTGCAGAGAAATTTAATACAGCAGAATATAAGCTCTTTGACAATAAGGTCTATGTGCTCGTCTCTGATGGCTGCATTATGGAGGGCTGCACAGCAGAGGTTTCTTCGTTCGCGGGTCACCTTCAGCTCAATAACCTTATCGTTCTCTATGATGCAAATAAGATCTCCCTCGATGGCCCTCTTTCCGATGCCTGCTCCGAAGATACAAAAATGCGATATCTCTCCTACGGTTGGGATGTTTTTGATGTAAATGGCCACGACTTTGATGAACTCCATACAACACTTGAGAATGTACGAAAGAATCAAGCTCGCCCTACAATGATCATATGCCATACCGTCATCGGTAAGGGCTCACCTCATAAGGCAGGATCAGCAAAAGCACATGGCTCTCCACTTGGGGAAGATGAAGTAAAGGCAACTAAGCAGGCGCTTGGCATACCGCTTGATGAATTCTATATTCCGCAAGCAGTCTCTGACTTTTTTGCCAAAAAAATCTCCGAAGATAGCGCCCAAGAAGATGCGTGGAAGAAAGATTTTGAGGGCTGGTCAAGAACCTATCCTGAGAAGAGAAAAGAGTATGACACCATGGCAAAGGATCAGTTGCCTGAAAATCTCGAAGAGATGCTCAATGCTTTGCAGATCAAGGGGCCAACATCCGGGCGAAAAGCATCGCAAGATGTGACAAACTGCCTTGCAGATGTGATGCCGCAGCTTTATAGCGGCTCAGCAGATCTCTCATCATCAGACTATACGATGCTGAAAAAGTTTGGAAGTATTGCTCCAGGTGATTTTAAGGGCAGAAACATCAAATTTGGCGTTCGCGAATTCGGGATGGCAACGATTGCAACAGGCCTCAGGCAGACGCATATGATCCAGCCTTATATCGGCACCTTTTTGACCTTCTCAGACTATATGAGAAACGCAATACGACTTGCCGCGCTGATGAAGCGAAGAGTTGTCTACCAATTTACTCACGATTCTATCTTCCTCGGAGAAGACGGCCCAACACATCAGCCTATCGAGCAGCTCTCATCGCTTCGTGCAATTCCAAACCTGCACGTATTTCGCCCATCAGGCATACATGAGGTAAAAATGGCATGGATTGGTGCATTGCGCTATCACGGCCCATCGTGCATCATTTTATCAAGACAAAATATAGTAGATCTTCCTCAGACAGTTGTACCTTATAATGAAGGCGTAGGAAGAGGCGGCTATATCGTAAAGAAAGAGCGTGCAAAGGCGGCCTTTACACTTATTGCAACGGGATCTGAGCTTCCGCTTGCTATGGAAGTTGCAGAAGAGCTTGAAAAGCGCGGAAAGCCTACTCGCGTAGTCTCTATGCCTTGCACCGAACTTTTTGATCTTCAGCCTGAAGAATATAGAAATAGCGTCCTTGGCGGTGATATTGGACGGCGCGTAAGTATTGAAGCTGCCGGTGATATGTGCTGGTACAAGTACATCGGCCTTGACGGCATCGCAATTGCAATGGAAAGCTTTGGCGCATCAGCTCCTGCAAGCATCCTTGCAAAAGAGTTTGGCTTTACAACAGATGCTATCTTAGAGCGACTTTTGTAATGATCTTTCTTGATGCACTCGGTAAAAAAAATCATGCCACAAGACCCCCGGTTTGGCTTATGCGCCAAGCTGGGCGCTACATGCATGAATACCAATTGCTTCGCAAAAAGTATGACTTTTTAACACTATGCCATACTCCAGAGCTTATTGTAGAGATTACCCATCAGCCAATAGATGCTTTTGGCTTTGATGCGGCAATCGTCTTTTCTGATATCTTACTTATCCTTGAAGCATTTGGTTTTGACCTTCGCTTTATAGATGAAGTAGGGCCTATCATCACAAATCAGCTTGTACAGGGGATGAAGCTCGAAAGAAAAGATGTTACAGCAAATCTTTCCTACGTCCTTCAAGCAATAAAGCTGCTTAAAAAAAGCCTTCCTGTGCCCCTCATTGGCTTTGCAGGTGCACCCTTTACTGTTGCAAGCTATCTTTGCAAAGATGCAAAGTGGTGGCTTTTGGAAGATCCAGATTCCTTTGATAAGATACTCGATGTTCTAGCTGATGCTACGATCGAGTACCTTAATGCACAGATTGATACAGGTGTTGATGCTGTGCAGATTTTTGAAAGCTGGGCAGATCGCCTTGCAGTTCCTCAGTTTGATCGCTTTGTAAAAAAACCAATAGAGAAGATAGTAAAAGGGCTAAAGAAATGTCCCGTAATTCTTTTTGGGCGGGCAAACATTGAGCGGCTTTCTCCGCTTTCTCCTGCAGCCCTCTCACTAAGCTGTCATACTTCATTACAAGAGGCGCGTAGACAGTTCCCAAATATCGCTCTTCAAGGCAATCTCGACCCTGACATCTTGCGCACAAATCCTGAAACTGTCATGCGCGAAACAAAAGCACTCTTAGAAAGCATGAAAGCAGATCCTGCCTTTATCTTTAACCTCTCGCACGGCGTGCACAAAGAAACCCCACGAGAAAACGTCCAAGCACTCGTTGACACTATTAAATCCACGCTCTAGTATTTTGGACTCTATGACTAACAAAATTGTAGCGCTTATTTTGCCCCATCAGCTCTATGAAGAACACCCTGCTTTGCAGGATGTTGATCTTGCCCTTTTGGTTGAGGATCCGCTTTTTTTCTTCGATAAACAGTATCCCGCGCGATTTCATAAGCAAAAGCTTATATTCCATAGAGCGTCGATGAAGCAGTATGAAAAGATGCTCGCTCTTAGGGGAGTGAAAACTCAGTATGTAGATGCAAAAGAAGCAAACTATCAGGAGCTTTTGCAAAAGCTGTGCTCAAAGTGCATACAGATGGTAGACCCGGTCGATGCTGTAGCATATAAGCGAATAGATGCATGCTGCAAAAAGCTTGGAATTGAACGGCGGGTGTTTGATTCGCCCGGTTTTTTATGTACGAAAAGCGAAATTAGCAGATACTTTGATAGGCTATCTCACTATAGTTTTACTCCCTTTTACATAAGCCGAAGAAAGAGTGATTTTCTGCTGCTCGATGAGCGGGATAAACCGCTTGGTGGCAAATGGACCTTTGATACTGATAACCGAAAAAAGGTGCCAGCTGATCTCTTTATTCCACCGCTTACAAAAGCGTGTCATTCTGAATATATCGAGGAAACAAAAAGGTATGTTGAAAAAGAGTTTCCTGAAGCAATCGGCCTTGCAGACCATTTTATCTACCCTACATCGCATAAAGAAGCAGAAAAATGGCTCGATAGCTTTTTAGATAGTCGATTAGCACTTTTTGGGCCCTATCAAGATGCGATAGTAGATAGGGAGCTTCTCCTTATGCATTCGCTTCTTTCGCCACTTCTCAATGTTGGGCTTATAACGCCACGCGTTGTCGTTCAAAAGACGCTAGAAAAAGCAAACGAGATGGATATACCACTTTCATCGCTTGAGGGCTTTTTACGTCAAATAGTAGGTTGGAGAGAATTTGTGCGGGGTGTCTACCAAGTTGCCCATGTTAAGCAGCGCACGCGAAACTTTTGGAGCCATACGCGAAAAATACCTGCATCATTTTATGATGGAACGTGCGGCATTCCTCCTATCGATGAGACAATTAAAAAGCTACACCAATATGCCTACTGTCATCATATAGAGCGCCTTATGATACTTGGTTCATTTATGCTGCTTGCAGAATTTGATCCAGACGCTGTCTATCGCTGGTTTATGGAGATGTTTATTGATTCATACGACTGGGTCATGGTGCCAAATGTCTATGGGATGAGCCAGTTCGCAGATGGAGGACTGATGACAACGAAGCCCTATATCTGCAGCTCGAGCTATATTCTTAAGATGAGCAATTACAAAAAAGGCCCCTGGTGTGATATTTGGGATGGGCTTTTTTGGCGCTTTATCAAAAAGCATGAAGCTTTCTTTAGAAAGCAGCCAAGGCTTAGCGTCCTTTGCAAAAACCTCAATAGTGTCGATCCAAGAAAGCTTGAAAAAGCCGAAGCTTTTCTCGCTAGCCTCCAGTAAGAAGTTTGCAAAAAAAAATTAAAATTGAGTAGTGTTGTGGCGTTCTTTAAAAAAGGAGATACCATGGTGTATAAAACTACTCTATTTAGCATTTTTGCATTGGTTACGAGTGCCATTGGATGGGCAGATAGCTCGAGCTCATCTTCACAAAGTACTGCACAGGGAAGCTGGCAGCTTATTGCCAACCAGCCTGCAGATTATTTTGAACCACCTTTTCCCACAGCCTATAACCCGCTGCTCATGACAAGTGGTGAACTATTTGTCTTAAATGTGAATGGCCCTCCTTACACAGGTCAGGCGTGGAAGCTTACGCCGGATATCTATGGAAGCTATGAGAATGGTACGTGGACAGAGCTTGCCTCTCTTCCAGATGGCTATGCACCGCTCTACTGTGCATCTGCTGTTTTGGCAGATGGAAGAATAATCCTTCTTGGCGGAGAGTATAATGGACCAGATTTTGATAAAACCTATACAAATATGGGTGCTATCTATGATCCGGTAGGGGATTTTTGGACGCCAATTTTTGGCCCATCTTTTTTTAGCTTTTATGACAATAGTCCGGGAAATCCTTTTGGCGATTCCCCCAGCACTATTCTCGAAGATGGTAGCTTCATGGCAGGCAATCTCTTTAATAAGCAGGCGGCAATTTTAGACCCGGAAACACTTACCTGGAGAGAAACGGGAACAGAGACAAAGCATGACTTCTTCCTAGAGGCAGGATTGATTCTTCTTCCTTCGGGAAAGGTTCTTACAAAAGACTCATTTGGTGGATGGTTTGAATATCCAGAACTTTTCAAACAGGTCCCATTTCCGGAAAATGCGCTTGCTGAAATCTACGATCCTAAAAAAGACACGTGGTCATCAGCAGGTTATAGCCCGGTAAATTTGCAGATCTTGGGTTTTGAAGAGCTTGGGGCAACCCTTCTTCGTCCGGATGGAACTGTCGTTCTCTTAGGAAGTACAGAAAATATTGCGATTTACGACTCCTGCAATGGCAAATGGAAAAAGGGGCCAAAATTTCCACCTTTTGACAATGCGCAAAATGTTCCAAAGCTCAAAGTAAAATCGCCGTTTAAAAAAACATTTAAGAACTTTTTACTAGGGCTAGACACTCCTTCTCAAAATTCTTTCTTAATTAATGCGCCAATTGTGCTTGCCTATCCGGCAACTGCAGTACCTGCTGTTGAAAATGATCTAACAGGAGCAATCGCGTTAGTAGATGTTAATAATTTTGAAGATGGAAATTCGAAAACAAAATGTAATAATGCCGCAGCAGCAGGTGCACTCGCATGCCTACTTTATGATTCATCAGGATCGTTTTACAATTCAGCTCAATTTAGTGGGAGCAGCTTAATTCCATCCGTTATGACCGATTATTATACAGGGCAAGAGCTTTTAAATAATTTAAACTATTTAGAAGGAACACTTGAATCTATGGCTGGTCCATTAAATCTTGGTGCTGTCGATTCGCCGGCAATCTTGCTGCCAAATGGCAACACGCTGCTTTTTGCATCGCCATCAGAAGACTCATCAGGAAATATTTTCTTAAGTTCGACAAGGGTCTTTGAGCTTGATAAAAACAATCATATTGTAGAAGAGCCTACCGTTAATAGTCCGGATATTCCATGCTATGCAATTAGCGGGACATTGCTTCCGACAGGTCAAGCAGTCTCTTGCAATCTCTGGTTTGGAGATGTAGAGATTTATACACCGGCTGATCGCTCCTTTAAAAATGAGTGGAGACCACGCATTAAAGAATGCCCATCGCATCTAGAAGCAGGAGGTACCTACAAGATTAAAGGCTATCTCTTCAATGGCATGTCACAAGCTCAAAACGTAAACGATGAAAATAATGCAGCGACAAATTATCCAATCGTTCGTCTAACCTTCAAAGATAGTGGCCATGTCTTTTACTGCAGAACCCACGATCATAGCTTTATGGGCGTTGCAGCAACAGATAAGAAGGTATACACCTACTTTGATGTCCCAACTTCATGGGCAGGCTATCCAATGGAAACTGGAAAAGCAAAGCTTGAAGTGATCGCAAATGGCATTCCATCAAAAGCCTTCTACGTTCACGTCTCAAACTAACATCTCTCCCATTCATGCCTCTTATTTCTAAGAGGCATGAATCTGTAAAAAACAGATTCGATCAAGGTAAGCTTGCTCAAAAAACAGAGGCTTTTCTTACTCACCCTGCCGAGCCGCTTGCCTCATCATATGGTCCGCAAGGGGCTTTTATCGCTCCAACAGATTGTGTAACCTATGCTCAGTCACTCACGTGGTTAGTCACGCAGTTGATCCTACAGGCCTTATCTGGCTCGGAATGCGCTATTATAATCCAAAATCAGGACGTTTTTTAAGCCCTGATCCAGTTGGATACCCTCATCTTTTAAACCTTTATTCCTATGGTAATGGCGATCCTGTTAACAACATGGATCTGGATGGCCGATTTTCATCAGATGTTTATAAGGCAGTGCCACAACGTACTATAGATGGTTTTTCAACATACGAAGAACGAGGTCTAATTGCCAAATCACAAAGGTATGCGATCGGGAGCAAAAGCCTTGCACGCGGAGCAATAGGCTTTATGAACGGCATCGCCAATAGCCCTGAACAAGCAAGGAACAACTGCAGACAAATCACCAATTTTTCTGGAGATATTCAGATCAACGGCATCTATAATGCAAGTAACACTATCTTCATGGATCTGCCAGAATGCATTATAGCCTACAACGGAACAATGTCAACCCCTGCACACATGTATGTAGAGAAGTGGAATGAGCTTATAGCAACCAAGGGGCCGGATGCTAAGTTTTTAGAAATCTGCCATAGCGGAGCTGCTACCCATCTTAGAAATGCTCTTCTAAGCGTAGACAAAGCCATTCGCAATAAAATAATTGTCGTAGCAATTGCCCCATCTGTTATAATTCCTAAAAAATTATGCTATGAATCCTATAACTACATAAGCTCTAGAGATGTTGTGACACACATGGATATATACGGAAAAATTCATTACGGAAACGAACTCATCATCCTCAAAGCTCACAAAGATGCTTCGTTATGGGATCACGATTTTTTAAGTCCTACTTTTGATAGTGTTAAAAAACGTCATATTGAGTTTTACATCTCAAAGTATGGAAATTAATAATGAAATTATCTGATTTAACAAGTTGTCTTTTTTTAGTCCCATTGATAATTTTATGCTGCGTTATTTTTAGAGAAGAACTGTTCGAGACCGATTATGAAAAAGTCGCCGATGCTATTACAGCAAAAGTCGCCAAAAAAATAAGAAGGGAAAAAAACCTCATACTTATAGGGACTGGGGGTGGTATGATGGATGACATCAAAATGATGGCAATGTCATTTTGTTATTATCAGGAAGTCGATATAGAAGACGCAAGAAAACTTTTGGTTTATTGCGTGGAAGAATACTTAAATGCAATTAATGCAAGTGAAAAAGTTCGACCGTATCTTCATAATCATCCGTTTACCGCAAAAAATGTGGAGATCCGCTTGTTCATTTCTCAGGTTGATACGAGTGATGTAGCACTGGGTAGGTTGTGTGGAGCTGACGCAATTAAAGGGGATTTAAATTACTACGCTGACAATGCAGATCGTTACACCTTGAAAAGGCTTCATGAAGAAACGTACGAGGAAGCTTTTAGGATAGTTAATGAAGAGAGTTCAACTGTCAAAAAGGAAGCATGAACTAAAATTATTTATTTACGCTTGAGGAATGCAGTCAATAAAGGAGAGAACTACATGTTTAAGAAAATCACAGTTTGTTTTTTTGTTGTAATTTTGCTTAGTACAAGGATGGTGGTAGCTGAAGAAAATGTTTTACGTATTCAGCAGCTGATTCCAGAAGACTGGGTAGAATTTCCTGCTATTGAGCCTGCAATACCTGCTCATTATGTTTTAGGGGAATATTCTGCAACTGGCCATGCTCTTTGGGGCACAAAGGAAGATATTGCAAGATTTAACTTTGATCCTGCACGTATCACATCAGAGTTAATCACACTTAGATTTTCATCTGAAGTCCTACAAAGAGGTGCAACATTTTCCTGTGAAAGTGAATTGGAAAATATGTTTAAACAATTTAATGTAAAGGATTTCAAGGTTAAGAAATATACTTGGGGCATGTATCCAGTTCTTACAGTAGAATCCTTGCGCTCTGATGGAACCAAAGTCAATTTTGGCTGGATTGGGCTTAATTCTGAGACTGGTACGACAATTCTTATTAATCTCTTGCTTCCTAAAGATGGAGAACAGTCATGTTCTGTCTGGAAAGATTTTCTGAATAAAACAAAGCAGCTTGAAGCGCCTGATTTCTTTCGAGCGCTTGGAATGGATATGAGGGATGGATATTCAACCTATAGGTGTGGATCAGCTTCAGTCAAGGTAACGGCTGAAAGAAAAATCTCTAATAATCTTTTAGCCATAAAGATCGAACCTCTCTCATCAAAAACGACCTACAATGTCGATAGCATTGATCAGGCTGTAATGACTACAGATTGGAGAAGAGGTGCGCAGATAGCAAAAATTTCCGGAACTATGAGGCAAGAAGATGGCAAATATGGCAGCTTCGTTGAAGGCACAGTGATTACTGTCTTGATAAAAGATGTAGAGGCATTTTCCTTTGATTTGGATACTAACAAGCATCCTAAAGAAACAGTAATAATCAAGAAATTGCTCTCTCAAGATAAACTCGAGGTTGCAGCCCCCGAGTCTTAATTGATAAATTTCAAGAGCCTTTTGCAAGGCTATGCGATAAAAATCGCCGCATGGAGTGTTGCAAAAGACTCTCAATATCAACTAATCTTTAGTTTGTTTCTGTCATAATAGAATTGAATTTCTTCGTTAAACTTATCAAAATCTTCTCTGTGAAGTTTGGAAGATTCCGCGTACATGTGTTTTGAGTATAAACACTCAATGCCGACTGGGTATGAAATTGAAAGGACTTCACCATTTTCACGATGGATTAGTAGTGTGATTGGACCATGCCAGTTACTGGAAGCGGCTGGATTTATTTCTATACAAAACTTGCCAGACGTGCATTGTACAGTGGTCTCTGAAGATCTCTCACCCACATCTGATGTGATTTTGAGGGACTCTTTATCTTTGAAGCGCCTTCCCTTACACTCAATTTTTTTGCCGCAAACTTCTAGCCTTTTGATGCTTATTTCTGCTCCGTCAGATGCGGTTGTTTTTAGCGGGTATGGGATAACATCAGTGCTTACAGCAATTTTCCGATCATCGGAAATAAGCCATATAGTATATGGCTGACCGGTTATGCAGTCTCGCATCATGTGGAGATAGATTGATTAGAGGCATCCAATAATCTGCCCTCATTATGTAAATAGGTTTTGTAATAAAATAAAGTCTCGACGAAAAAATTTAACAGATGTCAATATAATTTATACAAGAGGACAATTCAATTTTTATCGATATCACACAGAGCAAATCTGACATCTTTAATATGTAATTCGTATATTTGTTTTTTATTTTGCTCCAAAGCTGTTACATAGTCAAAAGGGGGATAAATACCATAGCCTGAGTCTACTTTGCTTACAAACCCCCCGAAGTGGAGTTTTAAAGGACTCGAAATGACCTTTCGAGTGCTGGCATCAATCATAGCATTATTACTCTCTGAAAAAATAACAATTTCATTTGTTGCGCGCGCAGAGGGATGTGTAATTCGTTTATTGATAAAGGCATATGGGGTTAGGAACCTGTTTTTTTCTAATAACTCTCTTTCTACAAGAAATTCCCAATTTACTTGAAGCCATTCACTAATAAAACCCCCATCGTCATCCCAGTTATGGTTTGACATTAAAAGGTCTAAATCATGCCATGAGTCTAATAAAAAATTCCTAAATTTTAAAATTTGCGATGTTACATTAATCATCTTTATATTTGAACCTCTTCTTCTCTAATAAACCAGTATCCATCAAGTCGGTGAAATCGTTTCTAGCTCGCCATTTTTATTGTAGAGATAATGCGTGATTTTTTCTTCTGGAGTGCCTGCAGCTTCTACAATTTTTTCGTTCTTGCCTGTTATTGGACTATTACTCAAATTTTGCACATATAAAAATTTATATTTTCTACGCTTACCTTGTACATTTCCTTCTTATTCGGGCTAAAGACCGTTGCATAATCAAATGGGG